>NZ_JACHZG010000001.1:3182624-3819149 GCF_014193425.1 Microlunatus antarcticus | reverse complement strand
ACCTCAAGGCCCTCGTCGTGTCCTCCGAGGAGGACGAGCCCGTCACCATGTACCTGCGCAAGTCGGGTGCCGGTGAGGTCACGGCGGCCGACATCGCGCCGCCCGCCGGTGTCGAGGTGCACAACCCCGACCTCCACATCTGCACGCTGAACGACTCCGGTCGCCTCGACATGGAGCTCGTCGTCGAGCGTGGCCGCGGCTACGTCTCCGCCGTGCAGAACAAGGCGATCGACGCCGAGATCGGCCGCATCCCGGTCGACTCGATCTACTCGCCGGTCCTCAAGGTCA
The DNA here is from genome assembly GCF_014193425.1 of Microlunatus antarcticus. NCBI lineage: Bacteria > Bacillati > Actinomycetota > Actinomycetes > Propionibacteriales > Propionibacteriaceae > Microlunatus > Microlunatus antarcticus. The sequence goes on along the minus strand of NZ_JACHZG010000001.1, from coordinate 3,818,861 downwards.
CCTACAAGGTCGAGGCCACCCGCGTCGAGCAGCGCACCGACTTCGACCGGCTGATCCTGGACGTCGAGACCAAGCCGGCCATCCGCCCGCGCGACGCCGTCGCCTCGGCGGGGCGCACGCTGACCGAGCTCTTCGGCCTGGCCCGTGAGCTCAACGTCGAGGCCGAGGGCATCGAGATCGGCCCGTCGCCCATCGACGAGCAGCTCGCCGCCGACCTGGCCCTGCCGGTCGAGGACCTCAACCTGACCGTCCGGTCGTACAACTGCCTCAAGCGCGAGGGCATCCACACGGTGTCCGAGCTCGTCTCGCGCAGCGAGCAGGACCTGCTGGACATCCGCAACTTCGGCTCCAAGTCCATCGACGAGGTCAAGCTGAAGCTGCACGAGATGGGCCTGTCGCTGAAGGACAGCGCCCCCGGCTTCGACCCGTTGAGCGCGATCCGCTACGACGACGACACCGAGGACGCGGACTTCACGGAGACCGAGCAGTACTGAGCCCACCGCCCGCGGACCCCGCGGGCAGCCGAACGCCCGCCCCGTCCGCGGGGCGGGCGACCCGGACCTGACACTGGAGAACGGACACCATGCCCACACCGACCAAGGGCGCCCGCCTCGGCGGCAGCCCGTCGCACGAGCGGATCATCCTGGCCAACCTGGCCACGCAGCTGTTCGAGCACGGCAAGATCGTGACGACGGAGGCCAAGGCCAAGCGGCTGCGCCCGCTGGCGGAGAAGCTCATCACCAAGGCGAAGCGTGGTGACATCCACGCCCGCCGCTCGGTCCTGACCACGGTCCGCGACAAGGGTGTGGTGCACGTGCTGTTCACCGAGATCGCCCCGACCCTGGCCGACCGCGAGGGCGGCTACCTGCGCATCACCAAGGTGGGTCCCCGCAAGGGCGACAACGCCCCGATGGCGCAGATCGAGATCGTCACGGAGACGGTCGAGGCGGGTCGTACGAACCGCGCCAAGGTGAGCTCCGCGCCGGCCCCGGCCCGCAAGACCGCGACGCGCGGACCGGCCAAGAAGGCGGCGGCCCCGGCCGCCGGCTCCACGGCCGTCGCCGACGGTGGCGAGTCCCAGGTCAGCCCGGACGCCCCGACCCAGGAGGCCCCGGCCGAGGAGCTGGTCGAGGACACCAACGAGCGCGACGAGGCGACCTCCGAGCAGGAGCAGCCGAGCGACGACGTCAACGCCGAAGAGGCCGCGACGCTCGAGCCGACCGAGGGCGAGCAGAAGGCCTGAGGCAGCACCACAGCAGCAGCACCCACGGCGCCCACCCCTCACGGGGTGGGCGCCGTTCGTGCATCATCGGCTCGTGACCGACCCCAGCGCCGTCGACGGCCTGCTCGCCCGCGCCCGGGTCGGGTGGACGCGGCTGACGGCCACGGAGGCGTACGCGGCGGTGCAGGCGGGCGCGCTGCTGGTCGACACGCGGACGGCGGCGCACCGCGCCCGGACCGGGGACCTGCCGGGCGCGCTCGTGATCGACCGGACCGTCCTCGAGTGGCGCCTGGACCCGACGAGCCCGAACCGGATCCCCGAGGCGGGCAGCCGCCGGAGGATCGTCGTGGTCTGCCGCCACGGCTACAGCTCGTCGCTCGCGGCGCGCTCGCTGCGTGACCTCGGCCTCGACGCGACCGACGTCGTCGACGGGGTCGAGGGGTGGATCGCCGCCGGCCTGCCCCTCACGGGCGAGCCGGCCGACGTCCGGGAGTAGCCCTCCGGACCGGGCTCAGACCAGCCGGGCGAGCAGGGAGTCGTCCCAGCGGTCGACCAGGTCGGACGGGCCGTCGAAGACCTCGTCGGCCCCGGCCGCCTCGAGGTCGCGCCCGGAGATCCCGCCGCAGGTGAGGCTGATGATCCGGACGCCCGCGGCCCGCGCAGCCTGCACGTCCCAGACCGTGTCGCCGATCGCCACCGTCCGGGCCGGGTCGAGGTCGTGCTGCCGCATCGCGGTGGTCATCAGGTCCGGGGCCGGCTTGCCCTCGGCGACGTCGTCCGAGGTGGTCGTCCCGGCCAGCACGCCAACGCCGACCCCGATCGCGGGCAGCATCCAGTCGAGGTCGCTGCGGGGCCCGCTCGTGGCCAGCACCACCCGGAGGCCGGCGTCGTGGCAGCGGCGTACGAGATGGTCTGCCCCCGAGAACGCGACGACCTCGTCCTGCAGCTTGGCGTAGCGCTTCGTGTGCCGCTTCACGACCTTGGCCTTGGTCCTGTCGTCGGCCTCGGCCGCCAGCCGGTCGACGAGCCCCTGGCTCGCGATGCCCACGGCGCGGTGCGTGTCCGCCATCGTCACGCCGGCGACGCCCGCGTCGCGGAAGGCCTGCCACCAGGCGAGGGCGTGCAGGTAGTTGGTGTCGAGGAGGGTGCCGTCGACGTCCAGCAGGACCCCGGGGGCGTCGTTCGCGCTCATCGCCCGATCGTCGCAGGGCCCGCCCGAGACCGACGGGGGGTCCACAACGCGGCCAAAGCCGGCGCACAGCGGCCGGCGCGAGGGTGAGGACGTGCCGACGACCTCTGCCCCCATCCCGACCGCCAGCAGCCCGGCTGCGTCGGCCGCGCCCGCGATCGACGCACGACCTTCAGTGCGCCGACGCGCGGTGCCGGTCGTGCTCGCCGTGCTCCTGGTCGTCGGCCTCGCGGCGCGGGTACCGATGCTGGGCGAGCAGTCCGGGGACTACAGGGCGTTCCTGCTGCCCTGGTACTCCCACCTCGTCGAGGCCGGCGGCTTCGCGGGCCTCGCGGACTCGTTCTCGAACTACAACACGCCGTACCTCGTCCTGCTGGCCGCCCTCTCGTACCTCCCGGTCGACCCGCTCGTCGGCGTCAAGGCGATCTCGATCCTCTTCGACGTGCTGCTCGCCGTCGTCGCGTACCGGATCGTCCGCGAGGTCCGCCCCGCCGCGCGGTGGCTGCCGACGATCGCCTTCGGGGCGACGTTCCTGCTGCCGACGGTGGTGCTGAACAGCGCCTGGTGGGCGCAGTGCGACTCGATCTACGCCTCGCTGTGCCTCGGTAGCCTCTACCTCCTGCTGCGCCGCCAGACGGCGCTGGCCTGCGTCCTCTTCGGGCTGGCCTTCGCCTTCAAGCTGCAGGCCCTGTTCTTCCTGCCGGCCCTGGTCGTGCTGGTGCTGGTGAACCGGCAGCGCCTGCGCGGACTGGTCCTGGTGCCGGCCACCTTCCTGGCGGCACTCGTCCCGGCCTGGGTCGCGGGCCGGAGCCTCGCCAGCCAGCTGTCGGTCTACCCCGCCCAGATCAGCAACCCGTCGGGCGCCGGCGGGAGCGGCGGGGGAGCGGCCCGGGCGGGCGGGGGCTTCGGCGGCGGCGGTCGCGGCGGTGGCGGCTTCGGGGGCGGTGGACCGGGCGGCGGTGGCGGCTTCGGCGGAGGAGGGGGTGGCAGGACGACGACCGCGCACAGCTTCACCAGCAACGCGCCCACCTGGTACGCCTGGCTCCCGGCCGACGCCTCGACCACGTGGAAGTGGGCCGGCCTGGGCCTCGCCGCCGCAGTGGCGCTGGCGTTCGCGGTCTGGCTCCTCGCCCGACGCCGGCGGCTGGACCCGGCGGAGATGGTGCTCGTCGCGGCCACGCTGTCGCTGGTCGTGCCGCTGCTGCTCCCCGAGATGCACGAGCGGTACTTCTTCCTCGGCGAGGTGCTCGCGGTGGTCGCGGTCTTCGTCGACCGGCGCTTCCTGGTCGTGGCCGCGCTGATGCAGATCGCCACGCTGAGCACGTACGCCACGTACCTGCGAAGCGTGACCACGCTCCCGCTCGAGACGGCGGCGGTGTTCGCGCTCGCTGCCGCACTCGGTGCCACGGTGATCCTGGTCCTCCGGCTCAGAAAGCGTCAGACCGACGCTGCATGATCGGTTCATGCTGCTCGAGCGACTGGCGAACACCTGGGGCGCGCTCGGCGCCACCCGCAGCCGGCTCGCCAAGCGGGACCTGATCGTCGCGGTCCTGGCCGACCTGGGGGACGGCGACGACCTCGAGACCGTGGTGTCGTACCTGATCGGTTCGTTGCGCCAGCGCCGGACGGGGGTGGGGGGACGTTCGCTCGGCGACCTGCCCGCGCCGGCCACCGTCGCGACGCTGACCGTCGCCGAGGTCCACGAGGCCTTCGAGGCCATCTCCGCCCTCGCGGGGCCGGGCTCGGTCGCCGTGCGGGCGGCCGCGGTGGAGGCGCTCTTCGCGCGGGCGACCGGGCCCGAGCAGCACTTCCTGCGGGGCCTGGTCTTCGGCGAGCTCCGTCAGGGCGCCTCGGAGGCAGCGGTCCAGGAGGCGCTCGCCGTCGCGTACGAGGTCCCCGTGGCGGCCGTACGCCGGGCGGCGATGCTGCGTTCCTCGACCGTGGCCGCCGCCGCCCTGCTGCACGCGGGCGGGCTGGCGGCGCTGGAGTCGGTCGGGCTGGCGGTCGGCACGGCGGTGCAACCGATGCTCGCGGCCAGCGAGCCGGACCCCGCGGCGGCCGTGGAGCGCTCGGGGCTCCCGGCGATGGTCGACGCCAAGCTCGACGGCATCCGCGTCCAGGTGCACCGCGACGGCGCTGCGGTGCGGGTCTTCACGCGCAGCCTGGACGACATCACCGCGCGGCTGCCCGAGGTGGTCAACGCGGTCCTCGCGCTGCCGCACCAGCGCCTGGTGCTCGACGGCGAGGTGCTGGCCCTGCGCGACGACGGGCGGCCCGAGGTCTTCCAGGCGGTGGCCTCGCGGACGATGAGCAGCCTCGACGTCCCGGCCGCCGAGCGCCGCCTGCCGCTGCGGCCGTTCTTCTTCGACGTCCTGCACGCCGACGGCCGGGACTTCCTCGACGTCTCTCTGCGGGAGCGCGCCGCGGCGATGGAGTCCCTGCTGCCCGCCGACCTGATCGTCCCGCGGGTCGTGGCGACGAGCACCGAGGAGGTCGAGACGGTCTTCGCCGACTGGGTCGGCCAGGGCTTCGAGGGGGTCGTGGTCAAGAACCTCGACGCCCCGTACGCGGCCGGTCGCCGCAGCTCGGGGTGGGTCAAGCTCAAGCCCCGGCACACCTTCGACCTGGTCGTCGTGGCGGTGGAGTGGGGCCACGGCCGCCGGCAGGGCTGGCTGTCGAACCTCCACCTCGCGGCCCGGGACCCCGACCGCGGCTTCGTGATGCTGGGCAAGACCTTCAAGGGGTTGACCGACGAGACGCTGCGCTGGCAGACCGAGCACTTCCTCGGCCTCGAGACGCGGCGTACGCGCGGGGTCGTCTTCGTGGAGCCGACGACGGTGGTGGAGATCGCGATCGACGGGCTGCAGGTCTCGACGCGCTACCCCGGCGGCGTGGCCCTGCGCTTCGCGCGCGTCCTCCGCTACCGCCCCGACAAGTCGGCCGAGGAGGCGGACCTGCTGGAGACGGTGCGGGCCCTGAGCCCGGTGCTGCCGGTGGGCGAACCGGAGTAGGCAGATCCACCTGCCCAACGCGTCTGCGAGCCGGACCCACGCCGGTCCGGGCGCCGGTGTCTGGACGACCTTAGGAGGAAGCCCCGCGGCACCCAGGCTCGGGAGAAGTGCGACCTGCGGGCTTCCGAGGGAGGGAGGAAGACATCGGACCAGAGCCCGGTCCGCGTCGGAGCGAAGCGGAGACAAAAAGATCCGGGCATGACAAACCCGCGAGCTTGGCGACGAGGCTCCGGTGGAGCCCTGACGTCGGCCAGATGGACGGTCTGGCACTCGCGGGTTCGGGTGTTGGCTTGGATTAGCCGGCCTCTCGACCGAGCGGATCACGCCGCGTCCTAGGTCGAACGGCTAGGCCGCCGCCACCTCACTTGTCCGAAGAGAATGCATGAATCGGACCACCTCCTTTCCGTGTACCGCAACGGTAGGTCGGCTCCGCGCGCCGGTCAACGACTTTCTCGAACTCGTCCGCCTGCCCCCGTTCGCCCACAGAAAACGCTGACTCCTGACGGGGACGACGCCGGGTTCCAGGGCGGGAGTCAGCGGTTCCTCAAGGGGATGGGGGAACGCGGGGGAGGGTGGGCTGCGGGCTTCAGCCGCGGACCTCGTTCCAGCGGTCGAGGGCCTCGAGGCGCTCGGTCTTGTGGTCGACGACCGGCGCGGGGTAGCCCGCCGGGGGACCGCCGGGTGCGAGCCAGGGCTCGTGGACGTGCTCGACGGCGACGCCGGCCAGCTCCGGCACGTAGCGGCGGACGTACGCCCCGTCCGGGTCGAACTTCTCCGCCTGGGTCGTGGGGTTGAAGACCCGGTAGAACGGCGACGGGTCGTTGCCGCAGCCGGCGACCCACTGCCAGTTGAGCTGGTTGCTGGCCACGTCGCCGTCGTGCAGCCAGGTCATGAACCAGCGCGCGCCCTCCTCCCACGGCAGGTGGAGGTCCTTGACCAGGAACGACCCGACGACGAGGCGTACGCGGTTGTGCATCCAGCCCTCCGCCCGCAGCTGGCGCATGCCGGCGTCGACGAGCGGGTACCCCGTACGGCCCTCCTGCCAGGCGACGAGTCGCGCGGCGGCGGTCTCCGAGGTGGCCGGGTCGTCGCGGTGGAGCTGGGCGAAGCGTGGCTGCACCGGACGGGTCGTCGCGGCGGGCCGGTGCCAGAGGACGTCGGCGTAGAAGTCGCGCCAGGCGACCTGGCGGGCGATCGCCGCCGGCCCCTCGCCGTCCAGCCCCGCGAGGTCGGCGAGGACCGTCCTCGGGTGCAGGTGGCCCCAGCGCAGCGCCGCCGAGATGTGCGCGGTGGCGTCGGCGCCCGGGACGTCGTGCAGCCGCTTGTAGTCCGCCGGCCCGCCGGCCTGGAGGTGCAGCCAGTCCTCCCAGCCGCGCCGTGCTGCGGCCTCGCCCGCCTTCTCGGCGAGGTCGGGGTCGGGGTCCTCGACCGCCAGGCGGTCCGGGTGGGCGAGCCAGGAAACCGCGGTCGGGTCGATCTCGGGCGCCGGGCCGTGCACGCCCCGGGCCAGCCAGGCCCGGTGGAAGGGGGAGAAGACCTGGAACGGGGTCCCGGTCTGGCTGCTCAGCGTGCCGGGCGCCACCGCGTAGGGCGACCCGGTCGCGTGCAGCTCTCGGCCGTCGCGGGCCAGCGCCGCCGCGACCCGGCCGTCCCGCCGGCGTCCGTACGGGCCGAAGTCCGCGCTCACGTGCACCGTGGGCGCGTCCACCGCGGCGGCGAGGCGGGGGACGACCTCCTCGGGCCGGCCCTCGAGCACCGTGAGACCCGGCCCGCCCGCGTCCCACAGCACCCGGTCGAGGTCGGCCACCGCGGCCGTCAGCCATGCGGCCCGGCCGTGCCCGGCGGACCGGCGCAGGACGGGGTCGGAGACGAAGAGGGGCAGCACGGCCGCCCCCTCGTCGACGGCGGCACCCAGCGCGGGGTTGTCGGCGAGGCGGAAGTCGCGCCGCACCCACCAGATCACCGGGCGATCGGGGGGAGTCATGTCGTCTAGTCTTGCGGTCGGGTCGCACACGCGAGGGCTGACGTTGCTCCACAGGCCCGTGCGCCGATCCAGGAGGGCTGAACGTGAGCGATCTCATCGACACCACGGAGATGTACCTCCGGACGATCTACGAGCTGGAGGAGGAGGGGATCGTCCCCCTCCGCGCCCGCATCGCCGAGCGCCTGCACCAGAGCGGGCCGACCGTCTCCCAGACGGTCGCGCGGATGGAGCGCGACAACCTGGTGCGCGTCCAGGGCGACCGTCACCTCGAGCTGAGCGACGAGGGCCGGTCCCGGGCCATCCGGGTCATGCGCAAGCACCGGCTGGCCGAGCGGCTGCTCATCGACGTCATCGGGCTGGACTGGGAGCTCGTCCACGACGAGGCCTGCCGCTGGGAGCACGTGATCTCCGAGGACGTCGAGCGCAAGCTCGTCGACCTGCTCAACAGCCCGACGGAGTCCCCGTACGGCAACCCGATCCCCGGCCTCGACGAGCTCGGCGTGGTCGAGCCCGCCACGCTGTTCCGGTCCGGGAACGTCCAGCTCGCCGACGCGGTCCGCGACGCCCCGGCGCGCGTGGTGATCGAGCGCATGAGCGAGGAGATCCAGAAGGACGTCGAGATGATGGGCACCCTGCGAGTCGCCGGCATCCGACCGGGCACCGAGGTCGACGCCGAGGCCGGCGGACTGGGCGTACGCCTGTCCGCGGCCGGGTTCCCGGGCTGCGAGATCGACCGCGAGGCCTCGACCCACCTGTTCGTCACCCCGGTCTGACGCGGGCCGTGGCTGACCGCCAGGTCGACTGGCCCGACTACCTCGCCGGCTTCCACGCCAGCCGGCCCGGGGTGGTCGAGGACGTGCTGTCGCGCGCCCTCCGCGCCGACCACACGCCCTACCGCTGGCTGGCCCGGGCCGTCTCGGCGGACGCAGGCGTGGTCGTCGACCTGGCGTCGGGCTCCGGACCCGTCGCCCGTGAGCTCGCCCGTCCCGGACGCACTGTCGTCGGGGTCGACCTCTCCGACACCGAGCTCCGGCTCGCCCAGCAGCGAGGCGCCGGTCCGCTCGTCCGGGCGGACGCCCGGGTGCTGCCGTTCCGCGACGGTTCCGTGGACGTGGTGACGAGCGCGCTCGGCCTCGTCGTCGTCCAGCCGCTGCCGACGGTGATCGCCGAGGTGGCCCGGGTGCTCCGCCCCGGTGGCGTGCTCGCCGCCATCGCCCCCGCCGTACGCCCGCTGGCCCCCGCCGACGTGCGCCAGCTGGGCCAGCTGAACGTCCGGCTGCGGGCCAAGCCCCGCTTCCCGGGACCGGTCGAGCTGGCCGGCTTCCGCCGGACGGTGGCCGAGCAGGGCATGACGGTGGTCGAGGACAAGCGCGAGCGCTACCGCTTCACCATCGAGACCTCGGACGACGCGGCCCTCCTGCTCTCCGCCGTCTACCTGCCGTTCACCTCCCCCGCCCGGGTCGCGTCGGCGCTCGACTACCTCAGCGAGGCCGCCGAACGGCGCGGCTCGGTCGACATCGCCATCCCCGTACGCCGGCTGGTGGCCATCAAGTAGGTCGCGGGGCCGTCGGAATAGCCCCGCCGGGTCGGTCGTTCCTCCTCCAAGGCCCGCGACGGACGTCGCGAGACGCAACGTGGAGGAGCAGGAACATGGCGACGGTCGAGATCAACGCCGACAACTTCGAGCAGACGATCAGCGACAACGACATCGTGCTGGTCGACTTCTGGGCCGACTGGTGCGGCCCGTGCAAGCGCTTCGGCCCGATCTTCGAGAAGGAGTCGAGCGAGCACGGCGAGATCGTCTTCGCCAAGCTGGACACGGACGCCAACCAGGCGCTCTCCGGGTCGCTCGGCATCGAGGGCATCCCGACGCTGATGGCCTTCCGTGAGGGCGTGCTGGTCTTCAACCAGGCGGGCGCGCTGCCCGGCCCGGCCCTGAAGCAGGTCGTGGACGCGGTCAAGGGCCTCGACATGGCCGAGGTGCACAAGCAGGTCGCCGAGCTCAAGCAGCAGCACGAGGGTTCCGACGACCACGCGGGACACGACCACCCGCACCAGTGAGCTAGCGGTCGAAGTCGTCGACGACCGCGCAGTACGCGGCCGCGGCGGCTTCGACGTCGAGGTCGAGCGCGACCTCGAGGACGCGCCACGGGTCGCGGTCCAGAGCCTGCTGGTCCTGCGCGAGGGGACGTCGGTCGACGACGGTCTGGCCGCGGCCGATGCCCTGCAGGTTCACCCGGACCGGTAGCGCCTCGGTCGTGAACAGCTCGGGGTGCGTGAGGATCAGCAGGGCGCCGGCGTCCCCGAGGACGCCCTCGTAGTCCTGCTCGAAGCCCGCGGCCCGCATGCCGCGGCGGTGCAGGAGCTCGCCCGCCGCGCGCACGGCGGGATGGCCGGACCGGGTCCACCGGTCGGCCGCCTCCTGCGGGATCAGCAGACGGTTGAACACATCGAGCCCGTACATCGTGACGGGCAGCCCGGACTCGACCACGCAGGTCGCCGCCTCGGGGTCCTGCCAGACGTTGAACTCGGCCACCGCGGTGACGTTGCCCTGCGACGCCGACCCGCCCATGAACACGAGGCGCTCGAGGTGGTCGGCGACGTCGGGGTGCAGCGTCAACAGCATGGCCACGTTCGTCATCGGCGCCAGGCTGACGAGAGTGACGGGCTCGGCGGACGACGTGATCTGCGTGTAGAGCATCTCCGTCGCGCTCAGCGCCGAGACGGTCCGCGTCGCGGTCGGCAACTCGACGCCGCTCAGCCCGTTCTCGCCGTGGAACTGCTCGTCGGTCTGAGCGCGCTCGATGAACGGCTTCGTGGCCCCGGCCGCGACCGGGAGGTCCGGCGCCCCGGCGACGTCGAGGACCCGCAGCGTGTTGTCGACCACCTGCTCCAGGCCGGCGTTGCCCGCCACGCAGGACACCCCGCGCAGGTCGAGGTCGGCGGACCGGACGGCGTAGAGCAGCGCGAGCGCGTCGTCGGTCCCGGTGTCGACGTCCAGCACGATCGGTCGGGGCATGGGCCCATGCTCCCAGGACGGTTAACCTGTGGCGCCGGCCCCCATAGCTCAGGGGATAGAGCAGAGGTTTCCTAAACCTCGTGTCGCAGGTTCGAATCCTGCTGGGGGCGCCGCCACTCGCCGTCAGAAGCCGGGGATCGACCCGCCGTCGAGACGTTGAAGAATAAATTGAGTTCCGGAGCAATCCAGGTCCGGAGGGGCTTCGAATCTGGGTCGATCGGGCGTAGCCGCGCTCTCGGGGGAGATCGGATCGTACTGGCACGGCTGCGCGCAGCCCTCCTCGGAAGAAGCCCCCGATGCTCCCTCGAACCGCTCACCCGCTGTCTCTCCGGGCCACCGCCGCGCCGACCGTCCACCCCGCCCCGGCGGGTCGGGTCCTCCACTACACGGGGAGCCCTCGACCGGAGGGCGCGGACGTCGCGTTCCACCCGGACGTCCTGCCCCTGGTGCCGGAGAGCCCCCTCGTCGAGCACGAGCCCGCGTACGGGGCCTGCCTCCCGCGGCAGGCGGACATCGTCTGCGCCGAGAACGCCACCTGCATCTGCCCGCTCTCCGACCACGTGACGGACGCGGAGCGCGCGGTCATGAACGACATCTCCCGCCAGGCGTCCCGGCTGGCGACGGTCCTGTCCTGGCTCTTCGCCCTCGCGGCCCTGGCCGCCCTGGTCCTGCTCCTCCTCCGCTAGCGATCGACCGGGACCTCCCCGGTCGGCGGCGGGCGTCAGGGTTCGAGGACGTGGCGCAGGTAGCGCTGCGGGTCCTGCAGGTAGGACCGCCAGCTCGCGACCAGCACGAGGTCGTCCCAGGTCGTCTCGCGCAGGCCCCAGTCGCCGACCTCGAGGATCGTCGCGCCCGGCAGCGCGGCCAGCACGGGTGAGTGGGTCGCGCAGACCACCTGGGCACCGTCGGTCTGCGCCAGCTCGTGCAGCTGCGCCACGAGCACGAGCGTCGAGGAGAAGGACAGCGCCGCCTCCGGCTCGTCGAGGCAGAAGAAGCCGGGACGGCGGAAGTACCACTGCATGGCCGCCAGGAACGACTCCCCGTGACTCATCTCGTGGTAGCCGGAGACGCCGGCCTCCGTGGCCAGGTAGGTGAAGAAGCCGTGCATGGTCTCCGCGCGGAGGAAGAAGCCGTTCCGGGTGCCGCCGGCTCCGCGTTCGAGGCGCAAGTGGTCCACGAGCCCGGACTCGGAGACGTACGTCTGGTGCAGCGACTGCCGCTCGCCGCCCTCCACCCCCAGCCCGAACGCCCCGGCCAGGCCCTCGAGCAGCGTGGACTTCCCCGAACCGTTCTCGCCGACCAGGAAGGTGACGCCCGCCGGGAGGTCGAGCCCGTCGCGGAGCACCTGCGCGACGGCAGGCACCGTCGCCGGCCACGTGACGTCCGGCGGCTCGTCGACCCCCTCGACGCGGCGGACCGGACGCCGGTCGAACGCCACCGGGCGGGAGGGCCTCAGGCGCCGGCGGTGATGTTGACCAGCCAGGGCACGCCGAAGCGGTCCTTGCACTGGCCGAACTCGTCGCCCCACATCTGCCGCTCGAGCGGGAAGACGACGGTCCCGTCGGCGGACAGCCGCTCCCAGTAGCCGTGCAGGGCGTCGACGTCGTCCCCGCTGAGGCTGACGGTGATGTTGTCGCCGACCGTCAGCTCCATCGAGCTCGGCACGTCCGAGACCATCAGCGTGAAGCCCATCGAGGTCTCGAGCTGGCCGTGCATGACGTCGGTGGCCTGGCTCCCGGGCGGCGGGTCGCCGAACTCCCCGAACGTGCTCACGGCGACGTCCCCGCCGAAGACCGACGCGTAGAAGTCGAGGGCCTCCCGGGCCTGGCCGCGGAAGTTGAGGTACGGGTTGAGGCGCGAGGCCATCACGTGCTCCTTCGGTCGCGGGCGGCTCCTGGCAGGAGGGTAGACCCGACCGCGCGCGTCGGGGAAGGGCTCCGACCCCGGCCCCGTACCCTCGTCGCCATGCGGCAACCCGGTGCTGTCAGCCGTACGGTGCTGGCGTTCCTCTGGCTGGTGCTCGGGGCCGCCATGGTCGGCGTCACGGTGTGGATCGGCTGGACCCGCGGGAGCGTGATCCTCAACGGTCACCCCGCCGGCGTGGTCCTCGGTCTGGCCACCGGCCTGCTGGGCTTCGTGGCCCTCGCCTGGGCCGTCGCGTCCCTGGCCATCGGCGACCGGCAGGACCGCGAGGGCGACGACCCCGAACAGCCGGCACGACGCACCCCCGCCCAGCTCGAGCGCCGCGCGAAGCTGCGGATCGTGCTCGCCGTCCCGCTGCTGGTGCTCGCGCTCGTGTCGGTCGTGCTCCTGGGCTACTCCCGCCCGCTCGCCGCCACCGCGGAGGCCGTCACGGCGCTCCGGACCGAGAACGGCGTACGCCTGGTCGACCGGGTCACCTGGTACGAGCTGGTGCCGAGCGTCGAGGACAACCGGGGCACCGTGGTCGCCCCGACGACGGGGCTGATCTTCCTGCCCGGCGCCCGGGTCGACCCTCAGGCGTACGCGCCCGAGCTGCGCCGCGTCGCCGAGGCGGGCTTCCTGGTCGTCGTGCTCAAGGAGCCGTTCGGCTTCTCGATCTTCGACCGCGACCACGCGACCAAGGTCATCGAGAACCACCCCGAGGTCGGGCACTGGGCGATCGGCGGGCACTCGCTCGGGGGCACGGTCGCGGCCTCGTACGCCGAGGACGACCGGCGCGTCGAGGGCCTGCTGCTGCTGGCCTCCTACCCCTCCGCGAAGGTCGAGCGGACCGACCTGAGGGTCACCTCCGTGTCCGGCGACCAGGACGGCCTCGTGACCCCGGAGGACATCGCGCGGTCGAAGGCCAACCTGCCCGCGGACGCGACGTTCGTCGTCGTGCCGGGGGCGTCGCACGCGAGCTTCGGCTCGTACGGCCGCCAGCCCGGCGACGGCACACCGACCGCCGACCCGGGGGCGGTCCAGGACCAGGTGGCCGCCGCGACCGTGAACCTGCTCACGGCGATCACGCCCGAGGCGAAGTAGGGCGCCCGTCCTCTCTAGGATCGGCGGCATGAGCGCAGAGGGTCTGGAAGCCGCCCGCAGCAAGATGTCCGAGGCCGGGGTGCAGCCCCAGGCGATCGAGGTCTTCACGCACTACTACCACCAGCTCGAGGAGGGCGTCACCGGCCTCATCGCCGAGGACAGCATCGACCCGCTGACCGACCCGCCGATGCTGAGCGCGGTCGAGGTGAGCCCCGAGCAGGCCGCCGAGGCGCTGGGTCGCACGGCGATCATCAAGCTGAACGGCGGGCTCGGCACGTCGATGGGCATGGAGAAGGCGAAGTCGCTGCTGCCCGTCCGCGGCGACCAGACGTTCCTGGACCTGATCGTCGAGCAGGTCCGGGCGGCGCGGGCCACCTACGGCGCCCGGCTGCCGCTGCTGTTCATGAACAGCTTCCGCACGCGGGACGACACCCTGGCGGCGCTCGCGGCGTACGACGACCTGCCGGTGGACGGGCTCGGCCTGGACTTCGAGCAGAACCTCGAGCCCAAGCTCCTCACCTCCGACCTCACTCCCGTCGAGTGGCCGGCCGACCCCACGCTCGAGTGGTGCCCGCCCGGGCACGGCGACCTCTACACGACGCTGGAGGGGTCCGGCATCCTCGACCGGCTGCTCGAGCAGGGCTACGCGTACGCCTCGGTCTCGAACTCGGACAACCTCGGTGCCGCGCCGGACGCCACCATCGCCGGCTGGTTCGCGGCGAGCGGGTCCCCGTACGCCGCCGAGGTCTGCCGCCGCACCCCGGCCGACCGCAAGGGTGGGCACCTGGCGATCCGGAAGTCCGACGGCCGGCTGATCCTGCGCGACACCGCCCAGACGGCTCCGGACGAGATGCACTACTTCACCGACGAGCACCGGCACCCCTTCTTCCACTGCAACAACCTGTGGTTCGACCTGGCGGCGGTCTCGAAGGTGCTCAAGGAGCGCAAGGCCGTGCTCGGCCTGCCGCTGATCAAGAACGTCAAGAACGTCGACCCGGCCGACGCGTCCTCGCCCGAGGTCGTGCAGATCGAGAGCGCGATGGGCGCGGCGATCGAGGTCTTCGCCGGGGCCACGGCGATCGGGGTCGGGCGCGAGCGCTTCCTCCCGGTCAAGACGACGAACGACCTGATGCTGCTCCGCTCCGACGTGTACGACGTCACGCCGGAGGGCCGGCTGGACCGGGTCGTCGACCCGGCTCCGCTGATCGACCTCGACCCGAAGCACTACAAGACGATCGCCCGGTTCGACGGCCACTTCCCCGACGGCGTCCCGTCGCTGCGCGGGGCCGAGAGCCTCGCCGTCGTGGGTGACTGGACCTTTGCGGGGGACGTCACGGTCACCGGTGCGGCGAGGCTCGAGGACGAGGGCCGACCGAGCACCGTCCCGAGCGGCACCGTCCTCGACGGCTGAGCGGGTGGACGGCACGGCGACCTGGCACCAGGCGCTCGTCTACGCGGTGACGGGGGAGCGCCGTCCGGAGCTCGGGAGCCAGCAGACGCCCGACCTGGCGGCGGTCCTCGAGGCGATCGGGGACCGAACCCGGGGCGCGCACCCGGTCCCGGCGGATCTCACGGAAGGCCTCGGCGCAGCGCGGTTCGCCGCGGTGCTGACCGAGCTGCGGGGGCGGCTCGTGGCCGCCGCCTCCCGTCCGGTCCTGGCGGAACGGGCCCCCGACGCGGCCGAACGTCGGCTCCTCGCCGAGGTCCCGCCGCATCACGGGTCCTGACCCGCACCGGGGCCTGACCCGAGGGCCGCGGCTCAGCGCTGGTCGGAGACCCGACCGGTGGTGGGGCTGCCGGCCTGCTGGCGCAGCAGGTCCCGGATCTCGGTGAGGAGGTCCTCGGAGGTGACGGCCGGGGCCGACTTCGGCTGGTCCTCCAGCTCCTTGAGCCGGGCGCTGACCCGGTTGTAGGGGATGACCACCAGGAAGTAGACGACCGCCGCGGTGAGGACGAAGGAGAGCACCGCGGTGACGAAGGCGCCGACGCTGATCCCGTAGAACGAGGTCTTGCTGAAGTCGGGCACGCCACCGACCTTGCCGATCAGGTCGGTGATCATGTCGGTGAAGGCCTTGACCACCGCCGTGAAGGCGGTGCCGATGATCACCGCGACCGCCAGCTCGACGAGGTTGCCCCTCATCAAAAAGTCGCGAAAGCCCTTCACATGTCCCCCTGGGTCGACGGAGCCGCCGGTGACTCCGCCGGAACGCTAGCAGCCCCGATCACGGCCAGACGACCGTCAGGTTGCCCGTCGCGGCCGCCCGCGCCAGTGGTTCGGCGTCGTCCTCGGCGAGGTCGAGGACCACGAGCGCACCGGTCGCGGTGCCCTGGTCGTCGGGGTCCGCCGCGGGGACGGTGACCACCCGGACCGAGCGGGCGACCGTGGTCGTGGCGCCGCCGTCGGCGGCCGAGGCGATGACGTCGACGAGGTCGCCCGGCTCGAGCAGGGCCACGACGTCGGCGTCGGCCAGCCGGACCGGGGCGAGGACGTGTCCGACCCCGACCGAGCTGTCCACCGACGCGAGCGCGGTCACGGTCAGCACCTGACGGCGGGGGACCGGCGCGGCGAGCCGCCGACCGACCAGCTCGGCCGGGTCGGACATCGTGCGGTCGGGCACGGCGTCCCGTGGGAGGTCGACGACCTCGAGGTCGTCCGCGGAGAGCAGCACCCCGCCGGCGAGCGCCTGCGTCGTCCGGACGACCGGGGTGGTGGGCGGTGCGGGTGGGGCGACGGACGCGAGGCCCGTCAGGACCGTCGCGACTGCGGCCAGGACGGCCAGCTTGCGCCGGTGCCAGGAGGCCGCACGCCTGAGCTGCCGCAGCGGGCTGCGGCGGTGAGGAGACGGACGAGGGGCAGGGCGGGCGCGCACACCTCAGTCATAAGGACGCCGACCCGGATCGGCCGGTCGTCCACAGCCTCAGCTGCTGGAGGTGGACCCTGTGGACGAGCCGGAGGAGGCCTTCGCGGGAGCCTTGCCGCCGCCGGACCCCGCGCCGTTCGTCGAGCCGGAGTCGGACTTCTTCTCCGACGTGCCGGAGCTCGAGGCGTCCTTGCTCTTGGTCTCGCCGCCGGCCTTGGACTCGCTCTTGGACTCGCTGCCCTTGGGCTCGCTGCTGGAGCCCGAGGAGGAGGACGCCCCCTCCTTCGGCCGGGAGTCGGTGCGGTAGAAGCCCGAGCCCTTGAAGACGACGCCGACCGCGTTGAAGACCTTCCGCAGGGCACCGTGGCAGGTCGGGCACTCGGTCAGGGTCGGGTCGGTGAACTTCTGCACGGCCTCGAGGTCGGTTCCGCACTCGGTGCAGCGGTACTGGTACGTGGGCATCTCGGGGCTCTTCTCGTCGTGGTCGTGCTGGTCTCGCTAGCACTCAAGGATATCGACTGCCAACTCATTCCGTGCTTTCTGCCCTCGCTGCGCTCGGGCGCGCATCTCGCTCGGACCCGATGTCTTTTTCCCTGCCGCGCAGGACGAAGAGCGTGTCCTGCACGTCCGGTCGTCCAGACACCGGCGCGAGATGCGGTCGTGGTCGGCCCGGCGATCGACCCTCGGTCGGCCTGACGCCGGCGCGAGATGTGGTCGTCGTCAGCCCGACCACCGATACTCGGCGGGTGCGTTCTCTGCCCCGCTGGCTCGTCTACGCCCTCGTCGTGGTCGTGCTGGCCGCCGGGGGCGTGCTGAGCGCCGGGACCGCCGCCGTCCGGAGCCCGCTTCCGCAGCTCGACGGCGAGGTGACCCTCCCGGGCCTCAACGACCGGGTGACCGTCCTGCGGGAGGGGCACGGGGTCCCGCAGGTCTACGCCGACCAGCCCGAGGACCTCTTCGAGGCCCAGGGCTACCTGGCCGCCCAGGACCGGTTCTACGAGATGGACCTCCGTCGGCACGCGGCCGCGGGCCGGCTGTCCGAGCTCTTCGGGGCCTCGCAGGTGGCGACCGACACCTACGTCCGCACGCTCGGCTTCCGACGGACGGCCGAGGCCGAGCTGGCGCTGCAGTCGCCGTCGACGCGCCGCTACCTCGACGCGTACGCCTCCGGGGTCAACGCCTACCTCCGCGGCCGCTCGCTCGGGCAGATCTCGCTCGAGTACACGCTGCTCCAGCTGAGGGGTCGTGACGCCCAGCCGGAGGAGTGGTCGGCCGTCGACTCGCTCGCCGTCCTCAAGGTCTTCGGATGGCAGCTGGGGTCCAACGCCGGTGCGGAGGCCGTTCAGGCGCAGGTCGTGAGCGCCGTGGGTCCGGACCGCGCCGCCGACCTGAGCCCGGACCACCCGCTGCCGGGGATGGAGCCGGTCGTGGAGAGCGGGACGGTGGTCGGCAAGGTGTTCGACCCCGCGGCCGGGACCTCGGCGGGCGCTCCGCGCTCGACCGCCGTCCCCGCCGTGCCCGCGGCCGCGAGCGGTGCCGTCGCCGGAGCCCGGCGGGCGCAGGAGACGCTGACCGGGCTGTTCGGCTCGGGGGAGGCCATCGGGTCCAACTCGTGGGTGGTCAGCGGCGCGCACACGGCGAGCGGCGCGCCGATGCTGTCCAACGACCCGCACCTGGACACGGCCATCCCGTCGCCGCTCGCCCAGGTCGGGCTCCACTGCACGACGGTGGCGGCGCAGTGCCCCTTCGACGTCACCGGCTTCTCCATCACCGGGATGCCCGGGGTCGTCATCGGACGCAACGCCTCGATCGCCTGGGGCCTGACGACCAGCTACGCCGACGTGGCCGACCTCTACCTCGAGGACGTCGTCGACGGCGCGGCCCGGGTGGGGGAGGCGTACGAGCCCCTGACCGTCCGCACGGAGGAGCTGCGCGTCGCCGGCGAGGACGACCCGCGCACGATCACCGTCCGCTCCTCGCGGCACGGCCCGCTGCTGTCCGACGCCGACCCCTCGACCGCGGCGGCCGGCCGCGTCCCGGGCGGGCCCGCCGACGGCTACGCGGTCGCCCTGGCCTGGACCGGCTCGACGCCGGGCCGGTCGATGGACGCGATCTTCGGCTTCGACGCCGCCTCGGGCTGGACGCCGTTCCGGACGGCCGCCGCGCTGCTCGGCGTCCCGTCGCAGAACCTCGTCTACGCCGACGTGCAGGGCAACATCGGCTACCAGCTGCCCGGTCAGATCCCGATCCGTCGCGCGGGCGACGGTCGGACGCCCGTCCCCGGGTGGGACACGGCGTACGACTGGGACGGCACGATCCCCTTCGCCCAGCTGCCGTACGCCGAGAACCCGGCCAGCGGGATCATCGTCGCGGCGAACAACCAGGTGATCGGCGCGCGCTACCCGTACGTGCTCGGCTCGGACTACTCCTACGGCTGGCGCAGCCAGGAGATCCACGACCGGCTCGCCGGCGCCAAGGGCCTGACTCCGGACGCCGGGGAGCAGATCTTCTACGACGAGCGGGTGCGGTTCGCCGCCACCCTCGTGCCCGAGCTGCTGCGGGTCCGCGTGGACGACGGCTTCGTCCGCGAGGGCCAGCAGACCCTCGTCGGCTGGGACTACACGATGTCGGCCGACTCCGCCGCGGCCGCCTACTTCGCCGTCGTCGCGCACGACCTCAAGAAGCTCGTCCTCGCCGACCAGCTCGCGCCGGAGCTCTGGCCGCAGGGCGAGGACCGGTGGTACGCGGTCCTCGACCGGCTGCTGCAGGAGCCGGACAACCCCTGGTGGGACGACGCCTCGACGCCGCAGGTCGAGCACCGCGACGACGTCCTCCTCTCGGCGCTCACGCTGGCCCGCAAGGAGGCGACCTCGCTGATGTCGCGCGATCCCGGTCGGTGGGCCTGGGGCCGGATCCACCACGTCCGCCTGCGGAACCAGACCCTCGGCTCGAGCGGCTTCGCCCCGGTCGAGGCCCTGTTCAACCGCGAGGACGACGCGGTCGGCGGCTCCGGCACGACGGTGAAGGCTCTCGGCTTCGACGACCAGGTGCCGTACGGCGTGACCCAGGGCTCGGCGATGCGCATGCTCGTCGACCTCGGCGCCGCCGACTCCGGGCGCTGGGTCAACCAGAGCGGCGCGTCGGGGCACCCCTTCGGCCCCTACTACGAGGACCAGGCCGAGCTCTGGGTCGCGGACCGCACCTGGCCGATGCTGCTGACGCGCAACGCCGTGGCCGCGCAGACCCAGCACACGCTGGTGCTGAAGCCGGACGGCTAGAACCCGGATGCTCGCGCGCCGGGTGATCGCTAGACTCGACCACATCAGGCGTCGACCCGGCCATCACCGGCGAGCCTCCGGAAGAACAGGCGTCCTGCCCCGGCAGCCGCCCCAGTAGAACCGGACGGGTGGGCCCGTCACAGCCTGCGACAAGAGCGGGCGGCCGTGCGGGTGGGCCGTCAAGCGGGGTGGTACCGCGGCGCGTCGCCTCCGGTTCGGAGGTCGTGTCGTCCTCGTGTCCCAGCAGGCACGAGCACGACGAAGGATCCCGCGATGACGTACCCGAAGCAGAGCCACGGCGAGGGCCGGTCCGTCCCGTCGAGCCCCGACTTCCCGCGGATCGAGGAGGGCGTCCTCGCGTTCTGGAAGGGTGACGACACGTTCCGCGCGTCCGTCGCCCGGAACGCGACGGGCACGAACGGGGCGAACGAGTTCGTCTTCTACGACGGCCCGCCCTTCGCCAACGGGCTCCCGCACTACGGCCACCTGCTCACCGGCTACGTCAAGGACATCGTCCCGCGCTACCAGACGATGCGCGGCCGCCACGTCGAGCGCCGCTTCGGCTGGGACACCCACGGCCTGCCCGCCGAGCTCGAGGCGATGCGTCAGCTCGGGCTGAAGACCAAGGCCGACATCGAGGCGCTCGGGGTCGAGAAGTTCAACGCCGCCTGCCGCGAGTCCGTGCTGCGCTACACCGACGAGTGGCAGGACTACGTCACCCGTCAGGCCCGCTGGGTCGACTTCGAGAACGACTACAAGACCCTCGAGCCCGACTACATGGAGTCGGTGCTGTGGGCGTTCAAGACCCTCTACGACAAGGGCCTGGTCTACGAGGGCTGGCGCGTGCTGCCCTACTGCTGGAACGACGAGACGCCGCTGTCCACACACGAGCTCCGGATGGACGACGACGTCTACCAGGTCCGCAACGACCCGGCCGTCACCGTCGGCTTCCGTCTCGAGACCGGCGAGCTCGCCCTGATCTGGACCACGACGCCGTGGACCCTCCCCAGCAACCTGGCGATCATGGTCTCCCCGGAGATCGACTACGTCGTCGTCGAGTCCGACTTCACCGGCACCACCGAGCGCTACGTGATCGGCGAGGCGCGCGTCGCGTCGTACGCCCGTGAGCTCTTCGGGGACGCGGCCAAGGAGAAGGGCTTCGACTGGCGCACGCGCGTCGTCGAGCGGCTCACCGGCGCGGACCTGATCGGGCGCTCGTACGCCCCGCCCTTCAGCTACTACGCGGGTCAGCCGCGCGCCCACCGGGTCGTGGTCGCCGACTTCGTCACCACCGACGAGGGCACCGGGCTGGTCCACAGCGCCGGCGCCTTCGGCGAGGAGGACAAGGAGGTCACCGACCGCGAGGGCATCGAGGCCGTGATGCCCGTGGGCCCCGACGGGAAGTTCACCTGGCCGGTCGAGGAGTACGCCGGGATGCAGGTCTTCGACGCCAACCCGCACATCATCGACGACCTCAAGGCGGCCACCCGCGGCGAGCGCGCCGCGTCGGTGACGCCGGGCACGGTGCTGCTGCGCCAGGAGTCGTACGCGCACTCCTACCCGCACTGCTGGCGCTGCCGGCAGCCGTTGATCTACAAGGCCGTCTCGAGCTGGTTCGTCGAGGTCACCAAGATCAAGGACCGGATGGTCGAGCTCAACCAGGACATCACCTGGGTGCCCGAGCACGTCAAGGACGGCCAGTTCGGCAAGTGGCTGGCCGGCGCGCGTGACTGGTCGATCAGCCGCAACCGCTACTGGGGCACGCCGATCCCGATCTGGGTCTCCGACGACCCCGCCTACCCGCGGACCGACGTCTACGGCTCCATCGCGCAGCTCGAGGCCGACTTCGGCGTGCAGGTGCCCGACCTGCACCGGCCGTTCATCGACGAGCTCACGCGGCCCAACCCCGACGACCCGACGGGGCAGTCGCGCATGCGCCGGATCGGCGACGTCTTCGACGTCTGGTTCGACTCGGGCTCGATGCCCTACGCCCAGGTGCACTACCCGTTCGAGAACGCGGAGTGGTTCGAGCACCACTACCCGGGCGACTTCATCGTCGAGTACATCGGGCAGACGCGCGGCTGGTTCTACACGATGCACGTCCTGGCGACGGCGCTGTTCGACCGGCCGGCCTTCTCGAGCTGCATCAGCCACGGCATCGTGCTGGGCAGCGACGGGCTCAAGATGAGCAAGTCGTTGCGCAACTACCCCGACGTGTACGAGGTCTTCGACCGCGACGGGGCCGACGCGATGCGCTGGTTCCTCATGTCGAGCCCGATCCTGCGCGGCGGCAACCTCGTCGTCACCGAGCAGGGCATCCGCGAGGGCGTGCGCCAGACGCTGATCCCGCTGTGGAACGCGTACTACTTCTTCACCCTCTACGCCAACGCGGCCAACGGCGGCGAGGGCTACGAGGCGAAGGAGAGCCGCGACTCCGAGCACGTCCTGGACCGCTACGTCCTGGGCAAGCTCGACGAGCTGGTCGCGACCCTGACGACGCGGCTCGACGCGCTCGACGTGGCCGGGGCGTGCGACGCCGTCCGCGGCTTCCTCGAGGTGCTGAGCAACTGGTACATCCGGCGCTCGCGCGACCGCTTCTGGGACGGCGGCTCGCCCGAGTCGTACGCGGCCTTCGACACCCTCTACACGGTGCTGGAGACCACGACGCGGGCCGCGGCGCCGCTGCTGCCGCTGGTCTCCGAGGAGGTCTGGCGGGGGCTGACGGGCGGACGTTCCGTGCACCTGACCGACTGGCCGGAGACGGCCGCGCCGGCCGCGGGGGCCTCCGACCTGACGGCGGCGATGGACCGGGTCCGCGAGGTCTGCTCGACCGGTTCCGCGCTGCGCAAGGCGGAGGGGCTGCGCGTCCGCCTGCCGCTGACGCGCCTGACGGTGGTCGCCGACGACGCGGCCGCGCTGGCCCCGTACGTGGACCTGGTCCGCGACGAGCTCAACGTGCGGTCGGTCGACCTCGCCGCGGCGAGCGACGAGGGCGCGGCCTCCTTCGGCGTGCGCCAGGTGCTGCAGGTCAACGCGCGTGCGGCCGGCCCGCGGCTCGGGCGTGACGTGCAGCTGGCGATCAAGGGCGCCAAGAGCGGCGACTGGTCGGTCGACGACGCGGGCGTGGTGACCGCGGGCGGGTTCGCGCTGGCCGAGGGCGAGTACACGCTCGTCACGCAGGTCAGCGAGGCCGGTGCCGACGAGCGGCGTGCGGTGTCGATGCTGCCCGGCGGCGGCTTCGTCGTGCTGGACACCGAGGTGACGCCCGAGCTGGCGGCCGAGGGGCTGGCGCGCGACGTCGTCCGGGCCGTGCAGCAGGCGCGGCGCGACGCCGGCCTGGACGTCAGCGACCGGATCGCGCTCGTCCTCGGCGGGGACGACGACGTGCGGGCCGCGCTCGAGCAGCACCGCGACCTCGTGGCGCGCGAGGTGCTCGCGTCGAGCGTCGAGGTCGGCGGCCCGCTGGGCGAGGGGAGCACCGCGGCGACGGTCGGGCTGGACCAGCTCGTGCGGCTGACGGTGCGTCGCGCCTGAGGGCCGCGGTCGGGCGCGGCGCTGATTGCGACCGGGGTGGTCGGGTAACCACCGGACATGGCTGACATCAACCCGATCCACCTGCAGAAGGCGCTCAAGGGCGCCAGCTACCCGGCCACCAAGGACTCGCTGGTCGCGACCGCCAAGGACAACGGCGCGGACGACGAGGTCATGACCTTCCTGAACGACCTGCCGGACCGCGAGTTCGGCGGGCCGAACGGCGTGACCAAGGAGATCAGCTCCGACAGCTGAGGCTGTCGCGCCGCCGTACGCCCACGAGGCGTGCGGCGGCGCCCTCCGAGCACCCACCCACGAACGGAAGGAGCGGCCATGCGCGCCGTCACCTGGCAGGGCAAGCGGAAGGTCTCGGTCGAGGAGGTGCCCGACCCGCGGATCGAGCAGCCCACCGACGCGATCGTCAAGATCACCAGCACCAACATCTGCGGGTCGGACCTGCACCTCTACGAGACGCTCGGCCCGTTCATGGACCGCGGTGACGTCCTCGGCCACGAGCCCATGGGCATCGTCCAGGAGGTCGGCAGCGAGGTCGGCGACCTCAAGGTCGGCGACCGCGTGGTGCTCCCGTTCCAGATCTCGTGCGGGCACTGCTGGATGTGCCAGCGCGGCCTTTACACGCAGTGCGAGACCACCCAGGTCCGCGACCAGGGCAGCGGCGCCGCGCTCTTCGGCTACTCCAAGCTCTACGGCCAGGTGCCCGGCGGCCAGGCGGAGTACCTCCGCGTGCCGCAGGCGCAGTTCACCCACATCAAGGTGCCCGAGGGGCCGGCGGACGACCGGTTCGTCTACCTCTCCGACGTGCTCCCGACCGCCTGGCAGGCCGTGACGTACGCCGAGTGCCCGGCCGACGGGACGCTGCTGGTCCTCGGTCTCGGACCGATCGGCGACATGGCGTGCCGCATCGCCCTGCACAACAACCCGGGCCGCAAGGTCATCGGCGTCGACCTGGTCCCGGAGCGGCTCGCCCGCGCCAAGGCCCGCGGGGTCGAGGTCATCGACCTCGACGAGCACGGCGACGACCTGCTCGAGGTCGTCCAGAGCATGACCGACGGCCGCGGGGCCGACGCCGTGATCGACGCCGTCGGGCTGGACGCGCACGGCTCGCCGAGTGCGGCGCTCGCGCAGAAGATGGCGGGGCTCCTGCCCGACGCCATCGCGCAGCCGATCT
Organism: Microlunatus antarcticus; assembly: GCF_014193425.1. Taxonomy (NCBI): domain Bacteria; kingdom Bacillati; phylum Actinomycetota; class Actinomycetes; order Propionibacteriales; family Propionibacteriaceae; genus Microlunatus; species Microlunatus antarcticus. The sequence goes on along the minus strand of NZ_JACHZG010000001.1, from coordinate 3,794,571 downwards.
TCAAGACCGCCGGCGTGGACAAGCTCGCCGCCCTCTACTCCGCGATCGAGCTGGTCCGCCGCGGCGGCACCATCTCCCTCAGCGGCGTCTACGGCGGCATGGCCGACCCGATGCCGATGATGACGCTCTTCGACAAGCAGATCCAGCTGCGGATGGGTCAGGCGAACGTCCTGCGGTGGGTGCCCGACATCCTGCCGCTGCTGACCGACGAGGACCCCCTCGGCGTCGACACCTTCGCAACGCACCACCTGTCGCTGGAGGAGGCCCCGCACGCGTACGAGATCTTCCAGAACAAGGAAGAGGGCTGCGTGAAGGTCGTGCTCAACCCGTGAGCCGTTCCGACCTGACGGCGGCCGCACCGCTGACCCGGGTGATGGACCGGATCGTCGGGGTGATCGAGCACGCCACGTTCCTCGACAAGCTCGGCGAGCCGGCCGCCGCCTTCGAGAAGAAGCTCGGGCACGCGCTGCCCTGGTGGAAGAACCTCGCGAGCGGCACGTTCCTGGGCCACTCGCTCCACCCGCTGCTCGTGACCGTCCCGATCGGCTCGTGGACGGCGGCCGCCGCCTTCGACGTCGTCGGCGACCGCAAGGGCGCGAAGCGACTGGTCGGGCTGGGGATCCTGGGCGCGCTGCCGACCATGGCGACCGGTGGCTCGGACTGGGCCTACACGGCGGGCGCCGAGCAGCGCGTCGGCCTGGTGCACGCGACGGTCAACTCCCTCACCCTCGGGGCGTACGCGCTCAGCTGGTGGGAGCGGCACCGCGGCCACCACGGCCGGGGGGTCGCCTGGTCGATCGCTGGCGCGACCACCATGGCCGCCGGCGGCTGGCTCGGTGGGCACATGTCGTACGCGCTCGGGGTCGGCATCGACACCACCGCCTTCCAGCACACCCCCGACGAGTGGACCCCCGCGGCCGAGGCCACGGAGGTCCGGGTCGGCGAGCTCACGGGCGGCGAGGCCGACGGCGTGCCGGTCGTGCTCACCCGCCTCGTCGGCGGTCAGGTGGTCGCCATGGCCGACCGGTGCACGCACCGCGGGGCGCCCCTGCACGAGGGGGAGCTGGTCGACGGGTGCATCGTCTGCCCGTGGCACGAGACCCGGTTCGCCCTCGACGGCGCCGTCCTGCGCGGCCCGGCGACGCGTCCGCAGCTGGTGTTCGAGACGACCGAGCGCGACGGCCAGGTGCTCGTCCGCCGTACCGACGAGGAGCGCACGCTCCGGACGAACCCCGTCGGCGTCTGACCTCGGACCCGCGGCCGCCAGACGGCGGCCGCGGTGTCCCTCTAGGGCCGGGGCAGCCGCGCGTACGGCCGGTCGAGACGGGTCCGCAGGTCCCGGTCGGTCTCGTCGGCCGGGACCTCCCGGACCTGCAAGAACCGCAGCTCCGGACGCTCGTCAGGGCTCCGGTCCTCGTACACCGTGCGCCACGAGGTGACCAGCTCGCCGAAGAGGTGGACGGGGTGCACCTCCCACGCCTCGAGCGGGAGGTCTGCCACCACGCTCGACCCCGCCCTGACGGTGGTGCCGTCCCGCACGGCGGCACCGAGCCGGTTCAGCACCTCGTGGTCGGCCCGGACGTCGCGGCCGACGAGCAGCAGCTCGGGGTGGCCGTAGCTCTCGCTCAACCCGATCGTGTAGGACCAGCCCACCCGGCCGGGTCTCGGCTCGACCATCTGCACGCTCCACCCGATGGTCGCGATGTGGTGGCGCTGGTCGGCAGCCACCTCTTCGTGGGTCCAGCCCTTGCAGATCGCGCACATGCAACCCAGGGTGGCGTGGGCCTCTGACACTCCCTCGGCTCTCGCCGTGCGCTGACTGCCCGGCCCGGCCCGGTCCGGTCCGGTTCGGTTCGGTCCGGTTCGGCTCAGGCGGCGTACGGCGGGTCGCAGTCGACGATCGCGTCCGGCGTGGCCAGACGGTCCACGCGCCGGTCCCACGGCTGGGCGGGGATCGCGTCGAGCACCTCGTCGCGGTTGAGCAGGACCACGACGGGGGCGCTCTGCCCGGCGTGCAGCAGGGCGCGGTCGTACCAGCCGCCGCCGCGGCCGAGCCGGTCACCGTGGACGTTCGCCGCCAAGCCGGGGCACACGACCAGCTCCGCCTCCGGCAGCTGACGGGCGGGCAGCGGGGTGGTCGTCGGCTCGAGCAGGCCTCGCGGCCCGACGCGCAGCGCGTCCGGCCCGTCGTACGCGGCCCACGCCGGCTCGGCCAGCCGCCCCCCGGAACCGTCCGTGAGCAGCGGCAGCAGCACCCGGACCCGGCGTGCGGCCAGCCAGGCGACCAGGCGGAGCGTGTCCGGCTCGTCGTCGGCCGACAGGTACGCCGCGACGGTGTCCGGCAGGCGGTCGGCCAGCGTCGCCGCCAGCACCGCGAAGCGCGCCTCGTCGTCGGCGGAACGTTCCGCGGTGGGGCGCGACGCCCGGCGCAGCAGCACCGCCGAGCGGAGCCGGCGCTTGGCGGCGGCCAGGGCGGCCTGGTCGGCCGCGTCCGTCACGGGTCGACCGGTCACCGCGGGCCCCGCGGGGGAGCGCCGGTCGTGCGCCGCAGGACCACCCGGGTGGGTACGAGGACGGTCGGGTGGTCGGGGACCTCGCCCGCCGCCAGCGCGAGCGCCAGGCTCGCGGCCTCGGTCGCGGTGCGCTCCGCGGGCTGGGCGACGGTGCTCAGGCCGAGGCGCTCGGCCATCGCGTGGTCGTCGAAGCCGAGCAGGGACAGGTCGTCCGGCGCCCGCAGCCCGGCGCGTACGAGGGCGGCCAGGATCCCGATCGCCAGCTCGTCGGAGTCGACCGCCAGCGCGGTCGGCGGGTCCGGGTCGGCGAGCACGGTGGCGAGCACCTCGTCGCCCGCGTCGAGGTCGCGCGCGTCGACGACCAGCTGGTCGGACTCTGGCACACCCGCCTCGGTCATGGCGCTGCGGAACCCTTCGACCCGGCGGTCGGCGCTGTAGCGGAAGCCGGGCCGGCGCCCGACCGAGCGGACGAAGCCGATGCGGCGGTGGCCGAGACCGAGCAGTGCGCTCACGCCGTCCCGCGCGCCGGCGACGTCGTCGATCGCGACGCTGGGGACGCCGACGACCTGCTGGTTGAGGTAGACCAGCGGGACCCCGAGGGTCTGGAGCCGGGTGCGTTCCGCGGCGGTCAGCGCGAAGGAGGCGACGATGAGCGCGTCGACGTTCCGGCGGGCGGGCAGGCGGGTGAAGAACCGGTCGCGCTCGGCCCGGTCCGCGATGCGGAAGATCGTCAGCTCCACGTCGGCCGGGGTCAGCCGGGAGTAGACGGCGTCGATCACGGTCCCGTTGAACCAGCTCTGCAGCGGTCCGCCGACCAGCACGCCGATCCGACCGAGCCGTCCGCTGGCCAGGCCGGACGCGACCCGCGAGATGGCGAAGGAGAGCTCCTCGGCGGCCGCCAGCACCCGGGCCGTCGTCTCGGCCGAGACCAGAGGCGAGCCGTGCAGGGCGCGCGACACCGTGGCGACGGAGACGCCGGCGAGCCGGGCGACGTCGGCCATGCTGGCGTGGTGGTCCGTGGTCGGCACCCTGGTCCCTTTCCCCCTCGTGCGGGGTCCGAACGGTGTGAGCAGGGTAACGGCGGGGGTCCGCCCCGCCCCCTTTGCGCGGAACGTCGCGACGTCCGTACGCTGGTCCCTGCAAGCGCTTGCATAGTACGCCGCTCGCGTCCACCCCACTCCCGCTGAGGAACCGCTGTGCCCGCTCCCGAGTCCCTGCTGCTCGACTCCGACCTCTCGCCGCACCCCGCCCTCGACGCCGCCTGGTGGCGCCAGGCCGTGGTCTACCAGGTCTACCCCCGCAGCTTCGCCGACAGCGACGGCGACGGGCTCGGCGACATCCCCGGAGTGACCTCGCGCGTCGGCTACCTCGCGGAGCTGGGCATCGACGCGATCTGGCTGAGCCCGTTCTACCCCTCGGCGCTGGCCGACGGCGGCTACGACGTCGACGACTACCGCGACGTCGCCCCGGAGCTGGGGACGCTGACGGACTTCGACGCGCTGGTCGGCGCGGCGCACGCCGTGGGCATCAAGATCATCGTGGACATCGTCCCCAACCACAGCTCGAACCGGCACGCCTGGTTCACCGAGGCGCTGGCCTCGGCGCCGGGCTCCGCCGCCCGGGCCCGCTACGTCTTCCGCGACGGCACCGGTCCCGACGGCTCGCTGCCGCCGTCGGACTGGACGAGCCACTTCGGCGGGCCGGCCTGGACCCGGCTGGTGGACGCCGACGGCAACCCCGAGCAGTGGTACCTGCACCTCTTCGCGCCCGAGCAGCCCGACTTCGACTGGAGCAACCCGGAGGTGCACGAGGAGTTCCTCACGACGCTGCGCTTCTGGGCCGACCGTGGGGTCGACGGCTACCGCGTCGACGTCGCGCACGCGCTGGCCAAGGACCTGTCCGAGCCGCTGCGCAGCAAGCCCGAGACGCCCGGCGAGCTGCCGCTCGACGGCAGCGACCCGCTCTTCGACCGCGACGAGGTGCACGAGATCTACGCCGAGTGGCGTGCGGTGTTCGACGAGTACGACCCGCCGCGCACCGCGGTGGCGGAGGCGTTCTCGGCGCCCGAGCGGCGCGCGCTCTACGCCCGGCCGACCGGGCTCGGGCAGGCGTTCAACTTCGACCTGCTCAAGGCCGACTTCGACGCGGCCCAGTTCCGCGAGGTCGTCGAGTTCTGCCTGGCGCAGGCGGCCACGGTCGGCTCGTCCAGCACCTGGGTGCTGTCCAACCACGACGTCGTGCGGCACGCGTCGCGCTACGGCCTGCCCGCCGGGACCGACCTCGACGACTGGCTGCTGAAGGATGGGCTCGAGACGCTGCTCGACGAGGAGCAGGGCCTGCGGCGGGCCCGCGCCGCCGCGCTGTTCATGTTCGCGCTGCCGGGCTCGGCGTACCTCTACCAGGGCGAGGAGCTCGGGCTCCAGGAGGTCGCCGACCTGCCGGCCTCGGTCCTGCAGGACCCGATCTGGCTCCGGACGCTGAACACGAAGAAGGGTCGCGACGGGGCCCGCGTCCCGCTGCCGTGGACGGCGGAGGGCCAGACGTACGGGTTCGGCTCGGGCGCCAGCTGGCTCCCGCAGCCCGCCGCGTGGTCGCGTACCGCCGTCGACCGCCAGGCCGGCGTCGAGGGCTCGACCCTCGAGCTCTACCGTCACGCGCTGCGGATCCGGCACGAGCTCCAGACCGAGGAGACCCTGGGCTGGGTCGAGACCGGTCGGGCCGACGTCGTGCACTTCGTCCGCCCGAACGGCTGGCACTGCGTCACCAACTTCGGCGCCGAGCCGTACGCCCTCCCCGACGGCGTCGTCCGCGTCGCGAGCGCGCCGGTCGAGGGCGGTCGGCTCCCTGGCGAGTCGAGCGCCTGGCTGACGGCCTGACGCTCCGGACGACAACGGGGATGTTTCGGCACCGCTCAGGTGCCAGAACATCCCCGTTGTTCTCCAGGTGCACTGGCGCCTAGAGAGCCGGCTGGCAGTGCGGGCACCAGAACAGGTTCCGCGCGACCATCGTCGCCGCCGCGATCGGGGTGTCGCAGCGCAGGCAGGGCTGGTCCGTGCGCCGGTAGACGTAGTACGAGTCGGACTTGGTGGCCCGCCCGCTGCGTCGTACGCGGTCCTCGCGCTCGGTCGTGACGATCCGGCCGGCCCGGACGCCGGCCTGCATGAGCGTGATCAGGTCCGTCCACATGTCGTCGAACACCGCCGGGGCGAGCTCGCGCCCGGGGATGTAGGGGTTGACGCCGTGGCGGAAGAGGATCTCCGCGCGGTAGACGTTCCCGATCCCGGCGAGCACGTGCTGGTCCATCAGCAGCGCGCCGATCGCCACGCGGCTCTTGCCGATCCGCTCGCGGGCGGGCGTCGGGTCGGTCTTCGGGCGCAGCGGATCCGGCCCGAGCGCGGCGGTGACCTCGAGCTTCTCCTCCGGCGTCGCGATCTCGCAGCGCGTCGCGCCGCGGAGGTCGAGGTACTGCCCGCCGCCCTCGAGCCGGAGGCGCAGGGCGCCGCGCGGCTCGGGCGCGGGGAGCGGCCCGTCGGCGAACTTGCCGTAGAGCCCGAGGTGCACGTGCAGGTAGAGGTTGCCCGAGTAGCGGTGGAACAGGTGCTTGCCCCAGGCGTCGGTGCCCTCGAGCACGCGGCCGCTGAGCAGCTCGGCGCCCTCGGCGAAGCGGCCCTGCGGGCTCGTGGCGATCACCTCGTGCCCGGCGAACATGGCCTTGTGGCGCCGTGCCAGACGGTGGATCGTGTGCCCCTCAGGCACCGGCTGCTCCCTTGCTCCTCGACGGACGAGCGCCGAGCCTAGGTCTGCCGGGTCCGGACGCCGGAAGACCCTTCCCGCCGCCGGCCCGCTCCGGACGCGCGGTCCTGGGGTCCCCGAGGTCCCGGGCGGTGTCCGGGTGCCGCCGTAGGGTTCGGCCATGCCCCTCTTCGGACGCAAGAAGAACGACGAGGCGCTGCGGCACGTGCCCGAGGTCGCGGTGCTCCCGGAGCCGCCCGCGCCCGGTCCCGACGGGCTGCGCACCCTCGACCAGCACCGCGACTACCTGCTCGGCTGCGTCGAGGAGCTGATGCCCTTCGGCCAGCACGTCCTCGACTCGCTCGGGCTGAGCATCTGCGAGGACGTCGTCTCGGACCTCGACCTGCCCCGCTTCGACAACTCCGCGATGGACGGGTACGCCGTCCGCGCGGCCGACGTCCAGTACGCGACCGACCTTCGTCCCGTACGGCTGCCCGTGGTGGGTGAGGTGCCGGCCGGCGGGGCCGCGCCGCACCGTCTCTCGCCGGGGACGGTCATGAAGATCATGACCGGGGCCCCGGTGCCCGGCGACGCCGACGCGATCGTCCCGTACGAGGCGACCGACCGGGGCTCGGCGGACGTCACGGTGACCGTGCCCAGCACCGTGGGCCAGCACATCCGCCGTCGGGGCGAGGACGTCGCCGAGGGGGAGACGATCCTCGCCGCCGGCTCGCGGATCGGCGTGCGGGACGTGGGTCTGCTCACCGCCGTCGGGATCGACAAGGTGATGGTGCGACCACGTCCGCGCGTCGTCGTGATCTCGACGGGCTCGGAGCTCGTCGACCCGGGCCTCCCGCTCAGCCCCGAGCAGATCTACGACTCGAACTCCTACCTGATCGCCGCCGCGGCCAAGGACGCCGGCGCGCAGGTGTTCCGCGTCGGCCACGTCGGCGACGACCCGGCCGCGCTCAAGCAGCTCGTCTACGACCAGCTCGTCCGAGCCGACCTGATCGTGACCACCGGCGGCGTCAGCCAGGGCGACTACGACATCGTCAAGGCCGTGCTGCCCGAGCTCGGCGCCACGGACTTCGCCGGGGTGGCCATGCAGCCGGGCAAGCCTCAGGGCTTCGGCCTCATCGGCGAGGACCGGACGCCGATCGTCATGCTCCCCGGCAACCCGGTCAGCGCCTTCGTGTCGTTCGAGGCGTTCGTCCGCCCGGTCATCCGCAAGCTGATGGGCATCACCCCGTACGTCCGCCCGGGCGTGCGCGCGACCGCGGCCCACGCCATGAGCTCGGTCCGGGGCCGGACGCAGCTGGCGCGCGGCGTCGTCACCTCCGACGAGACCGGGGCCCGCTCCGTCGAGCTCGTCGGCGGCCACGGGTCGCACCTGCTCGGTGACCTGGCCAAGGCCGACGCGCTCGTCGTGCTCCCGGCCGACGTCGACTTCGTCGCCGCGGGCACCGAGCTCGAGGTCTGGCCGTTGGACCAGCCCCGATGACCGCCGCGGCCGAGCCCGGCGGCGGGCTCACGCACCTCAACGCGGCGGGCGAGGCCCGCATGGTCGACGTCTCAGACAAGGCGGTCACCGTGCGGACGGCGACCGCGGCAGGTCGCGTCCGGCTCAGCGCCGGCTGCGTCGCCGCGCTGCGCTCTGGGAACGTCCCCAAGGGCGACGCGCTGGCGGTCGCGCGGATCGCCGGGATCATGGCGGCCAAGAAGACCCCCGAGCTCGTGCCGCTGTGCCACCCCCTCATGATCAGCGGCGTGGACGTGCTGGCCGAGGTGACGGACGACGGGGTCGAGCTGCGCGCGACCGTGAAGACGAACGAGCGCACCGGCGTCGAGATGGAGGCGCTGACCGCGGTCAGCGTCGCCGGTCTCGCCGTGATCGACATGGTCAAGGCGATCGACCGGGACGCGACGATCACCGACGTCCGCGTGGTCGCGAAGTCCGGCGGCCGGAGCGGGGACTACCGCCGGGCGGGCGAGCCCGAGGGCGCTGCGTGACCACGGCGCTGGTGATCACGGTCTCGACCCGCGCGTCGGCCGGCGTCTACGAGGACCGGTCCGGGCCGGTGCTGGTCGCGGGCCTGCGTGAGTGCGGCTTCGAGGTCGGCGATCCCGTCGTCGTGCCCGACGGCGACGAGGTGGGTGCCGCGCTGCGCGATGCGGTGACGGCTGGCCACGCCGTGGTCCTCACCACGGGCGGCACCGGGCTCAACCCGAACGACCACACCCCCGAGCAGACCCGCGCCGTGATCGAGCGCGAGGTCTCGCAGTTGAGCGCGGCGGTGGCGGCGTACGGGGTCGCGCACGGCGTGCCCACGGCCACGCTGAGCCGTGGCGTCGCCGGCACCGCGGGACGGACCCTGATCGTCAACCTGCCTGGCTCCAGCGGCGGCGCGCGCGACGGTCTGGCGGTGCTGGCCCCGGTCCTGCAGCACGCGGTCAGCCAGCTCCGCGGCGGTGACCACTAGTGCCGGAGACCCCGAGGTGAGCTCCGGCTACAGCTACGGCTCGCACCACTGGCCCGTCAGCCTGCGCCACGAGCAGGTGGTCATGTCCCCGATGCGCCGCCGGGACCAGGCGACGTGGGAGCAGGTCCGGCGCCGCAACGCCGCGTGGCTCAAGCCGTGGGAGGCCACACTGCCGCCCGGCTCCTCGCTCGGACCGACCTCGTACGCCGCCCTCGTACGGTCGCTGGGCCGGCAGGCCCGTGACGACCGGATGCTGCCCTGGCTCGTCTTCTACGAGGACCGGCCCGGCCGCCCGCCGGAGCTCGCGGGTCAGCTGACCGTCAGCGGCATCGTCGGCGGGTCCGCGTCCTGGGGGCAGATCGGCTACTGGGTCGACCAGCGGCTCGCCGGGCGCGGCATCATCCCGACCGCCGTGGCGCTGGCCGTCGACTACTGCTTCAGCGTGATGCGGCTGCACCGGATCGAGATCGCCATCCGGCCCGAGAACGCGGCCAGCCTGCGGGTGGTGGAGAAGCTGGGGTTCCGGCCCGAGGGGGTCCGCCCGCGCTACCTCCACATCGACGGGGACTGGCGCGACCACCTGGTCTTCGCGCTCAACGCGGAGGAGGTGGGCGACGGCCTGCTGCGTCGCTACGAGAGCCTGCGGCTCCACCGGCCGCCCGCGACCGGGTCGTGACCTCCGGCCCGCGGCGGGTCACGCAATGATCACGCGACACACCGCGGCAGGTGGGCGGTGCCGGCCGGGGCAGGAAATACCGTTCGCCACGTGGGGACAACGGGTCTGATCTTCGCCGGGATCGCGATCGCCTGGCTCGCGTATCTGGTGCCGCACTTCGTGCGCAGGCGCGAGGGCGAGCCGGACGTCGAGCGCGAGGCGGTGGACCCGTTCTCGGACTCGGTCCGCATCCTGCGCAGCGGCACGGCGCCGCTGCTCGACCAGGACCTCGCCGAGCTGCGCGAGTTCGAGGTCTCGACGCCGGTCACGCGCCGCGCGGCCGTCGCCGACCTGCGGCGCCTCGAGCGGGTCGCCGCCTCGCGTCGCCGCCGGGTGCTCTCGGGGCTGTTCGCCATCCTCTGCGCGGTCATCAGCGTCGCCTCGATGAGCTGGCTGCCCTGGTGGACCGTGGCGATCCCCGGCGGCCTGGTGCTGCTCTTCGTCGTCGTCTCCCGGGTCAGCGTGGGGGCCATGCGCCGCGACCTCGACGCCCGCTACGTCGCGATCTCGCGCGGCAGCGACGAGCAGACGGTCATGATCAGCCGCAAGGACGCCGCCGCCGAGGGCAGGGACAAGAAGGCGCTGGCGAAGAAGGCCAAGAAGGCGGCCAAGGACGCCGAGGGCAAGCCGGGCCTGTGGGACCCGCTGCCGATCACGATGCCGACGTACGTCTCCAAGCCGCTCGCGCCGCGGACGGTCCGCACCATCGACCTCTCCGCCCCCGACGTCACCTCCTCGGGCCGGCAGAGCGTCCCGGTGACCGCCGACGCGCCGGCGGAGACGACGGTCGAGCACGCCGAGCACGACGAGACGCAGGAGCAGAGCGGCGGGTCGCAGGCCGCGTCCGCCTGAGCGCCCGTCTCGGGCCGACAGGTCCGGGCTCGAGCGGTGGTAATGTTCGTGGCCGACCGGTTCGCCGGTCGGTGAGGGGCCTTGGCGCAGTTGGTAGCGCGTCTCGTTCGCAATGAGAAGGTCAGGGGTTCGAATCCCCTAGGCTCCACCCCTCGTGGTCCGGCTCACGGACCCTTCCGCTGACGCAGCGTCCGCCTCCGTCCGTACGCCGGGCGCGAGGCGTGCGGCTTGGTCCTCCGCCCGTGATGACGGCACCTTCCCGCGGGAACGACGCGAGCCACCTCCCGGACCTGGCAGGGTTGTGGGGTGAGCGACCAACCTTCCCCGACGCCCCTCCCGACCATCTCCGAGCACGGGATGATCGGCGACCTCCGTACGGCGGCCCTGGTCGCGACCGACGGCAGCATCGACTGGTTCTGCCCGGGTCGCTTCGACTCCCCGAGCGTCTTCGCCCGGATCCTCGACACCGACGTGGGCGGTTCCTGGGACCTCGCCCCGGTCGACGGCGGCGTCCGGACCCACCAGACGTACCTGCCCGGCTCCAACATCCTCAACACCCGCTTCCTCGCCGACCAGGGCATGGTCGAGGTGCACGACTTCATGCCGTTGGTGAAGGGCCACGACGGCGAGCACCGGCAGCGCATCGTCCGGCGCGTGCAGAGCGTGCGCGGCGACCTGACCGTCCGGATGCGCCTCGCCGCCCGCCCCGACTACGGCCGCGAGCGGCCGACGCTGACCGCGGTCGACGGCGGGGTGCTCATCGAGAGCGGTTCCGTCCGGCTGGGCCTCGCCACCACGGTGCCGGTCCGGGTCGAGGGCGACGACGTCGTGGCCGAGCTGAAGCTGACCGGCGGCGAGCGCGCGTTGTTCGTGCTCGAGGTCCTCGGCGACGAGGGCGACTTCGTGCCGTGCACGACGGAGGACGCCGACGGGCTCTTCGACGCCACGAACGCCTTCTGGCAGGGCTGGATCGCGCACTCCACCTACCGCGGCCGGTGGCGCGAGACGGTCGAGCGCTCGGCCCTGACGCTCAAGATGCTGTGCCACGAGCCGACCGGCGGCATCGTCGCGTCCGTCACCACGAGCCTCCCCGAGCTGATCGGCGGCGAGCGCAACTGGGACTACCGCTACGTCTGGATCCGCGACGCCGGCTTCAGCCTCTACGCGCTGCTGCGGCTCGGCTTCCTCGAGGAGGCCGGTGCCTTCATCCGCTGGCTCTCGGAGCGGCTGGGGGACCACGACGGCCCCCGTACGGAGGAGCTCGGCCCGCTCCGGGTCCTCTACGACCTCGACGGCAACATCCCCGACACCGAGGTCGAGCTCGACCACCTCGCCGGCTACGCGGGCTCCCGGCCGGTGCGCGTCGGGAACGCGGCGTCGGGCCAGCTGCAGCTCGACATCTACGGCGACCTGATCGACTCGATCTACCTGTTCAACAAGTACGGGCCCGGGATCAGCCACGACGCCTGGCAGGACCTGACCCGGCTCGTCGACTGGCTGATGCGCAACTGGGACCGTCCCGACGCCGGCATGTGGGAGTCGCGCGACGAGCCCCGCAACCACACCACCTCCCGGATCATGGAGTGGGTCGCCATCGAGCGCGCGATCCGGGTCGCCCGCCAGCGGGGCCTGCCCGGCGACATCAGCGCCTGGTCGCGGGTCCGCGACGAGATCTACACCAGCGTCATGGAGGACTGCTGGGACGCGGAGCGGCAGACCTTCACGCAGGCGGAAGGTTCCGACACGGTCGACGCCGGCCTCCTCCTGCTGCCCCAGGTGAAGTTCGTCGCGCCGCTCGACCCGCGCTTCCTGTCGACGCTGAAGGTCATCGAGGAACGTCTCGTCACCGACACCCTCGTGTTCCGCTACGACGTCGAGGCCTCGCCCGACGGCGTCGACGGGACGGAGGGGACGTTCTCGCTCTGCTCGTTCTGGTACGTCGAGGCCCTCACCCGCGTCGGCCGCCTCGCCGACGCCCGCCTCGCGCTCGAGAAGATGATGACCTACGCCAACCACGTGGGCCTCTACGCCGAGCAGATCGGCCTCAACGGCGAGCAGCTCGGCAACTTCCCCCAGGCCTTCACCCACCTCGCCCTCATCAGCGCCGCCCACAACCTCGACCGCGAGCTGGGCTGAGGCCACCCATATCCGCGTAGCCGCATAGCCGCACAGGTCCGGAACAGCCGCACGGGCCCGATACACCCGCACAGGTCCGGGCCTGTGCGGGTGTGCGCGGTCTGTGCGGCTGCACGGTCAACGGCGCGCCCCGCGGTCGAAGGCGCGAAGGAGCCGCGCGCGAAGCCGGTCGGGCCGCCAGAGGTCGGCGTCGATCCAGCGGACCATCTCGTTCCCGAGCCCCCGCAGCTCGTCCTCGCGCACCTTCTCGTCGAACACGGTGTCACCCGGCTGCTCGTCGTCGGGCACCAGACGGCCGTACTTGACCTTGCCGTCGAACTCGCCGAGCGTGCGGAACTGCCGCCAGCCGAAGTCGCACCGCCCGACCAACCTGCCGTCCGCGTCGAAGACCTTCACCTGGAGGTCTGGTGGGGGCAGGCGGAGCTCGTCGATGACCACCCGGCTGTACGACTCGCCGACACTCTCGGACCGTCCGTCGAGGAAGGCCGCCGCCCGGCGGGCCGTGGTGATCCCGACGCGGCCCGCGGCTCGGCGGAGCTGGTCGGCGAGCTCGGCAGGGTCCAACCCCCGTCGCAGGGCGGCGTCACCGAGCGCCACCGCTCGGCGGAAGGGCAGCGTACGAAGGCAGTCAGCGGTGGTCCGTGCCAGGGACGTCGCGGCGGTGCCGCCCAGCCGCGCCCGGTCGGTCGGCTCGAGAAGGGCGGGATGGACGTGGACCAGCGGATCGCGTCGACCGCCTCCCAGTCGCGAACGGGTGACGTGCACCCGCTCCAGGAGGTCGCCCCACCAGGGCAGGTCGTGGAGCAGAGCAGCTGAAAGGTGGCTCACGCACGCGTCGTCCGACAGCAGCGGCATGGTCGCGCCGACGAGCAACCGGTGTGCCTCCGCCTCGTCCATTGCCGCCGCCATTCGGCTGGCGTAGGCACCACGCCTCAGGTGGGCGAGCTCGCCGGTCCGACGCATGGTGGCCAGGTCGCCGCTGCCGAAGCCAGCTCTGCGCAGGTCGCGGGCCAGCAGGACGGGTTCGGTCGTCACGGGTAGGAGCGGCATGACGTCCAGCGGAGCAGGCCGGGTGCTCTCGCTCCAGCGAGGCCGGCGAGCTGTGGACGACGTACGCACCTGCAGCCGGCTCCTGTGGACAGCGGGCACGGTCAGCCGCACAAACAGGACACAGGCGCACAGGACCCAACGTGTGCGGCGGTGCGGAAGGGGTGCGGCTGTGTGAGAGGTGTGCGGCTGGACCCAGAGGTACAGCACCGCTCAGATCCAGCTGCGGAACCACATCCTCGTCAGCCAGCGGGGGTAGGGGAGGAGCTCGTCGGTGAGGATCGGGTAGAGGTAGGCGAAGTTCGCGATCACGACGGCGACGAAGACGCCGACGACGATGCCGCCGAGCAGGCGGCGGTCCCCGGAACGTGCGTCACCCAGGATCCGGCCCGCCACGAGCGCGACGGCCATCACCGAGAACGGGATGATCATGATCGCGTAGAAGAAGAAGAGGGGCCGCGAGTCGTACTGGAACCACGGCAGCCAGCCGGCGGCGACGCCGACGACGGGGATGCCGTAGCGCCAGTCGCGCCCGCCGACCCAGAGCAGCAGGGCGACGACCAGCGCGAGGACGGCGACCCACCACAGGATCGGCGTGCCGATGCCGCTGATGACCCGGATGCAGTTGTCCGGACCGGCGCAGCCGTCGGTGCCGGGCGCGATGTTGTTCACCGCGTCGATCCCGATCGGCCGGGCCACAATCAGCCAGCCCCACGGGTCGGCGCGGTAGGCGTGCTCGGCGTGGTTGATGAAGTCGCCCGTGTGGAAGTTCCAGATGTCGCGCTGGTAGTGCAGCCAGCTCGCGAACGTCTCCCCGAACGCCTTCGTCGTCCCCGCCTCGGGGTGCTGCGCGCCCCACTGCCGCCCGTAGCCGCCGGACGTGGCGAACCAGCCCGCCCAGGTCGCCACGTAGACGCCGAGGGCGACGACGACGAGCGAGACGAACGCGGGGACGCCGTCGCGCAGGAGCGCCAGGTTCGCGCGCCGACCGGCGCCGGCGAGGCGGCGGGCACCGACGTCCCAGGCGAGGCTCAGCAGGGCGAAGGCGGCGAGCACGTAGAGGGCGTTCCACTTGGTCCCGAGCGCGAGACCCCAGCAGACGCCGGCGGCCAGGCGCCACGGTCGGACGACCAGCGCCGGACCGAACGCGCGCCCGAGGTCGGGGACGCCCCGGCGTACGAGGTCGGCCGCGAGCCGGGCGCGGAACCAGTCGCGGTCCGCGGCCAGGCAGGCGACCGCGGCCACCGTGAAGAAGGCGACGAACACGTCGAGCAGCGCAGTGCGGGACATGACGAAGGCCAGCCCGTCGACGGCGAGCAGCAGCCCGGCCAGGCCGCCGATCAGCGTCGAGCGCGACACCCGGCGCACGAGCCGGATCAGCACGAGCACGAGCAGCGTGCCGAAGACCAGCGGGGCGACCCGCCAGCCGAAGGAGTTCATCCCGAAGAGGTGCTCGCCGAACGCGATCAGCCACTTGCCGACGGGCGGGTGCACGACGAACTCGGCCGTCTTCTGGAACACGTCGACGTTGCCCGACGTGATCTGCTCGTTGGCGTTCTCGGGCCAGTTCCGCTCGTACCCGAACTTCAGGAGCGAGTACGCGTCCTTGGCGTAGTAGGTCTCGTCGAAGACGAGCTTGTTCGGGTAGGCGAGGTTCGGCAGCCGCAGGACGAAGGCGATCGCCGTGACCACGAGGGTGACGACCCAGCCGCGGAGCCGGTCGGCCGGCATGGGGTCCCGCAACCGCTCCACCGTGGTCGGGCGCGGCGCCTCGGGCGGCGCGGAGGCCGTGGTCGAGGCGGGTTCGGCGCCCGGCGCGGGGGGCGCGAACTCCAGCACCGGCCGCGTCACGCCGGCCACTGTAGTCAGCGGAGCCTGTGCCTTCTGCGATTCTGAAGGACGTGCAGGAGACCGCGAGCCCCGCCGGACCGGGCGTCCTCGTCCTGGCCGGGACCCCGATCGGTGACGTGGCGGACGCGTCGCCCCGGCTGCGGGCCGAGCTGGAGGGGGCCGACGTCATCGCCGCCGAGGACACCCGGCGGTTCCGCGCGCTGCTGCACCGGATGGGGCTGACCACCTCGGCCCGCGTCGTGTCGTACTTCGAGGGCAACGAGGCCGCCCGGACGCCCGAGCTGGTCCAGGCCCTCCTCGACGGGTCGCGCGTCCTCGTCGCGACCGACGCGGGGATGCCGTCGGTGTCCGACCCCGGCTACCGGCTGGTGACCGCCGCGGTCGAGGCGGGCATCCGGGTCACCGCGGTGCCGGGGCCCTCGGCGGTGCTCACCGCGCTGGCCGTGTCCGGCCTGCCCGTCGACCGGTTCTGCTTCGAGGGCTTCCTGTCGCGCAAGGCTGGAGAACGCTCCCGGCAGCTGGCCCGGCTCGCCGACGAGGCTCGGACGATGGTCTTCTTCGAGGCCCCGCACCGCACGGCCGAGACGCTCGACGCGATGGTCGAGGCCTTCGGCCCCGGACGCCCCGGTGCGGTCTGCCGCGAGCTGACCAAGACGTACGAGGAGGTCGTGCGCGGCTCGGTCTCCGAGCTCGCCGCCTGGGCGGCCGAGCAGGTCCGCGGCGAGGTGACGCTGGTCGTGGCCGGCGCGCCGGAGCGCGTCGTCGACCTCAACTCCGCGGCCGCGGAGGTCGCGACGCTGGTCGCGGCCGGTGCTCGCCTCAAGCCGGCCGTCGGCGAGGTCGCGGAACGTGACGGCATCGCCCGGAACGCCCTGTACGCGGCCGCGCTGGAGCTGACCCGGCGCCCGGTCAAGCCCTGATCGGCGAGGCCGGCCCGGATCGGGAAGGATCGGGGGCGTGAACGCACGCTCCGAGCCGCCCGCAGCACCCGAGCCACTGCCGGGGCCCGTGGTCGACACCCACTGCCACCTCGACATCACCGCCGAGTACTCCGGCCTCGACGCCGACGACGCGCTGGCCCGTGCGGCGTCGGTCGGGGTGACCCGGGTCGTGCAGATCGGCTGCGACGCCGAGCAGTCGCGGTGGGCCGTCGACTTCGCGCGGAACCACCCGTCGGTGGTGGCCGGGGTCGCCCTGCACCCGAACGACGCCGCCCGGCTCGGCCTCGCGTCGCGCCGGAGCCTGGACGAGGGCCTCGCCGTGATCGAGGCGTTGGCGCCAGACCCGCTGGTGCGCGTGGTCGGCGAGACGGGGCTCGACTTCTTCCGCACCCCCGACGCGGCCGGCCAGGCCGTGCAGCGCGACGCCTTCGCCGCCCACATCGGCTTCGCCAAGGCGTACGACCGCACGCTCGTCATCCACGACCGGGACGCGCACGACGCCGTGCTCGACGTCCTCGACGCCGAGGGCGTGCCCGACCGCGTGGTCATGCACTGCTTCAGCGGGGACGAGGCGTTCGCCCGGGCCTGCCTGGACCGCGGCGCGCACCTGTCGTTCGCCGGGACCGTGACGTTCAAGGCGAACGCGCACCTGCGGCGGGCCCTGGCCATCACCCCGCTGGACCGGGTCCTCGTGGAGACCGACGCCCCGTTCCTGACCCCGGAGCCGCTGCGCGGGCGCCCGAACGCGTCGTACCTCGTCCCGGTCACCGCCCGGGCCATGGCCGAGGTGCGCGCGCTGCCGCTGGAGGACCTCTGCCGGGCGCTCGACGAGAACGCCGAGGCGGCGCTCGGCGGGACCTGGCCCCCGTACGCGGCCGCCTGACGTGGAGCTCGCCGACGCCCTCGCCCGGCGGCGGATGGTCCGCCGCTACGACCCCGACGCACCCGTCGCCGCCGAGGCGGTCGACGCCGTGGTCGCCGCGGCCCTGCGCGCGCCGTCGGCCGGCTTCACCCAGGGCGTCTCGCTGCTCGTCCTCGCGTCCCCCGGCGAGCGCGAGCGCTTCTGGACCGCCACCGGGGGCACCCCGGGCGAGGCCTCGAACCGCTGGCTCGACGGCATGCGGACGGCCCCGGTGCTCGTGCTCGTGCTGACGAGCCGGCAGGCGTACCTCGACCGCTACGCCGAGGCCGACAAGGGCTGGACCGACCGCGACGAGGACCGCTGGTCGGCGCCGTACTGGTTCGTCGACGCGGGCATGGCGGCGATGGCGATGCTGCTGCGTGCCGTGGACCTCGGGCTGGGTGCCTGCTTCTTCGGCGTCCCGGCCGACCGGAGCGACGCCGTCCGGGCCGCGTTCGGCGTCCCCGTCGACCTGCTGGACGTCGGCGTGGTGAGCCTCGGGCACCCGGTCGCGCAGGGCGACCGGGGCAGTCGCGGGTCACCCAGCCGCCGCGGGCGTCGACCGGCGGAGGAGCTGGTCCACCGCGGGCGCTGGTGAGGGGAACCGTCGCGATCCGGCCGTGACGGGTGAGGCGTCGAGTTTGACGTCCTCTCAGGGTCTCGTTATGGTTCCGTGACCTTTGCGGCCGGAGCGGCCGCTTGACTCGACCGGGGCCCTCGGGGGTTCCAGCCAGGAGCAGCGTGCGTTCCCTCGTCCCCGTCATCGCCGGTGCCGCCGTCCTCGCCGTGGGCGGTGGATCCCTCGCCTACGCCGGCCTCCGGTCCGACGTCACCATGGCGGTCGACGGCCAGGCCACCCAGGTGACCACCAGCGCCCAGACCGTCGGGGACCTGCTCTCCGCCCAGCACATCTCTGTCGGCCCGCACGACGTCGTCGCGCCGTCGACAAACACCGAGCTGCGTGACGGCACCCAGGTGTCGGTCAAGTACGGCCGCCAGGTCACCGTGTCCGTGGACGGCGCCCCGCAGACCGTCTGGACAACCGCGACCGACGTCGGGAGCGCCATCGCCACCCTCGGCCTCGACACCACCGGTGCGGACCTCTCGACGAGCCGCAGCGCCCCGATCGGGCGGCAGGGGCTCTCGGTCAACGTCGCGACGCCCAAGCGCGTGACCGTCGACGCCGGCGGCAAGAAGCAGACCCTCACCACCACCGGTGCGACCGTCGGTGCCGCGCTCAAGGCCGCGGGGATCGCCCCGGACGACGACGACCAGGTCAGCCTGCCGGTCACGACCACCCTCACGAACGGGGCCAAGGTCACCTTCGTCCGCGTCGACGTCACGTCTAAGTCCAAGCGCTCCGACGTCGACTTCAAGACCGTCGAGCAGAAGTCGTCCAAGCTCGAGCGCGGCAAGACCCAGACGAAGACCCAGGGCCGCGAGGGCAGCCGGACCACCACCTACCGCGTGGTCTCCCACGACGGCGACGTGGTGAGCACCAAGGCGACCAAGAGCGTCGTCACCCGCAAGCCCGTGAACCGCGTCGTGGTGGTCGGGACGAAGGCCCCGGCAGAGCCCGCTGTCGCGAACGTGGGTCTGTGGGACAAGATCGCCGCGTGCGAGTCGGGTGGGAACTGGTCGATCAACACCGGGAACGGCTACTACGGCGGGCTGCAGTTCTCGCTGGCGACCTGGCGCGCGTACGGCGGCACCGGCATGCCGAACGAGCAGAGCAAGGCCGCGCAGATCGCCGTCGCCGAGCGCGTCCGCAAGGGCTCGGGGCTCGGGAACTGGTCCTGCGCCTGACGCACCGTCCCGGGATTGGCTGCGGCGGTCGGGAGCTCCGGTGAGCCTCCTCGACCCCCGGTCGGTCCGGGAGATCGCGGCACGCCTCGACCTGCGCCCGACCAAGCAGCGTGGGCAGAACTTCGTCGTCGACGCCAACACGGTGCGCCGCATCGTCGCCATCTCGGGCGTCGGCCCCGCCGACGTCGTGCTCGAGGTCGGCCCCGGGCTGGGCTCGCTCACGCTCGGGCTGCTCGAGGTCGCCGACCGCGTGGTCGCGGTGGAGATCGACGAGCTGCTGGCCGGCGAGCTGCCCCGGACGGCGGCCGAGCGGCTGCCCGACCGGTCCGACCGGCTCGACGTCGTCGTCGCCGACGCGATGCGGGTCACCGAGCTGCCCGCCGTCCCCACCGCGGTCGTGGCCAACCTGCCGTACAACGTCGCGGTCCCGGTGCTGCTGCACCTGCTCGCCACGTTCGACGGGTGGCGCCGCGGGCTGGTGATGGTCCAGGCCGAGGTCGCGCGGCGGATCTGCGCCCCGCCCGGCTCCAAGATCTACGGCGTCCCGTCGGTCAAGGCCGCCTGGTACGGCGAGGCCACCTGGGCCGGGTCGGTCCCGCCGACCGTGTTCTGGCCGGTGCCGAACGTCGACTCCGGCCTCGTCGCCCTCGTACGCCGCGACCCGCCGCCCACGACCGCGACCCGGGAGCAGGTGTTCGCCGTCGTGGACGCCGCCTTCGGTCAGCGGCGCAAGATGCTCCGCTCGGCGCTGGCGGGCCTCGCCGGCTCGTCGGCGGCCGCCGCGGAGGCCCTTGAGGCGGCCGGCGTCGACCCGCAGGCCCGGGGCGAGGTGCTGGACGTGACCGCTTTCGCCCGGATCGCCGAGCGGCTGCCCGGAGGCGCTAGCCTTCGGTGAATGGCCTCGCCCCTGCCGCCGTCCCCGGTCGGTGTGCACGTCCGGGCACCGGCCAAGATCAACCTCGCGCTGAAGGTGGGCGCCCCGCGCCCTGACGGCTACCACCCGCTGGCGACCGTCTACCACGCGGTCTCGCTCTACGAGGACGTCTTCGCCGAGTGGGCGGAGCCCGACGAGTTCGAGCTCGAGGTCACCGGCGAGGGCGTCGCCGACGTGCCGCTCGACGACAACAACCTCGCCCTCCGCGCCGCCCGGCTGCTCGCCCGGGTCCACGGGGGCCAGGACCGGCTGGGCGTCCGGCTGACCATCCGCAAGTCCATCCCGGTTGCGGCGGGGCTGGCGGGCGGCTCGGCCGACGGGGCCGCCGCGCTCCTCGCCTGCGCGACGCTGTGGGACATCGACCTCGCGCCCGAGGTGCTGCGTCATCTGGGGGCCGAGCTCGGCAGCGACGTGCCCTTCTCGCTGCTCGGCGGCACCGCGGTGGGCGGCGGCCGCGGGGAGGACGTCGCCCCGGCGCTGGCTCGGGGGAGCTACCACTGGGTGCTCGCCTTCGGCCACCAGGGCCTGTCCACCCCGGCGGTCTACCGCCGCTTCGACGAGCTCAACCCCGACCCCACGCCGCCCGAGGTCCCCGCGGACCTGATGAACGCGCTGCGCGGGGGAGACCCGTACGAGCTGGGTGCGGCGCTGACCAACGACCTGCAGCCGGCCGCCCTCAGCCTGCGTCCGGCGCTGCGGCGCGTCCTCGAGACCGGGCTCGAGCTGGGTGCGGTGGGCGCGATCGTGTCGGGCTCCGGTCCGACGTGCGCGTTCCTCGTCGAGGACGAGGAGGAGGCGATCGACCTGAGCGTCTCGCTCAGCGCCGAAGGGGTCGCGCGCAAGGTCCTGCGGGCCACGGGGCCGGTCGTCGGCGCCCGCGTCGTCGCCTGACCGGCGCCTACGTCCCCGCGCCGGGTCCGCGCGCCGCTACGGTTCGCCCGTGAGCGCACCCGCCGTGACCGCCCGGCTCCTGCGGCCCCTGCGGCCGCGTGACCCGTTGGAGCAGGGTCGCGTCGCCTCCGAGCTCGAGCTGCTGACCGACCTGTGCTTCGTGGTCGCCGTGGCCCAGGCGGCCCTCGCGCTGCACCACGGCCTGGTCGGCGGTCACGCCGGTCCCGCCGTCCTCGGCTACGCCATGGCCTTCTTCGCCATCTGGTGGGCCTGGCTGAACTTCAGCTGGTTCTCCTCGGCGTACGACAACGACGACGTCGTGTTCCGGCTGCTGACGATCCTGCAGATCCTCGGGGTGCTGACGCTGGCGGCCGGCATCGCGACGTTCGCCGCCGGCATGGACGAGGGCGAGGGGCGCTTCGGGCTGATCATCGTCGGCTACGTGATCATGCGCGTCGGCCTCGTCCTGCAGTGGCTGCGCGCCGCGCGCAACGATCCGGACCGACGGGCGACCTGCCTGCGCTACGCGCTCGGCATCGTCGTCGTCCAGCTGGGCTGGATCGCGTTCTACCCGGCCAGCCACGTCGAGGCGCTCGTCGTCCCGCTGTTCGCGCTCCTGGTCGTGTGCGAGCTCTGCGTCCCGGCCTGGGCCGAGCGCCGGGGCGAGACGACCTGGCACCCGCACCACATCGCCGAGCGGTACGGCCTGTTCTTCATCATCGTGCTCGGCGAGACGATCCTGTCCTCGACCCTGGCGGTGCAGGAGGCGTTCACGGGGGAGACCGAGCACCCGCTGGCCGTGGCGTCGGTGACGCTCGGCGGGGTGCTGATCGTCTTCGGGCTGTGGTGGCTCTACTTCTCGCGCGACGCCGCCGAGGTCCGGGAACGGGCCCGGCGCGACGGCACCCACGTGCAGTACCTCTTCGGCTTCGGCCACTACTTCATCTACGCCGCCGCGGCGGCCGTGGGCGCGGGGCTGGCGGCGCGGACGGAGCACGTGGCCGACCCGAGGGACGAGCACCTGGACCTCGTCACGTCGGCCGCCGTGACCGTGCCGATCGCGGTGCTCCTCGTGGCGATGTGGGTCGTGCACCTGCGCCTGCACGACGCTTCCTGGCGGACCGGCCTGCCCTTCTTCGGTGCGGCCGCGATCGTGCTCGCCGGGACGCCGCTGGCGTTCAGCGAGCTGCTCGCGGGCGCCGTCATCGCGGCCCTGGTGATCGTCGAGACCCGCCTCGCGGACGCCGCGCCCCCGCTCCACGAGCACGCCGGCGAGCCGGCCGGGGACGGGGCCTAGGCCGGGTCCCCGTACGAGGCCAGCAGCCGCCGCAGGCCCGCGGCCAGGGTCGTCCGGCCGGGAGCGTCCAGCCCGGCGAGCAGCTCGCGCTCGGCGTCGAGCAGGTCGACCAGGGCCCAGTCGACGGTCGCCCGACCCTCGGGCGTGAGCTCGACCCGGATGGAGCGCCGGTCGTCCGGGTCGCTGTCGCGGCGGACCAGGCCCCGACCGACGAGGCGGTCGACGCGGTTCGTCATGGTCCCCGAGGTGACCCCGGTGGCGCGGACCAGGGCGCTGGGGGAGGCGCGGTAGGGCGCGCCCGACCGGCGCAAGGCGGCCAGCACGTCGAACTCCCAGCCCTCGAGCCCGTGCCGGCTGAAGGCGGCCGCCCGGACGCGGTCGACGTGGCGGGCCAGCCGGTCGACCCGGGACAGGACCTCCATCGGCGACGTGTCGAGGTCCGGCCGCTCCCGACGCCAGGCCACGACGAGGTCGTCGACCTCGTCGACCTCGCTCCGGGCGTCGCTCACGCGGTCAGGCTAGGGGGTGGGGCACCGCTCAGGCGAGGTCGCGGTCCTCGCGCGGCATGGTCGCGGCGAGGGCGACGATGCCGGCGCAGAGCACGGCCGGCACGGCCATCGCGTGGTGGATGCCGACGTGGCGCACGAGGAAGCCGATGACGGCCGGCCCGGCGAGGAACGCGGCGTAGCCGAACGTGACCACCACGGCGAGCACCCGACCACCGCCCAGGTGCCCGGCCACCGCGTACACCTGCGGGGCGATCATCCCGACGCCGAGGCCGACGAGGGCCCACCCGGCGACGAGCAGCGGGAGCGGGCTGACGAGCGTCACCGTGAGGTAGCCGAGGGCAGCGCTGACGCCGCCGAAGCGGACGATCGCACGACGCCCGAAGCGCGTCACGAGCCGGTCGCCGAGGAGGCGGATGACGACCATGAACCCGCTCACCGCGACCAGCCCGATCGCGCCGGTGGTCGAGTCGACCCGAGCGACGTCGGTGATGTGGATGGAGGACCAGTCGACCGCGGTGCCCTCGGACAGGCCGAAGGCCAGGGCCATGATCCCCAGGACCCAGGCGGCATGCGGGATGCGGATCTTCCCGCCCTCGGCGTCGCGGTGCTCGACCGGGGCGGCCGTCGGGGCGATGCGGACCAGCACGACGAGGACGAGGACCGCGACCACGGCGAGCGTGAGCAGCAGCGGCGTGACGACCGTGCCGCCGGAGAGGCCGAAGGCGCCGGCCAGACCGAGGACGGCGGCGGCACCGAGGAGGTTGCCGATGGAGAAGAACGCGTGGAACGAGCTCATGACCGGCCGGCGGCGGGCCTGCTCGATCTGCACCGCGACGGCGTTCATCGCGACGTCCATCGCCCCGTTCCCGAGGCCGAGCAGCGCCGCGCCCACGACCGCGACCGGGTAGGCCGGGGCGAGCGCGAGCGTGACGATCGCGGCGACGAGGACCGGCAGCGCGACGAGGGCGATCCGGCGGGCGCCGACGACGTCGGACAGCCGCCCGCCGATCTGCATCGAGGTGATCCCGGCGATGCCGGCGGTGAAGAGCAGCACGGCGACCTGGCCGTCGCTGATCGCGAGCTTGTCGCGCAGGGACGGGAGGCTACCGCCCCAGCCGCCGATCAGCAGCCCGTTGACCGCGAACATCAGCGTCACGGCCGTACGGGCCACCGGTGCGGCCAGCGAGCGGGGGGTGGCCGGGTCGACCGGCGACACGGGCGCGAGAGAGGCGCTCACGGGTTCTCCTTCTTAAACGTTACAGAAGCAGCGTAGGACCTCGTGGGCCGTCGCGCAACCGTCCGCGGCGTCCCGCCCGGGTGACGTGGGGGCCGCCCCGTGCGTACCCTGGTGCCGGCCGGTCCCCGGTCGGTCTCACGACGGCCAGGGCCCACCGCGAGCAAGCGATCCCCGGTTGGTCTGCCGGCAGGGCCCGCCTGACTTTGAATCAGGACCAGCGACGTAGGTTCGACTCCTACCCGGGGAGCAAGGCACGAGCGGCGGCGGTCTCCGCCCCAGGACAGACAGGACGTGCGTGTGCCCGTGAGCAGCGGCCTGCCGCCGACCAGCACCTTCGAGGGCGAGCCCGTCTCGGCGGTCGTCATCCTCGCCGCGGGCGAGGGCAAGCGGATGCGTTCGTCCCGCTCCAAGCTCCTGCACGAGATCGCCGGGCGCTCGATGCTCAGCTACGCCGTCGACGCGGCCGCGGCCCTCCAGCCCGAGCACGTCGTCGTCGTCGTCGGGCACCTGCGGGAGCAGGTCGAGGCCCACCTCGCCGAGATCGCGCCCCACGTGACGACCGTCGTCCAGACCGAGCAGCGCGGCACCGGGCACGCGGTCCAGGTCGCGCTCGCGGCGCTGCCCGACCTCACCGGCGACGTCCTGGTGACGTACGGCGACGTCCCGATGCTCACCGCCGACACCCTCGTGGCCCTCGTCGCCGACCACCGCGGCGCGCGGACCTCGGTCTCGGTGCTGACCGCCCGGGTCGACGACCCCACGGGGTACGGCCGGATCGTGCGCGGGGCCGGGGACGACGTGCTGGCGATCGTCGAGGACCGCGACGCGAGCGAGGAGCAGCGCGGGATCGACGAGATCAACTCGGGCATCTACGTCTTCGAGCCCCAGACGCTGCGCGAGGGGCTGGCCCAGCTGCGGCCCACGAACGACCAGGGCGAGCTCTACCTCACCGACGTCGTCGCCCTGGCGCGGGAGGCCGGCCGGACCGTGTCGGCGTACGCGACGGCCGACGCCTGGCAGACCGAGGGCGTCAACGACCGGGTGCAGCTCGCCCGGATGAACGCCGAGGTCAACCGGCGCACGCTCGAGGCCTGGATGCGCGCGGGCGTGACCGTGGTCGACCCGGCGACTACCTGGGTGCACGCCTCCGTCGACCTCGCCGAGGACGTCACGCTGCTGCCGGGCACCTCGCTCGAGGGCGCCACCTCCGTCGCCGCCGGCGCGACGATCGGCCCGGACACCACCCTCGTCGACGTCGAGGTGGGGGAGGGCGCGACCGTCGTCCGCGCCCACGGCTCGCTCGCGGTGATCGGCGCGGGGGCGAGCGTCGGCCCGTACGCCTACCTGCGGCCCGGGACGGTGCTGGGCGAACGGGGCAAGATCGGCACGTTCGTCGAGACCAAGAACGCGAGCATCGGCGCGGGCACGAAGGTGCCGCACCTGACGTACGCCGGCGACGTCGAGATCGGCGAGGACGCCAACATCGGCGCCGGCGTGATCTTCGCCAACTACGACGGCGTGACCAAGTCGCGGACGCGGGTTGGGCGCGCGAGCTTCGTCGGCAGCGACTCGACCCTCGTGGCCCCGGTCGTCGTCGCCGACGGCGCGTACGTCGGGGCCGGCTCGACCGTGACCGGGGACGTCGGCGCCGGCGAGCTCGCGGTCAGCCGCGGCCGCCAGCGGAACGTGGCCGGCTGGGTCGCCCGCAAGCGGGCGGGGACCAAGACCGCCGCGGCGGCGGAGGCGGCCGGAGCGAGCCTGGCTGCCGGAGCAGGCGACGGTTCCGCGGACGTGGCGCCCGACGCCCCGGTGCCGCCGCCGGAGCAGGCGCAGGACGTCGTCCACGCGCCGCTCACCGACCAGGCGGTCGTGCCACCCGGCCCCGACCGACCGAACACCGACGAGAGGGAGTCGTGACCGGCTTCAAGCGGCCGAACGTCAAGCACCTGATGCTGTTCTCGGGGCGTGCCTACCCCGAGCTCGCGGCCGAGGTCGCCGAGATCCTCGACGTCGACATCGTCCCGACGCGGGCGATCAGCTACGCCAACTCCGAGATCTACGTGCGCTTCGAGGAGTCGGTGCGCGGCAGCGACGCGTACGTCCTGCAGAGCCACGCGGCCCCGGTCAACGAGTGGCTGATGGAGCAGCTGATCATGGTCGACGCGCTCAAGCGGGCCTCGGCCAAGCGCATCACCGTCGTCGCGCCCTTCTACCCGTACGCCCGCCAGGACAAGAAGCACCGCGGCCGTGAGCCGATCTCGGCCCGGCTCGTCGCCGACCTGTTCAAGACCGCGGGCGCCGACCGGATCATGTCGGTCGACCTGCACGCCGCGCAGATCCAGGGCTTCTTCGACGGCCCGGTCGACCACCTCTGGTCGCTGCCCGTCCTCGCCGACCACGTCGAGAGCCGCTACGACAAGTCGGAGATCACGGTCGTCTCGCCCGACGCGGGCCGTGTCCGCCTCGCCGACATGTGGAGCGACCGGCTCAACGTCCCGCTGGCCATCGTGCACAAGCGCCGTGACCACGACGTCGCCAACACCGTCGTCGTCCACGAGGTCGTCGGCGAGGTCGAGGGCCGCGTCTGCCTGCTCGTCGACGACATGATCGACACGGCCGGGACGATCTGTCAGGCCGCCGAGGCGCTGATGGCCCGCGGGGCCAAGGCCGTCGTCGCCGCCGCGACGCACGCCGTCCTCTCCGGTCCCGCCGTGGACCGGCTGACCGCCTCCTCGATCGAGGAGGTCATCGTCACGAACACCCTCCCCATCACGCCGGAGCGCCAGTTCCCCAAGCTGACGGTGCTCTCCATCGCCCCCCTGATCGCCCGGGCCATCCGCGAGGTCTTCGAGGACGGCTCGGTCACGAGCCTGTTCGACGGGCAGAGCTAGCCCCGTCCGGCGGGGCTGACGCCGCGAGTGGGACGACACGCCGGGGTTCTCTGCGGGGCGCCTCGGCGCGTCGTCACTCTGGACGGCTTGTCCACAGCTCGCGGGGACGGACCGGCCGATCTCGGGTCCGGTCCTTACAGATCTGGGTGTGGACCCGGACCTGCTCGACCGCTGCGCGCGTGCGCGCTTCCACCTGCCGGCCGACGCCGTGCTCGTCGGGGTGACCGCCCTGCAGCTGTACGGCGTCGACGTCGGCGATCGACGACCCGTGCGTGCCTCGACGCTCACCCGGGCGCAGACCCGGCGGCACGGCGTACGGCTCTCCCGCGTCCGGTCGCTCCCGCCGCACCGCGACGGGCTGGCCCGCCCGGCCGCCGCCTGGTGCCAGGCGGCAGCGGACCTCGACCTCGTCGAGCTCGTGGCCGCCGGCGACGCCCTGCTGAAGGCCGGGCTCGTGACCCTGCCGGACCTGCAGGCGGTCGCGGCACGGGCCGGCGGTCGCGGCTGCCGGCTCGTGCGGCGGGCCGCGGGTCTGGTCCGGGAACGGGTCGACTCGATCCCGGAGACGCGCCTGCGCCTGTGCCTGGTCCTCGCGGGTCTGCCCGAACCGCGCTGCAACGTGGTGCTGGGGCACGGGGACCGCGTGATCGGGAGGGTCGACCTGCTCGTCGAGGAGTTCGGGCTGATCCTCGAGTACGACGGGGGCCAGCACCGTGAACGCGGCCAGTGGAACAACGACCTGGACCGCGACGACGCCTTCTCCGACGCTGACTTCTCGACCATCCGCGTGACCCGGGACCGCCTGCGCCGACCGCGTGAGCTGGTGCGCAAGATCCACGCACGGCTCGTCGAACGGGGCTACCGCGGTCCTGCTCCCACTTTCACGCCCGAGTGGGTGGCGCACTTCGAGCGCCGAGTGTGACGACATGCCGAGAAGCCCGCCCGAGAACCCCGGCGCGCCGTCACTCTCGACGGGAGGACTGAAGGGGCGGAGGGCACGACGGGACGGATTCGGGCGTACGGCCGCCGTCGGCTAGTCTTCTGAGGTTGCCTCGGCGAGGGTCGCAGACCGTGATCGACAGGGCACCGGCTCCGCGCGGGCCGGCCTGCGGTCGCCCGCTGCGCACCTCCCGGTGCTGACATCCGAGTCCAACCCACATCGTTCGAAGCAGTCGTTCGAAGCAAATCGCAAGGAGTTCGTCCGTGCCTGAGGTCACGATCATCGCCGAGGCGCGCACCGAGTTCGGCAAGGGTGCTGCCCGCCGTATCCGTCGTGCCGACAAGATCCCCGCCGTCCTGTACGGGCACGGCACGGATCCTGTCCACATCACCCTGCCGGGTCACGAGACCCTGCTCGCGCTGCGCACCGCCAACGCGCTCCTCTCCATCGAGCTCGACGGGGGCGCCCAGCTCGCCCTGCCCAAGCAGGTCCAGCGCGACCCGATCAAGCGCACCATCGAGCACGTCGACCTGGTCCTCGTCCGTCGTGGCGAGAAGGTCACGGTCGACGTCGCCATCCTCGTCGAGGGCGAGGCGGCTCCGGACGCGCTCGTCGACGTCGTCGCGAACTCGATCCCGGTCGAGGCCGAGGCGACGCACATCCCCGTGAACGTGGTCGTGTCGATCGAGGGCCTCAAGGCCGGTACGCAGATCACCGCGGGCGACATCACGCTCCCCGAGGGCTCGACCCTGTCCGGGCTCGACCCCGAGGCGCTCATCATCAACATCACGGCGGCCGCGACCGCCGAGCAGGTCGAGGCCGAGCTGGCCGAGGCCGAGGCCGAGCTGGGCATCGAGCCCACGCTGGCCGAGGACACCGAGACCGACGCGGCGCAGGCCGAGGAGTCCGGTTCCTCCGAGGACTCCGAGAACGCCTGACCTCACCCGGTCGAGGCAGCATGCTCTGGCTGGTGGTCGGGCTCGGTAACCCGGGCCCGACCTACGCCGGTCACCGCCACAACGTGGGCTTCCTCGTCGTCGACGAGCTGGCCCGTCGTGGCGGTGCTCGTTTCTCACCCGTCAAGGGCATCCGCGCCGAGACGGCCGACGTCCGCGTCGGCCCTCCCGGCGTCGACCAGCAGCGGCTGGTCCTGGCCAAGTCGCGCTCGTACATGAACGAGACCGGCGGGCCCGTCTCCGGGCTGATGTCGTACTACAAGCTCGAGCCGTCGGCGTTGATCGTGATCCACGACGAGCTCGACATCGACCCCACCCAGCTGCGGGTCAAGCTCGGTGGCGGGGACAACGGCCACAACGGCCTCAAGTCGATCCGGCGCTCGCTCGGCACCGGCGACTACTACCGCGTCCGCATCGGCGTCGGGCGTCCGCCCGGGCGGCAGGACCCGGCCGACTTCCTGCTGAGCAACTTCCCTCCGTCGGCCCGGACGGACCTCGAGATCGAGGTCCAGCGGGCCGCCGACGCGGTCGAGTTCCTCGTCCAGAACGACCTCGAGCGGACCCAGAGCCAGTTCAACTCCTGAGGGACGCACCCCCGCGTCGGTTTCGCGCCCTCAGTACAGTCTGACCAGTGAGTCTTGCGGGCCTGGTGAGCCTTTTCTGCACCGATCCTGTCGTCGCCGAAACGATCGGTGACGCGCGCTCGCGCGCGCTCCCGGCCCTCGACCTGACCGCCCCGCCCGCCATGCGGGCGATGATCGCCGCCGCGCTCACCTCGGCCGTCGCACAAGGTGGGGCCGACCGGCCCGTCCTGCTCGTGACGTCGACCTACCGCGAGGCCGAGGACCTGACGGCCGCGTGCCAGTCGCTGCTCGGGACCGACGCGGTCGCCTACTACCCCGCCTGGGAGACGCTGCCGCACGAACGGCTGAGCCCGCGCTCCGACACCGTCGGTCGCCGCCTCGCCGTGCTGCGGCGCATCGTCGGCAACGACGAGCTGCCGCCCCCGCGCGTCGTCGTGGCCCCCGTCCGCAGCATCCTGCAGCCGCAGGTCAAGGGGCTGGCCGACCTGCTGCCCGTACGCCTCGTCACCGGCCAGGACTTCGACACGTCCGACCTGGCGGCCGCCCTGGTGGGGGCCGCGTACAACCGGGTCGACCTGGTGGAGCGGCGCGGCGAGTTCGCGGTCCGCGGCGGCATCGTCGACGTCTTCCCGCCGACCGAGGAGCACCCGGTCCGCATCGACTTCTTCGGCGACACCATCGAGGACATCCGCTACTTCACCGTCGCGGACCAGCGCTCGACCGACCTCGTCATCACCGACGTCGTCGCGTCGCCGTGCCGGGAGCTGCTGCTCACCGACGAGGTGCGGAGCCGCGCGTTCGCGCTGTCGCAGGAGCACCCCGAGCTCATCGAGATGCTCGACAAGATCGCCCAGGGCCACGCCGTCGACGGCATGGAGGCCCTCTCGCCGGTGCTCGTCGACGGGATGGAGCTGCTGGTCGAGCTGCTGCCCACCGGCACGCAGGTGCTGATCTGCGACCCCGAGCTGGTCCGCGGCCGCGCGATCGACCTCGTCCGGACGAGCGAGGAGTTCCTGCACGCGTCCTGGGCCGCCGCGGCGGGCGGGGGCAAGGCGCCGATCGACCTGGGCGAGTCCTCCTACCGGCCCTTGGCCGAGGTGCGTTCCGCGGCGCTGGCCCGCGGCCTGTCCTGGTGGACCCTGTCGCCCTTCAGCGCCGGCCCTTCGACAGGCTCGGGGAACGAGGGCGCCGGGGACCAGGGTCCGCGGCACGGCGAGACCCGGGCGGCGGAGGGCTGGGGCGCCGGGAACGTCCGCACCGAGGACGGTGAGCTCATCGACTTCAGCTCGGTCTCCCGGGAGGCCGGGGTCGTCAGCCGGACCATCGCCGGCCGTCCCGTCGAGAGCTACCGCGGCGACACCGAGTCCGCACTGCACGAGGTCACCGCGCGGATCCGCGACGGCTGGCGCGTGCTGCTGATGGCCGAGGGCAAGGGCATCGCCGACCGTCTTGCCGAGGTGCTCGTCGCGGAGGACCTCCCCGTACGCCGGCTGGAGGCCCTCGCCGACCACCCGGCCCCGGGCATCGCCACCGTCGTCTGCGGCGAGCTGGCGTCGGGCTTCGGGGCCGACGGCGTGAAGCTCCTCGTGCTGACCGCCCGCGACCTCTCGGGCCAGCGGGCGCCGGACAAGGCGAGCCGCAAGATGCCGGCGCGCCGCAAGCAGACCATCGACCCGCTCGAGCTGAGCCCCGGCGACGCCGTCGTGCACGCCCAGCACGGCGTCGGCCGCTACGTCGAGATGGTGCAGCGCTCGGTCGGCAAGGACAGCACGCGGGAGTACCTCGTCATCGAGTACGCCCCCTCCAAGCGCGGGCAGCCGGGCGACCGCCTCTACGTCCCGATGGACGCGCTCGAGCAGGTCACGCGCTACGTGGGCGGGGAGAACCCGACGCTCGACAAGATGGGCGGCGGGGACTGGGCCGCGCGCAAGACACGCGCCCGCAAGGCCGTCCGCGAGATCGCCGGCGAGCTGATCAAGCTGTACGCCGCCCGCCAGGCCACGCGCGGCCACGCCTTCAGCCCCGACACGACGTGGCAGCGCGAGCTCGAGGACGCGTTCGGCTTCGTCGAGACCCCCGACCAGCTCGCCGCCGTCGAGGAGACCAAGCGGGACATGGAGCAGGTGGTCCCGATGGACCGCCTGATCTGCGGCGACGTCGGCTACGGCAAGACCGAGATCGCCGTCCGCGCCGCGTTCAAGGCGGTGCAGGACGGCAAGCAGGTGGCCGTGCTGGTGCCGACGACGCTGCTCGTGCAGCAGCACCTCCAGACCTTCGCGGGCCGCTACTCCGGCTTCCCGGTCAACGTGGCCCCGCTCAGCCGCTTCCAGTCCGCCGCCGAGATCAAGGCGACGATGGCGGGGGTGACCGAGGGCAAGGTCGACGTGGTCATCGGCACGCACCGCCTGCTCGGCGGGGAGATCAAGTTCAAGGACCTCGGGCTGGTGATCATCGACGAGGAGCAGCGCTTCGGCGTCGAGCACAAGGAGCAGCTCAAGCGCCTGCGCACGAGCGTCGACGTGCTCGCGATGTCCGCGACGCCGATCCCGCGCACGCTCGAGATGGCCATCACCGGCATCCGCGAGATGAGCACGATCGCGACCCCGCCGGAGGAGCGGCACCCCGTGCTGACCTTCGCCGGGCCGTACGACGAGGCGCAGGTCACCGCAGCCATCCGGCGCGAGCTGAGCCGTGAGGGCCAGGTCTTCTTCGTCCACAACCGCGTCTCCAGCATCGACAAGACCGCGAAGCGGATCACCGAGCTGGTCCCCGAGGCCCGGGTCGCGACCGCCCATGGCCAGATGGGGGAGCAGCGGCTCGAGCAGGTCATGGTCGACTTCTGGGAACGTCGTGCCGACGTCCTCGTCTGCACGACGATCGTCGAGGCCGGCCTGGACATCAACACCGCGAACACCCTGATCGTCGACCGCTCCGACCAGCTCGGCCTGAGCCAGCTGCACCAGATCCGCGGTCGCGTGGGGCGTGGGCGCGAGCGCGGCTACGCGTACTTCCTCTACCCGCCGGAGAAGCCGCTGACCCAGACGGCGTACGACCGGCTGGCCACGATCGCGGCCCACACCGACCTCGGCGCCGGCATGGCCGTGGCGATGAAGGACCTCGAGATCCGTGGGGCGGGCAACATGCTCGGCGGCGAGCAGTCCGGCCACATCGCCGACGTCGGCTTCGACCTCTACATCCGCCTGGTCGGCGAGGCCGTCTCGGAGTACCGCGGCGACGCCACCGAGCCCGAGCCGGAGATGCGGATCGAGCTGCCGATCGACGCCCACCTGCCGACCGACTACGTCGAGTCGGAGCGGCTGCGGCTGGAGATGTACAAGCGGCTGGCCGAGGTCAAGACCGAGGCCGACGTCAAGGCGATCGAGGCCGAGCTGCACGACCGCTACGGCGCACCGACCCAGCCGACGCTCAACCTGCTCGAGGTGGCGCGGTTCCGGCTGCTGGCGCGCGAGGCGGGGATCACCGAGGTCGTGTCGCAGGGGAACTACATCCGCTTCGGGCCGGCGGAGCTGCTCGACTCTCGTCAGCTGCGGCTCAAGCGCCTCTACCCGCGCAGCGTCGTCAAGGAGACCGCGCGGCACATCCTCGTGCCGCGCCCGCTCGCCAGCACGATCGGCGGGCCCACCGTCGAGGACCTCGAGCTCCTGCGCTGGTGCGCCAAGGTCGTCCGCGAGATCTTCCTGGCCTAGGCTCAGGTCAGCTCCGCCCTACGTCTCGAGAGGTCCCATGCGTCCCAGGTTCCCGGCTGCACCGCAGCGCCGGCTCCGCCTCGCCGCCACGACCGTCGCGCTCCTCGCGGTCGGCCTCACCGCCGGCTGCGGCGACGCGAGCCCGTCGGTCGCCGCGTACGTCGACGGCACGACGATCACGTCGAAGCAGCTCGACGCCGCGGTCGCCGGGGTCGGCTCGACCGTCCAGGAGGGCCAGCAGGTGTCGCCCCAGGCGGTGCTGGACGCCATGGTCCACGGGGTCATCGCCGACCACATCGCGGCGAAGAACAACATCGTCGTCACCGACGCCGAGCGCGGCGCCGCGCTGCAGGGCTCCAACCTGGAGCCGCTCGTGTCGGTCCCCGGGGCGGCGGAGGTCGCGTACGACGTGGCCGACCAGCAGATCGTGGCCCAGAAGATCGGCCCCCAGCCCTACCTCGACCAGGTCGCGCAGCAGAAGGTCACGCTCAACCCGCGCTACGGCGTGCTCGACGAGCAGCAGAAGCTGATCATCACCGACCAGTCGGGCTCGCTCGCCCAGCCCGCGAGCCCCAGCCCGACGCCCACGCCCTGACGCCGGTGCCCCAGGCGGTGACCGAGGTCGACCGGCTCGTGGCGGTGATGCACCGGCTGCGCGCCGAGTGCCCCTGGGACGCCGAGCAGACGCACCGCTCGCTCGTCCCCTACCTCGTCGAGGAGTCCTGCGAGGTGGTCGAGGCCATCGAGGCCGGGACGACCGACGACCTGCGCGAGGAGCTCGGCGACCTGCTGCTGCAGGTCGTGTTCCACAGCGAGCTGGCGGCGGAGGAGGGTGCGTTCAACGTCCAGGCCGTGGCCGCGGGGATCGCCGACAAGCTGGTCCGCCGGCACCCCCACGTGTTCGCCACCGAAACGGCCCCCGACGACCCGCACGCGAGCTGGGAGCAGCGCAAGGCGGTCGAGAAGGGCAGGACGTCCGCGCTCGAGGGCATCCCCGAGCAGCTCTCGGCCCTGTCCCGGGCGGGCAAGATCCTGTCCCGGGCCCGTTCGCGTCGCGTGCCGCTGGCGGCCCCGGCGGAGGTCGAGCCGATCACGGACGAGGCGCTCGGCGAGGCGCTGCTCGACCTCGTGGTCCGCGCGCAAGCCTCCGGGCTCGACGCCGAGCAGTCGGCCCGCACGGCCGTACGCCGCCTCGAGGTGAGGGTCCGCGACGCCGAACGGGGCTAGCCTGACGGTGTGAGCGAGCCCACACGACCCTCCTCAGAGCTCCGACGCGACGTGGACGCGGCGCTCGGAGCGCGCCACGACCTCGGGCCCGACTACGAGGACGCGGTCGCGGCGAGCCTGGCCGACCGCGTCGAGGAGATCGTCGCGCAGCGGACCGCGCAGGTGGTCGCGACACCCGAGGAACGCCAGCACGCGCGCGACGAGGAGAAGGCGACGGGAGACGGCCGCTTCTTCATCGCGCTGGCCTCGCTCGGCGCCGGCATCCCGATCACCGGGATCGTCCACGACTCGATCATCAGCACCGCGATCGCCTGGGCCGGGATCGTAGGGATCAACGTGGCCGCCGCCCTGCGCGGGCGACGGCCCCGTCGACCTGACGTCGGCTGATCAGCCGGTCAGCCGGTCAGCCCTCGAGGTTGCGGTTGCGCTGCCCGACGCCGAGCTCGCCGTAGGGGTAGTCCGTCGCGCGGAGGTCGCTCGCCTCGTCGAGGGCAGCGGTCTCCTCGTCGGTCAGGTGCAGACCGGCGGCCTTGAGGTTGGTCTCGAGCTGCGCGGTGGTGCGGGCGCCGAGGATCGTCGAGGTGACGCTGGGCCGGTCGGTGACCCAGGACAGGGCGACCTCGGCCATCGAGACGCCGCGGTCCTCGGCGATCTTCTGGACGGCGTCGATCGTGTTCCAGGTGCGCTCGGTGCCGCGGCGGTCGTACGCCTCCATGCCGCGCTCCGGGTTGTCCCCGAGCCGCGTGGCGCCGGTCGGACGCT
The DNA here is from genome assembly GCF_014193425.1 of Microlunatus antarcticus. Lineage (NCBI taxonomy): Bacteria > Bacillati > Actinomycetota > Actinomycetes > Propionibacteriales > Propionibacteriaceae > Microlunatus > Microlunatus antarcticus. The sequence goes on along the minus strand of NZ_JACHZG010000001.1, from coordinate 3,759,662 downwards.
CGTCGCGCTTGTACTTGCCGGACAGCCAGCCGCCGCCCAGCGGGCTCCACGGCAGCAGGCCCATGCCGACGTCGAGGGCGGCGGGGACGATCTCCCACTCGATCTCGCGGACGATCAGGCTGTACTGCGGCTGCAGCGTGACGGGCTCGTTCAGACCCAGCGCCCGCGCCGTGTGGACGGCCTTGGTGAGCTGCCAGCCGGTGAAGTTCGACAGGCCGTAGTAGCCGATCTTGCCCTCCTGGACGAAGCCGTCGAGGGTGCGCAGCGACTCCTCCAGCGGGGTCCACGCGTCGAACGCGTGCACCTGGTAGAGGTCGACGTGGTCGAGGCCGAGCCGACCCAGCGAGGCGTCGAGCGACCGGGTGAGGTTGCGGCGCGAGAGGCCGGACGAGTTCGGCCCCTCGGTCGTCGGGAACCGACCCTTGGTCGCGAGAACGACCCGGTCGGTGACGTCGGAGGGGCGGTTCGCGTACCAGCGACCGATGATCTCCTCGGAGACCCCGCGGGTGTAGACGTTCGCCGTGTCGACGAAGTTGCCGCCGGCGGCGACGAAGGTGTCGAGCTGCTCGTGGGAGCCGGCCTCGTCGGTCTCGTTGCCGAAGGTCATGGTGCCGAGGCAGAGGCTGGAGACGGCGGTGCCGCTCGAGCCGAGGGTGCGATATTCCATGTCCGCAGTGTTACCCCGCCGAGACCTGCCTCAGCGCCGGGGCTTCGGCGCCCGGGCCTCAGCCCTCGTCACGCGGCTTCGCGGCCACCTTGTTGAGCAGCGCCTTGACCTTGTCGGGCAGCACGCCGGCCACCAGCGCGCTGGCCTTGGGGCCCGGCGACGAGGCCGCCACCTTGGCCTTGCCGGCCATGAGCGCGTCGAGGCCCTGACGGGCGACCTCGGCCGGGTCGTCCTGCGGGCCCTCGCCCATGAGCGTGTCGTCCATGCCGGCGCGCGCGAAGAAGGCCGTGTCCGTCGGGCCGGGCATCAGCGCGGTGATGACGACGTCCGTCTCGGCCAGCTCGGACTGCAGCGCCTCGGTGAAGGACTGGACGAACGACTTCGACGCGTTGTAGACGGTCATGAAGGGGCCCGGCAGCTCCGACGCGATCGAGGAGGTGACGAGCACCCGGCCCGTGTTCGCCAGCACCATGTCGTCGAGCACGAGCTTGGCCAGGTGCACGGTGCCGAGCACGTTCAGCCGGATGACGTCGAGCTCGTCGTCGAGGCTGTTGTCCACGAACGCCCCGCCCCGGCCGATCCCGGCGTTGAGCGCGACCACGGCCAGCGGGCGGCCCAGCGCGACGGTCGCCGCGTAGAGGGACTCCACCCCGGTCCCCGTCCGCAGGTCGGCGACGAAGGTGTGGACCTCCGCGCCCAGCGCGGCGAGCTCCTCGACCCGGTCGTCCAGCGGCACCTCGGCGGTGATCAGGAGGTCGTGGCCTCGGCCGGCCAGCTGGCGCGCGAGCTCCAGGCCGATGCCGCTGGAGGCCCCCGTCACCAGGGCGAACGGTCGGTCCGAGGTCGGGGCGGGGGTGTCGTTGCTCATGGGTGGGACTTACCCCGCGAGGCGAGCCGTACGCCGCCGCCTCAGGTCCCGGGCCCGCGCCCGCGTGGGAGACTCGGCGACGTGGAGATCCCGCTCCTGCCCGTCGTGCTCGTCGGCATCCTCCTGACCTTCGCGGTCGCGGTGCTCGGCTGGTGGGTCGCGTCCCGCGTCGAGCGGCGGCGTCGGACGGCCCGCCGCCTCGCCGAGGACGACCGGCTGCGGGGCCGGCCGGGAACCCCCTCCTGACGACTTCTCAGTTTCCGCACAGTCCGCTCTGATCCTCCGTACGCTCCTCCTGCCCGGTCGGGCGACGAGGCAGTGGAGGTCAGGGGTACGTGGTGCGACAGCAGCGGTTCGCGACAGGTCGGCGCTTCATCGGGGTGGTCGTCCTGGCGGTAACCGCCGGCGTCCTCGGGACGGTGCCCGCGTCGGCGACGCCCGTGTCCGTCCCCGCCCCCGTGGAGCGGCTGGCGGAGGCCGCCGGTCACGACCTCGTCGCCCAGAAGCACGACCGGGCCGGCGAACGCCACGCCCTGGCGATCCCCGGCGAGGACGACGAGGCCTGGCTGGACGTCGATCCCGGCTGCGCGACCGGCACGGGCAAGGCCAAGGTCGCCGGCTACGTCTACACGCCGACGAAGGTCAAGCTCGACTACGTGCTGACCGGGACCGGTCTGCGCAAGACCGGCACCGTCAAGACCAAGGCCGACCGGCCCGTGTCGTTCTCGCTGCCGTCCGTGCGCACTGGCTCCTACCACCTCACGGTCGCCCTGCACGGCAGGACCGACCTCGTGGCGGACGCGACGTTCGACGTCCTGCCCTGCGTCACGGTGAAGGCCAGCTGCCGAGCGGTCACGTTCACCAACCCGGCGGGCAACCCGGCGGCGTACGGCCTCTACCGCGGCCACAAGAAGAACCAGGACTTCGAGCTCGACCTCGCCCCGGGCGCATCGCTCACCGTGCGCGCCGACCACTCCAAGATCGACTACGACCTGACGTCGGACGACTCCGGTCTCGGGAATGGCACGATCAAGGTCAAGCAGTCCTGCAAGCACGGCGCCGCGCAGCCGGACTCCCACGCCCTGCAGACCACGGGCTACGTGGGCTGCGCCCAGTCAGCGGCGAAGGCGGACGTCCAGCTGGGCTGGTCAGCGCAGCCGTCGCTGAAGAAGCTGCGCTTCGAGGTGCTGGACGCCCAGCAGGCCGTCGTCGCCAAGGGCACCCCGAAGGGTGGGCGCGAGAAGGACCTGAGCCTGGCCGCCGGCTCGTACACCTACCGCAGCTACGCCAACGGCCTGGCGAAGCCCTTCGAGGACGTCGCCTTCGTCGTGCTCGGCTGCGTCGAGATCACCCCGCGCTGCGAGGCGATCGAGCTGCGCAACCCGAACCCCATCGGTGTGGTCGTGGAGCTTGAGACGGCGGGCGACGGCGACCCCGACGAGGACTACGTCGACCCCGTGACGGTGGGTGCCGGGCAGACCGTGACCGTGCCGTGGCAGAGCACCGGCGCGTACGCGGCCGCCTACCTCGACGACCCGACGTCGCTGAGCCAGTCGTACTTCCTCAGCCTCGCGTCGCCGGCGCCGTGGGACGAGGACTCGCCCGAGATCGTGGTCCCGCAGAACTGCTGACCTCCTCCGCGAACCGCCGAGGCGGCGCGGCGGCCGTGCGCCGTCGCGCCGTTAGGGTGGGGCCGACACCTGGTCCTCCCCGACGCTGACGCGCGGGAAGCAGCGAAAGGCAGTGCTCGTGGCGAGTATCGAATTCATCGGGGCACGCGAGATCCTCGACTCCCGGGGCAACCCGACCGTCGAGGTCGAGGTCATCCTCGACGACGCGTCCGAGGGTCGCGCGGCGGTGCCGTCGGGCGCCTCCACCGGCGCGTTCGAGGCGGTCGAGCTCCGTGACGGCGGCTCCCGCTACGGCGGCAAGGGCGTGACCAAGGCCGTCCTCGGCGTGGTCGACCAGCTCGGCCCCGAGCTCCTCGGCTTCGAGGCCAGCGAGCAGCGCCTCATCGACCAGGCGATGCTCGACCTGGACGGCACGGACAACAAGTCCAAGCTCGGCGCGAACGCCATCCTCGGCGTCTCGCTCGCGGTCGCGCACGCGGCGGCGAACTCGGCCGACCTCCCGCTCTACCGCTACGTCGGCGGCCCGAACGCCCACGTCCTCCCGGTGCCGATGATGAACATCGTGAACGGCGGCTCGCACGCCGACTCCGACGTCGACGTCCAGGAGTTCATGATCGCGCCGATCGGGGCGGCCACGTTCCGCGAGGCCGTCGAGATGGGCGCCTCCGTCTACCACTCGCTCAAGTCCGTGCTCAAGAAGCAGGGTCTGTCGACCGGCCTGGGCGACGAGGGCGGCTTCGCGCCGAACCTGCCCGCCAACGTCGCGGCGCTCGAGCTCATCTCCACCGCCGTCGAGGCGACCGGGCTCACGCTCGGCACCGACATCGGTCTGGCCCTGGACGTGGCGAGCAGCGAGTTCTTCAAGGACGGGTCGTACAGCTGGGAGGGCGGGACCAAGTCCGCCGACGAGATGACCGCCATCTACGCGCAGTGGGTGAACGACTTCCCGATCGTGTCGATCGAGGACCCGCTGGCCGAGGACGACTGGACCGGCTGGTCCGCGCTGATGGCCCAGCTGGGCGACAAGGTCCAGGTCGTCGGCGACGACCTCTTCGTCACCAACGTGACCCGCCTGCGCCGCGGCATCAGCGAGCGCGCCGCCAACGCGCTGCTCGTCAAGGTCAACCAGATCGGATCCCTCACCGAGACCCTCGACGCCGTCGACCTCGCGCACCGCGCCGGCTTCGCCTGCATGATGAGCCACCGCTCGGGCGAGACCGAGGACACGACGATCGCCGACCTCGCCGTCGCGACGAACTGCGGCCAGATCAAGTCCGGCGCCCCGGCCCGGACCGACCGCGTCGCGAAGTACAACCAGCTGCTCCGCATCGAGGAGGACCTCGACGACGCGGCCCGCTACGCCGGCGCCTCCGCCTTCCCGCGCTTCACCGCCAAGTAGGCCGCAGCAGTGCCGCCGTCCGGACCTCGTCCGACCTCCCGGCCGGGCGCAGGTCCCGGCCGGGGCAAGCCGCGCGCGCGGCCGCAGGCCCGCGAGCGGTCCGGGTCGACCGACCCGGCGAACGAGCCGACGGTCGCCTTCGAGGTCGGCACGCCGGCCCCGGAGCCCAAGCCGGCCGCCGCCGGCGCGAAGGCGAAGGCAAGGACGACGGCCGCTGCGGCGCCGGTCCGGAGCTCGGCTCCGCGGCCGGGTCTGACCGCTCCGCGGTCGGGACGGACCGCGGCGGCCGGGTCGGCGGTCACGCGACGGTCCGCGGCCGTGCTCCACCGGGCCGTACGGGCCAACCTGACCGCGCGCGCCCTCGCGCTCGTGGTCGTCGTGCTCGTGCTGACGATCTCGTACGCGACCTCGTTGCGCATCTACTTCTCGCAGGCGCACGAGATCGCGACCACCAAGGCCGAGATCGCCGACAGCCAGGCCGCCATCGGCGACCTGCAGGGCCAGATCGCCCGCTGGAACGACCCGGCGTACGTCGCCGCCCAGGCCCGCGAACGGCTCGGCTGGCTGGTGCCCGGGGAGACCGGCTACACGGTGGTCGGCGCCGACGGCAAGCCGCTCGGCGGCGGTCTCACGCTCGACTCCTCGGCCACCACCGACCCCGAGCAGCAGCAGCCGATGTGGTGGGACCGCATGTGGGGTTCGGTCAAGGCCGCGGACAAGCCCGCCCCGGTCAAGGCCAACCCCGCCAACCGCGCACCCGTGACGCCGGACTCCAAGCCGCGCTAGCTTCGCGTCCGCGCAGCTAGCGGCCCTTGAGGAACGTGTCGACCTCGGCGGCGGTCGGGATGCTCGGGCTCGCGCCGGGCTTCGTGGTGGCCAGGGCGCCGGCCGCGGCGGCGCGGCGCAGGGCGACGGGCCAGGGCAGACCCGCGGCGACCGCGGCACCGAGGGCTCCGGCGAATGTGTCGCCCGCGGCGGTGGTGTCCACCGGCGTGACGCCGAAGGCGGGGATCTCCGTCGTGCCGGACGGCCCGACGACGACCGTCCCGCGGCCACCGCGGGTGATGACGACCTGATGGACGCCCCGCTCGAGGAACCAGCGCGCCGCACGTTCCGCGGAACGGACGTCGGTCACCCGGGTGCCGGTGAGGACCTCCGCCTCGGTCTCGTTCGGGCAGGCCAGCCAGACGCCGGCCCAGATCTCCTCGGGCAGGGGCGTCGCCGGCGCGGGGTCGAGCGAGAGCCGCAGGCCGAGGTCGGCGCAGGCGCTCGCGGTCGCGACCGTGACCTCGAGCGGGGTCTCGAGCTGGAGCAGGACCACCGGAGAGGTCGGGGCGGCGGCGGTCAGCGCTGCCCGGACGCGCTCGGCCGTGACGGCGCCGTTCGCCTCGGGGACGATGACGATGCTGTTCTCACCGGTGCGGGAGTCGACGCGGATGTGGGCGACGCCGGTGGACCCGTCCACCTCCTCCACCCAGCCCACGTCGACCCCGTCGGCGCGCAGGGCGTCGAGCGCTACCGCGCCGAACGGGTCGCGGCCCACGGCCCCGACCATGAGCGTCCGTGCACCCGCGCGGGCCGCAGCCACCGCCTGGTTGGCGCCCTTGCCGCCGAGCAGCGTGGAGAACTGGGTGCCCGACACCGTCTCGCCGGGCCGGGGGAGCGGGGAGGCCGAGACCGTGAGGTCGACGTTGATGCTCCCCACCACGACGACCGTGCCCGGTCCCGGTGCGGTACGACCCGCCGATGCTGCCGCCGCTGCCATGCGCGAACTGTAGCGAGGACCGGGGTTACGGTTCTCGCAGGTCGCAGCCGTGCGCGGTCGTCCGGAACCGGGGAGAACGGAGCAGCTCTGAGCCTCAGCGGCCAGACCACGTCCTCGGGACGCGGCTCTCGACGCGTGCCCGAACCGCGCCGGGCTCTGCCCGGTCCGCGCGACAGCGGGCTCTGGCTCTTCGGCTACGCCCACTCCCTCGTCGGCGAGCAGATCTTCTACGTCGCCCTGACCTGGGCCGCGGTGCAGATCATGTCGCCGGCCGAGGTCGGCCTGCTCCTCGTGCTGGGCTCGCTGCCCCGCGCGGTCGTGCTCCTCGCCGGCGGGGTCTTCGTGGACCGGGCCGGTCCCAAGCGCCTCATCATCGTCTCCGACGTGCTGCGGACCGCGGTGATGGTCGCCGCCGCGGTGCTGCTCGGGGTGGGGCTCACGGGGACGTTCCTGCTCGGGGCCCTGACCGTCGTCTTCGGCTTCGTCGACGGGCTGTTCCTCCCGGCCGTGGGGGCCGCCCCGGCCTTCGTCGCGACCGTGGAGGGCCAGACGCGGCTGCAGGCCCTGCGCACGATCGTCTACCGCGGCGCCCCGATGGTCGGCGCCCCGCTGGCCAGCGCGCTGCTCCTCACGTACGGCACCGTCACCGCCTTCGGGGTCACGGCCTTCCTCTTCGCCGCCTCGGTCGTCGCGCTGTCCTTCACCCGGATGACGCGCCCTGCGTCCGGCTCCGCGCTCTCCGCCGCGGTCGACCGGACCGCGCGGACCAGCGTCTTCGGCGAGATCCGCGAGGGGCTCCGGCTGATCGTCTCCAACCGGCAGCTCCTGGTGGTCGTCGGCGTCCTCGCCATCCTCGACTTCGGGTTCGCCGGCCCGACCACGGCCGGCGTCCCGCTCCTCGCCGCCGAGCAGGGCTGGGGACCGGGGGGCATCGGCTGGATCGTCGGCGGCTTCGGGGTGGGTGCCGTCGTCACGGCGGCCGTGCTGGCGTGGCGCCGCCCGACCGTCCGCGCCGGTGTGGTGGCCGCCGTCGGCCTGACCATGATGAGCGTCGGCCTCGTCGCGCTCGGCCTCGTCGAGCAGGTCGACGGCACCCCGATGCGGGAGGTCCTCCTGGCCGGGTCCTGCGCCGCCTTCTTCGGCGTCGGGACCGGGCTGTTCGGCACGCTCGTCAACGCCGCGCTCGTGGCCATGACCCCGGTCGCCCAGCTCGGCCGCATCATGGCCGCCGTGTCGCTGTCCGGCTACCTCGGCGACCCCGTCAGCTTCTCCCTCACCGGCATCGCGGCCCAGGGCCTCGGCGCATCGAGCACGTTCCTCTTCGGTGGTGGCTTCATCATGGTGGCCGTGATCATCAGCTGGGTCTCGCCCGCCGTCCGTTCGCTCTCGCTGCCCGGCACGAGCCGGCGGTCCTGAGACCATCGACCCCGGGACGCGACCGATGGACCACACCACCCCCACGCTGAGCGACGAGGACACCGCCACCGTCGAGGCGCAGCTGGGGCGCCCACCCCGCGGCGCCGTCGAGGTCGCCCACCGGTGCCCGTGCGGCCGCCCCGACGTGGTCGCCACCGGCCCGCGCCTACCCGGTGGCTCGCCCTTCCCGACGACGTTCTACCTCACCTGCCCCCGGGCCTCCTCCGCCTGCTCGACCCTGGAGTCGAACGGCGTGATGGCCGCCATGGCCGCCCGGCTGCGCGAGGACCCGGCCCTCGCCGACGCGTGCGCGGCCGCGCACGAGGCCTACCTGGCCGCGCGGCGCGGCATCGGCGCGCTGACCGGTGACGGCGACGTCCCCGAGATCGCGGGGGTCAGCGCGGGCGGGATGCCCGACCGGGTGAAGTGCCTGCACGCGCTCGCGGCGCACGCCCTCGCCGCGGGCCCGGGGGTCAACCCGCTGGGGGATGAGACGCTGGCGCTCGTCGGGCCCTGGTGGGAACGACCCTGTCTCCCGAGCCCCGCGGAACCCTCCGCGGGACGCGCGGGCGACCGAACGGAAGAGGACCGATGAGCACCACCGTGGCGGCGTTCGACTGCGGCACCAACTCGCTCCGCCTGCTGCTGGCCGGCCCGGGCACCGGAGGCGAGGACGGGACGGCCCTGACCGACCTGGACCGCCGTACGGAGATCGTCCGGCTCGGCCAGGGCGTGGACGCGACCGGGGAGTTCACGCCGGAGGCGCTGGAGCGGACGTTCGCGGTGACGCGCCGCTTTGCCGAGCTCGTCCGCGCGGCCGGTGTCCCCGCCGGGCGCACCCGGTTCGTCGCCACCTCCGCCTCGCGGGACGCCCGCAACCGCGACGAGTTCTTCAGCGGCATCGAGGAGCTGGTCGGGGTGCGCCCCGACGTCATCAGCGGCGACGAGGAGGCCCGGCTCTCCTTCGCCGGCGCCCTCAGCCGCATCCGGCCCTCCGCCGAGCCCGTCCTGGTCATGGACGTCGGCGGCGGCTCGACCGAGCTCATCGTCGGAACCGCCGCCGGCGAGGTGACCTCGGCGATCTCGCTCGACATCGGCTCCGTCCGCCTGACGGAACGGTTCCTGGGCGCCGGCCCGCCCGCTCCCGCCGCCCTGACGGCCGCCCGCGACCACGTCGACGCGCTGCTCGACTCGTCCGGCGTCGACTTCGCCTCCGTGGGCACCTGGGTCGGCGTCGCCGGGACGGCCACGACCCTCGCCGGGGTCCACCTGCAGCTCGAGGCGTACGACCGCGAGCGCGTCCACGGCTCCACGATCCCGCTGCCCAAGCTTGACGAGCTCGCGTTCCTGCTCTCCCGGATGGACGTCGACCAGATCAAGGCGCTGCCGTCCATGCACCCCGGCCGCGCCGACGTGGTCACCGCGGGCGCCCTCATCGCGAACCGCGTCGCCGCCCGCCTCCACGTCGCCGACCTGGTCGTGAGCGAGTCCGACATCCTCGACGGCATCGCCCTGCAGCTGCTGCAGGCCGGCTGAACCCTCACCGCGGCGGGGGCACGACCGTCGCGTAGTGGTCGGCGATCGCTCCCGGCGTCGTGAACCACACGCCGTCGGCGTGCGCCCGCAGGTGCTCCAGCGCCTCGCGCACCCGCCGCAGGCGGTAGGGCTGCCCCGCCAGGAACGTGTGCAGCGAGATCGACAGCACCAGGGGCTGGCGCCGGGAGTCCTCGCGCAGCTCCTCGAACGAGTCGATGATCATCGAGGCGAAGGTCTCGGCGGTCTGGTGGTGGTGCACGAAGACCGGCAGGTCGTTGAGCTCGTGGGGGTAGGGGACCGACAGCAGCGGCCCGCCGCGGGTGGTCATCCAGACCGGCTGGTCGTCGATCGGCCAGTCGAGCGTGTACGCGTACCCGGCCTCGGCCAGCAGGTCCTCGGTAGCCCGGCTCGGGTTGGCGCCGGGGCTCATCCAGCCCCGTGGCGCTGCGCCCTCGGCGTCGGCGACCGTGCGGCGCACGAGCTCGACGGTGGCCCGCTCCTCGTCCTCGGTCTGCGCGTTCGGCTGCACGGAGTTCGTGCGGCCGTGGGCGACGAACTCGGCCCCCAGCGCCCGGAACGCGGCGGGCACCGACGGGGCGTGCTCGTACACCTCGCTGTTCACCAGCACCGTCGGCACGATCCCGACCCGCTCCAGGGTCTCGGCCACCCGGAAGGCGCCGACCCGGAGGCCGTAGTCGCGCCAGCCGAAGTTGTACGAGTCCGGCTGGTCCAGCCCGGGCGTCCAGCCGAGGTCGGTCTCCCCGTCGTCGTAGGCGAAGTGCTCGCAGTTCACCGCGACGTAGACGGCGAGGCGTGCGCCGCCCGGCCAGTCGAAGTCCGGGCGCTGGGTGATGGCGGAGTGGCCGAACCGGCCGTGGGTGGGCAGCACCCGGCCATCATGCCGACGCGCCCGCCGGTCCGCCGGACCGGTCGGTGCGGGCGCCCGGGCTGGCAGGATGACGCCTGTGAGCTCCCTGGCCGTGACCGTCGTCGGGCACGACCGCCCCGGCATCATCGCCGCGGCGGCCGACGCCCTCGCCACCTGCGGGATGAACCTCGAGGACTCCTCGATGACCCTGCTGCGCGGGCACTTCGCCATGACGCTGGTGTGCGCCGGCGACGCCGCGGTCGAGGCCGTGCGTGCGGCGCTCGAGCCGCTCTCCGCGTCCGGGCTCGACGTCGCCGTGCGTGAGGTGGTCCCCGACCCCGACGTGCCCGCGGCGGTCGCGACGCACCTCGTGACGGTCTACGGGGCCGACCGGCTCGGGATCGTCGCGCGCCTCGTCGGCGTCGTCTCCGAGGCCGGCGGCAACGTCACCGACCTCACCACGCGGCTCTCGGGCGAGCTCTACGTGCTCCTCGCCGAGGTCGCGCTCCCGGTCGGCGCCGCCCCCGGGACCGACGTCGACGCCCTCCGCGCACACCTCGAGGAGGTCGCCTCCGACCTCGGCGTCGAGGTCACGCTGCGGTCCGTGGAGAACGACGAGCTGTGAGCTTCGACGAGACCACCCTGCCGCCGGGCCGGGTGCGTGAGGTTGTGCGCGCCCCCGCGCACGTCCTCGCCGCGGCCGGGCCGGAGGTCGACCCGACCGACCCCGAGGTCGTCCAGCTCTGCGCCGACCTCGTGGCGACCATGCGGGTGTCGCCCGGCTGCGTCGGCCTCGCCGCGCCGCAGGTGGGGGTCTCGGCGCAGGCCTTCTGCGTCGACGTGACCGACCACCCCAAGACCCGGACGGCCCACGGCCTCGTCGTCCTGGTCAACGCCCGGGTCGTGGAGTCCAGCCGGAACGAGCGCGCCCGCGAGGGCTGCATGTCCGTCCCCGACCTCACCGGCGACGTCAAGCGCGCGACCCGGTTGACCGTGCGCGGGCAGCTGCCGGGCAGCGGCGAGGAGACCGACGTCGTGACCGACGCCTTCGAGGCGCGCGCGCTCCAGCACGAGATCGACCACTGCGCCGGCCTGCTCTTCCTCGACCGCGTCGCCGGCGCCCATGCCCTGCACGCCCGCCAGGTCTACCTCGACGCCCCGGCCGACCCCGGCGCCTGACCTCCGCCCGCCCCGGCGTCCGCGTCTCACGGAGGACCCGCGCCCGACACACGGCTTCCGCACACTGGTGGCGTGCGTACGCGTCGGCTGGGCAGCGTGCTCGCGCGGCACGCCGCGCGGGTCCGCTCGCGCCGCACGCTCCTGGCCAGCACCGGTCGCGCCCTGGCCGTGACCCTCGTCGCCGCCGTGCTGGCGCTGCCGCTCGCCGCCGCGTGGGGCGTCGGGCACGCCCGGGTCGACGACTACCTCGGGCCCAACCGGGTGTCGCTCGCCGCCGACTACAGCGGCGAGATCGAGATCGACCTGGGCCCGCTCGGCCGGGCCTACCTCCCCAGCCCGTACGCCCCGGTCGGCCTCCGGGCGACCGTGGGCGGGGTGGGGGAGTCCGGCTCGACGCTCGGCTCGCTCTTCTCGAACGAGACGCTCGCCGCCTACACCGCCCTCTACACCGACCCCGAGGAGGCGGTCCGGGGCGTCGTCGAGCGGCTCCAGCGTGACGCGCTCGAGCGGACGGCCGTGGCCGAGGCGGTGCTGCTCGTCGGGTTCGCGGTGTGGAGCCTGCGGTCGCGCCTCCTGGCGCCGTGGGTGGTGCGGCGGGTGACGCGCCGCCGCACGCTCGCCGTCTACGGCGTGGTGATGGCGGTCGTCGTCGGCGGGGTCCTCGTGCCCACGCGCCCCGACGGGCCCCGCATCCCGATCGACCTCCCGCTGCCCGACGCCAGCCCGACGATCAGCGTCGACAGCCCGCTGCTCGCCGACCTCCTCGGGCGCGGCGTCTCCGGCATCCGGATCCTCAGCGCCCGGCAGCAGGCGGCGGTCGCGGCGTGGGTCGAGACGGCGACGCAGAGCCTGTCCGCCCAGCTCGCGGTGCTCCCGCGTCCCCGCCCCGGCGAGACGATGGCGTACGGCTTCAGCGACCTGCACTGCAACCAGGCGACCACCGAGCTGATGTCGCGGCTCGTCGCGGTCACCGATCCGGCAGTCGTCCTCGACTCGGGCGACGACACCGTCAACGGGACCGCGGCCGAGCGGGGCTGCATCCGGCGCGAGGCGGGGATCCCCGGCGGCCGGCCGTTCGCGGTGGCGACGGGCAACCACGACTCCGACGTCACCGAGGCGCAGCTCCGCGCGGCGGGGGCCACGGTCCTCGACGGGAGCGCCGCACAGGTCGGGGACTGGGACGTCCTCGGCGACGACGACCCCGAGCGCCAGGTGCCCTTCAGCGTGGAACGCACCCTCGACCGGCCCGAGGACGAGGCCCAGCTCGGGCAGCGGATGGTCCAGGCGGCCCGGACGCGGCCCGTCGACGCGATCCTCGTCCACCAGCCGACCGCCGCGGCCGAGATCATGAAGGCGCCCGACCCGCCCGCCGCGCTCGTGCTGTGGGGCCACATGCACGCCCAGCTGGGCCCGACCGTCGTCACCCACGCCGACGGCTCCTGGACCGTCGGGATGCAGCAGGGCACCTCGGGCGGGGTCAAGCAGCCGACGCTGGCCTCGTTCAGCACGCCCTTCAGCCCGCCGCTGGTGCGGGCGGACTCGTACTTCTACTTCTCGGACCTGGCGACCGGCCTGGTCACCGGCGTGCAGGCGGTGCACCTCGAGCCCGACGGCGAGGTCGTCGTCGACGCCCGCACCGACACCGGGAACGTGGCCGCGCTGCCCCCCGAGACCCGGAACCGCCTGGCCGGGGAGACCGCCTCGCCGACGCCCGAGGCGCCCCAGGCCTCCGTGCGCTGAGCGGACGGCGCTCCGGCACTAGGCTCACGACGCTCGGCGCGGCCCTCGTAGCCCAACGGCAGAGGCAGGCGGCTTAAACCCGCTCCAGTGCGGGTTCGAGTCCCGCCGGGGGCACGCCGAGAGCCCCGAACCATAGCCCGAACATGCGTCTGACCAGGGGAGATCCAGGGTCGGGGCGGCGGGGGAACACGCGACCCGGGTCCGTTCGTTGTCTACACTGGAAGCACGGCGCGCGGGTTGGCCTTCCCGGCAAGCTCCAGAGCGCCTCACCCAGGAGGACCCCAACACCATGTTGCGCAGCTCGAACCCGATCCTCTCCAAGAAGGACGCGTTCACCCCCGCAGCACCCCAGTACGGCCAGCAGCCCTACCAGGGCTGCCCGGGCCAGGGTGGCGGCTTCGGCGGTCCGCAGGACCCCCGCTCGAACGCGAGCCAGACGGTCCAGGGCCGGATGACCCTGGACGACGTCATCACCAAGACCGCCGTGACGATCGCCGTCCTGGTGATCACCGCGGCCCTCGCGTGGAACTTCGTCCCGGACAGCCTCTACTTCCCGGCGATGATCCTGTCGGCCCTCGTCGGCTTCGGCGTGGTGCTGCTCGTCTCGTTCCGCCGGGTCGTCTCGCCCGCCCTGGTCGTGCTGTACGCGGCCATCGAGGGTGTCTTCATCGGCATGATCAGCAAGGTCTTCGAGTCGGTCTACACCGGCATCGTCGCCCAGGCGGTCGTGGCCACCTTCGTCGCGGCGGGCGTGACGCTCGCGGCGTACAAGTTCTTCAACATCCGCGTGACGGCGAAGTTCACCAAGATCGTCTTCATCTCGACCGCCGCGTTCGCCGGTCTGATGCTGGTCAACTTCATCTTCTCGCTCGTCACCGGCAGCGGTGGCCTGCGCAGCGGGATCACCGGCCCGGTCAGCGGCCTGTCGCTGCTGGTCTCGGCCGTCGCGATCGTCCTGGCCGTGCTCAACCTGATCCTCGACTTCGACTACGTCGAGCGTGGCGTCGAGATGGGCGCCCCGGCCAGCGAGTCCTGGCGGGCGGCCTTCGGCCTGACCGTCACGATGGTCTGGCTCTACATCGAGCTCCTCCGGCTGATCTCCTACATCCGCCGGTAGTCCTCGCTCGAACCACGTACGCGGGCCGCGTCTCCCTCCTGGGGGACGCGGCCCTCGTGCGTTCTGGGGGTGCAAGCCGACCCGCTCCGGGCCGTTCGACCAGATCAGGGCGCGTTCGACGCGCCGAACACGCTCCCTGAGCTTGTCGAAGGGCCTCGAAGAGGTTGGCGTGCTCTTCCGTGGACTGGGCAGGATGGGGGGCATGAGCAACGACGCCCCGGTCATCGTCGTGGGCGCCGGCCTCGCCGGCCTCGCCTGCGCGCAGCACCTCGTCCGGTCCGGCGTCGAGGTGGTCGTGCTCGAGGCGTCCGACGGCGTGGGCGGTCGGGTCCGGACCGACGTGGTGGACGGCTTCCGCTGCGACCGTGGCTTCCAGCTGCTCAACCCGGCCTACCCCGCGCTGAAGCACGTCGTGGACGTCGGAGCGCTCGACCTCCACGCCTTCGGGGCCGGCGTCGTCGTCGCGCACGGGCGGACGCGGTCGATCCTCGCCGACCCGCGCCGCGAGCCCTCGCTGATGGTCGCGTCGCTGCGGGCGCCGCTCGGGACCTTCGCCGAGAAGGTCCGCTTCGCCGCCTGGGCCGCCTTGACCCTGGTCCCCGTCCGGACGCAGCTGGCCCGGCCGGACCGGTCGCGCACCGAGGAGCTCGACGCGTTCGGGGTGACCGGTCGGCTCCGCGCCGGCGTCGTCGACCCGTTCCTGACCGGCGTCCTCGCCGAGAGCGACGGCTCGAGCTCCGCCCGCCTCGCCCGGCTGCTCGTCCGCTCCTTCGTCCTCGGCTCGCCGTCCGTCCCCTCGCTCGGGATGGGGCGGCTCCCCGAGCTGGTCGCCGCGTCGCTCCCCGCCGGGACGGTCCGCCTCGGCGTCCGCGTGCACGGCGTGACGGGCCGATCCGTCCGGACCGACGACGGCGAGCTGGCCGCCCGGGCGGTCGTCGTCGCGGCCGACCCGGCCACCGCCGGCGAGCTGACCGGGGCCGATGCGCCGCGGATGAAGGCGCTCACCACGTTCTGGTACGCCGCCGACGAGCCCCCGAGCGCGCGCAACCTGCTGCACCTCGACGCCGACCACCGCGGCCCGCTGGTCAACACGGCCGTCATGACGAACGCGGCCCCCTCGTACGCGCCCGCCGGTCGTGCGCTGGTGCAGGTGACGGTGCTCGGGGCCGACGGCTCCGCCGCCACGGAACGTTCCGCGCGGACCCAGGCCGGTCTCGTCTACGGCGTTGGCACGGAGCGCTGGGAGCTCGTGACGACGCACGTGGTGGCCGCCGCGCTCCCGGCCCAGCCGGCGCCGCTCGACGTACGGCAGCCGGCCGCGCTCGACGAAGGGCTGTTCGTGGCGGGCGACCACCGCGACACGGCGTCGATCCAGGGTGCGCTCGTCTCGGGGCGCCGGGCCGCGGACGCCGTCCTCGCACCGGGCTCGACACCGCGGAGCTGAACCACCCGAGCTGAACCCAGCGGTGCCGAACGCTCCGTAGAGTCGGGGGGTGCAGTACGTCACCAACGTCATGGACCTCGTCGGCAACACCCCGCTGGTCCAGCTGTCCAAGGTCACCGACGGGTCGAAGGGACTCGTCCTGGCCAAGGTCGAGTACCTGAACCCCGGCGGCTCGGTCAAGGACCGCATCGCCGTCCGCATGGTCGAGGCGGCCGAGCGCGAGGGGCTGCTCCTCCCGGGCGGGACCATTGTCGAGCCGACCAGCGGGAACACGGGCGTCGGGCTCGCGATCGTGGCGCAGGCCAAGGGCTACCGGTGCGTCTTCGTCTGCCCCGACAAGGTCGGCGAGGAGAAGCGGAACGTGCTCGCCGCGTACGGGGCGGAGGTCGTCGTCTGCCCCACGGCCGTCGACCCCGACGACCCGACGTCCTACTACTCGACCTCGGCCCGCCTCGCCCGCGAGATCCCCGGCGCCTGGAAGCCCGACCAGTACAGCAACGTCAACAACCCGCTGAGCCACTACGAGACGACCGGCCCGGAGATCTGGGCGCAGACCGAGGGGCGCATCACGCACTTCGTCGCCGGGATGGGCACGGGCGGCACGATCAGCGGCGCCGGGCGCTACCTCAAGGAGGTGTCCGGCGGCCGCGTCCAGGTCGTCGGCGCCGACCCGACCGGCTCGGTCTACTCCGGCGGCGACGGGCGGCCGTACCTCGTCGAGGGCGTGGGGGAGGACTTCTGGCCCTCGACGTACGACCCCACGATCGCCGACCGCGTCATCGAGGTCTCCGACGGCGACTCGTTCGCCATGACGCGCCGGCTCGCCCGGACCGAGGCGCTGCTGGTGGGGGGTTCCTGCGGGATGGCCACGGTCGCCGCGACCCGGCTGGCCGCCGAGCTCGACGACCCCGACGCGGTGATCGTCGTGCTGCTGCCCGACGGTGGTCGCGGTTACCTGGGCAAGATCTTCGACGACGGCTGGCTCGCGCGGTACGGCTTCGCGCCGCGGCCCGAGGGGCCGGTCCGCGTGGTCGGTGACGTGCTGCGCGAGAAGGCCGGCCGCCTGCCCGACCTCGTGCACACCCACCCCGGCGAGACCGTGGCCCAGGCCGTGGAGATCCTGCGTGAGTACGGCGTCTCCCAGATGCCCGTCGTCCGCGCCGAGCCGCCGGTCATGGCCGCCGAGGTCGTGGGCTCGGTCAGCGAGCGCGGCCTGCTCGGCGCCCTCTTCAGCCAGAAGGTCCGCCTCGCCGACCCGGTCGAACGGGCCATGGAACCGCCGCTCCCCACCCTCGGCGCCACCGAGCCGGTCACCCGCGCCGTCGAGCTCCTCGTCGACGGCGACGCTCTGCTCGTCCTCGACGACGGCCGCCCCGCCGGCGTCCTCACCCGCCAGGATCTCCTCAGCGATGTGAGCTAGAGAGGGTCAGCAGGGCGTTTCGCAGAATCGACCACCGCCGGTTCGCGCGCCGGTGCCTGGACGACCGGACGCGCAGGACACGCTTTTCGTCCTGCGCGGGAGGGAGGAAGGCATCGGGTCAGAGCGCGGGCCGCGTCCGAGCGGAGCGAGGACAGACAGCACAGCTCCGCTACCTCATGAGGCGTCGGAGCGCCTGGCGCCAGTTGGCGGTCCAGGTGAGGTCCTGCCAGGCCGCCTTGGGCACCCACTTCGCGGCCGCGGTCGTGCCGCCCTGGTCGTGGACGACCGGGTCGGTGGGGTCGGGGCAGGTGCCGCGGTAGATGAGGCGTACGGCGTGGAAGTCCTCGACGCCGCCGTGCGGGCTGCGGCCCACCCAGTGCGAGCTCTGCACGAGCACGAGGTCGCCGACGTCGACGGGCTGGCCGGTCTCCTCGTGCACCTCGCGCACGACCGCCGCGACGGGCGCCTCGCCCTCGTCGATGCCGCCGCCGGGCATGCCCCAGCGGCCGGAGACGGCGGTGAGGTCGGAGTACTCCGTGGCCAGCAGGCCGAGCTCGGACTCGACGACCGCGTACGCGGCGAAGCGCTGCCGCACCACAGGCGGGTCGTCGGTCGAGGTCGCCAGCCCGCGGTCGCGTCCGGGCCGCCGCGTCCGCGGGTGGCCGTCGCCCTTGCGGCGGTGCCGCACCTTGAGCACGAGGCGCAGCGTGTCGTGCTCGTCCAGGTCGGCCTCGACCGGGCGCAGGACGACCCACCCCGACTCGTACGCCAGCACCCGCGGGTCGACGCCGTGCCCGAGCGGCTGGTCGAACACGCGACGACCCTTGGCTGCCACCCCGATCACCCGCATCTGCGCGCCGGCCGGGCGCGCAGCGAGATGATCTTCGGGGTCCACGCGCCTAATCTAGTGGCGCGCGACAGAACGGCTCGCGGGCGCGTCGTAGCCTGGGGCCTCGTGCCGACCAGACCCGAGCGTGGAGGACCAGCGTGATCGCACCGCTGGGCTACGCCGTCGCCGCCCTCGCCCTGGTGTCCATGTGCTGGGGGCTGCTGACCGCCGTCCTCGACCGCGCCCCGGGCAAGGCGCAGCTGCTGTACGCCGCGTTCCTCGAGCTCGTCGTCCTCGTGCAGTCGGTCATCGCGCTGGTCGGCCTGGTCCGTGGCTTCCGGCCCGCCGAGCTCGCCACGACGATCGGCTACCTGATCGGCATCCTCGTGCTGATCCCGGTGGCCTGGTTCTGGGCCAACGCCGAGCGCACCCGGTTCTCCGGCGTCGTGCTCGCGGTCGCCGCCGCTGCGGTCGCGGCGATGACGTTCCGGCTGGTCGTGCTGTGGGTGCCGGCGTGAGCACCCCCGTCGGCGAGCCCGCCGCCACCCCTGACCCCGCCGCCCCCGACCCCACGACCACCGACCCGGGGACCGCGAAGCCGCCGCGGACGAGCTCCGGCCCCGGCCGCGCGCTGGTGGCGGTCTACGGCCTCTTCGCCCTCGCGGCGACGGCCCGCGGGGTCACGCAGCTCGTCACGAGCTACGACGAGGCGCCGCTCGCGTACGTGCTCTCCCTGGTCGCCGGGATCGTCTACATCGTCGCGACGTTCACGCTGGCGCGTGGCACGGCCACCTCGCGGCGGGTGGCCCTGGTCGCGGTGAGCGTCGAGCTCGTCGGCGTCCTGACCGTCGGCACCCTGAGCGTGCTCGACCCGGCCGCGTTCCCGCGAGCGACCGTCTGGTCGCTCTACGGGAGCGGGTACGGCTTCGTGCCGCTCGTCCTGCCGGTCCTCGGGCTGCTCTGGCTCCGCCGCACCCGGCCTACGCCGACAGCGCGGAGAAGCGCGCGCTGACGGCGCTCACGTCGTACGGGTCGACGGCGGCCGGTCGGGCGAGGCCGGCGACCAGCACGGCCAGCTCCCGGCCCGCCCGGTCGACCCGGGTGTCGAGCTCGCCGGGGGAGCCCCAGTCCTCCGTCGCCGCGAACACGCCGGTGGACGTGGTCGTCGCGCGCAGGTAGGCGAACAGCGGTCGCAGCGCGTGCTCCAGGACGAGCGAGTGCCGTGCGCTGCCGCCGGTCGCCCCCAGCAGCACCGGGACGCCGTCGAGCGAGCCGACCGACAGCGCGTCGACGAACATCTTGAACAGCCCGCTGTACGAGGCGTTGAAGACCGGGGTGACCGCGACCACCGCGTCCGCGGCGGCGACCCGGTCGAGCACGGCGGCGAGGCGGGCACCGGGGAAGCCGGTCACCAGCTGGTTGGCCAGGTCGACCGCGAGCTCGCGGAGCTCGACCACGTCCACCTCGACCTGCTCGCCCTCCGCCCGCAGCGCACGGGCCGCCGCAGCGGCGAGGCGGTCGCCCAGCAGCCGGCTCGAGGACGGCTGGCCGAGGCCGGCGCTGACGACGACGATGCGGCGGGTCATGCCGCACGCCCCGCCGTGGTCAGCTGCGCGGTGGGGGCCGGGCTCTGGGCGGCCAGCACCCGCGAGGCGTGCGTGGGCGCGTCGGGGACGTGCGCGGGACGCAGCGCGTCCATCTCGCGGCGTAGCACCGGCACGACGTGCTCGCCCAGCAGGTCGAGCTGCTCGAGCACGGTCTTGAGCGGCAGGCCCGCGTGGTCGGCCAGGAACAGCTGACGCTGGTAGTCGCCGAAGTGCTCGCGGAACGTCATCGTCCGCTCGATGACCTCCTGCGGGCTGCCGACGGTCAGCGGCGTCTCGCGCATGAAGTCTTCCAGCGCGGGGCCGTGGCCGTAGACCGGCGCCGAGTCGAAGTAGGGGCGGAACTCGCGCACGGCGTCCTGGCTCTTGGGCCGGATGAACGCCTGACCGCCCAGGCCCACGATCGCCTGGTCACGCGTGCCGTGGCCGTGGAACGCGAAGCGGTCGCGGTAGAAGCCGACCAGACGCTGGAAGTGGTGGGTCGGCCAGAAGATGTGGTTGGCGAAGAAGCCGTCGCCGTAGTACGCGGCCTGCTCGGCGATCTCGGGGCTCCGGATCGAGCCGTGCCAGACGAACGGGGGTACGCCGTCGAGCGGCCGCGGCGTCGAGGTGAAGCCCTGCAGCGGCGTCCGGAACTCACCGGTCCAGTCGACGACGTCCTCGGTCCACAGCCGACGCAGCAGGGCGTAGTTCTCGACGGCGAGGGCGATGCCGTCGCGCGCGTCCTTGCCGAACCAGGGGTAGACCGGCCCGGTGTTGCCGCGGCCCATCATGAGGTCGACGCGACCGTCGGCCAGGTACTGCAGCATCGCGTAGTCCTCGGCGATCTTGACCGGGTCGTTGGTCGTGATCAGCGTCGTGGACGTCGACAGCAGCAGCCGCGAGGTCTTCGCGGCGATGTAGCCGAGCATCGTGGTCGGCGAGGACGGAACGAAGGGCCGGTTGTGGTGCTCGCCGGTAGCGAAGACGTCGAGCCCGACCTCCTCGGCCTTCTGGGCGATGGTCACCATCGCCTTGATCCGCTCGGCCTCGGACGGCGTACGCCCGGTGGTGGGGTCGGTCGTGACGTCGCCGACGGTGAAGATCCCGAACTGCATGGTCGCTCCTAGTTGAACGCTCAACTTCTTGTCGATCCAAACCGCAGCGCCGCGCCCGCTATTCCGGGGACCCCGCGCGGAACTTCCGACGCCGGACCGACCTGTGGTGTCGTCAACCGCACAGAAGTTCGACGACGCCGATCAGGCCGTCGAGGATGCCGTCGGTAGGGTGCGGGTCGCTGCGGTGAGGCGGCTGAACGCCGGGGTGTCCAGTGGCCGACCGGCCAGTCGCGCCGCGTAGAGGGCGGCGCCGATCACGGGCGGGAGCAGCGGCTCGCGCAGGTCGTCGTTCGGGTGCTGCGCGAGCAGCGCACGGCTGAAGCCCTCGCGGATCCGGTCAGCGGCGAAGGTGCCGCCCGACCAGGAGACGCGGACCGCGTCGTCGACGGTGAACCCGAGCTGTGCGCGGGTGCGGGAGACGAGCAGCGCGAGCTCGTGGGCGGCTTCGTCGAGGATGGCGGCGGCCACCTCGTCGCCCGCGTCGGCCGCCTCGACGACCTGTCGGCACAGACCGGCCACGCGGGCGCGGTCCGAGCGCCAGCGGAGCAGCACGACGTCGACGAGGTCGAGGTCGCTCGGTAGTCGGAGGTGCTCCAGCAGAACCTCCAGCAAGGGACCCGGAGGCAACCGCCCGTCACTCATCCGCGAGAACGCGTTCAGCCCTCGGACCGCGATCCAGTGGGCGGACCCCTCGTCCCCGAACAACGCACCCCAGCCGCCCACGCGCACGCGGCGTCCCTGGCGCTCGCCGTAGGTCATCGAGCCGGTGCCGCTGATGACGTTGATGCCGTCGAGCGCTCCGAGCGAACCGGCCCAGCCGGCCACCATGTCGTTGTCGCAGGAGTAGCGGTCGTGCCCGAGCACCCGTAGCGGCGCGGCGTCGAGCAGGGGACGGTCTGTGCTCGACTCGCCGTAGCCAGGCAGGGCGAAGAAGGCGTGAGTGACCGAGGCGGGTGTGACGCCCGCGTCGGCGCAAAGTGCCGCGACCGCTGGCGTGAGCACGTCGGCGACGAGGTCGACGCTCTGGCCGGCGTAGTAGACGCTGCCGGCGATCCGGTGGGCGGCCACCCGGCCGTCAGGGGTGACGAGGCAGAGCGCGGTCTTGGTGCCGCCGCCGTCGACTCCCAGGAAGAGCGCCTCGCTCATCGCGGGTCGTGCTGCCAGGGGTGGATCGTGACACCCTGCACGACGCGGTTGACCTCGCCGGTCGGGAACGGGTTGTCCGGGGTGTGACCGCGCAGCAGCGAGCTCTCCAGACCGATCAGCTGAGCGACGAGGACGGCAGGCAGTCCCCACCACGCGTCGGGCAGGTCGGCGACGCCTCTCAGCCGGAGCACGTGGACCGACCCGGGCAGGTCGGCACGACCTGAACCGTCGACGGCCAGCACCGGGCCAGGGTCCTGGCCGGCGGTCAGCTCGGCGAGCAGGTCGACGTCGTAACGCCGGGTGTACGAGTCGTTGGAGACGTAGACGACGGTGAGGGTGCGCGGCGTGAGGACCGACTTCGGTCCGTGGCGAAAGCCGAGCGAGGACTCGGCCAGGGTGACCACCTCGCCCGCCGTGAGCTCGGTCAGCTTGAGGGCGGACTCCCGGGCCAGCCCGGTCAGAGCTCCGCTCCCGAGGTACACGACCCGGTCGGGGCGGAGACCGGCCAGCTCGGCGATCTGCGCCCGGTCGGCGAGCAGCATCGCTGCTGCTCCTGACAGCTGCTCCACCCGGTCGGCCGTCCCCTCGTCGGAGCCCCCGAGGGCCAGCAGGGCCGCCAGGGTCATGCACGTGAAGCTGGACGTCATCGCGAAGCCCCGGTCGTTCGCCGCGGGCGGCATCAGCAGGACCACAGACGTGGCGCGACCACGGTGCGCACGCGCCAGCCCGCCCTCGGAGTCGCAGGTGAGGACCAGGTGTCGGACGTCGCCGAGCAGCTGGTCGGCCAGCTCGGTCGCGGCCAGGCTCTCCGGGCTGTTGCCCGAGCGGGCGAAGGACACGATCAGCGTGGGCACGTCGGGGACGAGGTGGGCGGCAGGGGCGGTGACCAGGTCGGTCGTCGCCACCGCCTCGACCTGACGGCCCAGAGCCGTCGACAGCGCAGAGCCCGCGACCTGCCCGGCGTACGCGCTCGTACCGGCGCCGCAGAGCAGGATCCGGCTGGTCGGATCGTTCAGCAGCGGTCCGAGCAGGGCCTCCAGCTCGGTCCGGTGGTCGGCCACCAGGCGGGCCACCTCCGGCCACAGCACGGGCTGCTGGAGGATCTCGGCTTCGGTGTGCAGGCCGTGGTCGGTGACGGTCACGAGTTCTCCCGGTGTCCAGGGGCGGGCGGCGTCAGCGCCGCGGTGCAGTGCGTCGGGGGAGCGGTCGGACCCTTCTGACCCTCGGTCAGACGGTCGACCGCCCGGGGTTGGGGTCAGTCGGCCAGACGCGTCCCGGACGCGGG
Organism: Microlunatus antarcticus; assembly: GCF_014193425.1. Classification (NCBI taxonomy): domain Bacteria; kingdom Bacillati; phylum Actinomycetota; class Actinomycetes; order Propionibacteriales; family Propionibacteriaceae; genus Microlunatus; species Microlunatus antarcticus. Next base: position 3,736,651 of record NZ_JACHZG010000001.1, on the reverse strand, counting down.
GTCGAAGGTGTGCAACCGGGCCGCCGAGGTGTCGATCTTCACCGGGTCTCCGACCTGGAACGTGCCGAAACCGGGCACGCGCACGGCGAACAGGGCGGTCCCGAGATCGACGGTCACGTCGGAGGCGTTACCGAGCGGTTCGATCACCTTGACAGTGCCGTGGGCGTCGGACCCCGGCGCGGCGACGAGACCGCACTCCTCGGGCCGCAGGCCGACCCGGACCTCGTCGGCGGACGCGGGGAGCCCGACCCGCAGGGTCGAACGGGCTATCGCGTACCGCCCGTCCCCGTCCCGCTGCGCGGGCAGCAGGTTCATCCGGGGCTTGCCGACGAAGGAGGCGACGAACTCGGTGGCCGGCTGGTGGTAGATCTCGTACGGCGTCCCGTACTGCTCGAGCCTGCCGCGGCTCATCACGACGATGCGGTCGGAGAGCGTCATCGCCTCCTCCTGGTCGTGGGTGACGTAGACGCTGGTCGCCCCGAGCTCGGCGTGCAGCAGCTTGAGCTCGCTCCGGGTCTGGTCGCGCAGCAGGGCGTCCAGGTTGGACAGCGGTTCGTCGAACAGGAACACCGCGGGCCGCCGGGCGATGGCCCGGGCCAGCGCGACCCGCTGCCGCTGGCCGCCCGACAGCCGACGCGGCTTGTCGCGCAGCACGTGCTCGATGTCGAGCCGACGGGCGGCGTCGTGCACCCGCTGGTCGAGCTCGGCCTTGGGGACCTTCCGCATCCGCAGCCCGAAAGCGATGTTCTCGTAGACGTTCATGTGCGGGTAGAGCGCGTAGTCCTGGAACACGAACGCGAGGTCGCGCTTGTCCGCGTCGAGGTCGTCGACGCGCTCGCCGTCGATCAGGATCTCGCCGGACGTGATGTCCTCCAGGCCGGCGATCATGTTCAGGGTGGTCGACTTGCCGCACCCCGACGGCCCGAGCAACGAGACGAACTGCCCGTCGCCGATGGTGTAGCTCAGGTCCTGCACGGCAGGCGCACCACCCTTGCGGCCGCCGTAGGTCTTCTCCACGTGCACGAGCTCGATCTCTGCCATCTCTACCCCTTCACCGCACCTTCGACGAGGCCATGGATGATCCACTTCTGCGCCACCAGCGCGAGGACGAGCACCGGCACCGCGGTGATGACTCCCGCGGTCGCCGCCGACGTGTAGTCCATGGCGAACAGACCCTGGAACGCGGCCGTCTTCACCGGCAGCGTCGTCGCCGCGGTGGAGGTCAGCACCTTCGCCAGGAAGAAGTCGCTCCAGCTGGTGATGAAGGCCAGGATCGCCGTCGCGGCCAGCCCGGGGGCGGCCAGGGGGAAGGCGATCTTGACCATGATCTGCAGGCGGTTGCAGCCGTCGATCCGGGCCGCCCGCTCCAGGCTCGGCGGGATCTCGTCGAAGAAGCCGACGAGCATCCACACCACCAGCGGGAGGATGAACGCGGTGTAGGTGACGACGAGCCCGCCCAGCTGGTCGTACAGGCCGAAGGCGCGCAGCAGGATGAACAGCGGCACGGCCAGCACGATGACCGGGATGGCCTGCACCGTCAGCATCCCGAGCAGCAGCGCGTTCCGCCCGCGGAAGCGGTAGCGGGCGAAGGCGTAGGCGCAGGCCGAGCCGAGCACCATGCAGACGACCGTGGTCGAGATCCCCACGATGGCCGAGTTGGCCATCGGGACCAGGAACGAGGAGTCCGACAGCAGCCGCCCGTACGAGGCTCCGGTCAGCAGGGCGGGGTCCAGGTCCGGGTGCGCCTGCTGGAGCGCCGATGACGGGTACAGGCTGTACACGAGCATCCACAGGAACGGGGCCAGCAGGTACACCAGCAGGAGCGCGACCAGCACGCGGTGGCCCACGGTCCCCAGCCGGCGACGGCGCCGACGGCCCGCGTCCCCCGGCGTGCTCGCCCGTGGTCCGCTCGTCGTGCCCGCAGGCGTCGTCAGCGTGCTCACCGCGCCTCCGTCCGGTCGTCGCCCCGTCGCCCGAGCAGCAGGATCCAGAACAGGGTCACGAGGATGATCAGGACCATCGCCGCGACGGCGAGGCTGGCACCGTAGCCGCGGTCCAGGTTGCTGAAGGTGACGAGGTAGGCCAGGAAGTTGATCGTGGTCGTGCCCTCGGCCGGGCCGCCGGAGCCGCCGGTCAGGACGAAGATCGTGTCGAAGACCTTCAGCGACCACATCGACTGCACGATCAGCGCGAACATGATCGGTCCCCTCAGGTTGGGCAGGGTGATCTTGCGGAACCGCTGCCAGCCGTTGGCCCCGTCGATCCGGGCCGCCTTGTAGATGTTGCTCGGGATCCCCTGCAGGCCGGCCAGCATCAGCAGGCACAGGAACGGCAGGAGCTTCCACATCTCGGCGAAGATCAGCACGTTCATCGTCAGGCCCGGGTCGGCCAGCCACTGCACCCGGGTGTCGATCACCCCGGTGCTGAGCAAGATCGTGTTCATGATCCCGCTCGAGCCGTCGAAGATCAGCTTCCACATGATGCCGTTCACCACGGGCGGCACGGCCCACGGCACGAGCAGCAGCACCCGGACGAGGGTGCGGCCGCGGAACTCGACGTTGAGCAGCACGGCGATCAGCACGGCGAGGGCCACGCCGCCGAGCACGGTGAACGCGGAGAAGTAGAGCGTCCGCCCGACCGCACGATGCACGGCGGGGTCGCTGAGCAGGTCGCCGTAGTTGGCCAGGCCGACGAACGGGTGGTAGGACCCGAGCTTGTCGTTCCAGCTGAAGCCCGACATGTACAGGGCGTAGCCCATCGGGTAGCCGAGCAGCAGCACCACGACCGCCACCGCGGGCAGGGAGAGGCCCAGCCCGAAGCGGAGGTCACGCCGTCGTCGTACGTCGGCGCGTGTCGTCACCGTCATCGTCCCCTCCTCGCCATCGTGCTGCTCCTCCGTCCTGCCTTCCGAGTCCTACCGCTTCAGGTACTTGTCGACCAGGGCCTGCGTCTGGGTCGCCAGCGTGTCCAGCGCCTCCTTCGGCGTCGTCTTCTTGTTCATCGCGTTGATGATCTGGACCGACATCAGCTGGTCGAGCTCGCTCGACCACGGGGTGCCCCAGCGCTTGGTCGCGTACGCCGTCGACTCCTGGTAGGTCTTCAGCACCGGAAGCGCCTTGACGCTCGCCGGGTCGGTCAGCACCGGCTCGGAGACCGGGAACCAGCCCTCCTGGGTGACGATCTGCTTCTGCACGTCACCGGTCGCCACGAACTGCAGCCAGGCGAGTGCCGCCTCCTTGTTCTTGCTGAACTTGCTGACGGCGAAGCCCTCGGAGCCGTCGATGGATGCCGACCGGACCCCCATGCCGGGGATCAGGCCGTTGCCGACCGTGCTCGCGTCCAGGGCTGAGCCCTGAGCGGTGGCGACCGCGTACTGGAAGGGCCAGTTGAAGACCATCCCGGTCCGGCCCTTGGCGAACAGGTCGCCGAGGTCGGAGGCGTTGCTGATCTGCAGGGAGGAGGGGTCCATGACCTTGTGCACCTGCAGCAGGTCGACGAAGTTGGACAGCGCCTGGACACCCTGCTCGCTGTTGAAGATCGGCTTGTAGTCCGCGTCGTACATGTCGCCGCCGTTGAGCAGCAGCACGCGCAGGAAGTTCTGGTAGGCACCCGCCGCGTTGCCGATGTCGCAGGCGTAGCCGTACCGGTCCTTGGTGGTCAGCGCCTTGGCGGTGCTGACGAACTCGTCCCAGCTCTCGGGGCCCTTCGTCGGGTCGACCCCAGCCTGCTCGAACAGCGGCTTCGACCAGAACATGGTCTGCACGCTGGAGAACTTCGGCAGCCCGTAGACCTTGCCCTGCCACGACACCGCGTCCAGGGCCGGCTTGATCAGGTCCGCCGGGACCGCGGAGCTGTCCAGCTCCTGCAGCCAGCCTGCCTGGCCGAACTCGGCCGACCAGCCCGCCCACGTCATCACCACGTCGATGCTGCTGTCCTGCGCGGCGAACAGGGTGGCGTAGCGGTCGTGCAGGTCGTTGAAGTTGCCCTGCGTGTAGGACTTCACCTTGATGCCGGTCTTGGCCTCGAAGGCGGCGATCGTCGAGGCCTGGAAGAGCTTGTTCGTGTTGTCGTCCACGATCGTGATCTCGCCGGTCGGCGCGCTGCCCGGCTTGAGCGGACCTTCTGACGCCGCGCCGGACGCGCCGTTGCTGGAGCTGTCGTTGGCACTGACGCAGCCGCCGAGGGCGACCGCACCGACGGCGAGGCCGCTCAAGGAGAGCAGGCGACGGCGGGTGAGCGGTGTGGGCATGGCGTTCCTCCGAGGTGTGGGGTGGGTGGTCAGAGAGGCTGCGGGAGACCAGTGGCGAGGCTGGCGTGCACGGCCTCGATGGCGGCCGTGATGCGACACCCATAGGCGGCGTCCGGCAGGTCGCGTTCCTCGCCGTTCAGCGCGGCGATGAAGTCCGAGGCCATGTCGATCGGCACTCCGCGCAGCCGGCCGTGACGCTCGTGCACGCCGAACTGCAGCCAGCTGATGCCGTCGGGGTCGTAGCGGGTGACCCCGTCGTGGGAGATGTCGAAGTGGTAGACCGAGCTCTCGGTCTGCACCTCGTAGCGGAAGTCGAAGACCGACGGAGCGGTCTCCGGCAGCACCCAGGACGAGTTGAGCACGACGGTCGACCCGTCCGACATGGCGAACGAGGCGGTCACGGCGTCCCAGGTGTCGACGCCCAGCTCGGGCAGCACCCGCTTCGTGCCCCGAGCGAACACCTCGACGGGATGGGTGCCGGTCAACCACATGGTCAGGTCGAGGCTGTGGGGCATCAGGAACCAGGCCGGCGAGCTCTTCGAGGCCCAGGACAGCATCTCGGTGGGCACCCACCGCGTGTCGTTGAGGTTCACGACCTGGGCGACGACGCGTCCTGCCGCCGCCTGGGCGAGCTGGTCCCGGACCTCGAGGAACTTCTGGTTCCAGCGGTTCTCGAAGCCGACCACGACCCGCGAACCCGACTCCTCGGCCGCTGCGCGGATCGCCTCGGCGTCCTCCGTGGTCGTCGCCAGCGGCTTCTCCACCAGCAGGTCCAGACCTCGGGAAGCGCAGGCCACGGCGACGTCGCGGTGGGCGAAGTCCGGGGTGGCGATGATGGCGGCGGTGGCGTCCGGGTGGGCGCTGAGCATGGTCTCGACGTCGGCGTGGACGGGGACGCCCAGCGTCGTCGCGTTCCGGTCGCGCACGGCCGGCGACGGGTCGCAGAGCGCGACCAGCACCGCGTCCGGGTGCTGGAGCACCGTGGTCGCGAACATGGAGCCACGGATGCCACCGCCGACGACGACGACCTGAGGGCGTGCGGGGAAGACCATGCGGTACCGCCTTCGTATGCGAGCTCGGGGTCCCGGGAGCCAGGATCAGGACGGGCACCCAGAAGGTATGTTGTGAACTCTTACATACCGTGGAGGGGCTGTCCAGGGTCCGCAATTACGATCATGTGAACCATCTCGGGGCGTCCTGCGCCTCACGCAGGAAGGGCGACCTCGACCATGCCGACGGTCAAGCGCGACGCGGGGCTGCTCAACCCCGCGAGCATCGGGCAGGTGAACCGGTCGCGCGTGCTCGAGCTGCTGCACCAGAACGGACCGTCCAGCCGGGCGCAGCTCGCCCGGGCGCTGAACGTCAACCGCGCCACCATCGCCTCGATCCTCCACCCGCTGATCGACAACCGGACGCTCGTTGAGGGGGAGCAGGTCGCCGCTTCTCCGCACGGGGGCAAGCCGGCCCGACCGCTGTGGTTCAACGCCGACGGGCTCGAGCTGGGGGCCATGCGGCTGGCGGCCCAGGCCGTCGCGGTGGCGCGCATCGGGATGGACGGTACGACCCACGCGTCCGAGCACGCCCCCCTCGACCCGGGGCAGAGCATCGAAGACCTGGAGGAGACGGTGCTGGCGCTGGCCGCGCGCTGCTTCGGGGACCGGCCGCTGCTCGGGATCGGCATCGCCGCCTCGGGCATGGTGGACACCACGTCGGGCACGATCATCTCCCTGCACCTCGCGCCGGTGCTGAACCACTACCCGCTGGGACCTGTGCTGGCCGAGAGGTTCGGGGTGCCGGTCGCCGTCGACCACCACCCTCGCGTCCAGGCGCTCGGCGACAAGTGGTTCGGGTACGGACGCCACCTGCCGAGCTTCGCGTCCGTCTACACCGGCGAGGCCCTGGGCATGGGCATCGTGCACGAGGGCCAGATCATCGCCGGCCCGGCCGGTGCCGGTGGTGAGTACGGCCACACGGTCGTCGACATGGGCGGTGAGCTGTGCCTCTGCGGTCGGCACGGGTGCTGGGAGACGGTGGCGAGCGTGCTGTGGCTGCGTCGGGAGGCGGAGCGGCGCGGTGTCGAAGACCCGCAGACCGTGGGCGCTGCACGGTTGTCCCGTGCCGCGGGAACTGGCGATGCGGCGGCCTCTGACCTGCTCGACCTCTACGCGCGGAATCTCGCCATCGGGATGGCGAACAACGAGCACATGCTGGCCTCGGGCACGTACGTCGTCCACGGTGATGTGGCGGCTGGTGGCGAGCTCATGCGAAGCCGGCTGCAGCACTGGCTGACCACCTTCAGCCCGCGACGCGGCCTCCCGACGACCGTCGTCCTGGGGGAGAGCGGCGACCAGATCGCTCTGCTCGGCGGCGCGGGCCTCGTGCTCTCACGGGAGCTCGGCGCCGGGATCTGACGTCAGCCGCCGGTCTCGGCCACACTGTGCGTCGTGAAGTACAACGAGGGCGCGAACCTGGACCCGTCGCAGGTCGGCGGCCGTTCCGGCGGCGGTGGCAAGATCGCGATCGGCGGCGGGGCCGGCGTGGTCGTGCTGATCCTCGCCCTGCTGCTCGGCGTCAACCCCGGCGACCTGCTCGGCACGGACGCCCAGCCGGGGCAGCAGCCCGGGTCGAGCCAGGCCGCGTCCTCGCCCTTCGCGCAGTGCACCCGGGGCAGCGACATCGGCACCGACCGGAACTGCCGCTTCGTGGCCTACACGAACTCGATCCAGGACTACTGGGGCGACGCGGTGCCCGACTACCAGGTCATCAAAGTCAACACCTTCACCGGGCAGATCTCCACCGCGTGCGGCACGGCGACGTCGGAGGTCGGGCCCTTCTACTGCTCCGGCGACACCGCGGTCTACCTCGACCTCGGCTTCTTCGACGAGCTCACGACCAAGCTCGGCGCCCAGGGTGGGGACGCGGCGGAGGCGTACGTGCTGGCCCACGAGTTCGGCCACCACGTGCAGGACCTCGAGGGCACGCTGCGCCGGGTCCAGGGCGGCAGCGGCGGGACGGGACCGACCTCGCCGGGCGTCCGGCTCGAGCTCCAGGCGGACTGCTACGCCGGCGTCTGGTTCAACCACGCGACGAACGACCCGCAGTCACCGATCAGCGAGGTCACGCAGGCCGACCTCGACGACGCGTTGGACGCGGCGGCCGCGGTCGGCGACGACCGGATCCAGAAGAAGATGCAGGGCCAGGTGACCCCGGAGTCGTGGACGCACGGGTCCGCGGCGAATCGTCAGAAGTGGCTCACGACCGGCTTCACCACCGGCGACCCGAACGCCTGCGACACGTTCGCCGCGGGCGCGGTCAGCTGAGGACGGTCTCGCGGGCCTTCTCGCGCCGCTGGAACGCGAGCCCGACGGCGAAGATGATGATGCCGACCACTGGCAGCACGACGGACACCCGGCTCGGCCACGCGTACGAGTAGCCCGCGGCGAGCACGGCGCCGCCGAGCCAGGCGCCGACCGCGTTCGCGACGTTGAGGGTGGAGTGCATCAGCGCGGCGGCGAGCGACTGGCCGCCCGCGGCGACGTCCATCAGGCGGGTCTGGAGCGCCGGCATCATGAAGCTGCCCGAGCCGCCGAGCAGGAAGACGGCGAGGAACGCGCCGACCGGCGTCGTGGCCAGGAAGCCGAACGCGCCGAGGACCACGCCGATGGCGACGAGGCCGGCGAACAGGGTCGGGACCAGCGCGCGGTCGGCGAGCCGCCCGCCCAGCAGGGTCCCGACGGTCGAGCCGACGCCGAAGGACGCGAGGATCCAGACCACACCGTTCTCGCTCAGCCCGGCCAGGGTCATCACCGTGGGGGCGATGTAGGAGTACGTCGCGAACATGCCGCCGAAGCTGACCATGCCGGTCACCAGCGCGAACCAGACCTGCGGGCGGGCGAGGGCGCTCAGCTCGGAGCGCACGCTCGCCGTCCCGGTGCCGACGCGGACCGGGGGCACCCAGGTGTTCACGGCGACCAGGCACGCGAACGCGAGGACCGCGACGGCGATGTAGAGCGCGGGCCAGCCGAGGTGCTGCCCGGCCCAGGTGGCCACCGGCACGCCGACGATGTTCGACACCGTGAGCCCGAGCATCACCCGGGCCACGGCGGAGGCGCGACGGTTGGCGGGCACCAGGGCGGCGGCGGTCACCGAGGCCACCCCGAAGTACGCGCCGTGCGGCAGCCCGGAGACGAACCGCGCGACCAGCAGGAAGCCGAACGACGTGGCGAAGGCCGAGGCCGCGTTCCCGACGAGGAACACGAGCATGAGGATCAGCAGGAGCTGACGGCGCGGGACCCGCGCGGCGACGGCGGCGATCAGCGGGGCGCCGACGACGACGCCCAGCGCGTACGCGGAGACGAGGTGGCCCGCGGTGGGGATCGAGACGCCGACCCCGGCGGCGATCTGGGGCAGCAGACCCATCGACGCGAACTCGGTCGTGCCGATCGCGAAGCCGCCGACGGCGAGGGCGAACAGCGCCCAGCTCGCCCGGGTCGGCCGGTCTGCTCCGAGGGAGTCGAAGTGGGTGGGGCTCGAGGTCGTCGACGGCTCGGGGGGCGCAGCGGCAGTCATCAACGTCTTCCTGAGGGGGTGGTCGGGCGAACGGGTCGCCTCTGACCGTCCGCGCCAACCTCGGTCGCCGCCCGCTTGTTCCGGCTGTGCCTCACCTCACAGCGAGGTGGGGAACGACAACGGGGATGATTCGACACCGCTGCGGTGCCGAATCATCCCCGTCGGTCGGGAACAGGTCAGGTCAGGCGTGGCCGACCGTGGGGCCGTCGACTTCCTGGACGTCCTGGCTGGGCTCGACCGCCTCCTCGAGGTCCTTCGCGTCGATCTCCAGGCCGGCGACGGGGTTGCCCGACGCCGTGCCCTCGGTGCCGTGCTCGGGCATCTCGCCCGGCTTCAGCGCGTCCCGCGGCGGTGCGCCGCCGTTGCTGGCGCGGGCCACGCGCTGCATGCTGTTGGCCGCGTACGCCTTGGACTCACGGTTGTCGCGGACGTCGATGTCCTGCTGCTGCGGGGTCTCGGGCTGCTCGTTGGTCATGCCCCGAACCTACTGGGCCCTGCCGCACCGCCGTCGCCCGAGCGTCAGACGGGTCGTTCCTCGACCCGGCCGTGGTCGACGTGCAGGCGGCGGGTCACGTGCACGGCCTCGAGGAGCCGACGGTCGTGGCTGACCAGGACGAGCGTGCCCGCGTACGAGGCGAGCGCGCTCTCGAGCTGCTCGATCGCCGGCAGGTCGAGGTGGTTGGTGGGCTCGTCCAGGACGAGCAGGTTCGTCCCGCGGGCCTGCAGCAGCGCGAGCGCGGCCCGGGTGCGCTCGCCGGGGGAGAGGGACTCGGCGGCCCGGCCCACGTGGTCGGCCCGCAGGCCGAACTTGGCCAGCAGCGTCCGCACGTCGGCCGGCGACCAGTCGGGCAGGGCACGTTCCACGACGTCGGTGAGCAGGTCGGGCCCGTCGACGAGGTCGCGGGCCTGGTCGATCTCGCCGACCTGCACCGAGGCGCCCAGCGACGCCGAGCCCTCGTCCGGGACGGTGCGGCCGAGGAGCAGCCCGATGAGCGTCGTCTTGCCGGCCCCGTTCGGCCCGACGACGGCCACCCGGTCGCCGTACGCGAGCGACAGGTCGACCGGGCCGAGGGTGAAGTCGCCCCGTCGGACGACCGCGCGGTTGGCGGTGCTGACGACCGAACCCGACCGCGGGGCGGCGGCGATCTCCATCTGGAGCTGCCACTCCTTGCGCGGCTCCTCGACCTGGTCGAGACGCTCGATCAGCCGCTCCGTCGCCCGGACCTTGGACGCCTGCTTCTCGGTCCGGTTGATGCGGAAGTCGCGCTGCGCCTTGTCCCCGTCCTTGGGGTTCTTCTTCTCCTTGGTCACGCCCTGCACCGCCCACGCACGCTGCGAGCGCATCCGCGTGGTCAGGTCGGCCTTGGTCTCGGCGAACTCGTCGTACGCCTCCCGCGCGTGCCGGCGGCGCACCTCGCGCTCGGCCAGGTAGGCCTCGTAGCTCCCGCCGAACACCTCGACGCGCTGCTGGGCGAGGTCGAGCTCGACCACGGTCGTCACGCAGCGGCGCAGGAACTCGCGGTCGTGGCTGACCACGACGGCGCCGACGCGGAGGTCGGTCACGAAGCGTTCCAGCCGGTCCAGGCCGTCGAGGTCCAGGTCGTTCGTCGGCTCGTCGAGCAGCAGGACGTCGAAGCGGGACAGCAGCAGCGCCAGCAGCCCGACGCGGGCGGCCTCGCCGCCGGACAGGCTGGTCATCAGCGCGTCCGGCCCGACGGTCAGCCCGAGGTCGGCGCTCTGCTCGGCCACCCGCTCCTCGAGGTCGGCCCCGCCGAGGGCGAGCCAGCGGTCGAACGCCGTCGCGTACCAGTCGTCGGCGCCGGCCTCCTCGCGGGTCAGCGCCTCGGTGGCCGCGTCGAGGTCGGCCTGCGCGGGCTCGACGCCGGTCCGGCGGGCGACGTACGCGGTGACGGTCTCGCCCTCGCGGCGCTCCGGCTCCTGGGGCAGCAGGCCCACGGCCGCGCTCGGCGGGCTGAGGCTGATGGTGCCCGCCTCGGGTCGCCCGTGCCCGGCGAGCAGGCCGAGCAGCGTCGACTTGCCGGCCCCGTTCGCCCCGACGAGCCCGATCACGTCTCCCGGGGCGACGGTGAGGTCCAGCCCGGAGAACAGCACCCGCGCCCCGTGCCCGGCGCTGAGGTCACGGGCGACGAGGGTGGCTGACACGAGACCTCAACTTACGGTCGTGGCGGACCGAGCGCGACCGATTACCGCGGGGCAGGGAGCGGACCACCTCCGAGCGTCGGCAAGGGAGGGAGCCCGGCGGAGTCTGGACGACGAGCCGGGAACGACACGCTCTTCGTCGTTCCCGGCGAGCCGGAAGACCCCGTCGAAGGCGGACGACCGGGCGCGAGGAGGAGTAATCAGTTGCAGGTCACACCGGTGGCGTGGACCGGGCAGTAGCCGTTCGGGTTCTTGTCGAGGTACTGCTGGTGGTAGTCCTCGGCGTAGAAGAACTCGGGGGCCGGCTTGACCTCCGTGGTGATGCGGCCGTAGCCGGACCGCGTGTACTGCACCTGGTACTCGTCGCGGACGCGCTCGGCCGTGGCCAGCTGCTCGGGCGTGGTGGTGTAGACCGCCGAGCGGTACTGCGTGCCGACGTCGTTGCCCTGGCGCATGCCCTGGGTCGGGTCGTGGTTCTCGAAGAAGATCCGCAGCAGGTCCTCGAGCGTCGTCTTGGTCGGGTCGTAGCTGACCTTGACGATCTCGGTGTGCCCGGTGCGGGCGCTGCAGACCTCCTCGTACGAGGGGTTGGGGGTGTAGCCGCCCTGGTAGCCGGCGGCGGTGTTCGTGACGCCCGGCGCCTGCCAGTAGAGCTTCTCCGCGCCCCAGAAGCAGCCGAGGGCGAGGTAGACGACCTCGGAGCCCGCGGGGACCTGCTGGACCGGGATGCCGAAGATCTCGTGGAACGTGGGCTCGGCGAGGACCGAGCGGCCGCGGCCGCGCAGGGCCTGCTCCGGCTCGACGAGCGTCGACTTCATCTTCGAGAAGAACATGGTTCGAGTCTGCCTCTCTGCACGGACCTGGATGGGCCGGCACCGACACAACTGTCGCGTGCGACCGGATGTTCCGGGGCGGGCGACGTTCCCCGAGCCCGGTGGCGGGGTGCCTATTAACCTCGGGCGCGTGACTGAACCCCTCGGCTTCTCCACCCGCGCCATCCACGCCGGGCCGGAGGCGGACCCCGCGTACAACGCGGTGACACCGCCGATCTACGCGACCTCGACCTACAAGCAGGACGGCGTGGGCGGGACGCGCGGCGGCTACGAGTACTCGCGCTCGGGCAACCCGACCCGCACCGTGCTCGAGGAGACCCTGGCCTCGCTCGAGGGTGGTCGTCACGGGCTCGCCTTCGCGAGCGGGCTCGCCGCGGAGGACGCGGTGCTGCGGGCGTTCACCGGTCCCGACGGCCACGCGGTCGTCCCGCACGACGCGTACGGCGGCACCTACCGCCTGTTCGCCCGCGTGTACGACGGCTGGGGCCTGCGCTGCTCGCCCGTCGACCTGACCGACCTCGCCGCGGTCGAGGCCGCGATCGTGCCGGAGCAGACGACGGTCGTCTGGGTCGAGACCCCGACCAACCCGATGCTCAACGTGGTCGACATCGCCGCGGTCGCCGGCCTCGCGCACGCCGCCGGGGCGCTGCTCGTCGTCGACAACACCTTCGCCTCGCCCTACCTGCAGCAGCCGCTCGCCCAGGGGGCCGACATCGTCGTGCACTCGACGACGAAGTACATCGGCGGGCACTCCGACGTGGTCGGCGGGGCGCTCGTCGTGAACGACGACACCCTCGCCGAGCGCCTGCGCTTCCACCAGAACGCGATGGGCGCCGTCGCCGGCCCCTTCGACGCCTGGCTGACGCTGCGCGGCCTGCGCACGCTGAGCGTCCGGATGGAGCGGCACTGCGACAACGCGGAGCGGGTGGCCGAGTTCCTGGTGGAGCACCCGGCCGTCTCCGAGGTGATCTACCCGGGCCTCACGTCGCACCCCGGCTACGACCTCGCCGCCCGCCAGATGCGGCGCTTCGGCGGCATGATCAGCTTTCGCGTCGCCGGCGGCGAGCAGCAGGCCCTCGACGTCTGCGCCAAGACGAAGGTGATCATCCTCGGCGAGTCTCTCGGCGGCGTCGAGTCCTTGATCGAGCACCCGGCCCGGATGACCCACGCCTCCGTCGCCGGCACCCCGCTCGAGGTGCCCTCCGACCTCGTCCGCCTCAGCGTCGGCATCGAGGACGCGGACGACCTCATCGCGGACCTCGCGCAGGCCCTCGGCTGAGCCCGGACGTTCCCCGAGCCTGTCGACGAGTCGCGAGAACGCTCCCTGAGCCTGTCGAAGGGCCCGGAACGGGTTGGCGCTGCTGAGGTGGAACGCCGACCTCTTCGAGGCCCTTCGACAGGCTCAGGGGGCGTCTCGGCTCAGGAGACGGTCGGCAGGCGCCAGTCGATCGGCGCGGCACCCTGGGCGGCGAGCAGGTCGTTCACGCGGCTGAAGGGGCGTGAGCCGAAGAACCCGTAGCGTGCCGAGAGGGGCGAGGGGTGCGCGCTCTCGACGACCGGGACGTCGCCGAGCACCGGCGCGAGCTTGCGGGCGTCGCCGCCCCAGAGCACCGCGACCAGCGGACCGCCGCGCTCGACGAGCGCCTCGATGGCCCGCTGCGTGACCTGCTCCCAGCCGCGGCGCCGGTGCGAGCCGGAGCGGCCCGGTTCCACGGTGAGGACCCGGTTGAGCAGCAGCACGCCCTGCTCGAACCACGCCGTCAGGTCGCCGTGCTCGGCGGGCGGGATGCCGAGGTCGGCCTCGAGCTCGACGTAGAGGTTCCGCAGCGAGCGCGGCACCGGTCGTACGTCGGGCGCGACCGAGAAGGCGAGCCCGACCGGGTGGCCGGCGGTGGGGTAGGGGTCCTGGCCCACGACGAGCACGCGGACGTCGGCCAGCGGGCGGCTGAAGGCCCGCAGGACCCGGGGCCGGTCGGGGAGGTACGCGCGCCCGGCGGCCTCCTCGGCGTCGCAGAAGGCCTCGGCGCGGTCGAGCGCCGCAGCGGCCGGACGGAGGGCGTCCGCCCAGTCCGGGCTGAGCCCGTCAGTCCACACGGGTCGGCTCATCGCTCCCCTGGGGATCGGTCGGCACGGGCACCGGCGCGGCACCCGGGTGCGGCGTCTCGCGCGGCATCCGCGCCGACGCGACGGTGCCGACGAGCAGCAGCGCCGCGCCGACGGCGAAGGCGACGGGGTAGCCGACGCGGTCGGCGAGGAAGCCGGCGACCAGCGGGCCGAGGATCGCGCCGACGTCGGACGACATGGAGAAGATCGCCACCGGGGTGCCGCCCCGTGCCCCGGCCGCGTCGCCCACGGAGGCCGCCGGCGCCGTGCCGAGGAACGCGGCGGCGACCCCGTAGAGGCAGAGCAGGGCGATGAGGACGACGATGTTCGGGGCGAAGGCCACGCCCAGGATCGAGGCGGCCGCGAGCACCGTGCCGAGCATCATCGCGGGCCGGCGACCGACCGTGTCGACGAACCGCCCGGCGGGCCCGACCGCCACGGTCTGGACGACGGCCGCGCAGGTGAAGGCGATGCCGGTCCAGGACGTGCTGCGGTGCAGGACCTCGACCACGAGCACCGGCACGAGGGCCGACCGGACGCCGAAGGACGACCAGCCCTGACCCAGGCTCACCAGGCACGCGGCCTGGAACCGCCTGTCGTGCAGCACCTCGCGCAGCGGGCGTACGGCGAGGTCGGGTGCGTCGCCGGGCCGCTCGCTGCGGGTGCGCAGCAGGAACAATCCGACCGTGCCGGCCACGGCGAGGGTGGCGGCGTAGAAGAAGAACGGGGCGGTGATGCTGATGGCCGCGAGGACGCCGCCGATGGCCGGGCCCGCCATGCCGCCGAGCAGGAAGCCGGCCTGGAAGAAGCCCGTCGCGCGGCCCCGGACGCCCGGTCCGACGCTGGTCAGCAGGAGCGTGGTGGCCGACACCGTGAACATGGCCGAGCCGATCCCGCCGAGCCCGCGCAGCACGAGCAGCTGCTCGTAGCTCGTCGAGATCCCCGCCAGCCCGCTGCTGACGGCGACGACGTAGATGCCGACCGCCAGGACGACGCGCTCGCCGAAGATCCCGATCAGGCGACCGCAGAACGGGCTGCACGCCAGCCGCATCAGGGCGAAGGCGGAGACGACCGCTCCCACCTCGAAGTTGTTCACCCCGAAGCTCCGCGCGAAGACGGGGAGCACCGGGACCAGGACGCCGAAGCCCACGGCGACGCAGAAGGCGATCAGGCCCAGGACGTAGACCTCACGGGGCAGCCGCGCCTCGCCGGGGTGCTGTCGCCGCCGCAGGAAGGCGGGTCGGGCGGGTGGCACCGGGACAGTGTGCCCGCATCGGCCGGGAGAACGCGGTCCGACCACTAACGTTGAGCCGTCTCGGGCCCCTCACCGAGCACGAGGAGAGCAGAAGCGTGACGTTCATGGACCAGCTCCGCCGCAGGATCGGTGGCGGAGGCGGCGCGATCCCACCGGCGCTGCTCCCGACCAGGACCGGTACCCGGGGCGACGGGGCCGACACCGACGTCGCGGAGATCCCGGAGGTCTCCGTCCACGTCGAGGACGTGAACTCGCGCTTCAACGAGGCGGTGCCGGACGGCCTGCACGTGGCCGCGGCCTGGGGCTGGCGGGTCATCGTCGTCGCGATCATGGTCGCGGGGATCGCGTACGTGCTGGCGTTCCTCTCCGAGGTCACCATCCCGCTGCTGGTCGCCGTGCTGCTCACCGCGCTGCTCCTGCCGGTGACGAAGCGCCTCCACACCTGGGGCGTCAACCGCGGCCTCGCGACCGCGATCACCGTGCTCGGCGGTCTCGTGGTCATCGCGGGCGTGCTGTTCCTGATCGTCAGCTCGATCGTCTCTCAGTCGTCGACCCTGGGCACGAACGTCACCACGGGCTTCAACCAGCTCGCCAACTGGCTCCAGAACGGGCCGCTGCACGTCAGCGCCACGTACTTCAACCCGAACGAGTGGGTCACCCGCATCACGGACTGGGTGAAGACGAGCCAGGACACGATCACCACGTACGCGGCCGAGATCGGGTCGTCCGTCGGGCACTTCCTCGCGGGCTTCGCCCTGGCGCTGTTCTCGCTGTTCTACTTCCTCCACAACGGCCGCGAGATCTTCGCGTTCCTGCTGCGGTTCTTCCCGCGGAAGTCGCGGGCCCGCGTGGACCGCGCCGCCCTCAACGGCTGGCAGTCGCTCTCGTCCTACGTCCGGGCGACCATCCTCGTCGCGCTGGCCGACGGCGTGGGCGTGCTGATCGCCGCGCTGATCATCGGGGTGCCGGCGGCGCCGGCGCTGGCCGCCCTGGTCTTCCTCGGCGCCTTCGTCCCGATCGTCGGGGCCTTCGTGTCCGGCTTCGTCGCCGTGCTCGTGGCCCTCGTCGCGCTGGGCTGGGTCCAGGCCCTGTTCATGCTCGGCGCGATCGTCCTCGTGATGGAGCTCGAGAGCCACATCCTGCAGCCCTTCCTCATGGGCCGGGCGGTCAAGATCCACCCGCTCGCCGTGCTGCTCGCGATCGCCATCGGCATCATCCTCGGCGGCATCATCGGTGCCCTCTTCGCGGTGCCGATGCTGGCCTTCGTCAAGACGTTCGTCCAGCACCTCTCCGACGAGCTGCCCAACCCGGAGACGTCGGTCGTGTCCCGCTGACGGCGGCTCAGGGGGCGCGCTCGACAGGCTCAGGGGGCGTAGCCCGGGTTCAGGGGGACTGCAGGGCGTACCCGCACCGATGAACGCGAAGGGCGGGCCCGGCGTGAGCCGGACCCGCCCTTCGTGGCGTTCAGAGGTTCAGCCTCAGAGGGCCGAGCCCTTCTTGTACTCGTTGAACGAGGCGTTCCAGTCGGAGTAGCCGTTACCGGCCTCGATGCCCTTGCTCGAGCCCGTGGTGACGACCGGGTCGCCGATGAGCGTGTTCTCGATCAGGTAGCGCGAGTTGGCGATGCTCATGCCCACGCAGCCGTGGCTGACGTTCGCGCGACCCTGGCTGGCCGTGCTCCAGGGCGCCGAGTGCAGGAACTCGCCGGAGTTCGTGAGCCGCATGGCGTACGCCGCCGTGAGGCTGTAGTCCTCCTCGGCCCCGATCTGCTCGTTGGTCATGACCTTGTTGTACTCCTTGGCCATGATCAGCTTGGTGCCGCTGCGGGTCGTCCAGCCCGGCTTGCCGCCGGTCACGGGGATGCTGCGGACCTTCTTGTCGTTCTTGTAGACCGTGGCGTAGTCGGACTTGAGGTTGACCTTGATCACGAACTTGCGCCCGACGGTGAAGTCGGTCTTGGACGACTTCTGCCCGTAGGTGCCGTTGCCGGCGCTGACCCCGTTGATGTCGGCGTCGACGACGACCTTGGTGCCCGGCTTCCAGTACGACTTCGGACGCCAGTGCACCTCCTGGTTGCCGTACCAGTGCCAGCTGCCGGTCTGCTTGGGCGTCGTGGTGACGTGCAGGTTCTTCTCGATCGACTTCTTGTCGGAGACCGGGGTGTCGAAGCGCACGATGGCCGGCATGCCCACGCCGACCTTGCTGCCGTCGAGGGGGTAGATCTCGGGGAAGACCTGCTTGCTCAGCGCGAGCGACTGGGTCTTGAAGCTCGTCTTCTCCGAGGTGCTCTGCCCGGCGGTGTTCTTGCCGGTCATCGTGAGGTCGTACGTGCCGGCGGGCTCGAGGCGGTCGGCGGCGGTCCAGCTCGTCTTCGCCTTGTTCATCGAGCCCTTGAGGGTGCCCTTCTGGGCCTTCCCCTTGGTGTCGGTGTACTTGTACGCGAGCTCGACCTTCGACAGCTTGCCGAGGCTGGCCTTGGCGCTGACCACGGTCGAGACCTTCACGCCGTCCTCGCCGTCGTCGACGTTCGCGGTCAGCTTGACCGCGGGGGTCGTCGGGGTCGCCGAGGGGGAGGGCGAGGTCGCCGGCTGGGTGGTGCTGCCCGGGGCCGGGCTCTGGCCGGTCGTGCCGGAGGCGTCGGGCACGGTGCCGCACCCCGCGCTCACGGCGAGCAGGATGACTGCGGAGACCAGGCCACCAGCGGCCAGGTGTCGTCGGGTCGGCATCGGGTGTCGTCTCCTCAGGTGCGTCCGGATGGACTCGGTGGCGCCAGCGGGGGCAGGCGGACGTGGTCCCACGAGGCACAACGCATCGAGCACCGCTAAGGTGCCCCACCTCACCCGCCCCTCCAATGTGCCACCGGCCCCGACCCTTTTCCTAATCCGGGTGAAGTCCGAGACGAGACCGTTGCGCTCTCGTACGGCGGCCGTGCGAAGTGTGTCGAGCCGGTCTCAGTGGACGGAGCCGACCAGCTCGTCGCTGGCCTCGAGGGTCGCCGGGTCCGGCGTCTCCCGACCGCCCAGCGGCTTCTCGCGCATCAGCAGCGCGATGACCAGCGCGACCCCGAGGAAGGGCACCGCGACGAGGAACAGGTCGTCCATCGCCTGGGTGAAGGCGGTCAGGACCCAGGTGCGGACCGGCTCGGGCAGCGCCTGGATGGCGCTGACGTCGCTGATCGAGCTCGTGGCGGCGCCGGCCTCGGCGCCGGCACCGGCCGGGATGACCGCCGCCAGGTGGTGGGCCAGCCGCAGGTTGAGGATGGCGCCGAAGAGAGCCGTCCCGACCGCGCCGCCCATCGAGCGGAAGAAGGTCACCGCGGCGGTGGCGACCCCCATGTGCCGGCGGTCGACGCTGTTCTGGACCGCGGTCACGACGACCTGCATGGTCAGCCCGAGCCCGGCGCCGAAGACGAACATCAGCACGGCGACGTACGGGTAGCCGGTGTCCACGGCGATCCGGGACAGCCCGACGAACGCCGCGCCCACGACGACCGCCCCGGTGACCGGCATCCACTTGTAGCGCCCGGTCCGGCTCATGATCTGCCCGCCCGAGATCGAGGTCGCGAAGATCCCGACGACCAGCGGCAGCATGGCCAGACCCGACTCGGTCGCGCTCATGCCCTTGACCGCCTGCAGGTAGATCGGCAGGTAGATCAGCCCGCCGAACATCGCGACGCCCATGATCATCGCGAAGCCGACGTTGGAGACGAAGGTCCAGGAGCGGAAGAGCTCCAGCGGGATGATCGGCTCCGCGGCGCGACGCTCGACGAGCACGAAGAGCACGGCCAGCACGACGACGGCGGCGAGGAGGCCGAGCCCGGTGGCCGAGGTCCACCCGAGGTCGGGACCCGCCCAGCTCAGGTAGAGCACCAGGCTCGTGACCGCGCCGACGATGGTGGCCGCGCCGAGGTAGTCGACGGTGGCCTCCCGCTTGACGTGGTGCAGCTTGAGCGCGAAGGACGTGACCACCAGCGCGGCCGCACCGATCGGCAGGTTGATGAAGAAGATCCACTCCCAGCCCAGGTGGTCGGTGAAGAGCCCGCCGAGCAGGGGGCCCGCGACCGAGGAGACGCCGAAGACGGCGCCGAAGAGGCCCTGGTAGCGGCCGCGCTCGCGGGGCGGGATCACGTCGCCGATGACGGCGAGCGCGAGGGACATCAGCCCGCCGCCGCCGAGGCCCTGCACCGCACGGCCGAAGATCATCACGTCGATGCCGGGCAGGCCGAGCGCGGTGGAGAGCGGCAGCGCGAAGCCGCAGATCACCGAGCCGACCAGGAACACGACGATCGCGGCCTGGAAGATCGGCCGGCGACCGCGCAGGTCGGAGATCTTGCCCCACAGCGGCGTGGCCGCGGTCGAGGTGAGGAGGTAGGCGGTGACGACCCAGGACAGCTTGTCCAGCCCGCCGAGCTCGGAGGTGATCTTGGGCAGCGCGACGCCGACGATGCTCTGGTCGAGGGCCGCCAGGAACATGCCCGCCATCAGGCCGCCGATGACCACGAGGATCTGGCGGTGGCTGAGGTAGTCACCGCTCGGGGTCGGGTCGGCGGTGGCGGCTGTCGTGCTGGACGGCGTGCCGGTCGGGGCGTCCGCGAGGGCGCGGCGGGGTTCGTACGAGCTCATGGGCGTTCTCTGTCTGCTGGTTCTGGTGGTGACGGCGGGTACTGGTGAGGCCGGGCGCGTCAGCGGGTCCGGGACTCGACGCTGGCGACGAAGCGGCCGAGGAGACGTTCGAGGTCGGCGAGGTCGGCGGTGTCCCAGTCGTCGAGGCTGTCGGTGAGCACCTCGCGGCGCCGGGCCGTGGAGGCCGCGAGCTGCGTACGACCCTCCTCGGTGAGCCCGACGCGCTGGGCACGCCCGTCGTCGGGGTCCTGGGTCCGCTCGACGAGGCCGGACTGCTCGAGCTGGGTGACGTGGCGCGACACGGTGGAGGTGTCCAGCTGGGTGCTCGACGCGAGCGCGGTGACGCGGAGGGCGCCGGCCGCGAGGTTCTTGAGGACCCAGTACGTGGCCGGCTCGAGCTGGTCGCCCGCGAGGCGCTGCCGCATCAGCCGGCCGATGGTCATCGTCGTGCTCAGGAGGGAGTCGACGACCTGGGTGGCGGACGCCGCGGCCAGCGTCGCGTCCGAAGTCGATTGCATGGGACAAGCATATGAGTAGGTGTGTGGCCCAAGCAAGTGTCGGCTCCGCAGGCGCACAGGAACTGTCCCGACCCCGGCCCCGCCCTGATAGTGGAGCGAAGATCTTCCACTCTGGAAAGGTCCGCTTTACATTTGTGGTCATGAGCCCTGACCCGTTGATGACCGCGATCCTCGGCGACCTGGCAGCGGGGCGCATCGACGCCTCCGAGGCCGCCCGTCGGATCGACGCCCTGAAGGCCGCGCCCGTGGAGGACCGCTCGGAGCCCGTCGGCGTCGCGGCCGAGCCCGTGGACCGGACGACCACCACCCACGACGACGCCGAGAGCGACCCGTGGGCGGCGGCGACCGACCGGCCGCAGCACGCGACGTTCGCGCGGGAGAGCGTCGGGCAGCCGGTCGAGCCGGCCGGCGGGACGCCCGCCGACCCGCCCGTGGCCTCCGAGCCGCGCGGCAAGGCCGCCAACGGGGTGGAGCGTGTCTCCGTCCGCGCGGTCGGGCGACGCGTCCGCATCGTCGGCGAGACCTCGGTCGCCACGCTGTCGGCCGACGGGCCCCACGTGCTGCGCCGCAACGGGACCACGCTGGAGGTCTCGAGCGACGGCGAGATCGGCCCGAGCCTCGACGGCTTCAGCATCCTGCGGGGCGTGCCGCGCAGCCTCGAGGACGTCCGCGCGCTCGGCCTCGGCAAGGAGCTGCTGATCCGGGTCAACCCGGCGCTCACGGTGGACGTCGAGGTGACCGCTGGTCAGCTGAGCACGGAGCGCGTGCCGCACCTCGGCAAGATCCGGGTGACGGCCGGCGGCGCCAAGCTGCTCGACGTCACCGAGGTGAACGACGTGCTGGTCCAGGCCGGGTCGGCCACCATCAAGGGCACGATCACGCAGGGTCGGCACCGCGTCCGGGCGGAGTCGGGCTCGCTGTCGATCACGCTCGGCGACGACTCGAACGTCACGGTCAAGAGCGACGCCCAGCTGGGGCGGGTGAGCTGGGCCGGCGGCCACAGCGGGGCGGGCGACGAGGTCGTCATGGGCAACGGGAACGCCCGGCTCGACGTCGAGGTCGTCATGGGGCACGCCCAGGTCCGGGTCGGTTCCGACGCCGCGTCCTCGACGAGCGGCGCGTGACCGGCGTGGGGGAGCGCGTCCGGGCGACCGACCCGCACCGGCACCGCGCGCCCAGCGCCTGCCCCGTGTGCGGCGACCAGCTGGCGGTGACGCGGCTCGGCTGCGGGACCTGCGGCACCGAGCTGGCCGGCCTCTTCGCGCCCTGCGACTACTGCGCGCTGGACGACCGCGAGAGCGAGCTGCTCCGGGTGTTCCTCGCCTCGCGCGGCAACCTGCGCGAGGTCGAGAAGCACCTCGGCGTCTCGTACCCGACGGCGCGGGCCCGGTTCAACGACCTGCTGCGCAAGCTCGGCCTCGCCGGCGTCGAGGAGGCCCCGACCGTGCTGACCCGCGAGCAGATCCTCTCCGAGGTCGCCTCCGGCGCCCTCACCCCCGACGCCGCCCAGGAGCTCCTCGCGAACCTCTGAGCCCCGCCTTCTCCCGGCAAGTGGTCATTCCGGCAGTCTCCAGCCGGGTTTTGGAGGCCCGGAGTGACCACTTTCCGGGAGGACCGGGTGCGGCTAGCCGCCGTAGGGCTCGACCTTCACCACGGTGACGTTGATCTTGCTGCCGTTGGGGGCCTCGTACGTCGCGAGGTCGCCCTTCTTCTTCCCGAGGATCGCGGAGCCGAGCGGGGACTGGGGGCTGTAGACGTTGGTGTCGAGGTCGTCGGCGCCGAGCACCTCGCGCGAGCCGAGCAGGAACGTGTCGGTGTCGCTCTCGTCCCCGTCGAAGGCGATCGTCACCCGGGTGCCCGGGGCGACCTCGTCGGCGACGGCCGTGGCCTCGCCGACCTCGGCGCGCCGCAGCATGTCCTTCAGCTGGCGGATCCGGGCCTCCTGCTTGCCCTGCTCCTCGCGGGCCGCGTGGTAGCCGCCGTTCTCGCGGAGGTCACCCTCGTCGCGTGCGGCGGCGATCTTGGCGGTGACGTCGGCGCGGCCGGGACCTGACAGCTGCTCGAGCTCGTGCTGCAGCTTGTCGTAGGCATCCTGCGTCAGCCAGATGGTCTGTGTGGTGGCCTCGGACATCCGGTCACGATAGCAACGTGCGGGCCCGGCCCCCACCCCCTCACGCGCCGCCCCTCACGGTCACCTCACCGGGAGGTGCAGCTCCGGACGGTCGCCGAGGTCGCGCGGCGCAGCGTCGTGAGGGTGACCCGGGTGTCGACGACCTTGACCGTGCCCGCCTCGATGGGGACGTCCCGCTCGGCCACCGGCTGGAAGTCGGTGGACTGGGCGAGCAGCCGGCACGTGGCGGGCCGCGACGGGTCGGAGCGCTGGACGGTGATGACGACGTCGATCGCGGTGTCGGACACGACCTGATAGCTGGCGACCTGCCCGGCGACGGCCGGCTCGGCGTGCAGCAGCGCGGCCCACACGAGCCAGCCGAGGGCCACGAGCGTGGCCACGGCCGTGATGAGGATCTTCGTCCGGCGCTTGACCAGCGGCGGGGGATAGCGGCGGGCGAGACGTTCCGCGGCCGCGGCGTCCACGGTCGTCGGCTCGGTCACGCCCCCATCATCCTCGGTCCCCGAAGGGCTCGCGGGCCGAGACGGCTTCGGCGTGCGTGGGACGATGCCGGATGTGAACGAGGCCCCCCTGCGTGTCGACGCCCGTGGTGAGCGGCTGCGGCTGCTCCACGTGCACGCCCACCCCGACGACGAGTCCAGCAAGGGCGCGGCCACGACGGCGCGCTACGTGGCGGAGGGCGTGGAGGTGATGGTCGCGACCTGCACCGGCGGGGAGCGCGGCTCGATCCTCAACCCGAACATGGACCGCCCCGACGTGCTCGCGAACATCGCCGAGATCCGGCGCCAGGAGATGGACGCGGCCCGCCACATCCTCGGCATCGAGCAGGTCTGGCTCGGCTTCGTCGACTCCGGGCTCCCCGAGGGCGACCCGCTGCCGCCGCTGCCGCCGGGCAGCTTCGCCACCCTCGACGTCGACGAGGCGTCGATCCCGCTGGTGCAGGTCATCCGCCGTCTCCGCCCGCACGTCATGACGACGTACGACGAGCGCGGCGGCTACCCGCACCCCGACCACGTCATGTGCCACCGGATCAGCGTGGCCGCCTACGACCACGCCGCCGACCCGGACTGGCACCCCGAGCTCGGCCCGGTCTGGCAGACGCCGAAGCTCTACTACTCCTTCGCCTTCCACCTCGCCAAGACGGAGGCGCTCGACGCCGCCATGACCGCGCGCGGGCTGGAGTCCCCGTACGCGGAGCGCCTGCGCCGGTGGCCGCCGGACCCGGCGATGCAGGACCGGGTCACCACGCGGGTGCCGTGCGGGGACTACTTCGAGGTCCGCGACCGCGCCCTGCTCGCGCACGCGACGCAGATCGACCCGGAGGGCTCCTGGTTCCAGATCCCGATGGACCTGCAGCTCGAGGTGTGGCCGACCGAGGACTTCGAGCTCGCCCGGACGACGGTGGAGACCCACCTGCCCGAGGACGACCTGTTCACCGGCGTCGCCGATCGCGCGCCGACGCGGTGAGGAGGAACAGGTGAAGACACGCTTCTTCGTCTTCACCTGTGACGACGAACGCGTCGGACGAGGAGCGCGATCGCGTCCGAGCGGAGCGAGGACAGAAGGTTCCCATCACCCCCGCGTACGCTCGAGGTGTAGTCGTCCCCGGAGAAGGTGCCCTCGTGCTCACGCTGCTCGACCTCGACCCCAACATCGTGAAGCCGGGCTGGATCCCGCTGCTCATCACGATCGGTCTGGCCGCCGTGATGGTGCTGCTGTTCTTCAGCCTGCGCAAGCAGTTCCGGCGCATCGACGTCACCCGGTCGCAGCCCCAGCCCGGCGTCACCGACCCCGAGGCGTCGAAGGACGCGGCGCCGAAGGTCTGACGCAGACCTGACCTCGTCGGGTCGACGTCACCGCGTCGGGACGACCGTCGTGACCGCCCCGTCGGGAGCGACGACGAGGGCGCTGTCGATCGGTCGGGTGCGCAGCCACGCGGCCGCGCCGTCGCCCTGCGCGTACGCGGCCGTCGCGTCGATGTCGGCCCAGGTCAACGACGGTCCGATCACCGTGACCGACGCGACGTCTCGCGGCGGCAGCCCCGTCCGGGCGTCCACGAGGTGGGCGCCGCGGTGTGCGGTGCCGGAGGTGGCCACCGCCCCGGTCCGCAGCGGGACCACCGCGAGGACGCGGCCCGGGTCGTGCGGGTCCTCGATCCCGATCCGCCACGGCTCGGACGCCGACGAGGCGCGGCAGGTGATGTCACCCCCGGCGGAGAGACAGAAGTCGGTCTCGGCGAGGCGCGCGAGGTGCCGGGCGGCCCGTTCCGCCGCCCAGCCCTTGACCACCCCGCTCGGGTCGAGCCGGCGTGAGCCTCCTGCTGCCGGGAGCCGGACGGAGAAGGCGCCGCCCGACTCCGCGGCCGCCCGGGCGCCGAGCTCGAGGACCTCGGCGACCTCGGGCGGGCACTGACCGAGGTCGAGCTCTCCCCGGGCGAGGCGGCTGATCAACGAGTCCGACCGGTAGGTGCTGAAGACCCGGTCCACCTCGGCGAGCTCGGCCATGACGGCGGTCCAGGCCGACCGCCCCGCCGGTGTGGCCGCGTGGCGTCCGCGCAGCGCGAGGCTGATCGGCATCCCCATCACGTGCTCGACGTAGCGGTGGACGTCGGGCGCGGCGACCGAGGGAGCGGTGGTCACCTTCAGATCCCGGCCTGGTCGAGGGCGGACTGCAGTGACCCCACGTAGCCGTCGCTGGTGACGGTGGCGCCGCTGACCATGTCGATCTTCGCGCTCTGCGCGTCGATCGTCTCCTGGGTCAGCACCGGCAGGGCCCGGCTGTTGATCTCGAGGTCGCGACCGTTGCCGCTCGGGGACTGCACCACCGTGACCTTCGTGATCGTGCCGTCGGTCACGGTGATCTTGACCTGGACGGGACCCCAGCGTGTCTGGGTCACGTCCCCGGTGTAGCTCTTCGTGCCCGACGACGACGAGGACGGCGAGGATGAGGACGGCGCGGACGAAGACGAAGACGACGACGAGGGGGTGGGCGGGTCGGACGCCTGGGGCGTCGTCGTGGTCGACGGCGCGGCGGGGGCGCCGGACGAGGAGGGGCTCGCCGCGGTCGCGGCCGAGTTGGTCGAGGTGTGGTAGCCGAACAGGAGCACGACGACCGTCACGGTCGAGGCGAGCCAGATCACGATGCGACGCACAAGATCACCATCCAAAGCTCTCGGTGTGGACATGGTCGGCGGGGACGCCTGCCTCGGCGAGGAGTCGTTCGACCCCGTCGGTCCAGGCGGTCGGTCCGCAGAGGAAGACGTTGCGCTCGGCGACGTCGGGGACCCACTGGCGCAGGGCCGCGAGCTCGTCGGGCCCGGCGAGGGGCCCGAAGACGGACCGTGCGCTGGTGCGACGCCCGGGCAGGGCGAGCGTCTGGAGACCCCGCTCCCGGGCCAGCACGTCGAGCTCGGACACGAACAGCGGTTCGTCCGTGCAGCGCTGCAGCAGCACCGCGTCGCCGGGGGCGTAGTCCAGGCCCTCGGCCAGCGATCGGATCGGGGTGATCCCGACGCCCGCCCCGACGAGCAGCAGGCGGTGCCGGGTCCGGGCCCGGCTGCTGAGCCGCCCGTACGGGCCCTCGAACAGGACCCGGGTGCCGGGGCGCAGCCGCGACAGCCGGCCGCTCCCGTCACCGAGCGCCTTCGCGGTGATCCGCAGGCTGCGGCCGTCGGGCGCGGCGGAGAGCGAGAACGGGTTGGAGCGGGTCCAGCCGGGCCCGTCGAGAAAGCGCACGTTGAGGAACTGCCCGGCGCGCTGCGGAAGGCGGTCCAGGTGGCGGCCGGTCAGGTAGACCGACACCACGTCGGAGGACTCCTGCACGACCGAGGTGACCCGGAGCCCGTGCCGCAGGCTCCTGACGAGCGGGAGCAGCACTCGCCAGACGAGGACGGCTCCGGCCGCCGCGATCCACAGGCCCCACCAGTAGAGGGTCCGGCCGGTCGAGAGCAGGAACTCCTGCCCCGTCCACAGCTGGTGCGGCAGCGCGAGCCCGACGCCGAGGTAGGCGTAGAGGTGCAGCAGGTGCCAGGACTCGTAGCGCAGACGGCGGCGGGCCTTCTTCACGCTGGTCACGACGACCATCACGAGGCAGACCGTGCCGGCGACCGAGAGCAGCACCCCCGCGTACGTGGTGACGAGCTCCCAGGTCGTGGCCGGGACCTGTGACCAGGAGGCGCCCGCGTAGCCACCGATGATCGTGAGGACGTGCGCGCACATCAGGTCGAAGGACAGGAACCCGACCACGCGGTGGATGCGGTTGAGCCGGTCACGACCGAAGGCGTTCTCGAGGGGCGGCAGCCGGGACATGAGCAGCACCTGGACCAGCAGCAGGTCGGCCGACCACAGCCCGGTGAGGCGCCCGACCGAGGTCAGCCCGGTCGCCCACCCGGTGGTGAGGTCGGTGACGCCACCGTCCGCGACCCACCAGTAGGTGACGAGCAGCAGGCCTGCCCACAGCAGGAGACCTCCGGTGGTGCGGACCGCCCGGTCCAGCGCGGCGTCGGCGTCGAGGCGGACCCGCGTGGGAACCCCCTCGTCGGCGGCGGAGCGGCTGAGGAGAGCGGTCATGGCCGCGGTCCGTGGTGGTCGTGCCCGTGCGGCCCGCCCTCGGGCCCGGAGACCTGCGAGGTCGACCCGGTCGGGGCCGGCGCTGCGGGGGCGCCACCCTGCGCGTACGCCGCACCGGTCGTCACGGCCCCGGCGCCGAGCACGGCGAGGAGCACCGCGACCAACGGCCGACGGGAGCGACGACGCGGCTCGGGGCCGCCCGTCCGTGCGGTCGCCGGCGGTGCCGTGCGCACGGTCGTCGGTACCACCGGTTCCCAGCGCGATCCACTGGGGCCTCTCCGGTCGTCCTGCATGGTGCTGCCTACCTCTCGTCGACATCCTGACGAGGAGAACTGCACCAGGCGTTTCTTAGCCGCAGGTGAGTCCGCGGGGACCTCCGGAGAAGTCAGACGGTCCTCTAAGAAACCTCTGATCAACTGTGCCGATCCTGTGCGGAGCCCATCAAGAAGGAGCTCCAACCGTGACCGTCTTCGGCCTCCCCCTCCACCCGCTGATCGTGCACGCCACCGTCGTGGTGGTGCCGACCGCCGCGTTCGCCGTGCTGCTCGCGACGTTCTGGCCCCGGTTCCGCCGGTGGGCGTCGTGGGGACCGGCCGCAGCCGCCGCCCTGGCGGTGGTCCTCGTCCCGATCACGACGTCGTCGGGGGAGTCCCTCGAGCACACGCTGCCCCACTCGGACCTGATCGAGAAGCACTCCCACCTCGCCGACGGACTCCTCCCCTGGGTGATCGCGCTGCTGGTGGGCGCGCTCCTGGTCCTGTGGCCGCAGCTCGCGGCGACGCGGCCCCGGATGTGGTCCCTCCCGCGCTGGCTGGCCGTCGCCGGTGCGGTGGTCGCGACGGCCGCCGCCGTCGGGGCGCTGGTCGAGGTGGTCCTGATCGGGCACAGCGGCGCCGCGGCAGCCTGGTCGCCGAACGCGTGACCCAGGGCATCCTGTGCGGGTGGACGACGAGGCGGTGACCGGACGCGAGCCGGCCGGGGCGCCGGACGCGCGGCGGCTGCTGCTCGTCGAGGACGACCGGTCGCTGGCCGCCATGCTCGAGGAGATCCTCGGCTCCGCGGGCTACGTCGTCGACCTCGCCCGTGACGGGCAGGCCGGGCTGCACCTGGGCCTGACCCGCTCGTACGACGTGATGGTCCTCGACCGGGGCCTGCCGGCGATCGAGGGGCTGGACCTGCTCGGTCGGCTGCGCGCCCGCGGGGTCGCGGTCCCGGTGCTGGTGCTGTCGGCGCTGGGTCTGGCCCGGGACCGGGTCGACGGGCTGGACGCGGGGGCGGAGGACTACCTGTCCAAGCCGTTCGACATCGACGAGCTGCTCGCGCGGATCCGGGCGCTGCTGCGCCGCCACGGCGACGTGGCCGACACCCTTACCGTGCCGGGCGGGCGGCTGGTGGTCTCCGCCCGGACCGTGGTGGACGCCGCCGGCGAGGCCCGTTACGTCTCGGAGCGGGAGTGCGCGCTCCTCGCGGTCCTGGCGCGTCGGCCCAGCCGGGTCTTCAGCCGGGACGAGCTCATGGCCGAGGTGTTCCCGGACGCGGAGGACGACGGCGTCGTCGACACGTACGTGCACTACCTGCGGCGCAAGCTCGGCCGCGACACGGTCCGCACGGTCCGCGGGCTCGGCTACCAGCTCGGCACGGAAACCGCGTGAGCCGCCGCGCGCTCGGGTCGGACGCCGACCTGCGGCGTACGGCCAGGCGGATCGGGCTCCAGACGGCCGGGCTGCTGATGGCCTGCCTCGTCGTGGTCGGCGCCGTCCTCTACGGGCTGGTCGTCCGCAGCCAGGACGCGCAGCTGACAAGCACGCTCAGCGACGCCGTCGCCACCGCGGGGATGGGCCGTGACCCAGACCACGACCACGACCACGACCTCAACGAGCCCCGCGGCGGCATCCAGTACGCGGTGCTCGACTCCCGCGGGCTCCGGACCTCCACCGACGTGCCGCCCGGGCTGCCCGACCTCGACGTGATGCGGACCGTCGCCACGACGCACGCCCAGGACCGGCGCACCCTGCACCTGGCCACCGGCGGCTTCGAGATCCTGACCGTGCAGCGCGGCGACGACACCGTGCAGGTCATGGCCAGCACGTTCGAGCAGCACCAGGAGCGCGAGCGCATCGTGGGTGCGCTGGGCCTGGCCGGTGGCGCGGGACTCGTCCTCTCCGCCCTGGCGGCCGCGTTCCTGGCCCGTCGGGCCGTCCGGCCGATGGCCCGGGCGCTCGAGCAGCAGCGCCGGTTCGTCGCCGACGCCGGCCACGAGCTGCGGACACCGCTGACCCTGCTGAGCACGCGCAGCCAGCTGCTGGCGCGGCGGGTGCGGGACACCACGACGCCGGCGGAGCAGCGCGACCAGCTCGTGGAACGTGACGCCTCCGGCATCGTCGCCGACACCGCGGCCCTCGTGGCGGTCCTCGAGGACCTGCTGACCGAGGCGGACGACCGTACGCCGGTGCCGCAGACGCCCGTCGACCTCGCCGCGGTGGCGCGCTCCGTCGTGGCGTCGGCCCAGGCCGCGGCGCAGGAGGCCGGCGTGACGCTCCACGTCGAGGTCGGCACCGCCGGCCCGATGACGGTGCACGGGGCCGAGACCGCGCTGGCGCGCGCCGTCGCCGCGCTCGTCGACAACGCGGTCGACCACGCCGCCGGTGCGGTCGACGTCCGCCTCGCGCGGACGGGCCGCTCGGTCGTCGTCGAGGTCGTCGACGACGGCCCCGGCATCCCGGCGGAGACGCTCCCGCGGATGTTCGACCGCTTCTCCAGCGACCGGCGCCCCACCGCCGAGACCGGAGGTCGACGACACTTCGGTCTCGGCCTGGCCCTGGTCAGCGAGATCGCCACCCGTCACGGCGGGACGGTGACCGCGGAGAACCGACCGACGCCCCGGGTCGGCGCGCTCCTGCGCCTGACCGTTCCCGCCGCACCCGGCGGCCGTACCTCCCGCTCGACCGACCCCAACCCGGAGTGACCATGTCGCACGACCAGCCGCAGACCGACCTCGAGCCGGGCGCCCACCCGGACGAGCCGCACGCCGGCGGGCTCGCCCAGCAGCTGAACTGGCTGCGCGCCGGTGTGCTCGGCGCCAACGACGGCATCGTCTCGGTCGCGGCCGTCGTCATCGGCGTCGCCGGCGCGAGCGGGGGCACCCGCGCGCTGGAGACCGCCGGCCTCGCCGCGCTGGTCGGCGGCGCCCTGTCGATGGCGCTCGGTGAGTACGTCTCGGTGAGCAGCCAGCGCGACGCGCAGAACACGCTGATCGCCAAGGAGCGGCTCGAGCTCGCGACCGAGCCCGAGGCCGAGCTCGAGGAGCTGGCCGGGCTCTACGAGGCCCGCGGGCTCACGTCCGCGACGGCCCGCCAGGTCGCGGTCGAGCTGACGGAGCACGACGCGCTCGGCGCGCACCTCGCCGCCGAGCTCAACCTCAGCGAGGACGACGTGGTCAGTGCCGGTCACGCCGCGTTCGCGTCGGCCGTCTCGTTCCTCGTGGGCGGGCTGGTCCCGTTCCTCGCGATCGTCCTGCTGCCCGCGTCGCTCCGGGTGCCGCTCACCTTCGCCGCGGTGCTGCTCGCGCTCGCCCTGACCGGCTGGCTCAGCTCCCGGGTCAACGACACGCCCCGCCTGCGCCCGATCCTCCGGCTGGTGGTCGGGGGTGCGGTGGCTCTCGTCGCGACCTTCGCCATCGGCTCGGCCGTCGGGGCCCTGTTCGGCTGACCGGCGTTTCGGGCGTGCCCGAGTAGAAGAACACCCTGACAGCTTTCTGAGTGTCTGTTAGGTTTTCGGCGTCGCGCACCCCCGACGCGGCCTCGTCCCGGATCCCCCCGAATCCGAGGTTCCTCATCTCCACCGTCGCTCCCGCACGCCCGCACACCCGCCGTCCCGTGTCGCACGGGCTCCGGGCCGGCCGTGCCGTCGCCCTCCTGGTCGCCGCTGCCCTCGCCCTCGTCGGTGCGGTGCTGGTCGTCCCGACGCCCGCCGCCGACGCGGCCGTGGTCCGGGCGTTCACGCCGTACTTCAGCACGCAGACGAACGGCGAGATCGCGATCACCGGCAACGCGCTGCTGACGTGCGACAAGGTGTCCCGCGACTGCCCGGGCGCGCTCGCCGGCACCGTCGACTCCGGCAACAACAACTTCACGATGCGGCTCGTCGACACCGACGGCGACCCGGCGACCAAGTCCTCCTCGGCGGCGACGGTCCGGGTCCCGGACGGGTCGACCGTGCTCTACGCCGGTCTCTTCTGGGGCGCGACGGCCTCGACCGCGGCGGGGACGGCGGCCGCCAACTCCACGATCAAGCTCAAGGCCCCGGGTGCCTCGACCTACTCCTCCGTCACCGCGTCGCGGGGCCTGGACGTGCAGGCCAGCAACTACTCGGCGTACGCCGACATCACCGGTCTCGTGCAGCGTGCCGGCGGCGGGCCCTACACCGCCGCCGACATCACGAGCTCCGTCAACAGCGCCGACCAGTACGCCGGGTGGTCCGTCGTGGTCGCCTACAGCAACCCTGCGCTGCCGTTGCGCGACCTCACCGTCTTCGGCGGCTACGCCGCGGTCGGGAAAACCGACACCATCAGCGCGTCCATCTCGGGATTCCTGACCCCGGCCGCGGGCACGGTCAACGCCCGCATCGGCTCGGTCGTCTACGAGGGCGACCAGCAGCTCACCGGGGACTACCTCACGGTGAACGGCACCCGGGTCGCCGACGCCCAGAGCCCGTCGTCGAACTTCTTCGACAGCCGGGTCACCACCGGCGGTGCCAACCTCACGGACCGGACGCCGGCGAACGTCAACAACATGGCCCTCGACGCGAAGGTCGTCGACGCGCCGAACGTCCTGCCCAACGGCGCCCGCTCGGCGGACCTGGTCTTCGGCACGAACGGCGACGTCTACTTCCCCGCGGCCCTCACCACGCAGGTCGACCTCTACGCGCCGAACGTGCGCGGGACGACGTCCGTGGTCGACCTCTCCTCGCACGACCCCGCGCAGGTCGGCGACACGCTGGAGTACACGGTCGCCCTGTCCAACACCGGCCAGGACCCGGCGACCGGGACGGTGCTCGACGTGCCGCTGCCGGCGGGGACGACGTACGTCCCGGGCAGCCTCGCCGTCACCGACGGTCCCGGCGCCGGTGCGCAGACCGACGTGGCCGGGGACGACCGGGCCGAGGTCTCGGCCAGTGCCGTGCGTTTCCGGCTCGGCACCGGCGCGAGTGCCCGAGAGGGCGGCACGCTCGCCTCGAACGGCACGAGCACCGTGCGGTTCCGGGCGGTCGTCCAGCCCGCCGCCGCCGGGACGAACCTCGACGTCACCTCGAGCGTGGCGTACACGGCCAAGACCCTGGCCAAGGCGTACACCTACCGGACGAACACGGTGAGCACCGCCGTCGCCACCCTGGCCGACCTCGCGCTGACCCTGACGGGTCCGGACGCGGTCAGCGGCGGCCAGGACCTGACGTGGCGTCTCGGTGTCTCCAACGCCGGCCCGTCCACGGCGACGGGGGTCGTCGTGACCGCCACGCTGCCCGAGGGCGCCACCTACGACGCCAGTGGCGCCGACCCCGCCGGCCCCACCTGCGTGCAGGCCGGCCGGACGCTCACCTGCACCCTGCCCGACGTCCCCGCCGGTGTCGGGGACACGTTCGTGGGGCGGGCGACGACCGACCCCGACTCCGACGCCACCTCGCTCCCCGGCACCGCAACGGTCACCAGCAGCACCTCCGACCCCGACCCGACGAACAACACGTCCTCGGTCACCACGGCGCAGCGCCGCGCGGCCGACGTGTCCCTCGTCGCCTCGATCGACCCGACGAGCGCCCGTCCCGGCGACGTCGTGACGTTCCTGTTCCAGATGGCGAACGCAGGACCGTCGCGGGCGCGGGCCACCACGCTCGCCGCCACCCTCCCGCCCGGCTTCACCGTGGTGGGCGACGTCGGCAGCAGCCGGGGGACGTGCGACGTCTCGGGCGCCGACCTGTCCTGCGCCCTCGGCACGACGGACGCCGGGGAGCCGTTCAAGGTCAGCGTCAGCGCGCGCCTCGACCCGGCCTGGACCGGCGTCGACCCGTTGCGGTCCACCGCCTCGGTCCAGACGACCACCTTCGACCCCGACACGGCGAACAACAGCGCGAACGTCCTGGTCGCGCCCGCACCGCCGCAGGCCGACCTCCAGGCGTCCCAGGAGCTCCTGAGCGGTCCCGTCGTGGCGGGTCAGCCGGTGCGCTACCGCCTGACCGTCACCAACCGCGGACCCTCCGTGGCCACGTACGTCTCCCTCGTCGACGAGCTCGACGAACGGTTGCTCGACCCCGCCGCGACGTCCGAGGTCGGGGGCTGCGCTGCCGACGACGGGCTCTTCTCCTGCGCCGTCGGCGACCTGGCGCCCGGCGCCTCGGTGTCGGTGCTGCTCTCCGGGACCGTCGCCGCCGGGGCCGACGGCGGCTTCGTCAACCTCGTCCGTGTCCAGAGCGAGACCGAGGACCCCGACCGGGGTAACGACAGCGACCGCCTCAAGGTGCCCGTCGCCACGCTCGCCGACCTGTCGCTCACGGCGACGGCCGACCCGGTGCCGGCCCGCGTCGGTGACGAGCTGACGTTCACCCTGACCACCCGCAACGACGGGCCCTCCGACGCCCGGGGGGTGGTGCTCACCGAGGTGATCCCGGACCGGTTCAAGTTCCTCGGCACCGCGGGCGGCGCGACGTGCGAACGGGCCGGCCAGGACGTCACGTGCGACCTCGGGACCGTGCCCGCCGGCGCCACGGTCGAGACCCGCGTCACCTTGGCGGTCCCGGACGTCGACGGGCTCGGCACGGTGGTCAACGTCGCCCGGCTGCGGAGCGACACCGACGACCCCGACAGCGACGACCTCGAGGCGCGGACCGAGCTCGGCACCCAACGTTCCGCGGACGTGTCGGTCACCACCTCCGGTCCGTCGACCCTCGTCGCCGGGACCCGGGGCACCTGGGACCTGACCATCGGCAACGACGGCCCGTCGACCGCCGAGGACCTCGAGCTGACCGACACGTTGCCCGAGGGTCTGGGCGACCTGCAGGTGGACGCCCCCGAGGACGTCCGCTGCACGGTCGACGGTGCACGGCTGCGCTGCGACCTCGACAAGCTCGGGCCGGACAGCACGCGCGTCGTCCGGTTCCGGGCGCTGCTGGACCGGGCGGCCACCGCGACGGTCCTCGTCGACAGCCCGAGCGTCACCGCGTCGACCCCCGACCCGACCGCGTCCAACGACACGGCGTCGACGAGCAGCGCCGTCACCGCCGTCTCCGACCTGACGCTGGGGGTCACGGGTCCCGCCCGCGTCACCGCCGGCGACCGGTCCACCTGGACGCTCGCCGTCCGGGCCGCCGGCCCCTCGAGGGCCTCGGACTCGCTGGTCAGGGTCGCCCTCCCGCCCGAGGCGGTGGACGTCACCGTGCCGAGCGGCTGCACCCTGACCCAGACCAGCCTGGTCTGCGACCTCGGCGCCCTCGACCCCGACGAGGACGCGGCCGTCGAGATCTCCGCGACGGTTCGCGGGGACGCTCCCGACCAGGCCTCGCTGACGCTGCAGGCCCTCGTGTCGTCGAGCGCGTCCGACCCCGAGCCGGGGGACAACACCGCCTCCGCCGCGACCGCGGTCTCCGGCACGGCCGACCTCGACGTCACCGCGGGCGTCGACCCCGCCTCGCTCGTGGCCGGCGCCGCCGCGACGTACCGGGTCGACGTGGAGAACCACGGTCCCTCGACCGCGGCGGGCGTCCAGCTGCGCCAGGAGCTGCCCGCCGGCCTCGAGGTCGAGGGCGTGCAGGGGCCGGGTGCGTGCACGGTCGCGGGCCAGGTCGTGACGTGCGACCTCGGTACCGTCCCGGCCGGCACCACCGCCCGGGTCCAGGTGTCGGTGCTGGTCCCCGAGAGTGCCACCGGACCGGTCACGAGCACGGCCGAGGTGACCTCCACCACCGACGACCGCGTCGCGGCCAACGACCAGGACAGCGTCACGAGCGACGTCCGTCAGGTGGCCGACCTCGGGGTGACCGCGGCGGCCGAGCCGCGCACGGTGGTCGCGGGCCAGGCCACGACCTACACCCTCGCCGCGGTGAACGCGGGCCCCTCACGCGCGGCGGACGTCGTCCTGACCGACGAGCTGCCCGCGGGCACCGAGGTCCTGGACGCCGGTGGCTGCGTGCTCGACGGGCGGACGTTGACCTGCCCCGTCGGGCCGCTCGAGCGCGGGGAGGACGCGACCGCGCGCGTCGTCGTGCTGTTCCCGGCAAACGCTCCCGCCCGTACGGTGCGCACCGAGGCGGCCGTGACCGGGTCGACCCCGGACCCCGACGCGTCCGACGACCGGTCGTCGGTGGACGTCGAGGTGGTGCAGCAGGCCGCGCTGCGGGTGGACAAGACCGCCACGCCAGGTGCGCTGGTGCCGGGGAACCGGGCGACCTACCACCTGCTGGTCGGCAGCGCGGGTCCGTCGACCGCTCGCGACGTCCGGGTGACCGACGCCGTGCCCGCCCCGCTCGACGTCGTGTCGGCGACCCGGTCGGACGGGACCGCCTGCGAGGTCGAGGGTCGCGACGTGAGCTGCGCCCTCGGCGACCTCGGCCTGGTGCAGGACGTGGTCACGGTCGTCGCCACCCTGCCGGCCGACTACGTGGGTGACGACCTGGTGAACACGGCCGAGGTCGCCTCGGCCACCGACGACCCCGACCGCTCCGACGACCGTGCCCGCGTGTCGACGCCGGTCGTCCCGGAGGCCGACCTGGGCGTCGTGGCGAGGCAGGAACCGACCGAGCCGGTCCCGGGGACCCAGGTGCGCCGGACCCTGACGAGCACCAACCGGGGTCCGTCCGTGGCCCAGCAGGTCCGGATCGAGGAGCTGCTGCCGTACGCGCTGCTGCAGCCCGCGACGGACCCGGGCCCGGGTGGGCGCTGCACCATCGCACCGCAGCCCGACGACGCCGAGCTCGGACCGAACGCCGGTGTGCTCCTCTGCACGTGGGACGAGGTCGGGGTCGGGGAGTCGGTGAGCGTCGTCGTCACGGCCCGCGTCCGCCCCGAGGCGCTCGGCACGCTCGCGAGCACGGCCAGCACGGGCTCGCCCACGCCCGACCCCGAGACGGCCGACAACCGCGCCACCGTGTCGGGCGCGCTGCGGCCGTCGGCCGACCTCGCGGTGAGCAAGCGTGTCGTCGGTACGGCCACGGCGGGCTCGGACGTGAGCTGGGAGGTCGTGGTCGACGACCTCGGGCCGTCCAGCGCCCGGACGGTCGTCCTCGTCGACGACGTGCCCGCCCCCGTCTCCGCCGTCCGGGCGGTCGCGGCCGACGGGCTGCCCTGCGAGGTCGTCGGGCAGCAGGTCACCTGTCGCCGCGACCGCGTCGACCCGGGCAGCCCGCTGACCGTGACGGTGTCGGGCACCCTCGCGGCCGGTGCGACCGGCCCGCTGGTCAACCGCGCGTCCGTGTCCGCGGCGACGCCCGACCCGGAGGCCGGGAACGACGCGGGCTCGGCCGGGGCAGGCGTGCTGGCGGTCGCCGACCTCGGGCTGACGAAGACCATGACGCCGGCGGCGCCGGTGCCGGGGGAGCAGGTCGCGTTCACGCTGACCAGCCGTAACCGCGGTCCGTCGACCGCGACGGGCGTGCACGTCGACGACGTCCTGCCCGGGGTGCTGAAGGACGTCACGGCGGTGCCGTCCGGGGACGGGCGGTGCGTGACGACGCCGCGTGCCGGCAGCGCGGGAGAGCTGCGCTGCACCTGGCCCCAGCTCGCCGTGGGCGCCGCCGCCACCGTCGTCGTGACGGCGAGCGTGGCCCCGGAAGCGCTCGGGAGCCTGGAGAACACCGCCAGCACCGGGTCGGCCGCGACCGACCCGGGCCCGGACGACGACGAGGCCACGGTCTCCGGGACGCTCGTGCCGTCGGCGGGTGCGTCGGTGACCAAGCGCCTCGTCGGCCCGGCCGACCCCGGGGGCCGCGTGACCTGGGCGATCGTGGTCGACGACGCCGGGCCCTCGAGCGCGCGGTCCGTGGTCGTGGTCGACGACGTCCCGGCGACGGTGTCGGACCTCGACGCCACGACGGCCGACCCGACGGCCTGCACGGTCGTGGGGCAGCGCCTGTCCTGCCGGTGGGACCGGGTCGACCCGGGCGCACCCCGGACCGTGACGCTGACCGGCCGGCTGGACGCCACGGCGACGGGCGAGCTGACCAACGCGGCCTCGGTGAGCACCGCCACGGCCGACCCCGACCACGACGACGACACGAGCGTGAGCGTGGCCGAGATCGGGCGCCGCGCCGACCTGCTCGCGAGCGGCGTGCTGTCGCCCGCGGTCCCGGTGCCGGGGCAGCCCGTCACCCTGACCCTGCGGAGCCTGAACCGCGGGCCCTCGGCCGCGCGTGCCGTCGTCGTCGAGGACGTGCTGCCGGTGTCCCTTCTGGGCGCCGTGGCCGCGCCCGGCCCCGGGGGTGACTGCGACCTCCTGCCGCGGGTCGGCACCGGCGGCGTCGTGAGCTGTACCTGGGCGGACCTCGCGGTGGGCGCGACCGCCGAGGTCACCGTCACCGGGAGGGTCGCCGTGGACGCCCTCGGCACGCTGAGCACCGTCGTGACCACCCGCGCGCAGACGCCCGACCCCGTGGTCGCGGACAACGCGGCCGACGTCGCGTCGGAGCTGGTCGCCGCGACCGACGTGTCGCTCGCCAAGCGGCTCGTGGGCGTCGCCGTGGCCGGGCAGCAGGTGACCTGGGAGCTGGTCGTCGACGCCGCTGGGCCGTCGAGCGCCCGTGCGGTGGAGCTGGTCGACGACGTGCCGGACGCCGTGACGGGCGTCCGGGCCTCCACCGCCAGCGGCGAGCCGTGCACCGTCACGGGGCAGCGCGTCCGGTGCGCCTGGGACCGGCTGGACCCCGGTACCACCACCACCGTGACCGTGGTCGGCACCCTGGACGTCGACGCCACGGGCACCCTGAGCAACACGGCCTCGGTCTCCACGGCGACCGCGGACGCCACGGCGGCCGACGACACCAGCGTGGCCTCGGCGGTGGTCGCCGCCGCCCCGGGCACCGGCGCTGGGGACGGCGGGACCTCCGACCCCGACCCGTCGGACGGCACGGACGGCTCGGACGGCCCGGGCCTGGCCGCCACGGGGGCCGAGGTGGGCCTCGGGCTGCTGGTGCTCACCACCGGCCTGCTGGTCGGCGGGGCCGCTCTGCTGCGTGCGGGGCGCGCCGGCGCTGCGGGCGTGGCCCGTCCCCGTCCGGGGAGGCGGTGGCCCCGCGTCCGTCGCTGACCCTGCTCGGTCGAACCGCGACGGCGCGCCGCCGTCGTCAGGTGCCGACGGGGATGATCGGGACGTGCCGAACCGACTGTCGAACGCCACCAGCCCCTACCTGCTGCAGCACGCCGACAACCCCGTCGACTGGCGGGAGTGGGGCGACGAGGCGTTCGCCGAGGCGGAGCGGACCGGTCGGCCGGTCCTCCTCAGCGTCGGCTACGCCGCGTGCCACTGGTGCCACGTCATGGCGCACGAGTCGTTCGAGGACGAGGCGACGGCCGCCCGGATGAACGAACGTTTCGTCAACGTCAAGGTCGACCGCGAGGAACGTCCCGACGTCGACACCGTCTACATGGCGGCGACGCAGGCGCTGACGGGGCAGGGCGGGTGGCCCATGACCGTGTTCCTGACCCCGGACCGGCGGCCGTTCTACGCCGGCACCTACTTCCCGCCCACGGCCCGCCAGGGGATGCCCGCGTTCAGCCAGGTGCTCGACGCCGTGTCGGCGGCCTGGACCGACCGGCGGGAGGAGGTCGTCTCGAGCGCGGCCGGCATCGCGGCCCAGCTCGCCGAGCAGCGGCTGGTCGCCGCGCCCGGAACGGTCACCCCGGCCGACCTCGAGGCCGCCCGGACGACGCTGGCGCGCGACTTCGACCCCACGTACGGGGGCTTCGGCCGGGCGCCCAAGTTCCCGCCGTCGATGGTGCTGGAGGCGCTGCTGCGCGACGGCAGCGAGCAGGCGCTGGAGATGGCCGGGCGCACGTGCACGGCGATGGCGCGCGGTGGGATCTACGACCAGCTCGTGGGCGGTTTCGCGCGCTACAGCGTCGACGCGCACTGGGTGGTGCCGCACTTCGAGAAGATGCTCTACGACAACGCCCTGCTGCTCGGGGTCTACACGCACCTGTGGCGGCGTACGGGTGACCCGCTGGCCCGCCGGGTGGTCGAGGAGACGGTCGCGTGGCTGCTGGCCGAGCTCCGGACGCCGCAGGGCGCGTTCGCCGCGAGCCTCGACGCCGACTCGCTCGACGCCACCGGGCACCTGCACGAGGGCGCCTTCTACGCCTGGACACCGGAGCACCTGAGCGAGGTGCTCGGGCCCGAGGACGGGGCGTGGGCGGCGCGGGTCTTCACCGTGACCACGGCCGGGACCTTCGAGCACGGTGCCTCGACGCTGCAGCGCCCGGGCGTGGGGGAGGACGTTCCCGCACGGCTCGCGGACGTCCGGGCCCGACTCGCCGCGGCGCGGGAGCAGCGGTCGCGCCCCGGCCTGGACGACAAGGTCGTCGCCGCCTGGAACGGCTGGCTGGTCGACTCCCTCGTCGAGGCGGCCCTGGTCCTGGGCCGGTCCGAGTGGCTCGTGGCCGCGCGGACCGCGGCCGACCTGCTGTGGCAGCTCCACTGGCGCGCCGACGAGCAGCGGCTGCTGCGGACCTCCCGGGGCGGCCGGGCCGGTACCGCGGCCGGCATCCTCGAGGACTACAGCGCGGTGGCCGCAGCCTTCGTCCGGCTGGCCGGCGCGACCGGCGACGCGGTCTGGGTGGAGCGCGCCCGCACGCTGCTGGGCGTCGTGGAGGAGCAGTTCGCGGACGGCCGGGGCGGCTGGTTCGACACGGCCGCCGACGCGGAGGAGCTCTACACGCGCCCGCAGGACGTGACCGACAACGCCACCCCGTCCGGGCTCAGCGCGACCCTGCGGGCGCTTGGGCTGATCGCCCGGCTCACGGGGGAGGACGCGTACGCGCGCCGCGCCGCCGAGGGGGCCGCGACGGTCGGGGCCCTGGTCGCGAAGGCGCCGCGCTTCGCCGGCTGGCTGTGGGCCGAGGCGGCGAGCGAGGCGTCGCCGGCGGCGGCGCCGGTCGAGGTGGCCGTGGTCGGACCGGCGGGTCAGGAGCGCGACGCCCTCGTCCGGCTCGCCTGGTCCGAGGCGCCGGCGGGGTCGGTCGTGGTGGTCGGCGACGGCACGTCGGCCGCGGGCTTCGCCCTGCTCGAGGACCGGACGGTGCGCGACGGGCGGGCGACCGCGTACGTCTGCCGGGGGTTCGTGTGCCGCCTCCCGGTCACCGACCTCGACGGGCTGCGCGCTCAGCTGGCGGCGTAGGTGACCAGCGAGATCGCGGTGTAGTGGCAGACGAAGCCGCCGACCGTGCAGGCGTGGAAGATCTCGTGGAAGCCGAACCAGCGCGGTGACGGGTCGGGCCGCTTGCGCCCGTAGACCACCGCGCCGCCGATGTAGAAGACGCCGCCGGCGAGGATCAGCGCCACCACGGCCGGGCCGCCCGTGGAGTAGAAGGCGCCGATCCAGCCGAGCGCCGAGCAGCCCATCAGCAGGTACATGGCGGTGTAGAGCCAGCGGGGTGCGGACAGCCAGAGCGTGCGGAAGAGCAGCCCGCCGAGCGCGGCGGTCCAGACCATCACCAGCAGCGCCACGCGCGAGCCGCCGCTCAGGAGCAGCAGCGCCAGCGGGGTGTACGTCGCGGCGATGAAGACGTAGATGTTCGCGTGGTCGAGCCGGCGCAGGACGGCTTCGGCGCGAGGACCCCAGTAGAAGCG
Organism: Microlunatus antarcticus; assembly: GCF_014193425.1. NCBI lineage: Bacteria > Bacillati > Actinomycetota > Actinomycetes > Propionibacteriales > Propionibacteriaceae > Microlunatus > Microlunatus antarcticus. The sequence goes on along the minus strand of NZ_JACHZG010000001.1, from coordinate 3,695,823 downwards.
GTGGTAGAGCCCGCTGGTGCCGAAGAGCAGCACCGACGCCGCCAGGAACACGGCCCCGCCGACGACGCCCCGCTCGGTGGGGGCGAGCACGACGAGCACGATGCCGGCGGCGAGCGCCAGCGGCGCCATCGCCGCGTGCAACCAGCCCCGCAGGCGGGGCTTGACCTCACGGGCGACGTCCGCCTGGACCTCGTCGAGAACGCTGGGCACCGCCGGCCTCCTGAGTCGTGCTGCTGCGATCCGAGCCAGGTTAGCCAGGCCCGGCTATACGCTGCGGAGCATGCCCTCCGCAGACCGGTGGCGGGAGTACCTCGACCGCCTCCATCCCTCGGGGCTGCTCTACGCGACCTACGAGCACCGGCTGATCGCCGAGCTCGACCCCGATCGGCTGCCCCGCCACGTCGCCGTGCTCGCCGACGGCAACCGACGCTGGGCACGGACCAACGCCCCCGGCAAGCCGCTGAGCGCGGGCTACCAGGCCGGGGCGCGGCGGCTGCGCGACTTCGTGGAGTGGTGCGACGAGATCGGCATCCCGGTCGTCACCCTGTGGGTCCTGTCGACCGACAACTACAGCCGGGCGAGCGCCGAGGAGATCGGCCCTCTGCTCGAGGTGATCGAGGGCCTCGTCGACGAGCTCGCCGGGACGGGACGCTGGCACGTCCACCCGGTGGGCGCGCTCGACCTGCTGCCGCCCGAGACCGCCGACCACCTGCGCACCGTCGACGTCGACACCTCGCAGATCGACGGGATGATGGTGAACATCGCCGTCTCGTACGGCGGGCGGCACGAGCTGCGCGACGCGGTCCGGTCGCTCCTGGCCGAGGAGGCCCGGCTGGGCACCCCGATCGAGGACCTGGCGAAGAACCTCGACATCGAGCACATCGCTGAGCACCTCTACACGCGCGGCCAGCCCGACCCCGACCTGATCATCCGGACCTCGGGGGAGCAGCGGCTCTCCGGCTTCCTCATGTGGCAGTCCGCGCACAGCGAGTTCTACTTCTGCGAGGCCCTGTGGCCCGACTTCCGCAAGGTCGACTTCATCCGCGCGCTCCGGGCGTACGGGCAGCGCGAGCGTCGCTTCGGGCAGTAGGACGACGCCGGGGGCGTCCGGGACAACAGGGCTGACAACACCGTTGTGACGTCCTGGAGGCATGAGGCTCTCCGACGAGGTCCGTGCCCTGGTCCAGCGCGACGGGGTGGTGGCGCGACGGGACCGTCCGGAGCTGGCCGGCGCGATGGCGCGGCTGGTGCGGGACGGCGAGCTCGTCGCCGTGCTGCCCGGCGTCTACGCGACCGCGGCGACCAGCGGCGAACGGGCGGCGCGCCTCGCCGCCCTCGCGAGGTGGGCGCCGGACGCGGTGCTGGTCGGGCGCACGGCTGCGCAGGTCACGTTCTGGCCGCAGCTTCCCGGGGCGTCGGTGGAGTGCGCCCTGCCGTGGGCGCGGGACCCGCAGCCGGGGTTCACCTTCTCGAAGCGCCGTGTTCCCCCCGAGCTGCTGCTCGAGCGGCAGGGGCTCCGCGCGACGTGCCCGGACCTCACGGCTCTGGACCTGTCCACGGAGCTCGGCGGAGACGCGATCGACCGGCTCCTGCTGACCCGCGCGGGCACGCTGCCGGGTCTGCACGAGGCGCTCCGGCTCTGCCCCTCCCGGGCGGGCAACGTGGACCGACGTGCGGTCCTGCTCGACTCGCGTGACGAGCCGTGGTCAGCCGCCGAGCGACTCTGCCATCGCCTGCTGAGGGGTGCGGGCATCACCGGCTGGAAGGCCAACCTGCCCGTCCACCTCCGTGGGCACCACTACTTCCTCGACGTCGGCTTCCCGGCGCTGAGGCTGGTGATCGAGATCGACGGCCGCCTCCACCAGACCGACCCGGAGCTGTTCGAGAGCGACCGATGGCGCCAGAACGACCTCGTCCTCGAGGGCTGGATGGTGCTGCGCGTCACCTGGCGGATGCTCGAGGACCATCCAGACGTGGTCGTGAAGCTGGTCGAGGAGGCCATCTGCTCAATCCGTAGCCCGAGGTGGCGCTGAGGCATCGGTCGCACGCTCGGACAGCGAGGCGCCCCTCGATCTCGGTGCACGAATTGAGCAGACCTCGTCAGCCTCCTGCCGGGAGGAACCCGGCCAGCGCGGCCGCCAGCTCCCCGGGCGCCTCCTCGGCGACGTGGTGGCCGGCGTCGAGGCCGTGACCGGACACGTCGTCGGCCCAGGCCCGCCAGATCAGCCGCGGGTCGCCGTGCAGGTCCTCGAGGTCGTCGCGCAGCGACCACAGCACGAGGAGCGGCTGCGTGACGCGGAGCCCGGCGGACCGGGCGGCCCGTTCCTCGTCGGCGTCGACGGTCAGCCCGGCGCGGTAGTCCTCGAGCATCCCGCGCACGACGGCCGGGTCCTGCACCGCCGCCCGGCACTCAGCCGCGTTCGCGGCGCCCATCCGGGCCTCGTCGAACGCGTACCAGGCGAGCGGGTCGGCGTTGATCACCCGCTCCGGCTCGTCCGGCTGAGCGAAGAAGAACCAGTGCCACCACGCGGTGGCGAAGCGGGCGTCGCAGCGTTCCAGGTGCTCGACGACCGGGATGCAGTCCAGGAGCGCGACCCGGGTGACGGTGTCGGGGTGGTCGAGGGCCAGCCGGAACGCGACGTAGCTGCCCCGGTCGTGACCGACGACGGCGAAGCGGTCGACGCCGAGGCCGTGCATCGCCGCGCGCAGCCGGCGTGCGTGCGCGGTCTTCGCGTGCGGGGCGTGGTCGGCGGTCGGCGTCGGCTTGCCCGAGCGGCCGTAGCCGGGGAGGTCGGCGCAGACCACCGACAGCCCCGCCTCGACCAGGAGCGGGGCGACGCGGTGCCAGGTCGCCGAGGTACGCGGGTGGCCGTGCACGAGCAGCACGACCGGACGGCCCGGCAGCAGGCGGTGGCGGACGAGGACCGGCACCCCGTCGCCGTCGACCAGCTCCTCGGTGAACCCCTCGAACACGCCCGCCATCCTTCCGCCGCCGTCCGGGTTACGGGGGGAGGTCGATCGGATGAAGGACCGGCGTGGCGGGTCCTGAGCGCTCCCTGAGCGACGTAGCGTCCGAGGTGCGGGCCGTGGGGAAGCGGACCGCCTGGGAGGCGATGCATGCTCCGTCTGCTGACGGGCACGAACCTCGGACCGTACGCGGTCCGCCATCGGTCCCGGCCGACCACGTGACCTGTGGGGCCGGGCGCGGATGGCGTGCGGCCCCCTCGAAGGGAAGACCTGTGTCTCTCGCTTCTGCTCCCGCCCCTGCCGCGGCGGAGCCCGACGGCCGCCTCACGTACGTCATCGACACCTCCGTCCTGCTGAGCGACCCGCACGCCCTGCGCCGCTTCGCCGAGCACGACGTCGTGCTCCCGCTGGTGGTGGTCACCGAGCTCGAGGGGAAGCGCGACCACCCCGAGCTCGGCTTCTTCGCCCGGACGGCCCTGCGTCACCTCGACGACCTGCGGGTCCGCCACGGGCGCCTCGACGCCCCCGTCCCCGCGAACGACGAGGGCGGCACGCTCCACGTCGAGCTCAACCACACCGACCCGCGGGCGCTGCCCGAGGGGTTCCGGCTGGGCGACAACGACTCGCGGATCCTCGCCGTGGCGCTGAACTACTCCGTCGAGGGACGCGACGTCACCCTCGTGTCCAAGGACCTGCCGATGCGGGTCAAGGCGGCGTCGGTCGGGCTGCGGGCCGAGGAGTACCGTGCCGAGCTCGCGGTCAGCTCGGGCTGGACCGGCATGGTCGAGCTGGACGCGACCAGCGCCGAGCTCGACACCCTGTACGAGAGCGGGACGCTCGACCTCGAGGCCGGTCGGGACCTGCCCTGCCACACCGGCGTCGTGCTGCTCGGCGCCAGCTCGACGGCGCTCGCCCGGGTCACGCCGAGCAAGGAGCTCCGCCTGATCAAGGACCGCGACGCCTTCGGGGTTCACGGCCGGTCCGCCGAGCAGCGCGTGGCGCTCGACCTCCTGCTGGACCCGTCGGTCGGCATCGTCTCCCTCGGCGGCCGGGCCGGGACGGGCAAGTCGGCCCTCGCGCTGTGCGCCGGCCTGGAGGCCGTGCTCGAACGGCGCCAGCACTCCAAGGTCGTCGTGTTCCGTCCCCTGTACGCGGTGGGCGGCCAGGAGCTCGGCTACCTGCCGGGCTCCGAGGGCGAGAAGATGGCGCCCTGGGCGCAGGCGGTGTTCGACACCCTCGGCTCGGTGACCTCGAAGGTCGTCATCGAGGAGGTCATGGAACGGGGCCTCCTCGAGGTCCTGCCGCTGACCCACATCCGCGGACGGTCGCTGCACGACGCGTTCGTGATCGTCGACGAGGCCCAGTCGCTCGAGCGCAACGTCCTGCTCACCGTGCTCAGCCGCATCGGGCAGGACTCCCGCGTCGTGCTCACCCACGACGTCGCCCAGCGCGACAACCTCCGCGTCGGTCGCCACGACGGCGTCGCCGCGGTCGTCGAGAAGCTGAAGGGCCACCCGCTCTTCGCCCACGTCACGCTGCACCGTTCCGAGCGGTCGCCCATCGCGGCCCTCGTCACGGACATGCTGGAGGACATCGGCATCTGAGCGTCGCCGCGCCCGCCCGGCCCTCGCCGGGCGGGACGTGCGGCGCTCCCGCCCGTGACCGTGCCGTCACCCTCGCGCGGTGAAGATTTCGTTTTGATAACGGCGCTGTGGCATGGTTCCCCGGTGCGTCGTCTCGTCCGTCATGGTCTCGCTGGAGCAGGGGCCGCCACGTTCGCGGTGGTCGCCGGGGTGACCGCGCTGGCCGGGCCGGCGACGACGACGCTGGCGGCCCCGGCCGTCACGACGGTCCCGCAGTCGGTGGTCGCGCCCCAGGACCCGGCGGTCGACGCGCAGCGCGGCGCCGCCGCCGAGCGCGAGAACCGCGACGCCGAGCGCACCCGCATCGCGACCGCGGTGGTCGCCGCCGCGGAGCAGCGGGAGACCAACCTCGACACCCAGAGCACCGCCATCGACCAGTCGTCGAAGGCGATCAAGAAGGCGAAAGCCAAGGCCGCCGCCGAGGCCAAGGCGAAGGCCGCGGCCGCGGAGAAGAAGCGGCGGGCCGCCATCAAGGCGCAGGGGTACGAGGTCGGCGTCACCGACCCGCGCGAGATGGCCCGGCAGATCCTCGACAACAAGTTCGGCTACGGCTCCGACCAGTTCTCCTGCTTCGACTGGATCATCAAGCACGAGAGCGGCTGGAACGTCCACGCGGAGAACGCGAGCTCCGGGGCGTACGGGCTCCCGCAGTCGCTGCCCGGGTCGAAGATGGCCAGCGTGGCCTCCGACTGGCGCGACAACCCGGCGACCCAGATCATCTGGGGCGCGCAGTACATGAAGAGCCGCTACGGCAGCCCCTGCGGCGCCAAGTCGCACTGGGAGAGTGCCGGCAACTACTGAGGGTCACGGCCGCGCGAGACGTTCGGTCCCTCACGCTCCCAGCCTCAAGCCTCCGCAAGCGGCCCCACGTTCTGGCCGCTGTGGCATCGTTGAAGGATGCGTCGTCTCGTCCGTCACGGCCTCGCCGGGCTCGGAGCGGCGACGTTCGCGGTGGTGGCCGGCGTGACCGCGCTCGGGGCCTCGACGACGCCCACCGTGGCCGCCCCTCCGGTCGCCGCTGCCGCGACCGGTGAGTTCGTGCCGGTCCAGTTCGTGCCCGCGGACCCGGTCGCCGACGCGGAACGTGCGGCGACCGCGGAGCGCGACACCCGCGAGGCCGACCGCGCCCGCATCGCGGCCACCACGGCCCAGGCGGCGTACCAGCGGGCCGTCGGTCTCGGGACCCAGGGTCGGGCGATCGACGAGCGGTCGAGCGAGATCAAGGCCGAGATCAAGGCAGCGAAGGCGAAGGCCGAGGCGGCCGAGGCCGCGGCCGAGGCGGCGGAGAAGAAGGCTCGCGACGCCGCGATCGCGAACGAGGGCTACACCCCGGGCACCACCGACGTCCGCGAGATCGCCCGGCAGATCCTGATGAACAAGTTCAGCTACGGCGAGGACCAGTACGCCTGCTTCAGCTGGATCATCGAGCGCGAGAGCAACTGGGACGTCCACGCGCAGAACGCGAGCTCGGGGGCGTACGGTCTCCCGCAGTCGCTCCCCGGCTCGAAGATGGCGAGCGTTGCGCCCGACTGGCGCGACAACCCCGCGACCCAGATCGTCTGGGGCGCGCAGTACATGAAGAGCCGCTACGGCAGCCCGTGCGACGCCAAGTCGCACTGGGAGAGTGCCGGCAACTACTAAATTGCCTCCGCTTCGCTCCGGCGCTCCGGACGCTCTGACCCTCCGCCTTCCTCCCTCGTTCGCACGACGGAAAAGCGTTGTCGTGCTCTCTCGGTCGTCCAGGCGGAGGCGCGTCCGTCGGCGGGGGCTGGGTCAAGCACTCTGACGCTGCGCGTCAGGCGGGAGACCTCGTCATCGACAGGACGTCGAGGGCCGCGTCGAGCTGCTCCTCGGTGAGCTTGCCGTCGGTGACGAAGCCGCGGTCGATCACGACCTCGCGGATCGTGCGGCCCTCCTTCAGGGCCTGCTTGGCCACCGCGGCAGCGTTCTCGTACCCGATGTAGCGGTTGAGCGGGGTCACGATCGAGGGGCTCGACTCGGCCAGGAAGCGGCAGTGCTCGACGTTGGCGGTGATGCCGTCGACGCAGCGGTCGGCGAAGACGCGGCTGATGTTGGCCAGCAGCCGGATCGACTCGAGGACGTTCCGGGCCATCACGGGGAGCATGACGTTCAGCTCGAAGGCCCCCGCCGCGCCGGAGAACGCGACGGCCGCGTCGTTCCCGATCACCTGGGCGCTGACCTGGGTCATCGCCTCGCAGAGCACCGGGTTGACCTTGCCCGGCATGATCGAGCTGCCCGGCTGCAGGTCCGGCAGGGCGATCTCGCCGAGGCCGGCGCGCGGGCCCGACCCCATCCAGCGGATGTCGTTGGCGATCTTGTTCAGGCTGACCGCGATGGTGCGCAGCACCCCGGACGCCTCGACGAGCGCGTCGCGCGCGCCCTGGGCCTCGAAGTGGTTGCGGGCCTCCGTGAAGGGCAGGCCGGTCTGCTCGGCGACGATCCCGATCACGGCGGTGGCGAACCCGGGAGGCATGTTGATCCCGGTCCCGACGGCCGTGCCGCCCAGGGGCAGCTCGGCGACGCGGGGGACCGCGGCCTCGACCCGCTCGATGCCGTAGCGGACCTGCGCGGCGTAGCCGCCGAACTCCTGCCCGAGCGTCACCGGGGTCGCGTCCATCAGGTGCGTGCGCCCGCTCTTGACCACCTCGGCGAACTCGGCCGACTTGGCCTCGAGCGACGCAGCCAGGTGGGCCAGCGCCGGGACGAGCGTCTGCACGAGGCCCTGCGTCGTGGCGATGTGGATCGCGCTCGGGAACACGTCGTTGCTGGACTGCGACATGTTCACGTCGTCGTTGGGGTGGACGTCCGCGCCCAGCGCCGTGCTCGAGAGCGAGGCGATGACCTCGTTGGCGTTCATGTTGCTCGAGGTGCCCGACCCGGTCTGGAACACGTCGATCGGGAACTCGGCGTCGTGCGTGCCCGACGCGACCTGCGCGGCCGCCGCGGCGATGGCGTCGGCGCGTTCCTGGGGCATGCGTCCGAGCCGTGCGTTCGTCTGTGCCGCAGCGCCCTTGATCATCCCGAGGGCGGCGACCAGCGCCGGCTCGATGGGGGTGCCCGAGATCGGGAAGTTCTCGACGGCCCGCTGGGTCTGCGCCTTCCACAGGGCGTCCCGCGGCACCTGGACCTCGCCCATCGTGTCGTGCTCGGTCCGGAACGGGGTCTGGGCGTCGTCGCTGGCCATGGCGGACATTGTGGCCCACGACCCCGACCTCGTCAGGCGCGTGGGCGGCGGACGGTCTCGACGGCGTAGGTGAAGGTCCGTCCCTCGCGCTGCACCTCGTGCCGTCTCTCCCGCGCCGAGGGGTCGATGCGCGCCAGCGCGGCGAGCAGGGGAGGCGAGGGGGCCTGGCACCAGATCGCGAGGACACCGCCGGGGGCGACGCGGGCGTACGCGTCCCGCAGCCCGGGCTCGGCGTAGAGCGCGTCGTTGGCCGCGTGGATGAGGAAGTCGGGCCCGTTGTCGACGTCCAGCAGGATCGCGTCCCACGGTCCGGGCAGGTCCTTCCGCCGCCCGGCCAGGACGGTCGCGACGTCACCGCTGAACAGGCGTACGCGGGGGTCGGTGGCTGCGCGGGCCAGGGTGGGCGTCCGGCCCTCGTGCGCCCAGGCGACCAGGTCCGCCTCGAGCTCGACGACGTCCACCGCCACCGCGTACGCGCCCCGGTCGGCCTCGTCGAGCACGGCGGCGACGGTGTAGCCGAGCCCGAGACCGCCCACGAGCACGCGTCCGGCACCCCGGGCGAGCCGCCCGAGCTCGCGCTCGCTGCTCGTCTCGGTGCTGTCCATGGCGAACGTCCCGTTGACCACGAGCTCCTCGACGGAGCCCCTCTGACGGAGCACGACCTCGCCCCGTGGGGTGCTCGAACGGGCGAGGGTGGCGAGGTCCTGCACCCCCACATCCTGCCTGAGCGGATTGTCGTCCGAGCGGGTGACAGGCAGTTTCCTGAAGGTGATTCTTAGGTTTCTGCGGTGACAACGATGTTTTCTCGCGGTGCCAGAAGAATTGCTTCTCGCTCCTTCTGTCGACACGCAGAAGAATTTGGTAGATGCCTCAACTGATCGGCCGCAGGCCGGTCCCCGATGCCATCGTTCGGCTCTCTCGGGGGAGATCCCTCGGCGTCCGCAGACGCCGGGTCGCTCACGATCGAAGGCATCCAGATGCGTCGGCTGCTCGCCCCCCTCCTCGCTGTCGCCATGATGGTCGGACTGCTGTCCGCCGCACCGCTGACGGCATCAGCCGCACCGCCCACCGCGGCGTGGTCGGGCTCCGCCGGCGGCGACGTGCTCGGCCTCGGGGTCAACGTCCTCGGTGGGCTGAACCTGGCGGACGCGCGGCTGGCCGTGAGCCAGGTCGACAGCGGCTCGGGCCTCAACCCGCGCTCGGACTCCCGGTCGAGCAACATCGCGGCCGCCGTCGCCGGGCTCGGCCTTGGGGTCGCGTCCAACCGGGTGACCGCGCCGCCGGACCGCGGTCCCGAGACCGGGACCCTCGTCGGCGTGAACTCCGCGGTGGCCAGCGTGGGGGCGATCTCCACGGTGAACGAGGCCCACTGGTCGGGTGACAACAGCTGCGTGACCGACGGGGTCCTCGCGGACGCCCAGGTCCGGACGGCCGGTGTCTCGGTCGACCTCCTCAACCTCCTGGACACGGGCGTGTCCTCCACCCGCGGGCAGACGCGTCTGGTCTCCACCGGCGGCAACGGGCTCAACCGGGGCGTGCAGAGCACCGCCACCGGCAACATCACCGGCGTCTCCGTCCTGAACGGAGGCCTCACCGTCGCCGTGGCCGGCGACTCGACGCTCCGTGCGACGGCCAGCGGCAGCGCCGGCGGGTCCGCCATAACCTACGACCCGGCGACCATCAAGGTGACGACCGGCGGCCGCACCACGACGATCGAACCCGGCGCCTCGATCCCCTTCAGCGTCGGCCTCGCCTCGGTCACGGTGCGCGCCAACACCCCCACCGCCGCGACGAACGCGAACGGTCAGAGCGCGAGCGCCGCGGTGTCGGTCGTCAGCATCGAGATCCGGATCCCGGCCGTGGCGACGGCGACGCTCAACCTGCTCCCGCTGCGCGCCGAGGCCAAGGCGCCGGCCGGCGGGATCGATTGCCCGGCCCCGAAGCCCGCCACGCCCGCCGTCACCGCTCCGGGCGACGGTGCCGTGACGAACGACAGCACCCCGACCTACCGCGGCACCGGCACCCCTGGCGCCACCGTCAACCTCAGCGTCGACAGCGGGACGGCCGTGAACGCCGGGACCGTCGACAACGACGGCAGCTGGAGCTTCACGCAGCCCGCCGCGCTCGCGGAGGGAAGTCACACGGTCTCGATCACACAGACCTTGCTCGGCACGACCTCGGACCGCTCGAACGTGAACACCTTCACGGTCGACTCCGTGGCGCCCGCCGCTCCCGTGCTCGTCGACCCGGCTGACGGGCTGCTGACCCGCGACGACACCCCGACCTTCACCGGGACGGCCGAGGGCGGGTCGACCGTCCGGGTCCTCGTCGACGGCACCTCGATCGGCACGACCACCGCGACCGCCGGCGGCGCCTTCAGCTTCACGCCGAACACCTCGATCCCTGACGGCCCGCACGCCGCGTACGTCCAGGCGACCGACGCCGCGGGCAACACCTCGGTGCGCTCGAACACCAACGCGTTCACGATCGACAGCACGGCTCCCGCCGCGCCCGTCGTCGTCAGCCCGGCCGACGGCAGCATCACCACCGACCCGACGCCGACGATCACCGGCACCGCGGTGCCCGGCGCCGAGGTCGAGATCTTCGTCGACGGCGACTCGATCGGCACGGTCACCGCCAGCAGCTCGGGCGCGTTCAGCAAGGTGGCCCCTGCAGCCCTCGACGACGACGAGCACACCGTCTACGCCACGGCGACCGACGCGGCAGGCAACACCTCTGTCCGGTCGAACACCAACACCTTCACGGTCGACACCGACGCGCCCGACGCTCCCGTGATCGTCGCGCCGGCGGACGGGTCCAGCACCACCGACCCCACGCCCACGATCAGCGGCACCGGTGAGCCCACGGCTCGGGTGCAGGTGAGCATCGACGGCGCCCTGCTGGGCACGGTGACGGTGACGAACGCCGGCAGCTGGACCATCCCGGTCACGACGCCGCTCGCCGAGGGCCTGCACGCCGTGAGCGCGATCCAGACCGACACGGCGGGCAACGTCTCGCCCCCCGACGTGAACAGGTTCACGGTCGACACCGCTGCCCCGCAGGCACCGGTGATCACCGGCCCGGCGGAAGGCGCGACCCTCACGGGCCCGGACGTGACCGTCTCCGGCACCGGTGAAGCGGGTGCACGCGTGGTGGTCACCGACCAGACCGGGAAGACGTACGGTCCGGTCACGGTGACGCCCAGCGGCACCTTCTCGGTCGTGCTGCCCAACCTCGCCGACGGCCCGTACGCGGTCTCGGCGGTGCAGACCGACCCGGCCGGCAACGCCTCCCCGGTGTCGAACACCCGCACCTTCTCCGTCGACTCGTCCGCGCCCGCCGCGCCGGTGATCCAGCAGCCCACGAACGGGTCGGTCACCAAGGTCAGCACGGTCGAGATCTCCGGTACCGGCGAGACGGGCTCGGCCGTCACCGTCACCACGACCGGCGGCCAGACCTTCGGCCCCGTCCCGGTCACGGGCGGCACGTGGACGGTCACCACCCCGGTCCTGCCGGACGGCACCTACACGGTGTCCGCCGTCCAGACCGACGGCGGGGGCAACCCCTCCTCGCAGTCGAACGCGGTCACCTTCACCATCGACACCGCCGCCCCTGCTCCGCCGGCGATCCTCACCCCGGCGAACAACTCGACCACGGGTGACACCACGCCCGACGTCTCCGGCACCGGAGAGATCGGGGCCACGGTGGCGGTCACGATCGACGACACCCCGATCGGCACGGCGGTCGTGAGCGCCGCCGGTACCTGGACCGTCCCCGTGACCGACGCGCTGGGCGGGGGCCCGCACACCGCGGTGGCCGTCCAGACCGACCCGGCCGGCAACGTCTCCGGCCCGGCGTCGTCCCTCTTCACCGTCGACACCGTTGCTCCGGACGCACCCGTGATCACGACACCGGTCGACGGCAGCTCGACGAAGGACACCACGCCGACCATCGCCGGTACCGGCGACGCCGGCTTCACCGTCACGGTCAGCATCGACGGAACCGTCGTCGGGACCGCGCTGGTCGACGGGATCGGGAACTGGACCCTGGAAGCGCCGACCGCGCTCACGCCCCGGTTGCACACCGCCTCCGCGACCCAGACCGACCTGGGTGGCAACGTGTCGCCGGCCGACGACACCACGTTCCGGGTCGACACCGGCGTCCCGGACGCCCCCGTGATCACCGATCCCGGCGAGGGCGACGTCACCAGCAGCACCACGCCGACGATCCTCGGTACGGGTGAGCCGGGTGCCACGGTCAACGTCTCGATCGACGGCGAACCGTTGGGCACCGCTCCGGTCGGCGACAACGGCAGCTGGACCTTCACGCCGTCGACCCCGCTGAGCGAGGAGGAGCACACGGTCTCGGCCACGCAGACCGACCCGGCCGGCAACGTCTCCGTGGCCGACGACGTCACCTTCACGGTCGACGCCACCGCACCGACGGGGACGGTCATCAACACCCCGTTCGAAGGCGCCCGGGTGGACGACGACACCCCGACGATCGCCGGGACCGCAGAGCCGGGAGCTCTCGTCACGGTCTTCGTCGACGGTCAGTCGATCGGCACCGCGCCGGCGGCCGCCGTCGGCGGTGGCTGGACCATCGACGTACCGACCGCTCTGGCTCAGGGGCCGCACTACGCCGCGGCAACCGCGACCGACGTGGCCGGGAACACCTCTGCGCCCACCGCGGACCGCAACTTCGTCGTCGACAGCCGGGCCCCGCTCGCGCCGGTCGTCACCGCTCCGACGGAGGGCCAGCACACCAACCCGACGCCCACGATCCGCGGCACCGCCGAGCGGCTCAGCGAGGTCACGGTCCTGATCGACGGCGGCTCGGTCGGCACCACCACGGCCGGGCCCGACGGCGTCTTTACGCTGCCGCTGACGACGCCGCTGACCTCGGGCAACCGCACGGTCACCGCCACCTCCGCCGATGTCGCCGGCAACGTCTCGCCGTTGAGCGCCCAGGTCCGGTTCGTGGTCGACGTGACCGCGCCGGCAGCTCCGGTGGTCATCCAGCCGGCCAACGGCTCGAGCACCTCCGACACGACTCCAGCCCTGGTCGGCACGGCCGAGGGCAACGCGTCCGTGCAGGTCTTCGTCGACGACGCCCCAGTGGGCATCACCACCGCGGGCGCCGGCGGCGGCTGGTCCGTCACCTCGCCGGTCCTCGGCGACGGCCCCCACACCGTCTACGCGGTGGCGACCGACGAAGCCGGGAACGTCTCGCTCCCGTCCGCCACGAACACCTTCACCGTCGACACGGGGACCCCGGTGACGCCTGTCGTCACGGCCCCGACCGAGGGCCAGACCGTGGCCGACTCCACGCCGACCATCACCGGCACCGGGGAGGTGGGCGACACCGTCACCGTGAGCCTCGACGGGGCCGTCCTGGGCACGGTGCTGATCGCAGGACCGGCCAACACGTGGACCTTCACCCCGACCACCCCGATCCCCGACGGCCCGCACACGGTCGACGCCTTCCAGACCGACCCGGCCGGCAACACCTCTGCTGCGGACTCGGTCGGCTTCACGATCGACACGACCGTTCCGGCCGCACCGGTGATCACTGCGCCCACCCAGGGCGCCACCGTCACCGGGCCGGACGTCACGGTCTCGGGCACCGGTGAGCCCGGCGCCGACGTGCTGGTGACCGACGAGGACGGGACGACGTACGGCCCGGTGAGGGTCGGTCAGAACCGAATCTGGTCGGTGCAGCTGCCGGGCCTCGAGGACGGTGCCCACACGGTGACCGCGATCCAGACCGACCCGGCCGGGAACGTCTCCGGCGCGAGCGCGCCGCGTGACTTCACGGTCGACCCGTCGGCTCCGCTGGCTCCGGTGATCCTGCTGCCCGCGAACGGTTCGACGACCGGCGACGACACCCCGGTGGTCTCGGGCACCGGTGAGGCTGCCGCCACGCTGACCGTCACGATCGACGACGACGAGGTCGGGACGGTGCTCGTCGCCCCGAACGGGACCTGGTCGTTGCCGCTGGTGGACGCGCTGGACGACGGGCCGCACACGGCGACCGCGGTGCAGGTCGACGTGGACGGACAGGCCTCGGCCCAGTCCAACCCGACGACCTTCACCGTGGACACCGGTGCTCCGGCCGCTCCGGTGATCATCGCTCCCGCGAACGGCAGCACGACGAATGACCCGACCCCGACGGTCTCCGGCACCGGCGAAGCGGGCGCGACCGTGACGGTTCGCGTCGACGGCGGCGCCCCGGTCACGACCACCGTGGCCGGGAACCGCGGTTGGAGCGTCGAGATCCCGGCTCCCGGCCTCGGCAACGGCCCGCACACCGCGAGGGCGACACAGACCGACGCTGCGGGCAACGTCTTCGACGCCGCCAGCACGACCTTCACGGTGGACACCGCCGCCGCTCCGCCGGTCATCAGCTCGCCGGTCCAGGGGTCGACCACAGCTGACTCGAGGCCGGTCATCACGGGGACCGGTGAGCCGGGCGCGACCGTCACGGTCAGCCTGGACGGCCTGGTCGCCGGCTCGGCGACGGTTGCCGGCAACGGGAGCTGGACCTACACCCCGGTCTTCCCGCTGTCGGACGGTCCCCACACGGTGAGTGCCGTCCAGACCGACGTGTCCGGGAACGTCTCGGCGCCGAGCACCCCGGTGACCTTCACGGTGAACACCGCCGTGGCGCCGGTACCGGCTCCGGTCGTGACCCAGCCGGCCAACGGGTCGGTCGTCGCCGACCGCACGCCGACCCTGGCGGGCACCACGCAGGGCGGGAACAGCGTCCGGCTGTTCGTGGACGGGGTCTCGGTCGGTACGACGACGGCGGCGCCCAACGGCGCGTTCTCCCTCGTCTCGCCCGAGCTCGTCGACGGCAACCACACGGTGTTCGCCGTGGCGACCAACGCCGCCGGCACGATCTCGCCCGCCTCGAACACCAACACCTTCCGGGTGGACGGCACGATCCCGGTCGCCCCGGTGATCACGGCGCCCACCCAGAACCAGGTGGTCAACGACCCGACGCCGACGATCGCGGGCACCGGTGAGGAGGGGGCCACGATCACGCTCACGATCGGCGGTGCCCCGTTCGGCACGGCGACGGTTGCTGCGGGCGGGGGCTGGACCTTCATCCCGTCCAACGGGCTCGCCGACGGCACGTACACCGTCGCGGCCGTGCAGACCGACGCCGCCGGCAACGCCTCCGGCGCCGACGACGTCACGTTCACCGTCGACACGGCCGCTCCGGCCGCGCCGGTGATCACCGCTCCGACGCAGGGCGCCACCGTCACCGGTCCGAGCGTGACCGTGGCCGGCACCGGTGTCCCGGGCGCGACGGTCGTCGTGACCGACGAGGACGGAGCCACTTACGGTCCCGTCACCGTCGCTCCGGGTGGCGGCTGGACCGTGGTCCTGCCGGGCCTGGAGGACGGCGACCACACGGCCACCGCGGTCCAGACCGACCCGGCCGGCAACGCGTCCGGCCCGAGCACGCCGCGCGACTTCACGGTGGACTCGACCGCTCCGTCCGCGCCGGTGATCCTGCTGCCGGCGAACGGCACGACGACCGGGGACAGCACCCCGGTCGTGTCGGGGACCGGAGAGGCGGGCGACACGCTGACCCTCACGATCGACGACAAGGAGGTCGGAGCCGTGCTCGTGGCGCCGGGTGGGACCTGGTCGCTGCCGCTGACCGTCGCGCTGAAGGACGGTCCGCACACCGCCACCGCCATCCAGGTCGACGTCGACGGGCAGCCGTCGGCGCAGTCGAACCCGACGACCTTCACCGTCGACACGACGGTCGGAGCTCCGGTCATCACGGCTCCCACGGACGGCGGCACGGTCAACACGGCCACGCCGACGATCACGGGCCAGGGCGAGCCGGGTGCGACCGTGACGGTCACCATCGCCGGGCTGCCCCCGTTCACCGCGGTCGTCGGTCCGAACGGCAAGTGGACCGTGACCGGCCCGGCCCTCGGGGACGGGACGTTCACGGTCACGGCGACCCAGACCGACACGCTCGGCAACGTCTCGACGCCCAGCGCCCCGGTGAACTTCACCGTGGACACCTCCGCTGCCGCGCCGGTCATCGTCGCGCCGGCCCAGGGGTCGACCACGTCCGACCGCACGCCGCCCGTCTCGGGTACGGGTGAGCCCGGGGCGACCGTCGCCGTCACGATCGACGGCACGTTCCGCGGCTCGGCCAAGGTCGGGACGAACGGG
This sequence comes from Microlunatus antarcticus, assembly GCF_014193425.1. Lineage (NCBI taxonomy): Bacteria > Bacillati > Actinomycetota > Actinomycetes > Propionibacteriales > Propionibacteriaceae > Microlunatus > Microlunatus antarcticus. The sequence continues at coordinate 3,679,807 of NZ_JACHZG010000001.1, read as the reverse complement.
ACGTGGACGTTCACGCCGACGGCTGAGCTGGTCGACGGGCCGCACACGGCGACCGCCACGCAGACCGACGCGGCGGGCAACGTCTCGCAGGTCACCCCGACCCGGAACTTCGTCGTCGACGCCACCGCGCCGACGGTGACGATCACGGTCCCGACGGACAGGCAGCGGTTCCGCGACACCACCCCGACGTTCACGGGGACGGCGACCGTGGGGTCGACGGTGACCCTGTTCCTCGACGGGGACGAGCTCGCCGACGACGTGGCGGTCGACGACGGAGAGATGTGGGCGTACACCCCGACGACCCCGTTGAGCGGTGGAACGCACATGCTCCGCGCGCTGGCCACCGACGTCGCGGGCAACGAGTCGGAGCAGACCGACGAGGTCGACTTCGTGATCGTCGCGCCCCCGGTGATCGTGCAGCCAACGGAGCTGGAGGTGGTCGACCCGACGCCGACCATCAGCGGTACGGGCGTCCCCGGGGCGAACATCCGGGTGACGGCGGTCGAGGACGGGCCGACGACCGACCGCGCGGTCGCGGCCGGTGACCTGATCGGGACCGCGGTGGTGGACGTGAACGGCAACTGGACGTTCGACGTCCCGCCGGCGGAGGCGCTGGACTACGGCACGTACCGCGTGCAGGCCCAGCAGTTCTTCTCCGACGAGGCCCCTGGTGACCCCGACCCGTCGCTCGACCTGTCCAACGTCCGAGCCTTCGTCGTCGCGCCGGCACCGCCAGTGATCACGACTCCGGTGGGCGGCGAGACGGTGGACACGCCGACCGACATCTGCGGGACGGGTCAGGCCGGTTCGACGGTCGTCCTCCGCGACGAGGACGGGACGGTGCTGGGTCAGGCCACGGTCGACCAGGACGGCGAGTTCTGCATCACGGTCACGCTGCCCGACGGTGACCACACCGTCACCGCCACGCAGAGCACGCCGGACCAGCCGGACCAGGTGTCCGACCCGGTCGACTTCACGGTCGACGTGGGCTCGGGCGACGGGAACGGCAACGGCAACGGCAACAACGGCGGGAACGGCAACAACGGGAACGGCAACAACGGCAATGGCAACAACGGGAACGGCAACGGCAACGGGCTCGCCAACACCGGTGGACCGTCCCTGCTGATCGGGCTGGCCGCGCTGCTGCTGCTCGGAGCCGGGTCCGCCACCGTGGTGGTCTCGCGGCGTCGCCGCCGGGGCTGAGCCGCTAGAACCTCCCGGTCGGACGAACCGCCTCGTCCGACCGGGACCGGCCCGGTGACCGAGCTCCCTGCGGAGGGCTCGGTCACCGGGTCACTTGGTCTCGTACGGGAGCATGGTCACGTGGCACGTCCCAAGAAGCCCCAGACGATGGGCGACCTCATCCGGTCGCTCCTCGTCATCATCGTGCCGCTGCTGCTCATCACGGCCTTCTTCACCCGCGACGTCGGCGACCACCCCGTCAAGGAGGTGGACTGGCGCCCGGCCGTCGCCCTGGCCCGGTCCCAGTCGCCGTACCCCGTGCTCGCGCCGGTGAACCTCCCGCCGGGGTGGCGGTCCACCCAGGCGATCTGGGTGAAGGCGGGGGACACCTACCTCAACGGCGAGCCGTCCGCGCGCAACCTGTGGAAGCTCGGCTTCCTCACCAGCGACGACGTCTTCATCGGCCTCAGCCAGGGCGACCTGCAGCCGCAGACCTTCATCGCCGACGAGACCCGCAAGGGCGTGGCCGACGGCCAGAGCGTCGTCGGCGACGATACGTGGGAGCGCCGGGTCAGCCCGGACGGGCGTACGCGCTCGCTGGTCGAGACGACGCCCGAGGTCACCACGATCGTCAGCGGCGACCTGCCCTACGAGGCGCTCGACACCTACGCGGGGATCCTCTCCAGCTCCGGCTAGTCCTGCGGGGCTGGCGCGTCCGTCCGCGCCCGACGTGCGGCGTCGACCCGGGCCCGCGCTCCGTCCAGCCAGCGCTGGCAGATCGCGGCGAGCTCCTCGCCGCGCTCCCACAGCTTGAGCGACTCGTCGAGCGGCACCCCGCCCGACTCGAGGCGTTGCACCACGTTGACGAGCTCGTCGCGGGCCTGCTCGTACGAGAGCTCGGGCTCCGTGGCCTGACCTCCTGGGCTCATGCGGCACTCCTTCCGGGTCGGACGTCGCGCACCTCGACGGCCAGCTGGCCGTCGGCGAGGTACGCCAGCAGGTCGTCGCCCGGGTCGGTGTCGTCCACCGACGTCAGCGCGTGGCCCTCGGGCCCGACGACGATGGCGTAGCCGCGCTCGAGCGTGGCCTTGGGCGACATGGCGCGGACGCGGGCGAGGTGGTGGGCGACGGCGACGGACTCCCGCTCGACCAGCACGCTGACAGCCCGCAGCGCACGGGCCCGGGCGCTGGTCAGCTGGTCCTCGTTCACCGTGAACGTGGCCGTCGGGTCGACCAGCACCGGACGGGACCGCAGCGCGCGCAGCGACTCCTGCTGCCGGGCGATCAGGGCGTCGACGAGGTGGTCCAGCCGGGCGGAGACCTGCGTGATGCGGGTGCGTTCCTCGGCGACGTCGGGGACCACGCGCTTGGCCGCGTCGGTCGGCGTCGAGGCGCGCACGTCGGCGACCAGGTCGAGGATCGGGTTGTCGCTCTCGTGGCCGATGGCGCTGACGACGGGCGTCCGCGCCTTCGCGACCGCGCGGACGAGCCCCTCGTCGGAGAAGGCGAGGAGGTCTTCCAGCGATCCACCGCCGCGGGCGATGACGATCACCTCGACCTCGGGCAGGTCGTCGAGCCGGTCGAGCGCGGCCATGACCTGCTCGGCCGCCTGCGGGCCCTGCACCAGGGTGTGCCGGACCTCGATCCGGACGCCGGGCCAGCGGCGCCGTGCGTTCTCGACCACGTCACGTTCCGCGGCGCTGTCGGCGCCGGTGATGAGCCCGATCGCGCGGGGGAGGAACGGCAGCCGCTTCTTGCGCGCCGCGTCGAACAGGCCCTCGGCCTGGAGCAGCCGCTTGGTCTGCTCGAGCCGGGCGAGGAGCCGGCCCTCGCCGACCGGGGTCAGGGCGTCGCAGTAGAAGGAGAAGCGTCCGGAGGCCTCGTAGTAGGACGGCTTGAGCCGGGCGACCACCGTCGAGCCCTCCGTCAGCGGCCCGGCGGCGTCGAAGGTCGTCGGGGAGACCGAGACCGACACCGAGACCTCCGCCAGCTTGTCGCGCAGGGTCAGGAAGATCGTCCGACCGCTCCGCCGGCTCACCTCGATGAGCTGGGCCTCCACCCAGACCGGGCCGAGCCGCTCGATCCAGCCCTTGACCAGGTGCGCCACGCGCCGCAGGGGCTGCGGGTTCTCGGGGGACGACTCCAGGGCCACGCGCGCAGCCTAACGAGACGCACCGACGAAACCCGGTCCCCGACGCGTGGTCCGGCGACGGGCTGAGCGGCTGCGGCCCGCTCAGTAGACTCGGAGCATGGTTGAGACCCCCGGAGCGAACCCGAGCGCGACCCTCGACCTGCCGCCCGCCGCGCCTGCGCCGGCCGGGGCGAAGCAGGTCGTCGTCGCCGCACCGCGGGGCTACTGCGCCGGAGTCGACCGCGCCGTCGTCACCGTCGAGAAGGCGCTCGAGGCGTACGGGGCCCCGGTCTACGTCCGCAAGCAGATCGTCCACAACCGGCACGTCGTCGAGAACCTGGCCGCTCGCGGCGCGATCTTCGTCGAGGAGCTCGACGAGGTCCCGCCCGGTTCCACCGTCGTGTTCAGCGCCCACGGGGTGTCGCCCGCGGTCAAGGCCGAGGCGGTCGAGCGTGGCCTGCAGGCCATCGACGCGACCTGCCCGCTCGTCACCAAGGTGCACCACGAGGCGCTCCGCTTCGCCCGCGAGGACCGCGAGATCCTCCTCATCGGCCACGCCGGTCACGAGGAGGTCGAGGGCACGACGGGCGAGGCACCTGACCGCATCACCCTCGTCCAGTCGCCCGGCGAGGTCGACGCCCTCGAGGTGCGCGACCCGAGCAAGCTCGCCTGGCTGAGCCAGACCACGTTGAGCGTGGACGAGACGCTCGAGACGGTCGCGCGGCTGAAGGAGAAGTTCCCGCTCCTGCAGGACCCGCCCAGCGACGACATCTGCTACGCCACGACCAACCGTCAGGCGGCGGTCAAGCAGATCGCGGCCCACTCCGACCTCGTGATCGTCGTCGGCTCGGCCAACTCGTCGAACTCGGTCCGCCTCGTCGAGGTCGCGCTCGAGGCGGGCGCGAAGACCTCCTACCGCGTCGACAACGCCTCCGAGGTCGACCTCGCCTGGTTCGACGGCGTGTCCTCGGTCGGCGTCACCAGCGGCGCGTCCGTTCCCGACGACCTCGTCCAGGGCGTCCTGGAGCTGCTCGTCGAGCAGGGCTACCCGGCGGCCCGCGAGGAGCGGCTCACCGAGGAGTCGCTGACCTTCGCGCTCCCGCCCGAGCTGCGCCGCGGCCTCAAGCGCAAGGTCCAGGGCGACTGACCCTCGGGGTGGTTCAGGAACGCTGACCTCTTCGAGGCCTCCTTCGACGGGCTCAGGACACCGCTTCGACAGGCTCAGGGAGCGTTCCTAGGGCTCGTCAGGACGAGCGCGCCTTGCGCTCGTCCTCGACGGCGGCGTCGTCGCCCACCAGCTCCCACAGGTCGGGCTCGGGGCGGACGAGCTCCTCGGCCTCCGGAACGTTCGCGGTGAGCGCCGAGGCCGCGCGGCTCCGCCGCTTGCTCGTCCGGCCGATGAGCGGCTCGACCTGGGTCGCGTCCTCGACGAGCTCCGGGGCCTGGATCTGCCGGGTCGTCGCCTCGAGCTGGGTGAGCCCGGTGAGCTCGGCCTCGGTGACCTTGAGGTCCGAGAACCGGCGAGCCTGGACCAGCACCCGGCTCTCGACCGTCGCGACCGTCTCGTTGTAGGCCTTCACCGAGCCCTGCAGCGCACGGCCCAGCTTGTCGAGGCGGCTGCCCATGACGCCGAGCCGTTCGTGCAGCTCGCGGCCCAGCCGGAACACCTCAGCGGCGCTCTCGGCGAGCGCGGCCTGGCGCCACCCGTACGCGACCGCCCGGAGCAGCCCGATCAGCGTGGTCGGCGTGGCCAGCACCACGTTCCGCTTCGCCGCGTAGTCGTAGAGGTCGGGGACCTGCTCGAGCGCCGCGGCGAAGAAGGCCTCGCTGGGCAGGAACAGCACGACGAACTCGGGCGTCTCGCCGCCCTTCCAGTACTGCTTGGTCGACAGCTGGTCGACGTGGGTCCGGACGTGACGCCCGTAGCGGACCAGGGCCTCCGTACGACGCGCGTCGTCCTCCGCCGACTCGGCCTCGGCCGCCTCGAGGAACGCCGACAGCGGCACCTTCGAGTCGACGAAGACGTGCTTGCCCTCAGCCAGGTTGACCCGCATGTCGGGCCGGAACGTCTTGTCGTCGGTCGTCATCGTGTGCTGCAGCTCGAAGTCGCAGCGGTCGAGCATGCCGGCGATCTCGGCCACCCGCTTGAGCTGCGTCTCGCCCCACGAACCGCGGATCTGCGGCTTGCGCAGCGCGGTCACCAGCGCGGAGGTCTCGCGGCGCAGGGTCTCGCCGGTCTGCCGCACGGTCTGGACCTGCGCGCGCAGGTCGACCGACATCTCGACCCGCTCCTTCTCCACCTCGATCAGCCGACTGCTGAGCAGGCCGAGCTGCTCGCGCACGGGGGCCATCAGCTCGGCCGTGGCCTTGAGCCGGCCCTCGTGGGCCACGTCCGCCGTCGCGCCCTGGCGCGCCAGCGTCTCGTTGCTGACGACCTTGAAGTGGTTGAGCAGCGCCTCGCGGTCGGCCGCGACCTCCTTCGCGCGGGCCACGGCCGCGTCGCGCTGGGCCACCGCGCCCGCCATCTCCGCGGCGACCATCGCCGCCTCGGCCTGGGCGGCCGACGCCTCGCTGCGTGCGTCGGAGACCCCGGCGCGAGCCTCGGCGACGCCGGCCTTGGCCTCGGCCACGTCGGCGCGGGCCTGGCCCAGCTCGGCGCGGGCGTGGGCCGCCTCCGTACGCGCGGTCGCGGCCTCGGTCCGGGCGTGGGCCGCCCCGGCCTGGGCCTCGGACACCTCGGCACGTGCGGCGGCCAGCGCCGCCGCGGCCCGGGCGTCGGTCGTGTCGCGGTCGGCACCGGCCAGACGGCGGCCGACCAGCACCCCGGCCACGACGCCCACGAGCAGCGCCACGACCAGCAGCAAGAGCGAGATCCCGTCCATGGCCACGAGCATGCAGGGGCCCACTGACACAACGCCCACGCCACTCCGTCGGGTGCCCGGGAGCGACCGGTGTCACGTCGGCGGACGCCCGTCTACCGTGGGCGCGTGCCCGAGCCCCGAGACCCCGCCACCGCTCCAGCCGCCGTCCACGTGGCCGACCTGGCCGCCTTCGTCCAGGCCTCGCCGACCTCGTACCACGCGGCGGCGGAGGGGGCCCGCCGGCTGGCGGCGGCCGGGTGGACGCAGCAGGACGAGGCCGAGGCCTGGGACGCGAGCCCGGGCGGGCACTACCTGGTCCGCGACGGGGCGCTCGTGGCCTGGCGCGTGCCCGCCGGCGCCGGACCGCTGACGCCGTTCCGGGTCGTCGGCTCGCACACCGACTCCCCGACGTTCCGGCTCAAGCCCTCTCCGGACCTGTCCGCGTACGGCTGGCACCAGCTCGGCTGGGAGATCTACGGCGGCCCGCTGCTCAACTCCTGGCTCGACCGCGAGCTCGGCCTGGCCGGCCGGCTGGTGCTGCGCGACGGGAGCACGCCGCTGATGCGGACCGGTCCCGTCGTCCGCATCCCGCAGCTGGCCATCCACCTCGACCGCGGGATCGGGGAGAACGGGCTCAAGCTCGACCGGCAGCACCACACCGCACCGGTCTGGGGCGTCGGGACGGCCGGGCCGGGGGTCCTCGACCACGTCGCCGCGCTCGTCGGGGCGCGCGCGGCCGACGTCGAGGCGTTCGACCTCTTCGCCTTCGACACGGCGACGCCGAGCGTGTTCGGCCCGGCGGGGGAGTTCTTCGCCTCCGCCCGGCTCGACAACCTCGCGTCCGTGCACGCGAGCCTGACCGCCCTGCTCGCGGCGGGGGAGAGCGACGAGATCGCGGTCCTGGCCGCCTTCGACCACGAGGAGCTCGGCAGCGAGAGCCGTACGGGGGCCTCCGGGCCGCTGCTCGCCGACGTCCTCGTCCGGACCGGCGCGGCGCTCGGGGCCGGGACCGACGAGCAGCACCGCGCCTGGGCGCGCTCGTTCTGCGTGTCGTCCGACGCGGGCCACGCCGTGCATCCGAACTACCCCGAGCGGCACGACCCGGCCAACCGGCCGCTGCTCAACGGTGGACCGCTGCTCAAGATCAACGCCAACCAGCGCTACGCCAGCGAGGGCGTCGGCATGGCCCGCTGGCGCGCCGCGTGCCGGACGGCGGGGGTCGGGGTGCAGACCTTCGTCTCGAACAACGCCATGCCCTGCGGCTCGACGATCGGCCCGCTCACCGCGACCCGGCTCGGCCTCGCGGTCGTCGACGTCGGCATCCCCACGCTGTCGATGCACTCCGCCCGCGAGCTCACCGGCTCGCGCGACCCGCACGACCTCGCGCGGGCGCTCACCGCGTTCTGGTCGGAGTAGGGCGCCCCGGCCCCGGCGAGCGTCCCTCGTCGGGCGTCCGCGCGCCCCTACGGTGGTCGTTCACGGCCCGCACCCGGGCCACGACCCTCGGAGGACCGACGGTGTCCAGCTCCTACACCCCGCCGACCCGGCCTGACGGGTACTCGACGAGCCCCTCGGGCTCGACCGGCTCGCTCAGCACGAACAACCGCGACGACGACCGCTCCGACCTCGACCGCGACGTCAAGCCCGTCCGGCCCCGCAGTCACGTCCGCGCCGACCTCGGCCTGCTGATCCTGCGGCTCGGCCTCGCGGCGATCATGCTCGCCCACGGCTACCAGAAGCTCTTCCTGCAGGGCGGCGGCAGCTTCACCGCGACGCAGTCCGGTTTCACCCAGATGGGCGTGCCGCTGCCGCAGGTGGCCGGCATCGTGATCATCATCCTCGAGCTGGCCGGCGGTCTCGCCATGGTCTTCGGGCTGCTCACGGTGATCATCGGCATCTGCTACGCGGCGGCCATGGCGGTCGCCATCTGGTTCGTCCACCTGCCCAACGGCTTCTTCGTCTCCGACGGCGGGTACGAGTTCGCCGGGCTCACCGGGATCGTCGCCCTCGTCCTCGCCATCTCGGGCGCCGGCCGGATCTCCCTCGACCGCGCGATCTTCGGGGCCAAGCGCCGCCGTCGCATCCGCGAGGCGCGCGAGGCCGGGGTCGCCTGACCCAGCCGTCCTGAGGCCGCTGACCTACCGACAGCCGCGCACCTCCGACACAACCGCCCAGTCCGCAACCTGGGCGGCTGTGAGGAAGGTGCGCGGCTGTCGTCAGCGGAGGGGGAGGTCGACCCCGCGCTCGCTCTCGGGACGCGGGCCGAAGATCCGCCGGTCGGCCTCCGCGATGGCCAGGTCGTTGATGCTCGCCTCGCGGCGGCGCATCAGCCCGTGCTCGTCGAACTCCCAGTTCTCGTTGCCGTAGCTGCGCCACCACTGCCCGGCGTCGTCACGGCACTCGTAGGCGAAGCGCACCGCGATCCGGTTCCCCGCGTACGCCCACAGCGACTTGCGCAGCGCGTAGTCGTGCTCGCGCTCCCACTTGGCCGTGAGGAACGCGACGATCTCGGCCCGCCCGGAGACGAACTGGTCGCGGTTGCGCCACTGCGAGTCCTCCGTGTACGCCAGCGAGACGCGCTCGGCGTCGCGGCTGTTCCACGCGTCCTCGGCGGCCTGGACCTTCACGGCGGCGGTCTCGGCGTCGAACGGGGGCAGCGGTGGTCGGTCGGCCATGTCTTCGGACCCTAGTCCCAGGGGAGCGTTCCTCGACCCCCGGCCGGCTTCCACGCGGCGCTGGCGCCCGCGGAACCGTATGCTCGTCCGACGTGGCTCTCACCATCGGCATCGTCGGACTGCCCAACGCCGGCAAGTCCACCCTCTTCAACGCGCTGACCCGCAACGACGTCCTCGCCGCGAACTACCCGTTCGCGACGATCGAGCCCAACGTCGGCGTCGTCGGGGTCCCGGACCCCCGCCTCGGGGTGCTGAGCGACCTCTTCTCCTCCGAGCGCACGGTCCCGGCCACGGTCAGCTTCGTCGACATCGCCGGCATCGTCCGCGGCGCCAGCCAGGGCGAGGGGATGGGCAACGCGTTCCTGTCCCACATCCGCGAGGCGGACGCGATCTGCCAGGTGACGCGGGTGTTCGTCGACCCCGACGTCACCCACGTCGAGGGCAAGGTGGAGCCGGACAACGACATCTCCACCATCGACACCGAGCTGATCCTGGCCGACCTCCAGACCATCGAGCGGGCGCTGCCGCGGCTGGAGAAGGAGGCCCGCACCAACAAGGACAAGCTGGCCGTCATCGCCGCGGCCAAGGAGGCGCAGGAGGTCCTCGACTCCGGCCGTACGGTCTTCGCCGCCGGGCTGGACCGCGAGCCGCTGCGCGAGCTGTTCCTGCTGACGGCCAAGCCGTTCCTCTACGTCTTCAACTGCGACTCCGACGAGCTTGCCGACGCCGCGCTGCTGGACCGGCTGCGCGCGATCGTCGCGCCGGCGGAGGCGATCTTCCTCGACGCCAAGATCGAGTCCGAGCTGGTCGAGATGGAGCCGGACGAGGCGCGCGAGCTCCTCGCCGAGATGGGCATGGACGAGCCCGGCCTCGACCACCTCGCCCGCGTCGCGTTCGACACCCTCGGCCTGCAGACCTACCTGACCGCGGGCCCCAAGGAGTCGCGCGCCTGGACGATCGCGAAGGGCGCCACCGCCCCCGAGGCCGCCGGCGTGATCCACACGGACTTCCAGAAGGGCTTCATCAAGGCCGAGATCGTCTCGTACGACGACCTCGTGGCCGCCGGGACGGTCAACAACGCCCGGTCCAAGGGCCAGGTCCGCCTCGAGGGCAAGGACTACGTGATGGTCGACGGCGACGTCGTCGAGTTCCGCTTCAACAACTGATCCTGCCGAACCCACGACACGTAGAGGAGTACAAGGTGTCCCTGGAGTCCGAGGCCCTGTTCCGAGGCCAGGTCTACCGCGTGACCGGCCAGCCGGTCGTCGCGAACCTGGAGTCGAACGCCAGCACGGCGCGCGAGCTCCACCTCGCCGGCTGCCGCACGCTGCGGAAGTACCCGGCGGACGCGCCCGCCCTCGTCCCGCTGACCGACGCCGAGGTGGATGCGGCCTGGATCCGCGCGATCGACGAGGACACGTCCACCGAGACCCTCGCGACCGAGTGGCCGTTCAGCGCCGAGACCGGGTGGTGCCCGATCTGCCTCGTCAAGGTCGTGCCGAGGACCAGCGACGGCGGCTACAAGCATCCCGCTGCCCGCTCGCCGAAGTGGCGTCCGGGAGTCCCGCTGGCCTGCCGGTTCCCCACGGCGCACGGCTCGTACTGCGGGTGCAGCGACGTCTCGACCGACGTCAGGTCGTGACCGACCCGATCGTCAGCCCGCTGGGGTACTCGCACGTCCGTCTGACGGTGACCGACATCCACCGGAGCAAGGCGTTCTACAGCCGGCTCTTCGGGATGCCGCCCGGTCGCGACTTCAGCGACCAGGTCGACGACCCGACCGTCCGGACGGACCCGTGGCGGACGTACGGGGGCTGCTCCTTCACCTTTCACGGGCAGACGCTCGGCCTGCGCCCGGTGGCGTCGCCGGGGGACACCTTCGACCCCGACCGCGTCGGGCTCGACCACCTCAGCCTGCGGGTCGGGTCGGTCGACGAGCTGCACGCCGCCGCCGAGCGGCTGACGGAGGCCGGTATCCCGCACGGGGACGTGACCGACCTGCCCCCGTTCGGGCTCGTGATCCTGTCGCTGCAGGACCCGGACGGCATCAACTTGGAGCTCGCCGCCCCGCGCCCCTGACCCTCAGCACGGCTGGTGCGGGACTACTTCTTCTTGCCCTTCTTCGCCTTGGCGCCCTTCTTGCCCAGCTCGGCCTGGGCGGCGGAGGACTTCCGCGGGTTCTTCTTGCCCTCCTCGGCCGCCTTCGCGTTCGCCTTCTTGGCGGTGTCGCTGCCCTTGCCCTTCTTGTCGGCCACGTCGGCCTCCCTTCGTCACTGCCCTTTACCCGGTCGCCGCCGCTGCGGCGGTTCAGACCCCAGGAACGTCGACGAGACGCGTGCTCGTGGCACCGTGGATCGCGCGGGCGTCTGCCCGCGCATCGTCGCCATCCGAGGTGGAAGACCGCCCATGACCGAAGCGCTTGAAGTCACCGTCCTCCGACCGGCCCCCGGCCTGACCACCGCCGACTTCGTGGCGGCGAACGCCGACATCGACGAGTACCTGAGGCGCCAGCCGGGCTTCGAGTGGCGACGGATCACCGAGACCGAGGACGGGACGGTCGTCGACATCGTCGCGTACGAGTCGAGGGAGCTCGCCCTGGCGGGCGCCGCAGGGATCAGCGGCGAGATGGCGGGGTCAGCCGTGCACGCGGCGATCGACCACGCGACCGTCGAGTGGCGCGTCGTCGACGTCACCCACGTCGTCCGCTGAGGGCTCAGAAGTAGTCGAGGACCCCGCGCACGCGGCCGGCGACGAGGGCGTCCCAGTCCGCGTCCTGTCCGGGGTCGCCGCCCGTGAGCAGGCCGAGCGTGCGCAGGTCGCGGCAGGGCGCCGCGCCGGTCACCAGCAGCGCCAGGGCACGTGGGTCGAGCGTCCGGTCGTCGACCGCGGGGGCGCGGAAGCAGCGGACCGACCCGCCCTCGGCGACCACGGCGTAGCTGCCGTCGACCGTGCCCAGGACGTCGTCGGTGACGGTGAAGCCGGACCGCAGCGCGAGGCCCGGCGCGCAACGAGCCCCGGTGAACGCCGCCTCGACGTCCAGGACCTTGAGCATGTAGAGGTTCTCGTGCCGAGGGGTCCAGTCCGCGGTCGGGATCATCAGCCGCAGCAGGTCGTCGCCGGTGGTCCGCAGCCGCACCGTCGCCGCGACGCTGGCAAAGCTCCCGAGCATGCGGAGCAGAGCCGCGTACGCGTCGCCCCGGACGGCCACCAGGTCGCGCACGAGGAGGTCGGGCTCCCCGACCTTCCCCGAGCCCCGCACCCACGACGCGTAGCCGAGGGGGTTCCCGGCCGCGTCCGAAGCGAGGGTGGTGCCGGTGGTGGCGCCCACGAGCTCCGCGTCGGTCGCGGGGAAGGAGACGCCCGTCCGGGTCAGCGGCCCGTCCAGCCCGGACGCCCAGCCGGCGTAGAGCGCGCGGAGCCGCTCGACGTCCTCGGCCCCGGCCCGTCGCAGCTCCACCACGGGGGCCGGCGGGAGCGCGCTGAGCGCGGAGCTGGGCACGTCGACCCAGCGCATCGTGGCGACGGTCTCGTAGCCCGCGCGGCGGTAGATCCGCGGCGCGGTGGGGAAGAGGGTCGACACGACGGCACCGCGGTCGCGGGCGCCCTCGAGCATCGCCCTCAGCAGCGGTCCGAGCACTCCGGCGCCGCGGGCCTCGGCCGCGACGGTGACGTCGGCGACCCCGGCGAGGGGCAGCACCCGCCCGCCGAACCAGGCGTCGTACTCCCGGTCCGCGGCCTGCGCGACGAGCCGGCCCTCACGGAACACGCCCCACCCGCGCCAGCCCGGCTGCTCCGCCTCGGGCGGCTCGGGGTCGCCCGACGGCACGCCGAACGCCTCCCACCCGAGGCGTTGCGACGCCGTGGCGTCCTCCGGTCCCAGCCGACGCACCTCTTCGCTCACCGGCCCATCCTCCCTACGCTGACCCCGTGGACGACCACCGCATCGGCATCGGGTGGGACATCCACCGCCTCGTGACGGGCCGTCGGCTCGTGCTCGGCGGCGTCGAGGTCCCCGCGCCGGCCGGCTTCGACACCCACTCCGACGGGGACGTGCTGAGCCACGCGGTCGTCGACGCCCTGGCCGGGGCCATGGCGGACGGCGACCTCGGAGTGCACTTCCCCGAGGACGACCCAGACGCCGAGGAGGCGCGCAGCCTCGACTTCGTGGTCGCGTACGCGGCCCGGACCCGGGAGCGGGGCTTCGAGGTCGGCTCGCTCGACAGCTTCGTCGTGCTGGGGACCGTACGGCTCCGGCCGCACGTCGACGCGATGCGGACGAACCTCGCCGGTGCGCTCGGGGTGCCGATCGACCGCGTCTCGGTCAAGGCCCGGTCGGCGGACGGGCTCGGGCCCGAGGGCCGGGGCGAGGCGGCCAGCGCGTCGGTCAGCCTGCTGCTGCGTCCCGTCGTCGGTCGGCCCGAGGGCGGTTGACAGACTGACGCCATGACGAGCTCCGAGACCGGGACCGACCCCGCGCCCGCCCTGCAGGTCCACGGCGAGCTGCTGCCGCGCTTCGAGGAGATCCTGACCCCGGAAGCCCTCGGCTTCGTCGCCACGCTCGCGGAACGCTTCGGCAGCCGTCGCGACGAGCTGCTCCAGGCCCGCGTGGATCGCTACGCCGCCGGACGCCCGGGCGACCACCTCGCCTTCCGCGAGGACACCGCGGCGGTCCGTGACGACCCCGCGTGGCGCGTCGCCCCGCCGGCGCCGGGGCTCGAGGACCGGCGTGCGGAGATGACCGGCCCGACCACGCGCAAGATGGTGGTCAACGCCCTCAACTCGGGCGCGCGGGCCTGGATGGCCGACTTCGAGGACGCCACCGCGCCGACCTGGTTCAACGTCGTCGACGGCCAGCTGAACCTCTACGACGCCATCCGTGGCCAGGTCGACTTCACCGACGAGCGCGGCAAGCGCTACGAGGTCGGCGCCGAGACCCCGACGATCATGGTCCGCCCCCGCGGCTGGCACCTCGACGAGGCGCACCTGACGCTTCGACAGGCTCAGGGAACGGAACGGGCCGTCCCCGGCTCGCTGGTCGACTTCGGCCTCTACCTCTTCCACAACGCGGCCGCCCTGATCGCGAAGGGCGCGGGGCCGTACTTCTACCTCCCCAAGCTGGAGAGCCACCTCGAGGCGCGGCTGTGGAACGACGTCTTCACCGCGGCACAGGAGCTCCTGGGGATCCCGTACGGCACCATCCGCGCCACCTGCCTGATCGAGACCACCCCGGCGGCCTTCGAGATGGAGGAGATCCTCTACGAGCTGCGCGACCACTCGTCCGGGCTCAACGCCGGGCGCTGGGACTACATCTTCTCGATGATCAAGAACTTCGCCGAGGACGCCGACCACGTGCTGCCGGACCGGTCGCAGGTCACCATGACCAGCCCGTTCATGGCCGCGTACGCGGACCTGCTCGTGAAGACCTGCCACGCCCGCGGCGCGCACGCGATCGGCGGCATGGCGGCCTTCGTCCCGAGCCGCAGCAACCCCGACGCGACCACGGCGGCGCTGGCGAAGACGACGGCGGACAAGTCCCGGGAGGCCGGACTCGGCTTCGACGGTTCCTGGGTCGCGCACCCGGCGCTCGTGCAGACCTGCCTGGACGCGTTCGTCGCCGTCCTCGGCGACCGGCCGAACCAGCTCGAGCGTCAGCGTCCGGGCGTCTCGGTGACCCGCAAGGACCTCGTTGACGTCTCGACCACGGGGGGCGAGGTCACGGTCGACGGGCTGCGGACCAACGTCCGGATCAGCCTCGAGTACCTCTCCGCCTGGGTCGGGGGCGCCGGGGCGGTCGCGATCGACAACCTGATGGAGGACGCGGCCACCGTCGAGATCTCCCGGATGCAGGTCTGGCACTGGCTGCACCACCGCGTGCGCACCGCCGACGGGACCGTCGTCACCGAGGAGCTCGTCCGCCGGATCCTGGCCGAGGTCGTCGACACCCTGGCCGCGGACGCCGACGAGCCCGCCCGCGGACGGCTGGACGCCGCCCGGGAGGTGTTCGAGCAGACCTGCCTGGTCGAGGAGTGGCCGCAGTTCTTCACCGGCTACGCCTACGGGCACTTCTTGGTCGAGCAGAGCTTGATCGAGCAGGGTCTGGCCGAGCAGGGCCGCGCGTGAGCGCCGGTGCCGACGGTCGCGCGAGCCTCACCCGCGTCGAGGCCGAGGTCCGCGCCGCGGTCGTGCGGGTGGACGACGTCGAGGTCACGCTCGACCTGACCGACCCGGCCCTGGCGACCTTCACCTCGCGCACCGTGATCCGGTTCGGCAGCAGCGTGGACTCGACGTTCGTCGACTTCGCCGGCGAGGAGCTGGTGTCGGTGGTCCTCAACGGGACGCCGGTCGACCCCACGACCTGGCGGCGCGCCCGGATCCCGTTGCACGGGCTGGAGACCGAGAACGTGCTCGAGGTCGAGGGGGTGATGGCCTACTCCAGCGACGGGGAGGGCCTGCACCGCCACGTCGACCCGGCGGACGGGCGCACGTACCTCTACGCGATGTCGTTCCTGGACGCGGCGCCGCGCTGGTTCGCCTGCTTCGACCAGCCCGACCTCAAGGCCCGCCACACCTTCGTGATCAGCGCGCCGGAGGACTGGACCGTCCTCGGCAACGGCCCCGCGGTCGTGGAGGAGCCGGGCCGCTGGCGGATCGCTCCGCCCCACCCGCTCTCGACCTACTTCACGACCCTGGTGGCGGGGCCGTACGCCTCGGTCCGGGGCGAGCACGACGGCATCCCGCTCGGCCTCCACATCCGCGAGTCGCTGCGCGCCGAGCTCGAGGCGGAGGCGCCCGACATGCTGGCCGTCACCGCCGCGTCCTTCGACTACTTCCACGAGCTCTTCGGCGTCCGCTACCCCTTCGGGGAGTACCACCAGGCCTTCGTCCCCGACTTCAACGCCGGCGCCATGGAGAACCCGGGGTGCGTGACGTTCCGCGATGCGTACGTGCCGCGCGGGCGCGTCACCCGCACCGAGCGCGGCGGGCGTGCGGGGACGATCGCGCACGAGATGGCCCACCAGTGGTTCGGCGACCTCGTGACCATGCGCTGGTGGGACGACCTCTGGCTCAACGAGTCCTTCGCCGAGTACCTCGCGCACCGCTGCGTCAGCGACGCGACCGACTACGCGCTGTGGCCCGAGTTCGGGATCATCCGCAAGGACTGGGGCTCGGTCGCCGACCAGTCGCCGTCGACGCACCCGGTGGCCGGGAACGCGGCGCCGGACGCCGCCGCGGCGCTGCAGAACTTCGACGGCATCTCCTACGCCAAGGGCGCCTCGGTGCTCCGCCAGCTCGCCGCGCACGTCGGCGACGAGGTGTTCCTGAACGGCCTGCGCGACTACATCGGGCGGCACGCGTACGGCAACGCGACGTTCGCGGACCTGCTCGAGGCCTGGACCCGGGCCGGCGCGCATGACCTCCCGGCGTGGGCGGGTGCCTGGCTCAGCACGACCGGGATGGACACCCTCGACGTCGAGCACGACGACGCCGGGGTCCGGGTCGTGGCCTCCGCGCCGGCGGGGGAGCCCTTCGACGGGCTCAGGGAACGTCGTCCGCACACGGTCCAGGTCGGCCTGGTCGACGAGACCGGCGCGCTGACCGTGCTCGACCCGGTCGACGTCGGGGCGGAGCCCTCGGTGGTGGTCCCGGTCGCCGCCCCGGCCGTGCTCGTGACGCCCGACGCGACCGACCTCGCCTGGGCCAAGCTGCGCTTCGGGCCGGACGGCTGGCGGCGCGTGCTGACCGCCCTGCCCGGGCTCGCCGACGACACGGCCGCCGTGCCCGTCTGGAACGCGGTGCGCGACGCCGTCCGGGACGCGTCGCTCGACCCCGCGTACGCGCTGGAGATCGTCGAGGCGGCCCTGCCGTCCGCGCCCGCGGACATCGTCGTGTTCTCGGTGCTCGGCTTCGCGCTCGACCAGCTCGCCGGCGCGTACGCCCCCGTGGCCGAGCGCGCGGACCGCGCGGCCCGGGTCCGTCGGGTGGCCTGGTCGGTTGTGGACGCGGCCGGCCCGGGGACGGACCGGCAGCTGGTCGCCTTCCGTCAGGCGGTCCGTGCCGAGCCCGACGCCGACCGGCTGCGGGCCTGGTACGCCGGGCGCGACCTGCCCGCGGGCGTCGACATGGACGCCGAGCTCGTCTGGTCGGTCGTCGAGCGGTGGAGTGCGCTGCAGACCGGGAACGACCTCCTCGAGGACGCCCTGGCCCGGGACCCCTCCGCCTCCGGGAGGGTGCACGCCGCCAGGGCGCGGGCCCGACGACCCGATCCGGCGGCCAAGGAGGCGGCGTGGCGCCTGCTCGTCGCTCCCTCGTCGCTGGGCGCGTACGAGCTCTACGCGACCGGCGAGGGCTTCTGGGACGCGGGTCAGAGCGAGCTGACGGCCCCGTACGTCGCGCGCTACTTCGCCGAGATCGGGGGGACGGCCGCGTTCCGGGAGGGCTGGGCGCTCGGCCAGGTCGCGACGCAGGCCTTCCCGCGGACGGCGGCGACGCCCGACGCGCTGGTCGCGGCGGACACGGCGCTCGCCGGCGAGCTGGCGGCGCAGGTCCGGCGGGCTGTGACCGACGGCACCGACAAGCTCCGCCGGGCCGTCGAATCTCTTCGGCGCTGGACCTAATCCGCTCGCCGGTTCGGGCGCATCTGGCCTGGTCAGGCGGCAGTTCGGCGAAGGTGCGCCACGCCAAGCGGATAGCCGGGAAAAGCAACCGCAGGAGGTCACAATCATGTTGCTTATCGGCGCGCTGTGTGTCGCTGGCTTGTGCAGGACTTGTCCGCTGGCCTACAAAGGGTGAGTTCGTGCGCGGGGAGTCTCGACGTGCCTTCGCGCTGATCGCGTCGATCGACGCAGATTTTCCTGAGGAGGAAGTAGATGCGAGCAAGAACTCGCTTGCTGGCGGGCGCTGCGGTGACCTCGCTGGCGCTCTTGGCCAGCGCGTGCGGCGGCGGCAACGGCGCAACCACGCCCGGCACGTCCAACAACGCCGGGACGCCCGTCAAGGGCGGCGTCCTGAACATGCTCGGCGTCGGTGACGTCGACTACATGGACCCGAACGTCTCGTACTACTCGGGCGGCTACACGATCCTGCGCCTGTGGAACCGGCAGCTGTTCACGTACCCGGCCGAGGCCGACAAGACCACGACCTCGGCGCCCGACCTGGCCGACGGTCCGGTCTCGACGAGCGCGGACGGCCTCACGGTCACCGTCAAGCTCCGTGACGGCGCGCAGTGGAACACCACCCCGGCGCGTGCGGTCGTGGCGGCCGACGAGATCACCGGTGTCAAGCGCACCTGCAACCCGGTGCAGCCCTTCGGCGGCATCCCGGACTTCAACGACCTGATCGTCGGCTACGCCGACTTCTGCTCGGGGTTCGCCAAGGTCAAGCCGACCGTGGCGGCCATGAAGGAGTACGTCCAGAAGACCGACCTGCCCGGCGTGACGGCTCCCGACGACAAGACGATCGTCTTCAAGCTGACCCACCCGGCGTCGTACTTCCAGGACATGCTGACGCTGCCGGCCCTGAGCCCCGCGCCCGTCGAGTGGCTCGACGCCACGCCGGGCACCGAGTTCGGCAACGACCTCAAGAACCTGATCTCGAACGGTCCGTACTACATCGACGAGTACACGCCGACCAAGACGATCGACCTCAAGCGGAACCCCGCCTGGACCGAGGCGAGCGACCCGATCCGGAAGGCGTACGTCGACCAGGTCAAGGTCACCGAGACCGGGACGCAGGAGAGCATCCAGCAGCAGCTGGAGACGGCGACCGACTCGGCCGACATGGCGTTCGACACCTTCCCGCCGGCCACGCAGGTCCCCGGCCTGGTGGCGCGCAAGGACCCGAACCTCAACATCGGTCCGGGCTCCTCGTCGAACCCGTACCTGGTCTACAACACGGTGTCCGCGAGCAACAACGGTGCGCTCAAGGACGTGGCGTTCCGCCAGGCCCTGTCGACCGGTATCAACCGCGCCAACCTGATCCAGGTGCTCGGCGGGCCGAACCTCAACACGACGCTCACCAACGTGCTCCCGGCCGACATCGTCGGTGGCGAGCAGGGCTTCGACCCCTACCCGTACGACCAGGCCAAGGCGAAGCAGATGATCACGGCCTCCGGTCACGAGGGCGCCACGGTCAAGATCCTCTACCGCAACGCGTCGCAGGGCTCGACCAAGGTGTTCCAGAGCGTGCAGCAGCAGCTGACCGAGCTGGGCCTCAAGGTGGAGGGCGTCGCGGCGCCGAACGCGGACTTCTACACCAAGTACCTGCAGCAGCCGTCGGTGGCCAAGCGGGGCGTGTGGGACATCGCGATCGCGGGCTGGGGTGCTGACTGGTACGGCAACGCCGCCCTGTCGTTCTTCGCCCCGCTGTGGAGCGGGGAGCCGTCGTTCCCGCCGATCGGCAGTAACTACGGCTTCTACGCCAACGACAAGACCAACGCGCTGATCAAGCAGGCCACCGAGGCCAAGACCCAGGACGAGGCGGCGGCCCTGTGGGCGCAGGCCGACCAGCAGGTCATGGCCGACGCGGCGTTCTTCCCGATCACCAACCCGAACACGGCGAACTACAAGGCGACGCAGGTCAACAACGCCGTGTACCTGCCGGCGCTCCAGCAGTTCGACCCGGCCAACGTGTGGCTGTCGTCGGGCAAGCAGGGCGGCTAGTCCTCACCGAGCACCAGATCGACCACCGCTCCCGTCCGGGTCCCCGGGCGGGAGCGGTGCGGTGAGTAGGTTCGCAGGGCCTGACCGCAAGACCAGCACGACCGGCACGGACAGATCGACCGACGGGACGGAGAAGGAGCTATGGCGCTGCTCGAGGTGGAGGACCTCCACGTCTCGTTCAACACCGCGGACGGGGTGGTCAAGGCCGTACGCGGTCTGACGTTCTCGGTCGACAAGGGGCAGACGGTCGGCATCGTCGGCGAGTCCGGCTCCGGCAAGAGCGTGTCGACCCAGACGATCATGGGCCTCACCGCCGGGGCCCGGGTGAGCGGCGAGGCCCGCTTCGAGGGCCGTGACCTGCTGACCATGAACGACCGCGACCTGCGGGCGGTGCGCGGGGCGAAGGTCGGGATGATCTTCCAGGACCCGCTGTCGAGCCTCCACCCGTACTACAAGGTCGGCTGGCAGATCGTCGAGATGGTCCAGGCGCACACGAACGTGTCGAAGGCCGCGGCCAAGAATCGCGCCATCGACCTCCTCCGGCTGGTGGGCATCCCCAAGCCGGAGGCCCGCGTCGACGAGTACCCGCACCAGTTCTCCGGCGGCATGCGCCAGCGCGCGATGATCGCGATGGCGATGGCCCTCAACCCGATCCTGCTCATCGCCGACGAGCCCACCACGGCGCTCGACGTCACCGTGCAGGCCCAGGTGCTCGAGGTCATGGGCCGCCTGCAGGCCGAGTTCGGCACGGCGATCGTCATGATCACCCACGACATGGGCGTGATCGCCGACGTCGCGGACGACGTGGTCGTGATGTATGCGGGCACGGCGATGGAGAAGGCCGAGCGGCGCGAGCTCTTCTACCACAACCACCACCCGTACACCGAGGGCCTGCTGGCCTCGATCCCGCACCCGGGTGACGACCGGCACAAGCGGCTGCTGCCGATCCACGGCACCCCGCCGAGCCTGATCCAGCTGCCGACCGGCTGCCCCTTCAACCCGCGCTGCCCGTACGCCTTCGACCGGTGCCGCACCGAGACGCCGCCGCTGGCGAGCGTGCACGGCCGGCCCGACCACCTCTCCGCCTGCTGGCTCTCCTCCGACGAGTCGGAGCGCCAGGCCGAGCGCGAGCGGGTCCAGGCGGTGCTCGCCGAGCAGACCGAGATCAGCGAGGACGTCGCCCGGAACCTCGCGGGGGTGACCGCGTGAGCACCGTGGCGGCGGCGCCGGACCGCACCACCGGTGGCTCGTCCGACGTCCTGCTCCGCGTCGAGAACGTGGTCAAGGAGTTCCCGGTCGCGTCGAACAAGCTCTTCGGCGGCAGCAAGGAGGCCGTGCACGCGGTCGACGGCGTCAGCTTCGAGCTGCGCAAGGGCGAGACGCTGGGGCTGGTGGGGGAGACGGGCTGTGGCAAGTCCACCCTGGCCCGCTGCATCACCCGGCTCTACTCGATCACCGACGGCACCGTGAACTTCAACGGCCGCGACATCAGCAAGCTCGAGGGCAACCAGCTGCGCGAGGTGCGCCGCGAGGTCCAGATGATCTTCCAGGACCCGTACGGCTCCCTCAACCCGCGCCGCCGCGTCGGCTCGATCATCTCCGACCCGTTCGTCATCCACGGCACGCTCGACGGCGCAGCCCGCAAGAAGCGCGTGCAGGAGCTGATGGAGCTCGTGGGCCTCAACCCCGAGCACTACAACCGCTTCCCGAACGAGTTCTCCGGCGGCCAGCGGCAGCGCATCGGCGTCGCCCGGGCCCTGGCCCTGCAGCCCAAGCTCATCGTCTGCGACGAGCCGGTCTCCGCCCTCGACGTGTCGATCCAGGCGCAGATCATCAACCTGCTGGCCGACCTGCAGGCCGAGCTGGGCCTGACCTACCTCTTCATCGCCCACGACCTCTCGGTCGTGCAGCACGTCAGCGACCGCGTCGCCGTCATGTACCTCGGCAAGATCGCCGAGCTCGCCGACGTCGACGACCTCTACGGCCACCCGAGGCACCCGTACAGCAACGCGCTGCTCTCCGCCGTCCCGGTCGCCGACCCGAACGCGGCGTCGAAGCGCGAGCGGATCGTGCTCATCGGCGACGTCCCGTCCCCGATCAACCCGCCGTCGGGCTGCCACTTCCACACCCGGTGCCCGAAGGCGCAGGAGCTGTGCGTGGCGCAGGACCCGGCGCTCGAGACCAAGTTCGCCGACGCGGCGAGCCACGTGACGGCCTGCCACTTCCCGGTCGCCGACGGGGAGGACCTGACCAAGGCCGAGGCGACGATCGAGCAGGAGGACGCCGCGGACGTCGAGGTCGGGGCGGTGCTCGCCGGCCTCGTCGACGCCCCCGGCTTCAGCAGCCCCGTACGGGAGGAGGAGCGATGAGCGAGGAAACCCTCCGGACGACGGAGGCCGCCGAGGGCCGGCTGGCCGAGTCGGTCGACCGCGGTGCGGTGGCGCTGGACGGGCGGGGCGGCGCAGAAGAGGGCCCCACCCGTATCCAGGGTCGCAGCCCCTGGCAGCTGGCCTGGGAACGTCTGCGTCGCGACAAGATCGCCATGGTCTCGCTCGCGTTCATCGTGCTGATCGTCCTGTTCGCGGTGTTCGCCCCGCTGATAGCGGTGCTCACCGGACACGGGGCCAATCAGCAGTTCAACGACGTCGGGCTCACCCCGGACGGTTTGCCGAGGCCCCCGAGCGGCACGTTCTGGTTCGGCACCGACGACCTGGGGCGCGACATCCTCGTCCGGTGCGCCTACGGGGCGCGGATCTCGTTGCTCGTGGGCGTGGTCGCCACCGCCTTCACCATCGCGGTCGGAGTGGTGCTCGGTCTGATCGCCGGGTACTACGGCAAGATCGCGGACACGATCATCTCGCGGATCATCGACGTCGTCCTGGCGTTCCCGTTCCTGCTCTTCGCCATCGCGCTGGTGTCGATCATCGGGGCGAGCCTGGGTGTCACGATCTTCGTGATCGCGATGTTCAGCTGGGCGTCGGTCGCCCGCATCGTCCGCGGCCAGGTGCTGTCCATCCGCGAGCGGGAGTACATCGAGGCCGCGCGGTCCCTGGGGGCCGGCAGCACCCGGATCATGTTCGTCGATGCGCTGCCCAACGTGCTGGCGCCGATCATCGTCTACGCGACGCTGCTGATCCCGTCGGTGATCGTCACCGAGGCCACGCTGTCCTTCCTGGGCCTCGGTGTCCCGGCCCCGACGGCGACGTGGGGCAACATGATCTCCGAGGCGCAGGCCGGCGGTCTCTACCAGATCGCGCCCTGGTTCCTGGCCTTCCCCAGCCTGCTGCTGCTCCTGCTCACCCTCGCCTTCAACCTGCTCGGCGACGGTGTCCGCGATGCCTTCGACCCGCGGGGCGACCGCATGCTGCAGAAGTAAAGGGAGGAGAAGACCCATGGCCCGCTTCCTCGTCCGCCGCGTTCTGCTCGGCGTTCTCGTTCTTTTTCTGGTTGTCACGCTCGTGTTCGCGTTGTTCTACGTCTACCCCTCGGACGTCGCACGGAACCTCGCCGGACGCCAGGCGACGCCGGAGACGATCGCGCTGATCAAGGCCCGGCTCGGGCTCGACCAGCCGATCTACGTCCAGTACGGCCGCTACATCGTGAACCTGCTGCACGGCAACCTCGGCTACGACTACTACCACAGCGTCCCGGTGACCCAGATCATCGCAACAGCCCTGCCCAAGACGCTCTCGATCGCGCTCGGCGCCTCGGTGATCTGGCTGGTGCTCGGCGTCCTGAACGGGGTGGTGTCCGCCGTCCGGCCGCGTTCCGTGGCGGACCGGACGCTGACGGTGTTCTCGCTGTTCTTCTACTCGCTGCCGACCTTCGTCCTCGGTCTCACGCTGCTGTACTTCTTCTACTTCAAGCTCACGCTGGCGGGCATCACGTTCTTCCCGCCCGGCGGCTACGTCGCCCTCGCCGACGACCCGTTCACCTGGTTCCGGTCGCTGATCCTGCCCTGGCTGACGCTGGCGCTCGTCCAGGCGGCGCTCTACACACGGCTCACGCGCGGCTCGTTGCTCGACGTGCTGGGCGAGGACTACATCCGGACGGCGCGGTCCAAGGGCCTCGGCGAGCGGCGCGTGGTCTACCGTCACGGCCTCCGCAGCGCGCTCACGCCGATCGTCACCCAGTTCGGCATCGACCTCGGTGTCCTGGTCGGCGGCGTCGTGGTGACCGAGTCGGTCTTCGGCATCGACGGGATGGGCTACGAGGCCGTCCGGGCGATCAACGACCAGAACTCCCCGGTGATCATCGGCGTCGTGATCGTCGCCGCCGGCGCGGTCGTCGTCGCGAACATCGTCGTCGACATGCTCTACGCCGTCCTCGACCCCCGCGTCCGCCTCAACTAGCGCCATACGGGCTCCGCCCCTGTCACTCGAGTCACAGGTCTTTCACGTTCACGTGAAAAACTGCCGCCGACCACAGCAGATACGCCGTGGTCAGCGGCAGTTTCTCGTGGTCAGCAGGTGGACCCGGTCCAGGTTCGTGGCGCTCGTGCTGTCGCCCGCGTACGCCGTGCCCGCCTAAGGTGTCCGGCGTGATTCCTCCGCACGACCGCCGCCTGATGCTCGTCCACGCCCACCCCGACGACGAGACGATCGGCAACGGCGTCACGATGGCCCGCACCGTCGCCGACGGCGGCCGCGTCACCCTCGTCACCTGCACCCTGGGCGAGGAGGGCGAGGTGCTGATCCCCGAGCTCGTCCACCTCGACGCCGAGCACGAGGACGCCCTCGCGCCGCAGCGGCTGAAGGAGCTGACCGAGGCGATGAGTCACCTCGGCGTGACCGACTTCGTCCGGCTCGGCGGCGACGGCCGCTTCCGCGACTCCGGGATGGCGTACGACGACCAGGGCCGCGCGATCGCCCGCGACGTGCTGCGCGACGGGATCTTCTGGACCGCCGACCTGCTCGAGGCCTCGAACGAGGTCGTCGCGCTGATCCGCGACCGTCGGCCGCAGGTGCTGGTCGCGTACAACGAGATAGGCGGCTACGGCCACCCTGACCACGTGCAGGCGCACCGCGTCGCCATGTACGGGTACCTCCTCGCCGGCGTGCCCGGCTACCGCCCCGACCTGGGTGAGCCGTGGACCGTCGCCCGCGTCCTGTGGAGCACCATGAGCGCCTCCCGGATGAGCGCGATGATCAAGCAGCTGCGCGAGGCGGGGGACACCGAGACGTTCGCGGGCTGGGACGACGCCGGCGACCTGCCGATGGTGTCGTCCGACGCCGACATCGCGGCCGTGGTCGACGGGACCGCGTACGTCGCGCAGAAGCTCGACGCCATGCGCGCCCACGCCACCCAGATCCGCCCGGACGGGACGTTCTTCGCCGGCGGCAAGATGTCGGTCGACAGCATGTGGTCGCACGAGTTCTACCGTTTCGCCGCGGGGACCCCGTTCCCGGCCAAGCCCGACGGCGCCGACGGCGGCGTGTGGGCCGACGACCTGTTCGCCGGTCTGGGCTGATCCCGACTCCCCGGGGCCGACTCGGTCGGCGGGGTCAGGGCGCGAGGTAGTGGTAGCGGTGGTGGTGCACGAAGCCCAGCGCCGCGTACGCCCCGTGCGCGGGTCCGTTCGCGGTCTCGACCTGCAGGTAGCACCAGCGGGCGCCGCGCCGGGCCGCCCAGCCCGCGAGAGCCAGCACCACCGCGGTGCCCAACCCCTGGCGCCGGTGCTCGGGCCGCGTCCAGACCCCGGCGACGCCGAGCCAGCCCCCGGACAGGTGCCCACGCGCGACGGCGACCACCTCGCCGTCCACCTCGACCCGCGCGAACGCCCGGGGCCGCCGACCGTCGAGCAGCCGCGTCACCACCGCGGGGTCGACGTCGCTGCTGCGGTAGGCGTCGAACGCCGCCCGCCACGCGTCGGTGAGCTCCTCGTCCACGCCGACGCGCGGGTCGGCCGGTCGGTCGCCGAGGAGGTCGGCGAGCCGGGTCGCGAGGACGTCGGTCGCGACGTACGTCTCCGCCCACCCGGCCGCCCGCAGGGCCGCGTCCTCGTCGGAGCCGGTGACGACCTGGGCCATCGGCGCGATGCCGTGCGCCGCCGCGTACGCCTCGATCGCCGCGGCCGCCTCGGGCACGGGGAGGCCGGGGTCGCCCACGGCGAGGCAGGAGTTGGCCCGTCCGGTGAAGCCGGAGGCCGCACGCAGCGTCCAGTCGCCGAGGGGCTCGAGCTCGACGGCCCAGGCCTCGACCCCGAGCCGCTCGAGCACGTCGGGAGGCGTCCGGCCGACGTCCGGCCCCCCGCGGGCTGCGGGCGCACGACGGGCGACGACCACGTCGGTCAGGGGGACGCGCCACCTCGGCGCCTCGTCCCCGGCCACCGCGGGGTCGACCGCACCGTCCACGACCGCGACCTCCTCGCCGGCCCCGTCGGACCCGTCGTTCCGGTCGATCCCGACCAGCCAGCCGACCAGGTCTGAGGCCGAGCCGTCGGTCTGCCGGACGCGGAGCACCCAGCGTTCTCCGGGCCCGGCCGTCCGCAGGCCCTCGGTGCCGTTCGCAGGCTGCATGGCGAGTCTCACCCTCCCGCTGGCTGACCGGTCCCGCCCCGTCGGGCGGTCAGGCGCGATACTAGGAGCCAGAACCTGCCAGCAACGCCCCTGCCCGACGCCGACCCGATGACCGGGTCGACGGGCACCGCCTCATCGAGGAGCCTTTTCGTGACGTACGTCATCGCCCAGCCCTGCGTCGACCTCAAGGACCGCGCCTGCGTCGAGGAGTGCCCGGTCGACTGCATCTACGAGGGCAAGCGGATGCTCTACATCCACCCCGACGAGTGCGTCGACTGCGGTGCCTGCGAGCCGGTCTGCCCCGTCGAGGCGATCTTCTACGAGGACGACACGCCCGAGGAGTGGAAGGGCTACTACGACGCGAACGTCCAGTTCTTCTCCGAGATCGGCTCGCCGGGCGGCGCCGCCAAGATGGGCGTCATCGACGCCGACCACCCGCTCGTCGCCGCCCTCCCGCCGCAGGAGCACGCCGAGTAGATGAGCTCGACCACCTCAGCGCGTCGCGGCCTCGGCGCGGGGCTGCCGGACTTCCCCTGGGACACGCTCGCCACCGCGCGGGCGACGGCGTTCGCGTACCCGGGCGGGGTCGTCGACCTCTCCATCGGGACCCCGGTCGACCCGACGCCCGAGGTGGCGCAGCGGGCGCTGTCCGCCGGCGCCGACAGCCCGGGCTACCCGCTCACCTCCGGCACGCCGGCGCTGCGGCAGGCCTTCTCGGACTACCTCGACCGGCGGTGGGGCGCCACCGTGCTCCCCGAGGCGACGCTGCCGCTGATCGGGAGCAAGGAGCTGGTCGCCTGGCTCCCGACGCTGCTCGGGCTGGGTCCCGACGACGTCGTCGTCTACCCGGAGGCCGCCTACCCGACGTACGAAGCCGGCGTGCAGGTCTCCGGCGCGCGCGGCGTGGCCTGCGACGACCTGACCCGGCTCGACGCCGAGGGCGTCCGCCCGGCGCTGGTCTGGCTCAACTCGCCCTCCAATCCGACGGGCGAGGTGCTCGCGCCGTCGGTGCTCGCGGAACGCGTCGCCTGGGCCCGCGCGCACGGCGCCATCGTGGCGTCGGACGAGTGCTACGGCGAGTTCGGCTGGGAGGCCGACCCCGTCTCGGTGCTCCACCCGGACGTCGCGGGGGACAGCCACGACGGTCTGCTCGCCCTGTTCTCGCTCTCCAAGCGGTCCAACCTGGCCGGCTACCGCGCCGGCTTCGTGGCCGGGGACCCAGCGCTGGTCGGTGAGCTGCTCGAGGTCCGCAAGCACCTGGGGATGCTCGTGCCGCGGCCCGTGCAGGACGTCATGGTCGCCGTGCTCGCCGACACCGCGCACGTCGAGGTGCAGCGCGAGCGGTACGCCGACCGCCGGGCCCGGCTGCGGCCGGCGCTCGAGGCCGCCGGGTTCCGGATCGACCACTCCGAGGCCGGCCTCTACCTCTGGGCCACGCGCGGTGAGGACAGCCGGACAACGCTCGCCTGGCTCGCCGAACGGGGCATCCTCGTCGCCCCCGGCGACTTCTACGGGGCGGCGGCACGCCAGCACGTGCGGTTCGCGCTCACCGCGACCGACGAGCGCGTCGACGCCGCGGTGCACCGGCTGACCTGAGTCGGGCTCGGCCCGTTGACGGCGGGTCCGGGCGGGCGCAGGATGAACCGACTACGTAGCCCGGCGTGGTTCTTCTCCTGGGACGGCTGCCGTGACCCGATGGCTGCGTTGGATGCTCGCGTGGGCCGCGGCCCTCCTGCTGTGCGGCGCGGGGGCGGTCCTCGCTCCAGTCCCCGATGCTCGGGCCGACACGCCTTCGGCCGGGCTGGGTCGCGTGATCGCCGACCTCGGGGTCGTCGTCCCGGCCGAGGGGAAGTCGGGCTTCAGCTTCGACGGTCGCTACTACGGCTACCTCGTACGTCTCCCCGACGGCGGGTGCGCCGTCCACGTGTACGACCTGCAGGCGCGGGCGCAGGTCCCCCTGACGCACACGCTGGACGCGTGCTTCCTCCCCCGTTGGGCCGCGCACGCCGACACCTTGTGGTGGCAGGTGGGCATCGCTCGCCCCGACCTCACGGCCTGGGCGTGGGACGCCGCTTCCGCGCAGGTGTCCCAGCTGGCAACCGACGCCCAGGTGCAGGTCGCACTGAACCTGTCTGCCGACGGCCGCTACCTGGCCTTCGCCGGCAGCTCGGACAGCCACCCTTCCCCCGTCGCGGGTGACTACGGCCTGAACTGGTACGTGTTCGACCGGACGACCGGGGTCAGCCTGCCGCTGTCGCACGCCGGCCTCTCCGTCACGTTCCGGTCGTGGGCGCCGGTAGGACATCACTTCGTGGCCTCGACGCACGTCCCCGCCAGCAGCGGGTTCGGGTCCTGCTTCGGTTCGGGAAGCTCCTGCGGCGCCGTGAGCCCCGACTCCCACGGCTGGTCGTGGTCCGGCGACGGGACGGCCCTGCTGGGCGGTGCGGGGACGGTGGCCTTCAGCGTGGTGTACGACTACACCGACGACGCGCTGACCCCGATACCCCGGGGGACGGGCAACATCTCGTACGCCTACTTCCTCGGCTCCACCGCCGACCGGCTGCTCGCCCAGACGAAGGTGGGCGGCGTGCTGTGGGACCGCCGGACCGGCAGCCTCCACACGATCGCGTCCACGGAGCCCCCTCGCCCGTCCCCGGACGGGAGGTTCGTCCTCTACCAGGACACGGCGCCGGACGCCTACCGCTCCTACGACGTCACGACCGGCCGGTCGCAACCGGCCACGTTCCGCAGCTCGCACGACCAGCGCCTCAGCGGCAACGCCTGGACCGCCGACAGCGCCTCCTACCTCGCGACGGGGCCGGGCGGGTGCTCCTCGCTGCGGCAGTGGTCGCCGATCACCAACACGGTGAGCCTGTACGGCCCGCCGGGGCTCCAGAGCTGTTACCTCGCCTTGGCACCGGAGCTCGGTCCCTCCTCCTCGTCCTCGGGCCGGTTCAAGAACGTCTACGTGACGCACCCCCACCAGCTGAGCCTGGGCGACCCCTACCTCGTCGACCTGCGGCGGCACGTCCTGGTACCGATGACCGGCGAGCCGCTCGAGTGGGCGCCCGCCGGGCCGGACGTGCTCGCGGTCCGCACGGACGACACGGGGACCTCCGAGCGGGTGCTGCTCGTCGACCCGACCCCGGTGCCCGACGTCGACGACCAGCCGCGCTGGAGCGCGGCGACCCCGGCGAACGGGTCGACCTTCCGCGTGGTGCCCGGTCAACGAGCACAGCTGCAGATCGGCGCCTCCGATCTGCAGGGGACCCCGGTGAACCTGTACTTCCGCTGGCGCACGGCCGCGGGCGTGCCGGTGAGGTCGGCGGCGGTGGGCTGGACCTGCGACCGGCAGCGGCTCGCCGCCGGTGCCACGCAGGCAAGGTGCACCTACGCGCCGACCTCGCCCCGCACCGAGGTGCGCGACGTGGACGTGTGGGCCGTCAACTACTTGACAGGTGCGCAGAGCGACACCCGCAGCTACCGGGTCGAGGTCGGGACGTAGCCGACCGGAGCCGGGCGTTCTGCTGGCCGTCCGACTCCCACGGGAGTGACAGACCAGCCCGACCCGTTGACGGCCCTCCGGCCTGAGAGCACGATGAGAGCACCGCGTCCCCGCGCGCGTCCAGACTCTCCCCGAGGACGACCGACCATGACGAGATGGTGGCGCTGGACGGTGGCCCTGGTGCTCTGCGGCCCGGCGGTGTGGCTCGGCCTCACCCCGACCGCGGCGGCCGCCCCGGCCCCGGAGGTGGGTGTCGGCCGGGTCGTCGCCGACCTGGGCCTAGCGGTGGCCGACGGGCGCCCGGGCTTCAGCCCCGGCGGTGGGTACTACGCCTATCTCGCTCACGCCGGTGACCGCTGCGACCTCCGGCTGTACGACGTGGCCGGGCACCGGCCGGTGGACCTGCAGCACGCCCGGGTCGTCTGCGACGCGGCCCTGCCCCGCTGGGCGGACGCTGCCGACACGATCTCCTGGCAGGTGAACGCAGCCGCCGGGGACATCACCGTGTACGCGTGGGACGCGGGCACGGGCCAGGTGACCGTCCTGGCCCCCGACGCCCACGTGTTCGGCCGGTCCGCCTACGAGATCGCCCCCGCGCTCTCCGCGGACGGACAGCTCCTGGCCTTCACCGGACGCTCGGACAGCCGTCCGGCCCCGCCCGTCGACCGAGCGCGGACCGCCGGCTACGTCTACGACCGCAGGACCGGGGTCAGCCTCCCGCTGTCCAGGACCGACGTGCACGTCGACTTCCAGACGTGGGCGCCGAAGGGGCAGAACTTCACGGCCCGCGCGGGTGGCTGGAACTGGGACACCGGCACTGGAGCATGCTTCGGCTCGGGGACCTCGTGCCGGGTCGTGCCGGACCTGTACATCGACTTCGGGGCGCAGTGGTCCCGGGACGGCGTGGCGGTGATCGCGAACCCCGGGCCGGGGCAGGTGTACGACTTCAGCACGGGGACGTTCGACGCGCTGCCGGCCGAGGCGGGCCGGCCCGCTTACATGCTGTTCCTCGGCCGCGACTCCCGGCGGGTGCTCGGCTACAAAGACGGCGGTGGCGGGCTCCTCTGGGACCGCAGGACCGACCAGGTCACCCAGATCACGTCGGTCAACGCCCCGCACGCCTCGAAGGACGGGCGCTGGGTGCTGTTCCAGAGCGCGGCGGCGCAGACCTACCGCTATCTGGACGTGTCCAACGGCGCGGTCGCGACGGCCACCTACCGCGACACGAGCAACCGCTTCGTGCGAGGTGGCGCGTGGGTGGACGACAGCACGGCCTACGTGGGCGTCGGGCCCGGCGGGTGCTCGTCGCTGCGGCAGTGGTCGCCGGCGACCAACACGGTCAGCCTGTTCGGCCCGCCCCCTCCGCGCGGCTGCTACTCGGGGCCGGGCGACGAGGGCTCCGGACGCAACTCCTCGGCGTCGGGCCGCTTCACCGGCGCCGCGATCTGCTACCCCTTCGGCCGGGGGTGCGAGTCGTACCTCGTCGACCTGCGCCGCCACGTCCTGCTGGGACCCCTCGTCCTCGGGCAGGGCTCGCAGTGGGCTCCCGTGGGGTCCGACCTGCTCGTCGCCCGGCAGAGCCTCGGCTTCGACACCGCGCGGGTGCTGCTCGTCGACCCCACCCCGACGCCGGACGTGGACGACAAGCCGCGGTGGAGCGTGGCGACGCCGGCGAGCGGATCACGGGTCGAGGCGACTGTGGGGGAGCAGGTGACCCTGCAGCCGGGGGCATGGGACCTGCAGGGCACCCCCGTCAACCTGTACTTCCGCTGGCGCGACGCGAACGGCGTCCCGATCGCGTCGGCGCCGAAGGGCTGGTCGTGCGAGCGGCGGCGGCTGGCCGGGGGAGGGACGGTGGCGGACTGCACGTTCGCGCCCCCGAGAGACCCCACGGCGACCCGTTTCGTCGACGTGTGGTCGGTCAACTACGTGACGGGCGCGCAGAGCGACACCCGCAGCTACCGCGTCGGCGTCAGGACCTAGGAGCAGAGATGACACGACGACGGCGCTGGACCCTGGCCCTGCTGCTGTGCGGCGTCGGGGCCGGGATCCTGCCGGTGCCCGCGGCCGTGGCCGCCCCGGCCGTGGACGCGGGGGTCGGTTCGGTCGTCGCCGACCTCGGGACCGTCCCGTACGGCACCACCCGGCCGGGGTTCAGCGTCGACGGGGCCTACTACGCCTCGCTCGTCGTGTCGGGAGACCGGTGCGACGTGCACGTCTACGACCTCGCGAGGAAGGTGCAGGTCGGCCTGACCCACGCGCACGTCGCGTGCGGTTCCGGGGTCCGCTGGGCGGCGGACGCCGACACCCTGGTCTGGTCGGTCAACGCCGCCGGCGGCGACGTGACCGTCTACGCGTGGGACGCCGACCCCGGGCAGGTCACGGTGCTGGCCCCGGACGCTCACGTCTACACGGTGACCGGCGTGTCGGGCGACGGGCGGTACCTGTCCTTCACCGGTCGTTCCGACGCGCACCCGGCCCCCGCGGTGGACGCCCCGCGCGAGGCCGGCTTCGTCTACGACCGGGCCGGCGGCGTCAGCCTGCCGCTCTCGGGTCCCGACCGGCACGTCCAGCTCCTCGAGTGGGCTCCGAGGGACCACCGCTTCACCGGGTGGACCGGCGGCCGGACCTCGTACGACCAGAAGACCGGGTCCTGC
The DNA here is from genome assembly GCF_014193425.1 of Microlunatus antarcticus. Taxonomy (NCBI): domain Bacteria; kingdom Bacillati; phylum Actinomycetota; class Actinomycetes; order Propionibacteriales; family Propionibacteriaceae; genus Microlunatus; species Microlunatus antarcticus. The sequence goes on along the minus strand of NZ_JACHZG010000001.1, from coordinate 3,647,620 downwards.
TTCGGCACGGGCACCGCGTGCGACGTCCTCGACCCCCACGTCTTCTTCGGCGACGACTGGTCCCGCGACGGCACGGCGGTGGTCGGCGAGGACGTGCTCGGGGGCGGGTCGAACGTGATGCTGGTCCACGACTTCACCGACGGCTCGTCCACCGCCTTCCCGACCCGCGCGGGGTACGTCGACTTCGCGCGGTTCGTCGGCCCCGGAGCCGACAAGGTGCTGGGCAACCTCCGCCGAGGCACGGCCCTGTGGGACCGCACCCGCGGCACGGTGGTCCGGACCTCGGACGGCAGCGCGGTCGCGTCCCCGACCGGGCAGTACCTGCTCGTCGGCGACGACCGCCCGGACGCCTACCGGTACCGCGACCTGAGCAGCGGCGCGTCGGCTCCCGCCACGTACCGCGGTACCGGCGGCTACTGGACCCGGGACGGGTCCTCGTACGTCGGGGCGGGCCCGGGCGGCTGCTCGTCGCTGCGGCAGTGGTCTCCGGCCACGAACACGGTGAGCCTCTTCGGCCCGCCGGGACTGTCGACCTGCTACCGCGTCTACGCCTCCTCCGATCCCGGCCACGTCTCCTCGGCGTCGGGCCGCTTCGCGATCGTCCAGAAGGAACCCACCGGCGGGACCCTCCAGCCGTTCGTCGCCGACCTGCGTCGGCACACCCTGGCCGGACCCCTGACCGGGTGGGTCGACTCCTTCGCCCCGGCCGGCGCCGACGTGCTCCCGGTCCACCAACGGCTCGACGCGGGCACCGAGCGGCTGCTGCTCGTCGACCTGACCCCCGTGCCCGACGTGGACGACAAGCCACGCTGGAGCGCGGCGACGCCGGCGACGGGCGCGTCGGTCGAGGTCGCGGTGGGCGGGCAGGTCCGCGTCCAGCTCGGTGCCTCGGACCTCCAGCAGACCCCGGTGAACCTCTCCTTCCGCTGGCGGACGGACGACGGCACGCCGGTGGCCTCGGCCCCGAAGGGCTGGTCGTGCGAACGGCGCCGGCTCGCGGCGGGCGCGACGGTGGCGGACTGCACGTTCGCGCCGCCGAAGGACTTCACGGCGGTGCGCTACCTCGACGTCAGCGCGACGAACGTCGCGACCGGCGCGCAGAGCGACACCCGCAGCTACCGGGTGGGGGTGGGCCCGACGTGATCCGACGTTCTGACGCCGCACCCCCCGTGGTGGGTCTGCGGCGTCAGGAGCTCAGCGGACCGTGACGCGCACGGTCCGACCGGCGTCGCCCTGCTTGACCCAGGTGGGCAGCGAGAACTGGTCGGTCGTCCAGACCCGGTCGTCCACCTCGACGGTGACCACGCCGTGGCGGCCCGCGTTGGCGACGGCGTACTGCGCGTACGCCCAGGCCAGCCGCTGGGTCTTCGCCTTGACGGTCACGACCTTGTCCGTCGTCGTCGTGCCCACACGGAACGTCTCCTCCAGCGACTCCGCGAGCCCGTCGGCGTCGCCGTCGACCTCGTCGTGGACGAGGCAGGTGACGGCCCGTGCCGTCTGGCCGGTGAGCGCGCTGGCCAGCACGCGCGCGTCCGGCTCGTGGTCGCGGTAGGCGTCCGGGTAGGCGCTGCGCTGCACGGCCTGGGCGACCTTGGTGATGTCCCGGCTCTCCCAGTCGCGCACGCGGACGAGCGCGTTGTAGAACTTCGTCGTGGCGTAGTACGGGTCCATCAGCTGCTTCTCGGTGCCCCAGCCCTGCGACGGGCGCTGCTGGAAGAGACCGACCGAGTCGCGGTCTCCGTAGTCCAGGTTCCGGATGCCGGTCTCCTGGTAGACCGTCGCCATCGCGATCGAGCCCGCCCGCGGGGCGAGCTCGCGGCGTACGGACAGCCCGACGACGATCGAGGTGTAGTGCGCCTGGTCGAGGTCGAGCACCACGTCCCGGTCGCCGACGGTCGCGACGCACCGTTCCTCGCCGGGGAGCGGCGCGACGACGCCCCGGTCGCGCAGCCAGCCGCGCACGCCGAGCGCGGCGACGACCACGAGCACGGCGACCACGCCGAAAGCGACGAGCGTGACGAAGCGGCGGCGGGCGTACGGCGGCCGGCCGCGGGCGCGCGACCGCCCGGACGCAGGTGCTCGACCAGGCATCGGGTCCACGCCTACTGGTGGCTGTGCAGCGCCGCGTTCAGCTCGACGGACGCTCCGGCGCGGCGGCGCACCTCGATGGCTCCGCTGACGGAGTTGCGCAGGAAGAGCAGGCCCGGCTCGCCCGAGAGCGTGGTCGCCTTGACGACCTGCCCGTCGGGGAGGGTGACCTTGGTGCCGGCGGTGACGTAGAGGCCGGCCTCGACCACGCAGTCGTCGCCGAGGGAGACGCCGATGCCGGCGTTCGCGCCGACGAGGCACCGCTCGCCGATCGAGATCCGCTCGGTGCCGCCGCCGGAGAGCGTGCCCATCACCGAGGCGCCGCCGCCGATGTCGGAGTCGCTCCCCACGACCACGCCGGCCGAGATGCGTCCCTCGACCATCGACGTGCCGAGCGTGCCGGCGTTGAAGTTCACGAAGCCCTCGTGCATCACGGTCGTCCCCGCGGCCAGGTGGGCGCCGAGCCGGACACGGTCGGCGTCGGCGATCCGGACGCCGCCCGGCAGGACGTAGTCGACCATCCGGGGGAACTTGTCGACCCCGTGCACGGTGACGTGGCCGTACGCCGCGCGCAGCCGCCACCGTGTGGTCTCGAAGTCGGCCACGGCGCACGGGCCGGCGCTCGTCCAGGCGACGTTCGGCAGGACGCCGAAGATCCCGTCCAGGTCGATCGAGCGCGGCGCGACGAGCCGGTGGCTCAGCAGGTGCAGGCGGAGGTACGCGTCCGAGACGTCGGCCGGCGGTACGTCGAGGTCGATCTCGACCCGGCGCAGCTCGACACGGACGTCGCGGACGTCGTCGGTGCGCTGCGCCTCCTCCCACAGGGCCGTCGGCGGCTCGTCGGAGGCGGCGCCCAGCCGCGGGTCCGGGAAGGAGGTGTCGAGCACGCCGCTCGCGTGCACCGTGGCGAGGCCCCACCCCCAGGCGAGCCGTCGCCCGGCGTCGGTGGCAGCGTCAGACCTGTCCCCGGGAGTCATGCACCCAAGGTTAGGGGGACCGTACGTCGGTAGGGTCGCGCTCATGCCCGCGTCGCCCCCGGAGTCCCTGCCCGCGCTCGACCTCACCGGTGACCTCACGGAGCTGCTGGTGGCCCTGGTCGACACCGAGTCGGTGAGCGGTGACGAGGCCCGCATCGCAGACGCGATCCAGGCAGCGCTCGAGCCGCTCGACCACCTCGAGCTGATCCGCGACGGCGACGTCCTCGTGGCGCGCACGCAGCTGGGTCGCGCCGAGCGCGTGGTGCTGGCCGGGCACACCGACACCGTGCCGATCGCCGGGAACGTGCCGTCGACGACCACGGGCAAGGGTGACGACCGCGTCGTGCACGGCCGCGGCAGCTGCGACATGAAGGGCGGCGTCGCCGTCCAGCTCGCGGTCGCCGCCGCGCTGCGCGAGCCGGCCCGCGACCTCACCTTCATCTTCTACGACCACGAGGAGGTCGAGGCCAGCCTCAACGGCCTCGCCCGGATCGGCCGCGAGCGCCCCGACCTGCTGGCGGCCTCGTTCGCGGTGCTCCTCGAGCCCACGAACGCCCGCGTCGAGGGTGGCTGCCAGGGCACGATGCGCGCCGAGGTGACGCTGACCGGCGTCGCCGCGCACTCCGCCCGCTCCTGGATGGGGAGCAACGCGATCCACGCCGCCGGCCCCCTGCTCGAGCGCCTGGCCGCCCACACCTCCGCCCAGGTCGAGGTCGAGGGCCTCGTCTACCGCGAGGGCATGAACGCCGTCCGCATCGCCGGCGGGATCGCCGGGAACGTCATCCCCGACCGCTGCGTGGTCGAGGTCAACTACCGCTTCGCGCCGGACAAGGACGACGCGCAGGCCGAGGCGTACGTCCGCGAGGTCCTCGACGGCTTCGACCTCGAGATCACCGACGTCGCGACCGGCGCCCGGCCCGGCCTCGACCGGCCCATTGCCGCGGACTTCCTGGCCGCCGTCGGCGGCGAGGCGCACCCCAAGTTCGGCTGGACCGACGTCGCCCGGTTCTCGGCCCTCGACATCCCCGCCGTGAACTTCGGCCCGGGCGACCCGAGCAAGGCCCACGCCGACGACGAGTTCTGCCCGACGGCCGACCTGCACACCTGCCGCGACGCGCTCCTGCGCTGGCTGGGCTAGCCGCTAGCGCAGCTCCTGGTCCGTCGGCTCGCCCCGTCCGCGCGCGGACCAGGCCGGGTCCACCCACTCGCCGAGGAGGTTCGCCGCGATCAGCGTCGGGCCCGCGGGGTCCCACAGCAGCACGACGCCCGGAGCCTGGGTGAGGGCCAGGAGCGGCGCCATCTGGACGGCGGGCACCTGGAGGGTGTGGCGCGCCTCGTCCTCGGTCACCACCAGCAGCTCGAAGGCGACGCCGTCGTGGCGACCCACCGTCCAGTTCGCGTTGACGTAGACCACCCGCTGCGTGTCCGTGCTCGCTCCCGCCATCGCCCGAGCATGGCACCGGGTGGTCGCCGGAACCGGCGCGGCTCGACCTCCGCGATTAGGGTCCCGTCTGTGACGGAACCGACCCAGAGCAAGCGCTTCGTCCAGGGCGCGGTCGTCCGGGGCAGCACCCAGCACCCCGGGACGACCACCGACCAGCGGCTGCTGGAGTCGCGCGGCCCGACCGACTGGGTGCACACCGACCCGTGGCGGGTGCTGCGCATCCAGGCCGAGTTCGTCGACGGCTTCGGCACCCTGGCCGAGCTGGGCCCGGCGACCGCGGTCTTCGGGTCCGCCCGGACGAAGGCCGACCACCCGTTCTACGCCGCCGCCGAGCAGATCGCGGCACGGCTGGCGCAGGCGGGCCAGGCCGTCATCACGGGTGGCGGCCCGGGGATCATGGAGGCGGCGAACAAGGGCGCGGCCGAGGCCGGCGGCGTGTCCGTCGGGCTGGGGATCGAGCTGCCGTTCGAGACCGGGCTCAACCCGTACGTGAACCTCGGCATCAACTTCCGCTACTTCTTCGCCCGCAAGACGATGTTCGTGAAGTACTCCCAGGGCTTCGTCGTGCTGCCGGGCGGGTTCGGCACCCTCGACGAGCTCTTCGAGGCGCTGACGCTGGTGCAGACACGCAAGGTGACCTCGTTCCCGGTGGTGCTCTTCGGTACTGCCTACTGGTCCGGGCTCCTCGGCTGGCTGCGCGAGACCGCGCTAGAGCAGGGGACGATCTCGGGGCCCGACCTGGAGATGTTCGTCGTGACCGACGACGTCGACGAGGCGGTCGCCGCCGTGGTCGCCTCGCCCGGGCCCGTCGCGGCCGAGCGCCCGGAGTAGCCCGCCGCCGCTGCCCGGCGTGGCACGATCGTGGCCATGGAGTGGTTCATCGCCGCGGTCGCCGTCGTGGCGCTCGGCGTGGCGGCGGTGGTGGCCGCGGGAGGCGGAGGATCGATGGCGCGGGAACCGGTGCGTGACACGTTCGACGCGACGTTGCCGGACGGCCGGTTCGACGGGGACGCCGTACGGCAGCTCCGGTTCGGCGTGGCGCTCCGCGGCTACGCGATGGACCAGGTGGACGCCGTGCTCGACCGGCTCGCCGGCGACCTCGAGGCCCGCGACGTCCGGATCGCCCAGCTCGAGGCGCAGCTCGGTGCGCCCGGCGGGGTGGCCACCGAAGCGACCGGGGGACCGCTCGAGAGCGCGCCGGCCACGTGGGAGCAGCCGCGATGACCCTGCGTCTGGAGGTGTCCCGCGCGCTGGCCGCGAGCCCGGAGCGGGTCTGGGACGAGCTCGTGGACTGGCCGGGCCAGGACCGGTGGATCCCGCTCACCCACGTCCGGGTCACGGGCGGACCGGCGCGAGGCCTGGGCACCCGTGTGTCGGCGCTGAGCGGCTTCCGCCTGGGCGGCCTGCCCGTCGGCCTGCTCGACCGGTTCGTCGTCACCGGCTGGACGCCGCCCGGCACCCAGGTGGGCGACCCGCCGGGCGAGCTCGCCGTGCTGCACCTCGGCCCTTACTTCACCGGCGAGGGGTCGTTCAAGGTCCTGCCCGACCCGGTCGGGGCGCGCCTCGTCGCCACCGAGGTCTTCTCGGTGCCCGGTGGCGCTCCCGTCGAGGCGCTCCTGCGGCTCGCCCTGCCCGTCATGCGGCGCGGGTTCGCGGCCAGCCTCGACACCTTCGCGGGTCTCGTCGAAGCGCCCCGTGCCTCCTGATCCCGACGACGTCCGCGGTCCCGACGGGCTGGTGCGATGCCCGTGGTCGCTGTCGGCGCCGGAGTACGTCGCCTACCACGACACCGAGTGGGGGTGGCCGGTCCACAGCGTGGCCGGGCTCTACGAGCGCCTGACGCTGGAGGCGTTCCAGTCCGGGCTCTCCTGGATCACGATCCTGCGCAAGCGCGAGAACTTCCGGCGCGCGTTCGCCGGCTTCGGGCCCGAGGTCGTCGCCGGCTTCGACGAGGACGACCGGGCCCGGCTGCTCGCGGACGCCGGCATCGTGCGGAACGTCGCGAAGATCGACGCCGCGATCGCCAACGCCCGGGCTGTCGCCGAGCTGGGGGAGGGGTTCGTCGACCTGGTCTGGTCGTTCCGGACGCCGTCGCCGCGTCCGGGGCCCGACGAGTTCCGCGCCGTCACCCCCGAGTCGACCGCGCTGGCCAAGGCGCTGAAGGCTGTGGGGATCCGCTTCGTGGGGCCCACGACGGCGTATGCGCTCATGCAGGCGACGGGTCTGGTGGACGACCACCGCAGCGACTGCGAGGTCCCCCAGGAGGCCGTCCTGCACGCCGCGGTGGAGGCTGTCGTCGCCCACCGTGCGAGAACGTAGGGCCGTACGCGATAATTGCGGAGTTCCACGATCCCTAGCAGATGAGGATGCACGATGGCAGCGATGAAGCCGCGTACCGGTGACGGACCGATGGAGGTCACCAAAGAGGGTCGCGGGATCGTCATGCGCGTTCCGCTCGAGGGTGGCGGTCGTCTCGTCGTCGAGCTGAACGCCACCGAGGCCACCGACCTCGCCGAGGCGCTCAAGGGCGTCATCGGCTGAGGCGACCCGCTCCAGATACCGCCACAGGCCCCGCGCACCAGCGCGGGGCCTGTGGTGTACCCGGACGGTTCCGGAACGCGCTGACGCGTTGGCTCGAACCCGTCAGCGACCCGCGTGGTACGCGATGGCCGCGCGGTAGACCTCGACGGTCTGGGCGGCGATCTTGCCCCAGCTGAACTCGTCCACGCAGCGCTGGCGCCCCGCGAGGCCGAAGGCCTTCGCCTTCTCCTGGTCGGCGGTCAGCGCGTTCACGCGGGCGGCGAACTCGGCCTCGAACGCGGCCACGAAGTCCGCGTCGCCGGCGCGCGCCGGGTCGTACGGCACGAGGTAGCCGGTCTCGCCGTCGACGACCACCTCGGGGATGCCCCCGACCGCGCTGGCGACGACCGCGGTCTCGCAGGCCATGGCCTCGAGGTTGACGATGCCGAGCGGCTCGTAGACCGAGGGGCAGGCGAAGACCGTCGCGTGCGAGAGGATCTGGCGCACGCTGGCCCGGGGGAGCATCTCCTCGATCCAGATGACGTTCCCGCGGCTCGCCTGGAGGTGGGAGAAGGCGTCGCCGATCTCGCGGGCGATCTCCGGGGTGTCCGGGGCGCCGGCGAGCAGGACGAGCTGGGTGTCGGGGTGGAACTGCTCCGCCGCGCGGACGAGGTGGATCAGCCCCTTCTGCCGGGTGATCCGGCCGACGAAGACGACGGTCGGCTTGTCCAGCGCCATCCCGATCGACTCGACGACGTCGGTGCCCAGGTCGGGCGCGAACTCGTCGGTGTCGATGCCGTTCTTGACCACGTGCAGCCGGGCGGGGTCGAGGTTCGTGTACGACTCGAGGATCCCGGTCTTCATGCCCTCGCTGACCGCGATGACGGCGTCGGCCGCCTCGAACGCGGTGCGCTCGGCCCATGAGGAGAGGCGGTAGCCCCCGGCCAGCTGCTCGGCCTTCCACGGCCGGTGCGGCTCGAGCGAGTGCGCGGTCACGACGTGCGGGACGTCCTGGAACAGGCCCGTCAGCAGGCCGCCCAGGTTCGCGTACCAGGTGTGCGAGTGCACGACGTCGACCTCGGGCACCGCGGCGACCATGCCGAGGTCGGCCCCGAAGACCCGGATGGCGGCGTTCGCCCCGGCGGGGTAGTTCTCGGGGTGCGCGGTCGCGCCCTCCCTGGGTTCGCCCATGCACTGCACGTCGACGTCGACCAGCGCGCGCAGCTGGGGCACCAGCTGCGCGACGTGGACCCCGGCGCCGCCGTAGATCGAGGGCGGGTACTCCCGGGTCAGGATCGACACCGAGAGCCTCCCGTCGGGGGCTGCGGGACCGCCGGTCGCGGTGAGGGTGTCGGCGTCCTGGACGTCGTCGGCAGGGCTCATGGAGGTGAATATCCCACGGGCCCCCCGAGCGCGCACCACCCCGGGTGGCGGGCATCACAGCAGGACCCCTAGGTTTTGCTCATGGCCGTACCACCGAAGGTTCTGTCCATCGTCCTCGCCGGGGGCGAGGGCAAGCGTCTGATGCCCCTGACCGCGGACCGGGCCAAGCCGGCCGTCCCGTTCGGCGGCACGTACCGCCTCATCGACTTCGTCCTGTCCAACCTCGCGAACGCCGGCATGCGCCAGATCGCCGTGCTCACGCAGTACAAGTCCCACTCGCTCGACCGCCACATCTCGCTGACGTGGCGGATGTCGACGATGCTCGGGAACTACGTGACGCCCGTCCCGGCGCAGCAGCGGCTCGGCCCGCACTGGTACCAGGGCAGCGCCGACGCGATCTTCCAGTCGATGAACCTGATCATGGACGAGAAGCCCGACTACGTCGTCGTCTTCGGCGCCGACAACATCTACCGCATGGACGTCTCGCAGATGCTCGAGGCGCACATCGACGGCGGCAAGGGCCTGACCGTCGCGGCGATCCGCGTCCCGCGCAACCAGGCGTCGGCGTTCGGCGTGATCGACGCGGCGCCCGACAACAAGATCACCGAGTTCCTGGAGAAGCCGGCCGACCCGCCGGGCCTGGCCGACGACCCGGACTCGTCGTTCGCCTCGATGGGCAACTACATCTTCACCACCGACGCGCTGATCGAGTGCCTCAACACCGACGCCGAGGACGCGGAGTCGCGCCACGACATGGGCGGCGACATCGTGCCCAGCTTCGTCAACCGCGGCGACGCCCAGGTCTACGACTTCACGGCCAACAACGTGCCCGGATCGACCGACCGCGACAAGGCCTACTGGCGCGACGTGGGGACGATCGACGCCTACCACGAGGCGCACATGGACCTGGTCTCGATTGACCCCGTCTTCAACCTCTACAACGCGGGCTGGCCGATCTGGACCTACCCGGTGCAGCAGCCGGCGGCGAAGTTCACGCTGCGCGGTCTCGCGCTCGACTCGCTGGTGAGCCCGGGCTGCATCATCTCGGGCGGCTCGATCGAGAGCTCGGTGCTCTCGCCGAACGTCCGGGTCGACGAGGGCTCCAAGGTGGACCACTCCGTGCTCCTCCAGGGTGTCCGCATCGGGCACAAGGCCGTCGTCCGCAGCGCGATCCTCGACAAGAACGTCGTCGTCCTCGACGGCGCCCAGATCGGCGTGAGCAAGGCCGACGACCTCGCCCGCGGCTTCACGGTCTCCGACAGCGGCATCACCGTCGTCGGCAAGAACATCACGGTGAAGTAGACGCCCGACCGCTCGACTCCGAGAACAGCCGCGTACCTCCGCAACAGCCGCCCAGGTCACGAACAGCCGCACAGGCCGCGACCTGTGCGGCTGTTCCGATCTTGAGCGGCTGTCGTGGTCTGGGCGTCTGAACAGGGCCCTGATCAGGGCAGATGCGGTGAGGGCAGCCTGCCCTACGCCTTCTGAGGGGAGCCTGCGCTTGCTGGCGGGGCGCCTGGAACCGGTCTAGTTTCGGTCTCGTACCCGATCCTGATCGACGCCCAGGAGGCTCCCCATGACCGATGTTCTCGAGATGCCCGCCGTCCACGACTGCTCCGCGACGAGCTGCGCCTACAACGACGACGGCTGCCACGCCTTCGCGATCAGCATGAACGCCGACGCCGCCTGCGCGACGTTCCTGTCCCTCAACGACAAGGGCGGCCTCGACGTCGTCGCCCAGGTCGGTGCCTGCCAGCGGGCCGACTGCGTGAACAACGAGGCGCTCGAGTGCCGCGCCCCGTTCGTGAGCGTCGGGTCTGCCGCCTCGGGCGCTGACTGCCTCTCCTACGTCAAGGCCTGAGGCACTCTCTCGTGAGGGGGGCGACCCCCACACCCCCGCGTGGGTTCCACTCGCTGGCGCTCGCGCAACCCTGACCCGAGCCAGAACGGGGATGGTTCGGCACCGCTACGGTGCCGAACCATCCCCGTTCTGCATCTGCCGGGTGCTGAGGACTCCGCTCAGCGCTTGACCGCCACCAGCAGGCCGTCGCCGACGGGGAGCAGGCTGGCGACGAGGTCCTCGTTCTCCGTGACCGCCTCCAGCGCGCTGCGGACGGAGAGGGTCTCGTCGTCGTCGTTCGCCGGGTCTGCGACGGTGTCGTGCCACAGGACGTGGGTCATGACGAGCAGACCACCGTGGCGCAGGAGCCGCAGGCCCTGGGCGACGTAGTCGGCGTACTCGAGGGTGTCGCCCGCGACGAGGACGAGGTCGTACGCGCCGTCGCTCAGCTTGGGCAGGACGGTGAGCGCGTCGCCCGCGATCAGGCGGAACCGCTGGCTCGCGATGCCCAGCGAGCTGAACGCCTTCCGCGCCTGGCGCTGGTGGTCGGCCTCGAGGTCGACGCTGGTCAGGATGCCGTCGCGCTGCATGCCGGCGAAGAGGGCGAGCCCGGACTGGCCGGTCCCCGTGCCGATCTCGACCACCGCGCGGGCCTGCACGGCCTGCGCGAGGAAGGTCAGCGTGCTGACCGTGCCCCGGCTCAGCGGCTCGACCCCGAGCGGCCCGGTCTCGACGCGCGCCTGTGCCGCCGCATCGCCCTCGGCCGCGAAGTCCTCGGCGAAGGCCCAGGAGACCGGCTTCGGCGCCGCGGCGGGCGAGGTCGGCACGCCGGGGCCGGCGGTGGGGCTGGTGGCAGCAGACGAGGGGCTCACGCCCGCAGCCTATCGGTGCGACGTCGTCCGACCAGCCCTCGGAACAGTGCCTGCGGAGCGGTGCGCGCGACCGGGGCGGCCGGGACTCACTAGAGTGCGCTCCATGAGCCACACCGTCGTCGCCGAGCTCGTCGCGGCCGTGATGAAGGTCGAGGTCGAGGTGGGGCAGCGGGTCGCCTCCGACGACGCGGTGGTCATCCTCGAGTCGATGAAGATGGAGATCCCGGTGCTCGCCGAGGTCGCCGGCTCCGTGGTCGAGATCGTGGTCGAGGACGGGGACGTCGTCAACGACGGCGACCCGCTGGTCGTCATCGACCCGTCCTGAGGGGCTCTGTCCTGAGGGGGGACGACCCCCCACACCCCCCGACTGGGTTCACGTCGCTGGCGCTCCGCGAACCCGTTCCCGATCCCGCTCCGTAGGATGACCCGCATGGCTGCCAAGGCTGACCCGCCGTTCGGGCGGTTGCTCACCGCGATGGTGACGCCCTTCCGTGTGGACGGCTCGGTCGACCTCGACGCCGCCGCAGCCCTCGCGACGTATCTGGTCGACGAGCAGGCGCACGACGGCCTCGTGATCAACGGGACGGGCGGCGAGGCCCCGACCACCACGGACGCGGAGAAGGCCGACCTGGTCCGCACGGTCGTCGACGCGGTGGGCGACCGGGCGCACGTGGTCGCCGGGGTGGGCACGAACGACACCGCCCACACCCTCGAGCTCGCGGCCGCCGCGGAGAAGGCCGGCGCGGACGGCCTGCTGGCGGTGACGCCGTACTACTCCCGCCCCCCGCAGGCCGGGCTCGTCGAGCACTTCCGCACCCTCGCCGATGCGACCGGGCTGCCGGTGATGCTGTACGACATCCCGCACCGGGCCGGGACGGCTCTCGCCAGCGAGACGCTGCTGCGTCTGGCCGAGCACCCGCGCGTCGTCGCGGTCAAGGACGCGAAGAGCGACCTCGTGGCCTCGGCCGGCGTGATGGCGGCCTCCGACCTCGCCTACTACTCCGGCGACGACGCCCTCACCCTGCCGCTGCTGTCGATCGGCGCGGTCGGCGTGATCGGCACCTCGACCCACTTCTGCGGCCCGCAGGCGCGGGCGCTCGTGGAGGCCGCGATCACGGGCGACCCGGCGGAGGCGCTGCGCCTGCACCGCCGGCTGCTGCCGATCTTCGTGGGAATCTTCGCGACCCAGGGCGCGATCCTGGTCAAGGCCGGGCTCGAGCTGCAGGGGCGGGGCGTGGGCGGCGTACGGCTGCCGCTGGTGCCCGCGACGGCCGAGCAGCGTGAGGCGCTGGCCGGCGCGCTGGACGCCGCCGGGCTCCCGTCCGGTCCGGGGTCGGGCGCGGCCTGACCGTCCGACCTCGACGGCCCGGGGAACGTTGCCGCGGGCTGCCTCGTTCGAGGGGCGTACGGATCGTGCTCGCGTCGTGGGGAGGAGGTGCACAGGTTGCTGACAGGTTTCGTCAAGGGGCTGGACAGGTCGCTCCGTCATGGTGAGAGCCCGGTCGCGGCCGTTCCGGCTGCCCCCGCGCTGCAGGAGGCTCTCGCCGTGCGTACCACCACTGGCTCCACCCCCGTCGTCGACGACGCTCCCGCGGTCGCCTGGGAGCCGCCGAGCTGGGAAGAGATCGTGCGTGACCACAGCGCGCGCGTCTACCGGCTCTCCTACCGCCTGACCGGCAACGCGCACGACGCCGAGGACCTCACCCAGGACGTGTTCGTCCGGGTGTTCCGCTCGCTGCACCGCTTCCAGCCCGGCACCTTCGAGGGCTGGCTGCACCGCATCACCACCAACCTCTTCCTCGACGGGGCCCGGCGCCGCCAGAAGATCCGGTTCGACGGGCTCGCCGAGGGCAGCGACGACCGCCTCGCGAGCTCGTGGCCCAACCCTTCGCAGCAGCTCGACGACGCCGATCTCGACCACGACGTGGCCGCCGCCCTCAACGCTCTCGCGCCGACCTTCCGCGCCGCCGTCGTGCTCTGCGACATCGAGGGTCTGACCTACGAGGAGATCAGCGAGGTCCTCGACCTCAAGATCGGCACGGTCCGCAGCCGCATCCACCGCGGTCGCGCCCAGCTCCGCGCCGCCCTCGCGCACCGCCGCCCGACCCTCGAGCACACGCGCTACCTCGGCGTCGACGCCGAGCCGGGACGTTCCACCACCGACGACGACGCAGGAGTCGGCGGACGGGTGCACGCGGTCGCCCCGTGAGCGTCACGTGAGCAGCGCCTGCGACGGCCTGGCCGAGCTCCGCTCCGGCTTCGTCGACGGCGCGCTGTCCCCCCAGGACAGCGAGCGCGTGGCCACGCACCTGGTCGGCTGCGCGGGGTGCCGTGCCGACGTCGCCGAGCTGCGTGCGGTCCGTGACCTCCTCGGCCGGAGCGCCGGCCGCACCGCCCCGGCCCCCCTCTCGGACCGTCTCGTCTCGATCGCCGGCGACGCCTCGGCCCGTCCGTGGACCAAGGCCTTCGACTCCTCCGGCGGGCTCTCCCTGCCCTCCGAGCGCCGCCGGGCCCGCGTCCGGGCCCTGCTCGGGACGCTCGCCGTCGGCGCCGTCCTGACCGCGATCGGGCTGACCGGCTGGTTCGCCGCCCCGACCTCCAACCTGGCCGCGGTCGCCGACCCCGCCGACGAGGCGCAGGCCGAGTTCGGGGCCGCGGCCGCCGAGCTGTCGGTGACCGGCGCGTCGCTCAGCGCCCTGATGCTGCTCGACTCGCTGCCCGAGGCGGCGACGAGCGACGCCGGGATCGTCCGTCCCTCACCGAAGGGCCGCCACTCCGACGACGAGGCCGAGGCGGAACGGATGCTCGACCGCGCGCTCGCCGCGGGACGGACCACGACGGTCAACGGCCAGCAGGCGGTCCTGGCCCAGACGCAGCATCGCCTGCTCGGTGCCCGGGTGCGGATGGACACCCGCAGCACCCAGGGCACGCTCGTCAGCGTCCTCGCCCCGGACGGTTCCACGCTGGCCAGCTCGCTGGCCCCGGCCCAGGTCACCACCGACGAGGGCACCTCTCCGGTCGACCTGATCGCCCACGCGTACGCCCTCAGCTACGACTCGGGCGTGAGCGTCGCGGGGCAGCGGGCCAGCGTCGTCACGGCCAGCGACCAGCACGGCTCTCCGGCCAAGCGCTGGTGGGTCGACGACGACACGGGCGTCCTCCTGTGGCAGGAGAGCTACGACGGCGACCGCCTGAGCACGGCCGCGGGCTTCACCGAGGTCGACGTCGTGCCGTACGCCCGGGTCGGGCAGACCCGGGTCGCCGCCCGCGTCGCCGGCTCCGGCTCGAGCGCCGACGCCGACGCGGACGCCGCCCACCTGGCCAGCTCGGGGTGGTCCTGCGCCGACGAGATGGCGGGGCTCGACCTGCTCGAGGTCAGCACCGACACCCCCACCGACCCGCGGTCGCTGCACGCCGTCTACGGGGACGGGGTGAGCACCGTCAGCGTGCTGCAGCGGCACGGCCGCCTGAGCGGGATCCCGTCCGGCGCACGCTGGGACGACGCACTCGGCGCCTGGCGCCACGACGGCGCGGTGCGGTGGTCGACGTGGCAGTCCGGCGACACCGTCTACACCGTCACGACCGACGGGACCGCCTCGCTGCTGCGTCAGGCGGTCGCCACCTTCCCGCACGCGGGGCCGGTCGAGACGACTACCCTGGGCCGCGTGCGTGAGGGCTGGTCGAGGATCCTCGCCGATCTGAAGGGCTGACATGTCGGACGGCTCGGCCCCGCACCGTACGGGCTCGTCGGACCCGACCCGCTCGGCCTTCGGGGACGACGCTCCCTCCTACCACTGGCCCTTCGGCGAGGCGGTCACGACCGCGCCGGCCCGGCGCTCGCGGCCCCGTACGGGTGGTGTTCTCGCCGGCGCGGCCCTCGTCGCGCTGCTGGTCGGCTCGGGTGCGGGCTTCGGCGCCGCGCGCCTGAGCGCCGACCGCGGGACCAGCGCCCCGTCCGACCCCGTCAGCAGCACCGACCCCGTGCCGGCCCCGCTGCCGCCGGGGGAGACGACCAGCACCGTCGAGGTGGCCCGGCGGGTCCTGCCCGGCACCGTGATGATCGAGGTCGGCTCCGGCAACGGCACGGGCACCGGGTCCGGCTTCGTGCTCGACCGTCAGGGCCACGTGATGACCAACAACCACGTCGTCGCGGGGGCCGCGAGCGGCAGCCGCATCCGGGTCGTCTTCTCCGACGGGCGGCAGACGTCGGCCACCCTGGTCGGGCGCAGCCCCTCCTACGACCTCGCCGTCATCAAGGTGAAGGCGGACGACGCGCTGACCCCCGTCGAGCTCGGCGACTCGCGGTCCGCGCGGGTCGGTGCTCCGGTGGTCGCGGTCGGGTCGCCGCTCGGTCTGCCCGGCACGGTCACGCAGGGCATCGTCTCGGCGCTCGACCGGCCGGTCACCGTGAACGAGTCCGGCAGCGCCGACGCGCCGACGGCCTACATCGACGGCATCCAGACCGACGCGTCGATCAACCCGGGCAACTCGGGCGGGCCGCTGGTCGACGCCGGTGCCCGGGTCATCGGCGTCAACTCCGCCATCCTCACGCTCTCCGCGGGCCAGGGGCAGTCCGGCAACATCGGGATCGGCTTCGCCATCCCCATCAACCAGGCCCGCACCATCGGCGACCTCCTGATCGCCGACGGCAAGGCCACGTACCCCGTGGTCGGCGCCCAGCTGCAGGAGACGGCGAGCGGGGTCGAGCTGCTCAGCGTGGACTCCGGTGGGGCGGCCCGCAAGGCGGGTCTGAGGGCGGGCGACCGCGTGTCGAGCGTCGACGGCCGAGAGGTCGAGACGCGGGAGGAGCTGGTCGTCATCATCCGCACGCACCGACCGGGGGACAAGGTGACCGTCGGCTACACCCGGGGGACCGACGAGGCCGAGGCCGAGCTCACGCTCGGTGGACGGGTGGGCTGACGTGACGCCGCTGCTGCTCGACATCAACGGGCCGGAGTTCGCGCTGCTCCTGGTCCTCGCCGTCATCCTCTTCGGGCCGGAGCGGTTGCCGGACCTGGCCCGCAAAGCCGCCCGGCTGATCAACTTCCTGCGCAGCACGGCCAACAACGCCCAGCAGCAGCTCACCTCGCAGCTGGGCCCCGAGTTCGAGAACCTCGACTTCCGGGACCTCAACCCGCGCTCGTTCATCCAGAAGAACCTGCTCGACAACTCGGTCGTCGCGGACGTCAAGGCCGAGATCGCCGGCGTGGGCGACACCCTCGGCGAGAGCCGTGAGTCCGTCCGCTCCTCGATCGAGGGCGCCAAGGACGTCACCCCGGGCGGCCCCGCCGACGCCATGCGCGCCGCGACCCCGCAGCACACCCCGTACGACGCGGAAGCGACGTAACTTCTGTCCTCGCTCCGCTCGGACGCGGCCCGCGCTCTGGTCCGACGCTTTCGTCGTCTCAGGTGACGACGGAGAAGCGTGTCGTCACCTGCTCCTCCTCAACGCGTCGGCGCACGGACCTGCGGGGGTAGAGCTGACTCGAGGAGGTAGAGCGGACGACGTCGACGGCGTCCCTCAGACCGGCGAGAGTCCCAGCTGACGGCCCAGGAGGTTGCGGCCGCGCGCGGCGAGGCCGTCGGCGAGGTCGATGAGCGCCTTGGCGGCCGGGGTCTCGGGCGCCTCGACGACGATGGGGGAGCCCAGGTCGCCGTTGGCACGGACGGCCGGGTCGAGGGGTACGCGCGCGAGCACGGGCACGTCGTAGCCGAGGCGGATCGTGAGGCCCTGGGCGACCGCGTCACCGCCGCCGGAGCCGAAGACCTCGTGACGCTGCTCCTCCCCGCAGTGCGGGCAGGTCACGGCGAGGTAGGACATGTTCTCGACGACCCCGATGACGCGCTGGTTCATCATCGACGCCATCGTCCCGGCGCGCTCGGCGACCTCGGCGGCCGCCTGCTGCGGGGTGGTGACGACGAGGACCTCGGCGTTCGGGAGCTTCTGCCCGAGCGAGATCGCCACGTCGCCGGTGCCCGGCGGGAGGTCGAGCAGCAGGTAGTCGAGGTCGCCCCAGTAGACGTCGGCCAGCATCTGGGTCAGGGCCCGGTCGAGGATCGGGCCGCGCCAGGCGACGACCTGGTCGCGCTTGGGCTTGAGCATGCCGATGGAGATGACCTTGAGACCCTGGGTCGGGACCGGCATGATCATGTCCTCGACCGCGGTCGGCCGGGAGTCGGCGACCCCGAGCATCGCGGGCACCGAGTGGCCGTAGATGTCGGCGTCCAGCACCCCGACGAGGTGACCCTTGCGGGCCAGCGCGAGCGCCAGGTTGACCGTGACCGAGGACTTGCCGACCCCGCCCTTGCCGGAGGCGACGGCGATGACCTTGGTCAGGGAGCCGGGCTGGGCGAAGGGGATCTCGCGGTCAGGCGTCCCGCCCTTGAGCACGTCGCGCAGGGCGCCGCGCTGCTCGTCGCTCATCACCCCGAGGTCGACGTCGACCCCGCTGATGCCCTCGACGGCCAGGGCGGCGGCGGTGACGTCGCGCGTCAGCGTCTCCTTCATCGGGCACCCGGAGACGGTGAGCAGGATCCGGACGCGGGCGCGCCCGGAGGCGTCGACGTCGAGGGTGTCGACCATCCCGAGCTCGGTGATCGGGCGGCGGATCTCGGGGTCGTTGACCCCGTGCAGCGCGGCGCGGACGCGGGGGACGAGCGGGTGCTCAGCCGTGGTGGTGCTCATGACGCCCAAGCCTAGGTCGGCGTGCGGCGTGCCTGGTCAGCGCGACCGAGCACCGTCGGTGCGCCGACCGGTGTCGCGGGCGAGGCTCTCGCGGCGGTTCCCGTTGCTGCCGCGCCGGTCGGGGCGGTTCAGCTGGTCGGCGCCGTCGTCGTCCTCGTCGGCGTCGAGCTCGTCGATGATCGCCCGGAGCTCGTTGCGCAGCTCGCCGCGCAGGAAGTCGCGGGTCGCCAGCTCACCGACCGACATCCGCAGGCCGGCGATCTCGCGGGCGAGGAAGTCCATGTCCGCCCGGCTCTGCGCCGTCTGCTCGCGGTCGGCCTCCAGGGCGACGCGGTCGCGGGCCTCGGTGCGGTTCTGAGCGAGCAGGATCAGCGGTGCGGCGTACGAGGCCTGCAGGGACAGCATCAGGGTCAGGAAGATGAAGGGGTACTCGTCGAAGCGCGGCCGGTCGGGGCCGAAGGGCACGTTCCACAGGACCCACAGGATGATGATGACGGTCATCCCGATGAGGAACTTCGCCGTCCCCATGAAGCGCGCGAAGCTCTCCGCGAACTTGCCGAACGCGTCGCGGTCCCAGCGCACCGTCGGCAGGACCGAGCGCGTCACCCGGCCCGGGGTGTTCAGGCGCTGCTGCTCGCGGCTGGTGCCGCGGTCGCCGTCGCGCTCAGCCCTGGCCACGCGTCACCGCCCGCCCGGCCCGGGGCGCGGTGGCGCGCTGGTCGTCGTGCGTCGCCTCCTGCGACGGCGCGTCCAGCTGGTTGCCCCGCCAGTCGGCCGGGAGCGCGTGGTCGAGCACGTCGTCGACGGTGATGGCGCCGATGAGGCGGTGGTCGCCGTCGACCACGGGGGCGTTCACCAGGTTGTACGTGGCGAAGTAGCGGCTCACGGCGTGCAGGCCGGCGTTGACGCTGACCGGCTCGATGTCGGTGTCGACGATCGCCGAGACCAGCGTCGAGGGCGGCTCGCGCAGCAGGCGCTGGAAGTGCACCGCGCCGATGTAGCGACCGGTCGGCGTCTCCAGGGGCGAGCGGCAGACGAAGGCCATGCAGGCCAGGGCGGGCGTCAGGTTCGGCTCGCGGATCCGCGCCAGCGCGTCGGCCACGGTGGCGTCGGGGGGCAGCACGACCGGCTCGGGCGTCATCATGCCGCCCGCGGTGAACTCGCTGTAGCTGAGCAGCCGGCGGACGTCGCGCGCCTCGTCCGGCTCCATCCGCTGGAGCAGCACCTCGGCCATGTCGGGGGTCAGCTCGTTGATCAGGTCCGCGGCGTCGTCGGGGTCCATCTCCTCGAGGACGTCGGCGGCCCGGTCGGCGTCGAGGGAGGAGATCAGGGAGACCTGCTCGTCCTCCGGCAGCTCCTCGAGCGCGTCGGCGAGCTTGGTGTCGTCGAGCGCGGAGGCCACCTCGTTGCGCCGCTCCGGCGTCATCTCGTGCAGCTCGCGCGCGACGTCGGCGGCCTTCATGTCCTCGAGCTGGGCGAGCAGCTGCTCGGTGCCCTGCCCGCTCGCGGTCCCCGGCAGGCGGATGTCGCGCCAGTCGACGATCGTCACGTTCCCCGGGCGCCCGAAGCGGCGGGCGACCCCGACGTCGCGCAGCGCGACCTGGGAGAGCTCCCAGTCGTGGCTGCGGACGGGCTGGATCGCGACGTCGAAGATCACGGCCTTGCCGACGTGGTCGAGGCGGTCGACGGTGAGGTCGAAGAGGTCGTCGATCACCAGCGTCTCCGAGTCGCGCCGCTCGAAGCGCCGGGTGTTGACCACACCGGTGATGACGACCTGGAGGGCGTCGATGCTCGACGTGCGGACCATCGGGATGAAGATGCGGTGCCGGGCGAAGAGCTCGACGACCAGCCCCTTGACCCGGGGCGCGAGCATCCCGGCCCGACGCTGCACGAGGACGTCGCGCAGCCGCCCGACCTGGTCGCCCGACGCGTCGAGGACCGGCAGGCCACGGATGCGTGAGACGAAGATCGTGCTCGAGTTCGCGGACGCCACGCGCCGATTATCGTCCTCGCCGGGAGATCTGCCGCCCGACGACCATGCGGACCCCCGCGCGGGACCGGGTCGACGTCCTGCTGATCATGAAAGGTGTTGATCATCGTGCCGGAGACCCGGGGTCGTACGGAGTCGGCTCGCGTCGCGTACAAGGACCTCTGCGTGGACGTGACCGACCTGGACGCGGCGGCGACGTTCCTGGGGCCGCTGCTCGGCCTGCGCGAGGAGGAACGGCGCGAACGGGTGCTCCGGCTCGGCGACGGCGACCCGCAGCACGCTGTCTGGCTCAACCTCGTGCCCGAGGAGCGCACCGTCAAGAACCGGGTGCACCTCGACGTGCACGTGGCCTCGGTCGAGGACGTGGTCGCGGCGGGCGCCCGGGTCGTCGACGACCGCCAGCCCTGGACGGTGCTGGAGCACGACCAGGCGGGGGAGCTCTGCGCCTTCGTCCGACCGCCCGAGCGCCTGCGGCCGTACCGGCTGTACGAGCTGGTGGTCGACTGCTCCGACCACGAGCGGGTGGCGGCGTGGTGGGCCGACCGGTTCGGGGTCGAGGTGCAGGACGACGGCGAGAACGTCTGGCTCGAGGGCGGCGACGGACCTCCCTGGGAGATCGTCTTCACCCCCGTGCCCGAGCGTCGACGGGTCAAGAACCGCGTGCACTGGGACGTGGTCGGCTCCACGTCCGAGCTGCTGGCGGCCGGGGCCACCCTGCTGCGGGCGCGCGACGACGAGATCGCATGGGACGTGCTGGCCGACGTCGAGGGCAACGTGTTCTGCGTCTTCGCCAACGAGGACGAGTCTCGAGTGTGACTTCAGAGGCGAGAGTGACCTCTGGGCAGCGACCCTGAGAGCGGCTTAAGGTGCTCGGGCTCGGGGACCCACTGCTGCGGAGGCGACCATGCCCGTGTCCACGACCGTCCACCCGCGTCCGCGCGCCGTACGCCGCGCCACGCTTGCGGCGGTGGCCGCCCTGGCGCTCGCCGCCCCGGTCGCGCTGGGTCACCCGGCGCAGGCCGCACCGGTCGTCACGGCCCCGGCCGCCGACGTCGCGACGGACGCGGGCGCAGCGGCGAGGGCGAGCCTCAGCAGCACGCTGTCCTCGATCCTGAACGACTCCCGCAGCAAGACGGAGACCGACGTCTCGGTGCTCGACGCCGAGACCGGGGCCGCCGTCTACAGCCGCCGCTCGACCAGCGCGAGCATGCCGGCCTCCAACACCAAGATCCTGACCGCGGTCGCGGCCATGCACGAGCTCGGCCCGGACTACCGCTTCACCACCGACGTCGTCCGCCGCGGCACCGTGACCGACGGCGTGCTGGACGGCTCGCTCTACCTCGTCGGCCACGGCGACCCGACCAGCCGGCAGTCCGACTACAAGGCCCTGGCGGCGAAGGTCCGGGCCGCGGGCATCACGCGGATCACGGGCAAGATCGTGGCGGACGGCAGCTTCTTCGACGACCAGCGCTACAACCCGGGCTGGTTCACCTCGTACGCCTCGTCCTACTACGCCGCGCAGACGGCCGCGCTGACGGTCGCGCCGAACGCCGACTACGACAGCGGCACGGTGATCGTCAAGGTCAAGGGCGGCAGCCGCGGGAGCAAGCCCAAGCTCAGCACCACGCCGGGGATCGCCAAGAAGTACGTGAGCCTGGTCAACAGCGCCTCGACCACCGGCTCGACGAGCGTGTCGCTCTCCCGCAAGCTCGGCGGGAACGCGATCACCGTCCGCGGGCACGTGCGGGCGGGCGCGACGTGGTCGGGCCTGGTCACGGTGGACAAGCCCGAGCTGTACGCGGCGGCGGTCTTCCGCGAGGAGCTGAAGCGGCAGAAGATCGACATCGCGGGCGGGACGAAGCTCGGCACGACGCCGGCGACGAAGCGCACCCGGGTCGCGCGCGACACCTCGATGACCCTGTCCGACCTGCTGGTCCCGTTCCTCAAGCTGTCGAACAACCTGCACGCCGAGGCGCTCACCAAGACGATGGGCACCCTCGGCGGCAAGCCGGGCAGCTGGCCGGCCGGGCTCGCGCGGACGACGGCGTACATGAAGAAGCTCGGTGCGCCGATGAAGGGCGTCACGCTCACGGACGGTTCCGGGGTGAGCCGGCGCGACCGCATCACGCCGATCGCCTTCACCACGGTGCTGACGAAGGTGCGCGACGAGCCCTGGTGGCCGGCCTTCGACCGCGGGCTCCCGGTCGCCGGCGTCGACAGCCACCTGGGCGGCGGCACCCTCCGGCACCGGATGAACGGCACCCGGGCGGCGAACAACGCGCACGCCAAGACGGGGTCGCTCACCGGGGTGACAGCCCTGAGCGGCTACGTCACGGGGCGCGACGGTCGTCGGTACGCGTTCTCGCTGCTCAGCAACTACGCCGGCGCGACCCCGCGACCGGTGGAGAACGAGGTCGTCGTCGCTCTGGCCAACCGGCGGTAGGACCGCGAGGCGCACAGGAGACGCATGGTCGACGGACAGCGAACACCGGTAGATTTGGCGCTCACACCCGAGGAGATCACGTCATGTCGTTCGCGCGTCCGCAGCCCAGCTCGCTCTTCGAGCTCCAGTTCCCGCAATCGGTCGGGATCTACAACACCTACGACGAGGCGCAGCGCGCCGTCGACTACCTCTCCGACGAGAAGTTCGAGGTGCAGAACCTCGCGATCGTCGGCACCGAGCTCAAGAGCGTCGAGCGGGTGCTCGGACGGCGCACGTGGAGCACGGTCGTCGCGCAGGGCGTGCAGTCGGGCCTCTCGACGGGTCTGCTCGTCGCGCTGGTGCTGCTGATCTTCCTGCCCCAGAACGGCAGCTTCCTCGCCCTGTTCCTGGTCGCGCTGGGCATCGGCATCGTGCTGGGGATCGGCTTCGCCGCCCTCGGCTACGCCCTCAGCCGCGGCCGCCGCGACTTCACGTCCGTCACGCAGACCGTCGCCACCAAGTACGAGGTCCTCTGCGAGCACAAGGTCGCGGCCCAGGCCCGCGAGATGCTGCTCAAGCTCCCGGGCGCCCGCGCCGCCGCCTTCGAGTAGGCGCTCGGCCCGCGCCACGCCGAGCCGCACACCCCAGAGCCAGCCGCACAGGTCCCGACCTGAGCGGCTGGCTCGTTCTCGTACGGCTGCGCCCTGGCGCGCGACCTACAGCCAGCGGTTCCGCTTGAAGCCGGCGTAGAGGGCGATCATGATCACGGTGATCAGGCCCAGGAACATGTAGTAGCCGTAGTGCCAGTGCAGCTCGGGCATGTTGTCGAAGTTCATGCCGTAGATGCCGGCGGCCATGGTCGGCACCGCGATGATCGCGACCCAGGCCGAGATCTTGCGCATGTCCTCGTTGTCGGCGACGGACGCGCGGGCCAGCCCGGCTTGGAGGATCGAGCTCAGCACCTCGTCGAAGGACGCGACCGCCTCCCGCACCTGGGTGTGGTGGTCAGCCAGCTCGCGGAAGTACGCCCGTGACTGCGGCGGGACGACCGGCAGCTCGCGGGTGGCCAGCCGCATCAGCGGCGCGCCCAGCGGCAGGACGCACCGCTTGAACTCGATCAGCTCGCGCTTGAGCTGGTAGACGCGGTCGACCTCGTGCGAGCCGCCGCGGGCGAAGACCGCGCTCTCGACCTCGTCGACGTCCTTCTCGATCTCGTCGACGACCTCCATGTAGTCGTCGATGATCTTGTCGGTGATCGCGTAGAGCACCTCGGACGGACCTCGGGACAGCCGCTCCGGATCAGCCTCCAGGGCCCGGCGCAGCGCGCTCAGCTGCGCGTGCTCGCCGCGGCGGACCGTGATCACGAAGTGGTCGCCGAGGAAGATCATCACCTGGCCGGTCGTGACGACCTCCGCGTTCTCGGTCATCTCCTCGTGGTCGACGTACGCGACCGTCGAGACGACCATGAAGAGGTCGTCGCCGAACGTCTCCAGCTTGGAGCGGTCGTGGCCGTTGACCGCGTCCTCGATCGCCAGCGGGTGCAGCGCGAACTGCGAGGAGAGCGCCTCCAGGTCGTCGTTGCCCGGGTCCTTGAGCCCGAGCCAGACGAAGCCCTCCCCGTCCTGCGCGCTCCGCGCGGCCTGGGTGAGGCTCTCGGCCGGGCGACGGACGCCGTCGACGTACCAGGCCCAGGCGACGATCGAGCTGGCCTCCTCCTCGACCAGGGGAGCCCGCTTGCGCTCGGCCGTACGGCGGTTGAGGCCCGGGATCGCGGGCAGCGACGTGATGCCCGGCAGGTAGCGGCGCTGGGGGATCGTGGTCATCGCGCGCTCACCGCCCGTTCTCGTCCGGCTGCTCACCCGACTTCGCCAGGGCCACGGCCTGCCGGTGCCACACGTCGGCCATCCACGCCTCGACGTCGGCGACCGTGCGCGGGAGCAGGTCCGACAGGTTCTCGTTGCCGTCGTCGGTGATGAGGATGTCGTCCTCGATCCGGACGCCGATGCCCCGCAGCTCGGCGGGGGCCAGCTCGTCGTCGGACTTGAAGTACAGGCCCGGCTCCACGGTGATGACCATGCCGGGGGCCAGGACGCCCTCGCGGTAGTTCTCGCGCCGCGCCTCGGCGCAGTCGTGCACGTCGATGCCGAGGTGGTGCGACGTGCCGTGCGGCATCCAGCGGCGGTGCTGGCCGCCCTCCTCCGAGAGCGCCTCCTCCAGCGGCACGGGCAGCAGGCCCCAGGCGTCGAGGTGCTCGGCGATGACGCGGATCGACGCGCGGTGCACCTCGGCGAACGTGGCGCCCGGCTGTGCGGCGGCGATGCCGGCCTCCTGCGCCGCGAGGACCGCCTCGTACACCCGGCGCTGCGGCTCGCTGAACGTCCCCGACACGGGCAGCGTCCGCGTCACGTCGGCGGTGTAGAGGGAGTCGAGCTCCACGCCGGCGTCGAGCAGCAGCAGGTCGCCCATCCGCAGGTCCCCGTCGTTACGGATCCAGTGCAGCGTGCAGGCGTGGTCGCCGGCGGCGGCGATGGTGTCGTAGCCGACCGCGTTGCCGACGTGGCGCGCGTGCAGGCCGAACACCCCCTCGACCCAGCGCTCGCCCCGACCGGCGGCGGCGGCGCGCGGCAGGTCGGCCACGACGGCCTCGAAGCCGGCACCGGTGAGCGTGCACGCCTCGCGCATCTCGTCGGCCTCGTACGCGTCCTTCACCAGGCGCAGCTCGCTCAGCGCCGTCATCAGCTCGGCGTCGCGGGTCTTCGCCTCGACCTTGGCCTGGTCCGTGACCTCGGCCTCGCCGTCCGCCACGGCCGCGGGGGCGGCCAGCGGAGCCACCTCGGCCAGCACCGCCTGCAGCTCCGTCGTCAGGTCTGCCCGGTTGGCCCGGACGCCGATCGTGTCGGCGTCCTTGCGCAGGTGCGCCTCGAGCTCGTCGACGGGCGCGGTGCGCAGGCCGGTCAACGCGGACATCTCCTCGAGCGAGGGCCGGACGCCCACCCACATCTCGCCGTAGCGCGCGTCGGCGTAGAACTCCGACGAGTCGCGCGGCGCACGCGGCTTGAAGTAGAGCGTCGCGTCGTGGCTGCCGCGGGTCCCGCCGTCGCTCCCGGTGCCGCCGGCCTGCGGGTCGGTGGGCTCGAGCACGAGCACCGCGTCCGGCTCGCGGTCGGTGCCGAGGCCGGTGAGGTGGGCGAAGGCCGAGTGCGGTCGGAAGCGGTAGTCGGTGTCGTTCGACCGCACCTCGGGCCCGCCGGCGCCGATCACCAGCCGCTCGCCCGGGAACTGCGCCCCCAGGGCCTCGCGGCGGGCGGCGGTCGAGGCGGTGGCGGGCAGCGGCTCGGGCAGCTCCGCGGGGTACGGGGCCCAGCCCTGGGCTATGAACGACTTGAAGGCCTCCGAGAAGGGCACGGCCCGGTTCGGCAGGACCGGTGGCTCCTCGCTCGTGATCGCGCTCGTGACGTCCTCGCTCATGCTCGCTCCCCTTCGTGGTGACCCGTTGGGCATTGTCGCACCGCCGGGCAACCGGACGGTGACGTCGCGGCGACGCGCGTACGAAGCCTGGCTATGGGGCTCGTCCCGTCGTGCCGGCCTGGTCGGGGGGTCCACTAGGTTGACCGCCATGACCGAGCTCTTCCTCGTCCGGCACGGCCAGACCGAGTGGAGCCGCGACGGCCGGCACACGTCGGTCACCGACCTCCCGCTGACCGAGCACGGCCGGGAGCAGGCGCTCCGCCTCTACGGCCGCCTCGACCCGGGTGCGTTCGGGCTGGCGCTGACCAGCCCGCGGCACCGCGCCCAGATCACGGCCGAGCTGGCCGGCTTCGTCGGGCCCCACGCGCCCGAGGTGGACGAGGACCTCGTCGAGTGGTTCTACGGCGACTACGAGGGGCTGACGAGCGCGCAGATCCACAAGGACGCACCGGGCTGGACGGTCTTCACCGCCCCGCCGGCCGGCGGGGAGACCGCCGAGCAGGTGGGCGCGCGGCTCGACCGGGTCGTCGACCGGGTCCGCTCGAGCGGCGTCGAGCGGGCGATCGTCTTCAGCCACGGGCACGCGCTCCGCTCGCTCATGCTGCGTTGGCTCGGGCTCGACCTCTCGATCGGTGACCGCTTCCCGCTGGACACCAGCACCGTCTCGATCCTCGGCGAGGCCAAGGGTCGCGGAGCGCTGCGGCAGTGGAACGCGCCGCCGGAGTGATCCGCCGGTCCCGCGCTCAGTAGGCTGGGCCGCTGGGCACCGACGGTGTCCGCGGACCGTCAGGACGACGAGTGGGCGGTCCAGGAGAGGGTGAGTGCGATCAGAGCCGACGTCACCGCGCAGCTGCGGCTGCTCGACCTCCAGGCGGTCGACTCCGCGCTGGCCCAGCTCGTGCAGCGACGCCGCACCCTGCCCGAGCAGGCGGCGCTCGACCGGCTGACCGCCACGTTCGAGGACGTGTCCTCCGACCTGGTCGGCGCCCAGACCCGGGTGTCGGACCTGGAGCTCGCCACCGGCCGCGCCGAGGCCGACCTCGCGCCCGTGCAGCAGCGGCTGGTCCGCAACGAGAAGCGCATCGCCGACGGCACCGTCGACGCCAAGTCGCTCGGTTCCCTGGTCGAGGAGGTCGCGCACCTGCGCCGCCGCATCGGCGCCCTCGAGGACCTCGAGCTCGAGTCGATGGAGGCGTTGGAGCAGGCGCAGGCCGAGCGCGACGTGCTCCAGGCCAAGGTGGACGGGCTGGCCGAGGAGATCGCCACGGCGACCGCCGCCCGCGACGCCGCCGTCGCCAAGCTCACGAACGAGGCCAACTACCAGCGCACCGAGCGCGAGCGGCTGCTGCCCGACCTGCCGGCCGACCTCGTCACCCTCTACACGCGCATCGGCACGAGCAAGAACGGGGTCGGCGCCGCCGCGCTGATCCACCGCCGCTGCACCGGGTGCCAGCTCGAGGTCAACGCCAACGAGCTGCGGGAGTACGCCACCACCGCGCCGGAGGAGGTGCTGCGCTGCGAGGAGTGCGGCCGCATCCTCGTCCGGACCGCCGAGTCGGGACTCTGAGGGTCGACGCGTGCCCGCGACGAAGTTCGGCCTGCCGGCCGCGTTCCTGCAGGCGTCGGCGACCGCCGACGTCACCCACGGCCTGGACCGGATCCGGACCGAGCTCCAGGTCCCCGACTCCTTCCCGCCCGAGGTGCTGGCCGCGGCCGAGCGGGCGGCGGCCGCACCCCGGCTGCCGGACCTCGACCGGACCGACCTCGAGCTGCTGACGATCGACCCGCCCGGCTCGAAGGACCTCGACCAGGCGCTGCACATCGCCGCCCGGCCCGACGGCGGCTTCACGGTCTCGTACGCCATCGCCGACGTCGCCGCGTTCGTGAGCCCGGGCGACCCGGTCGACCTCGAGGCGCACCGCCGGGGGGAGACGTTCTACGGCCCCGACGCCCGCAGCCCGCTCCACCCGCCCGTGCTGTCGGAGGGCGCGGCCAGCCTGCTGCCCGGCCAGGAGCGTCCGGCGCTGCTGTGGACGGTGCAGCTGGACGCGCGCGGGCGGACCACCGACGCGGAGGTCGTCCGGGCCCGGGTCCGCAGCCGCGAGCAGCTGACGTACGAGCAGGCGCAGGACGACATCGACCACCCCGGAGCGGGTGGGACCCGGCCGACGCTGGCTCTGCTCGCCGTCGTCGGGCCCCTGCGCGAGCAGCGCGAGCGCGAGCGCGGCGGAGTGAGCCTGCAGATCCCCGAGCAGGAGGTCGTCCCGGCGGCGACCGGCGGCTACGACCTGACCTACCGCGCCCTGCTGCCGGTCGAGGGCTGGAACGCGCAGATCTCCCTGCTCACCGGCATGGCGGCGGCGCACCTGATGATCTACGCGCGGGTGGGCATCGTCCGCACCATGCCGCCGGCGACGAACGCGTCCCTGCGGAGGCTGCACGTGGTCGCGCGCGCCCTGGGGATCCGGTGGCCGGCCGAGCTCGACTACCCGGAGTTCGTCCGCAGCCTCGACGCCTCCCGGCCCGCCGAGGCCGCCATGCTCAACGCCTGCACGGTCCTGTTCCGCGGGGCGGGCTACGCGGCCTTCGACGGCAGCGTCCCCGAGGACGCGGAGCACGCGGCGATCGCCAGCGACTACAGCCACGTCACGGCCCCGCTGCGCCGGCTGGTCGACCGCTACGCCGGGGAGGTGTGCGTCGCGCTGTGCGCCGGGACGCCCGTACCGGCGTGGGTGCGCGAGGCGCTGCCCGGCCTGCCCGCCGAGATGGCCCGCGCCGACCAGGCCGCGCACCGCTACGAGCGCGCGGTCGTCGACTGGGTCGAGGCCTGCGTCCTCGAGCGCCGGGTGGGGGAGACGTTCACCGGGACGGTCGTCGAGGTCGAGCCCGAGAAGCACCGCGGCACCGTCGTGATCAAGGACCCCGCCGTCGAGGCCCGCGTCCAGGGCGACGGCCTCCCGCTCGGCCACGAGGTCCAGGTCCGCCTCACCTCGGCCGACCCCGAGGCCGGCAAGGTCACCTTCGAAGCGGTCGTCTGAGCGTCCGTCTTCTTCGGCGCGCTCGTCACTCGTGCCTCAGGTTTTTCACGTTCACGTGAAAAACTCGCGCTGACCACGGCAGATCTGCCGGGTTCAGGTGCAGTTTTTCACGTGAACGTGAAAAACCAGAGGCTCGTGGGACGACCCGGCCTTCAGCGGGAGAGCGGGACGAGGGCCACGTCGGTCAGGTCTGGTCTTTCGGGCACCACCACGTCGTCCGCCCGCCGACGGTGGCGCGGGTCATCTCGGTGCCGCAGCGGGGGCAGTGCGCACCGGCCTTGCGGAACGGGATGATCTCCCCGGTGTGGACGCCGCCGTGGGCGATGGCCTCCTTGGTCGCGTGCTGCAACGCGTCGTGCAGGTCGCGCAGCTCCGCGGCGCTGAGCTCGTCCACGGGGCGCTGCGGCGAGAGCCCGGCCTCCCACAGGGTCTCGTCGGCGAGCAGGTTGCCGACGCCGGCGACCACGGACTGGTCGAGGAGCCGCGCCTTCACCGGGGAACGGCCCCGGCCGACCCGCGCGGCGAAGTCGTCGACGTCGATCCGCTCGGCGTCCGGACCCAGCCGGTCGAGGTCGGGGTCGAGCCGGACGCGCCCGAGGCGCCGCTTGTCGAACAGGCGCAGCGTGCCGCCGTCCTCGAACGTCAGCGTGAACCGGTCCCACACCGGGTTGCGGTCGGACTGCTCGGCACCGGTGCCGTAGCGCCCGCCGAGCCAGTCCCCGCCCTCGGTCAGCGCGCCGTCGCCGTCGGTGACGAGGATCCGGCCGCTCATGCCGAGGTGCAGGCCCAGCGTCGGGCCCGGCGTACGGGAGCGGCCGACGCCCGACGTGTCGCACCACATGCTCTTGCCCCGGCGGTGCGCGGCGGTCAGCGAGCGGCCCAGCAGCGCCGCCCTGATCTCCCCGGGCGGGTGGGGCCGGCACTCGTACGTGTCGGTGTCGTCCACCTCGGTGATCCGGCGGTGCAGCGCCGCGGCCTCGATGGTCGCGCGGGCGCTCTCGACCTCGGGCAGCTCGGGCACGCCGGACAGTGTGCCCGAGCGCTGCGAAGCCCGGTCTCAGCGGTAGAAGTCGGAGTCCGCGTACGTGTCGCGCTCGAAGAACGCGGAGACGCTGGCGGAGACGCCCAGCGCGAACGCGGTGCCGCCGGCGAGCGCCAGCACGGTGCTCACCGCCGGCGGACCGAGCCGGACGGCGTCGAGGCCCAGGGCGAGGGCGACCACGCCGACGCCGATCGCGACGAGGACGGTCGGCCAGCTCGGCCGCCGCGGCCGGAGCAGCGCGACGAGGTAGGCCATGCCTCCACGGTAGGTCGCGCGCGACGTCCGCGGAACCGTTCCGGCGAGACCGGCGAGGAGGCTCCCGCTCAGGACGCCGACTGCTCGGCCAGCATCGTGGCCAGCCGCTGCACGGCGAAGGCGTAGCCCTGCACCCCGGCGCCGACGATCACGGCGCTGGCGAGCGGGGCGAGGTAGGAGTGGTGCCGGAACGTCTCCCGCGCGTGCACGTTGCTCACGTGGACCTCGACGAAGGGCAGGGCCACGGCGGCGAGGGCGTCGCGGAGCGCGATCGACGTGTGGGTGTAGGCCCCCGCGTTCACCACGAGGCCGTCGCAGTCCTCGCGCGCGGCCTGGACCGCGTCGACGAGGGCGCCCTCGGAGTTGCTCTGCACCGTCCGCAGCTCGAGCCCGACCGCCTCGGCGGTCGTCCGGGCGAGGTCCTCGACGTCGGCGAGGGTCGCGGAACCGTAGACGTCCGGCTCGCGCGTGCCGAGCAGGTTGAGGTTGGGTCCGTTCAGGAGCAGCAGCCGGGGCACGGGCCCACGCTAGCGACTCGCGCCCGGTCGGGCCGCCGCCGTGGTGCTTCGTGCCCCCGTCACCCCTACGGGTGACAGCTGCTCACCATTCCTCCGGGCGGGACCGGCGTTGGCCATGCTGGCGCCATGACCCGGGGGACGACGAAGCGACGTGCACGAGGACGACCCGGGGTGGTGGCCGCGCTCGCCGCGCTGGTCGTCGGCCTGACGGCAGGGGTGCCCGGGCCGGGGACCGACGTGGCCTGGGCCGCCCCCACCCCCACGGCCGTCGCGCCGAAGCCGCCCGCCCTGCTGGACCTGCCCGCGCAGCCGCGGGTCCTGATCGTGGGCGACTCGTACACCGAGGGCTGGGGTGCCGACCCGGAGACCGAGGGCTTCGCCTTCAAGGTCGCCGCGCCGCTGGGGTGGCGGCTGACCCGCGACGGCATCGGCGCGACGGGCTACCGAAAGCCTGGGGCCCACCAGGAAGGCACGTACGCGCAGCGGCTCTGGAGACATCCGGCGGACGCCTACGACCTCGTCGTCCTGCAGGGTGGGTCGAACGACGAGAAGTATGCGGAGGCCGACATCAGCGCGGCTGTCGAGCTCACGTTGCGGACGGTTCGTCAGCGCTACCCGAGCGCGCGTCTCGTCGTCATGGAGCCCATCGCGCTCTACGGCTCGGTGTACCCCAACCGGGCCAAGCTGATGCGCGTCCTGGCAACGAGCACCAGCCAGCACTCCCTGCTGGTCATCGACCCGGTGGCGGAGGAGTGGTTCGTGAAGGGCGGCGACCCGGCGCTCGTCAACCATGCGAAAGGACACCCCAGCAACGCGGGGTACGCCCGGATCGCCGACCTCTTCGTCCGCGACGTCCGCGCGCTGAGCGTCGTGCGACCCGCGCGCTGAGCGCGCTTGAGGGGACGAGTCGGTCGATAAGCAGGATTTGGCTACTTAGCGCGATTCTCGACGCCGTGACCGTCTCTTGACCGTGCTGGGGGCTGGAAGTCGGACGGCCAGTCCTCTCAGTGGCCGGGCGGCCTGACGCGGAAAGCGAAGAAGAGCTTGTGGTCGAAGGATCCGAAGCGGTGGTACTTCGCCTCGTGAGCCTCCAGGTAGACGGCGACGCCGACGTTCTCGTTTATGTCTTTGTCTTGGACAGTCCAGGTGAGCTGGGCTTCCGTCCCCGAGGGAGCGACGATGCTGTCTTGTCCACCCGCTGAGCCGCCGAACCTCCACAGCAAGTCACGGCCTTGCGGGTCCGAGCCGACGCAGGTGAAGGTGACAACTTCTCCGGGGCGCAGGACAATGACGGAATTGTTCACCGCTCCCGTCGGCATCTGAGAATCAGCGATCGCGGAGCCGGACCTGCGCCCGAACGAGTCGGTCACCTTCTCGATGCGCGGGTAGATCTCCCCGGTAGGGGCTTCGGAGCTCATGTGGATCGTGACCTGGTTCCTGATCTGGCCAGCGATACCGGACAGCAGATCTTCCTCAAACGGCAGGAGGGAGCGGCTGTGCCCGACAGGATTCCTCAGACGCTCTGCTCGCCGGAGGAGGGGCAGGACGTCCGCCTTCTTCCCAAGAGCCTCGGCGAGAGGCTCCCAGTGGCGGTCCGCAAAGGCGACGAGGTCGTACAGGTTCGCGTACGCGAGGCCGATGTTGGGGACTTCGACTACACCACGCGCCCCGCGGGTTTTCACTTCTTCGGTTGCCCGGTCCGCCCAGGTAGCGATCTTCTCTGCCCCCGCGACCTTCTCCAGCCAGCCAGCGCCGTAGGTCTTCGAGTACGCGTGAGCCATCAGGTCGCGGAGAGCCGTCTCGCAGGCCTGTAGAGCTGTACCGGTGTCGAGGTGCGCCATGGTTGCCATGGTTCCAGGTGATGTTCCGGCGACCCTGGGACAGGGTCGCCGAGACGAAGGCCCGACCGTCAGCGAACTACCTTCCGTGCGTGCTGCGCATCATCCTCAAGGGCGGCCGGAGCGACACCCAGCGCCTGGAGCTCGACGTCGACAGCGCGCCCGAGCACCTCGAGCAGGACGGCGAGCGGTACGAGCCGGTGCTCAGCCACTACGACGAGCACCTCGCGACATCGCCGGGCGCTGGCGGTACCGGCTGATCTCGCCCTACCGGGCGATGCCGCGAGGGTACGAAGCGCCCCGGGGCAAGCCCTGACACCACCCCTCCGGGGGTAGTCCAGCGGTCCGTCTGCGGATGAGGCCCGGATGCCTCATCCTGTCCAGATGATCCGGGGGGGCTCTCGTCGTCGTTGCCGTTGTTGCCGTCTCTGGCTGCGGGGTAACGCCGCGACCAGGCGGCGCAAGCACAAGCCCCGCGCCCACGGCCTCGGCTACCTCGGAGGCGCCGGTGGAGAGTTCGAGCCCTACGCCGTCAGCGGCCACGACGACCAGCGAGCCCACCCCCGATACCGCAAACTCGAAAGGCTTCAGCGAGGGGAGCAAGTACGTGTGGTCGGACGACGTTGAGGTGTCCATCGTCAAGGTTAAGTTCTCCAAGATGACCAAGGCGGACGTCGAGGACGTCGACCCCGACGGCAAGGTCGGTCAGGACCTCGTCCGGTTCTACATGCGGGTCAGAAATGGGTCGACCGCGCCGCTGGACGACGTCGCGGGCGAGGTCACGGTCAGCTACGGCGCCGACGGTGAACAGGCGGAGCAAAGATTCACCAAGGACCAGGAGTTCGAAGAGTTCGGCACGATCCGTGCTGGCCGCGCGAAGACGATCTCGGAGACCTATGCCATCCCCCGGAAGGCGCAGGGAGACGTCACGCTGGACTTCGACCTAGATCTGGGCACGCACGAGGTGGCGACCTTTAGTGGCCCCGTCAGGTAGAACGCAGAACAGCGCCCCTCTGCCGTGATGGCGGAGGGGCGCTGACGACGTCCAATGTGGCCTCTACCATTCTCTGAATGGCGAAGAAGGGCCGGTGTCCGCTGTGCGGTGCACGGCGCGAGATGACCAAAGAGCACGTGTACACGCAGTGGGCTCGAACTGTGCTGAAGAGGAGCTTTCCCCCAACGGAGACGAACTTGCCAGCGAACCCGTGGAGGTACATCTGCGGTCCATGCAACTCAGGGCTGAACCTGGCCTTCGAGGAGCCAGGAAGGCCGGTCATGGAACGCCTGATTGCGGGAGACCGATTTTTGCTGTCCGATCGTGATCAGTTCTTAGCAGTGCGATGGATGGTGAAGACCGGACTGGTCCTCCGCTTGACCGGCGATGCTGAGCGCCGCGCGATCGGTGGCGCTACATCGGAGATTGACGACGTGCTCAGATTGGTCTTGCAGCAGATGCTGCTAGACCGAGACTTGATGCCGCGGGCGAGCGTCCGGGCAGGGTTGTTCGCCCCCTTCAAGGACAAGCCTCTGGTCTCGCGGTTTGCGCCTGTTCCTGCTCGTTTGGGCCGCGCTCGGCACAAGCAAGTCACACAGTTGGGGTTAGTGATCTGGGAACTTGTCATCCCATTTGACGTCAGGGGGTCGAGGGAGACCGTCAGCCTTGACGCAGCGGGGCTCTCCAGCCCGGCGACGGTTGCCTTTGAGCTTCCGCAGACCGACAAGCGCCTCGTCCAGCTTTGGCCGTCTACGCAGTCGGCTGTGATGTGGCCGCCACGACGAGGGGTGTACGCGCGTGAGGCACAAGCTTTACGGCAGTCCTGGGACCATCCGCCTGAAGCGTTTGAAGGACACGAGTGGCGCACTGATCTCAAAGCACTCCGCAGACGCCGCGGCTGGATGCGTCAGGTGCTAAGTGCCGTCCGCTTCCGTCGTTCTTGAGCTCGCGGGGCGAGGTCACGAACCTCGCCGACGCGGTAGGTCCAGACCTCGTTCTTCTGGACGTGGCCGTGGATCCAGCGGGTGCGGGCGCGCTTCTCGTGGGGGAGACCTTCGCGGTCGGCCCAGTCCTTGATCTGGTCGCGTGTGACGGGGACGCCGCCGTTGGTGAGGGCGCCGACGAGCTCGGTGAGGGTGAGCCAGGTGCCTTCGCGGAGAGCGAGCTGGGTGACCTGGTGATCGGCGACGGTGGCCTGGTAGTCGCAGTCGGCCTGGCGGCAGCGGACGAGCGTGCTGTGGTCGTCGGCGTGGATCCGCTCCTGGACGATCTGCACGCCGCACGGGGGGCTAGGCCCGTACGCGTAGAGGTCGGCGGGTCGGTCGATGACGCGGTGAGCGCGGGAGGCCGCGGCGGTGACGTCCTGGGCGATGCGGCGCATGGCGGGTTCGTCGGCGAGCTGGGTGAGCCGGCGCAGCAGCTGCAGATCGTTGACCGTGTGGTGACCGTCAGG
This sequence comes from Microlunatus antarcticus, assembly GCF_014193425.1. Taxonomy (NCBI): domain Bacteria; kingdom Bacillati; phylum Actinomycetota; class Actinomycetes; order Propionibacteriales; family Propionibacteriaceae; genus Microlunatus; species Microlunatus antarcticus. The sequence continues at coordinate 3,612,793 of NZ_JACHZG010000001.1, read as the reverse complement.
TGCATGTGACCGTAAGCATCCCCGCGGAGACGACCGGAGTTGACCGAACGGAAGTGCACGCAGGTGCACATAAATCCACGCATGCGATAGGTTCAATGCCTAGTCAGAGCGCGTTCTGCGCTCAATCTGCCGGGTGGGGGACGAGTCGGTCGATAAGCCGGATTCTGTCCCCCCGCCGGAGCGGAGGGGGCGATCATCCATCTGCGACCGCTGTTGCCAGCGGCCTGGTGCGACCTACCCGGGAGCTCGGGCGAGCAGCCCTCGAACGCTCCCGCGGCGTCCTCCTCTGCAGGAGGGCGCCTTCTTGGTCTTGCTCCCGGTGGGGTTTGCCTAGCCACCCCCGTCACCGGGGGTGCTGGTGGTCTCTTGCACCACCGTTTCACCCTTACCCACGCCGCCGAGGCGGGTGGGCGGTCTGCTTTCTGTGGCACTGTCCCGCGGGTCACCCCGGGTGGGCGTTACCCACCACCGTGCTCTTCGGAGTCCGGACTTTCCTCGACGCACGCCTCTGAGAGCACGTACGCCGCGACCGCCTGACCGACTCGTCCCGGGCAGCAGGCTAGCCCGGTGCCGACGGTCGCGGCGAATCTCCGGCTGCAGCCGCGTACCTCCGGTGCAGCCGCGGAAGACGCGGACAGCCGCACAGGTCGCGACCTGTGCGGCTGTCTCGGACGTGTGCGGCTGTCTCGTACGTGTTCGGCCGCAGCGGTCGTGCGGGGGACTACTTCGCCAGGAAGGCGATCAGGCTCTCGTTGAACTCGCCGGCGTGGCTGACGTTGAAGCCGTGCGGGCCGCCCTCGACGACGACGAGCTCGGAGCCCGCGATCGCCGCGTGCGTGCGCTGGCCCGAGCCCTCGAAGGGGACGACGCCGTCGGAGTCGCCGTGGATGACCAGGGTCGGGACGGAGATGTTCTTCAGGTCGTCACGGAAGTCCGTGGTGCCGAAGGCGTTGAGGCAGCCGAGCTCGGCGCGGTGGTCGGCCTGGGCCTCCAGCGCGAGGGCCTGCTGACGCTGGTCCTCGGTGACGACCAGCACCCCGTTGGCGGAGAAGAACTGCGTCGCGAACTGGTCGAAGAACGTCTCGCGGCTGTTCTTGACCCCGGCCTCGAAGATCTCGGCGGTCTCGGCATCGAGCGGGCCGTCCGGGTTGTCGTCGGACTTGGCCATGAACGGCGGGACGGCGCCGGCGAAGACGACGCTGTGCACGCGCTCGTTGTCGTACTTGGTGGCGTAGCGGGCCACCTCGCCGCCGCCCATCGAGAAGCCGACGAGGGTGACGTCGTTCAAGTCGAGCTCGGTGAGGACGCCGTGCAGGTCCTCGGCGAGGGTGTCGTAGTCGTAGCCCGACGTGCCGAGGCCCTTCGGCTTGTCGCTGCTGCCGAAGCCGCGGCGGTCGTACGTGACGACGCGGTAGCCGGCCTCGGCGAGCGGGCCGGTCTGCTCGCTCCAGGACTCGCCGGAGAGGGGCCAGCCGTGGATCAGGACGACCGGGCGGCCGGTGCCGCCGCTGTCTTCGACGTGGAGGTTGATGCTGGTCAGGAGGCCGTTCTTGACGGTCACTTCGGTCATGGACCCATTGTGACTCTGTCGCGCGCGACCTATCTCCCCGGGGGCGGAAGCACAGCCGCTCCGCAGCCGCCTCTCAGGGCAGCGTCAGCACCTCGGCGCCGGTGTCGGTGACGACCAGCGTGTGCTCGAACTGCGCGCAGCGGCTGCCGTCGACGGTGACGACCGTCCAGTCGTCGTCCCACACCGACGAGTCGCCGCTGCCGAGGGTGATCATCGGCTCGATGGTGAAGGTCATCCCGGGCTCGATCACGGTGTCGTAGTGGGGCTCGTCGTAGTGCGGGATCACCAGCCCGGAGTGGAACGCGGTGTGCACCCCGTGGCCCGTGTAGTCCTTCACGACGCCGTAGCCGAAGCGCTTCGCGTACGTCTCGATCACCCGGCCGAGCACGTTCACCTGGCGCCCCGGCCGCACGGCCTTGATCGCCCGGTCCAGCGCGGCCCGGGTGCGTTCGGTGAGGAGCCGCGACTCCTCGTCGACGTCGCCGCAGAAGTAGGTCGCGCAGTTGTCGCCGTGCACGCCGTCCTTGTACGCGGTCACGTCGATCTTGACCAGGTCGCCGTCCTCGAGGGGGCGGGCGTCCGGGATGCCGTGGCAGATGACCTCGTTGACCGACGTGCAGGACGACTTCGGGAAGCCGCGGTAGCCCAGCGTCGAGGGGTACGCCCCGTGGTCGAGCATGAACTCGTGGGCCACGCGGTCGAGCTCGTCGGTCGTGACGCCGGGCGCGATGGCCTCCGACGCCGCCCGCATGGCCTGGGCCGCGATGCGGGCGGCGACCCGCATGCGCTCGATCGTCTCGGGTGTCTGCACGTCCGGGCCGTCGTAGGGGGTGGGGCCCGGGTGGCCGACGTACTCGGGCCTCGGGATCGACCCGGGGACGCTCCGGACGGCGGACACGGGAGCGGGCTGCACGGCGGTCGGCACGGCGTCGATGCTACGTGCGGAGCCCGGACGGGCGGGCGGTAGCGTGCGCCGGGAGAGGCGGCGCCCGGCCGCCGGACGGAGGGTCTGACATGGCCGACGGCGACTGGTGGTTCGACCTGAGCACCAAGCAGGTGGTGCAGGACGACAAGGCGGGCAAGGCGGCCGACCGGCTCGGCCCCTACCCCTCCCGCGAGGAGGCGGAGCACGCGCTGGAGACGGTGCAGCAGCGCAACGAGTCCGCCGACAAGTGGGACGACGACTGAGAGGCACCACCGCGACATCGGTGCGGATCTGACCGGGCAGACGCGGTCGGATTCGCGCCGATCCTGACGGACGAGCTCAGAGCCACCGGATCCCGGCGCCGTGCTGGTGGGTGAGTGCGACGGCCTGGCCGTCGACACCGAGCACGAACGAGAGCCAGTCGTCCGGCTGCTCCGTCGCCGTGGCCGTCACGCTCGGCAGGATGTCCTGCTGCTCGTTGCTGACCCAGCGGCACGCCCCGGCACGCACCAGGTCGAGCATCGTCTCGACGAACGTCTCCCGCTGCGGGCGGGAGAGGTAGAGGGCGACCGCGGTGTGGAAGACGACGACCGGCCCGCGCCCCGCGGCGGCCAAGACCTGGTCGTGCACGAGGTCGAAGAGGTCGCCGGGCACGAGGTGCGGCGGATCGGTGCGGGCGATCGCGACCGCCGTACGCAGCCGCGCGCGCCGTTCCTCCTGCTCCGGCCACACGCACGTCTCCAGCCAGGCGACCGCCCGGTCGTCGAAGACGTCGACGGGGGCGAGGTCGATGCCGCCGCGCCACGCCACCTCGACGGGCCGTCCGGGCACCGGCAGCGGCCCGGCCGCCGAGGCCGTCAGCACGGGTCCGCCGCTGCCGGAGAGTGCCCCGAGCGGCGGCCAGGCGTAGTCGTAGCGGTCCGGGTAGAGGCACAGGCCGGCGCTGGCACCCACCTCGAGCAGGGCCAGCGGTCGCCCCGCCTCCTCCTGCAGCAGCGCGAGCACCGGGGCCAGGGTCGCGAGCCGGCCGACCTCGTTCGTCTGCGTGGACCGGGTCAGGATGGTTCCGCGGATCGCGCCGTCGTCGCCGAGCAGCGCGTCGCGCAACGCCGCGTACGGTCCGGGCGCGGGTACGCCGTGCCACCGGGCCGCGGCGAAGACGAGGTTCGGCTGCTGCTTCTCGCGGGGGAGATCGACGAGCCAGGCCAGCATGGCTGGGTCGTCGGCCACGCCGCGCGACCACGCCTCGAAGCAGGCGGACTGGCCCCGGGTCGCGACCGCGAAGCCCCGGTAGCGACGGGCGACGACCTCCACGTCGGGGCTCGCTGAGGTCATCGGGACCTGTCCACGGTTGTCGTCGCCTCGCTCATCGGGGCGTGCGGTCGATCGTCAGCTCGTGGCCGTCGGCGTCGAAGGCCCGGTCCTCGACCCTCAGGTCGCTGTCGATCCTCGAGCCGGGGACGGCGGTGTCGACGCGGGCGCTGCTCCACGCGAGGTCGCCTGACCGGCTGGCCTCGAACCACGCACCGGGTCGGCCGCGGACCACCAGACGCATCTGCAGGCTCGCCACCTCCGGCGCGACGCTGTAGGCCGTACCGGCCGAGGTGTAGTCCCGACCTGCGCCGGTGCTGGCGAGCGGGTCGGGAGGGAACAGCCGCACGACGGGCCGGCCGGTGCTGGCGCGGGGCAGCGGGTGGCGCTCAGAGCTCGTGGACGAGATCTGGGCGAGCGCGCTGTCCGTGCAGAGAGTGGTCCGCCCACCTCGGCCAGTCCAGATCATCACGTTCCCGTCGATCGACGTACGGCGAGCGAACAGGACCTCGGCAACGGCGAGGTCGCCGGCACTCTCGGCGCAACGCGCGGCCACCTGCTGACGCGTGGAGGCGTCGAGCGTGCCGCGGTCGATCGGGGTGGCGGACGGGATCGCCAGTGCCGGTCCGGTGCCCCGGGTCGGGCCGTCGGCGGTGCTCGGCGGCGAGGCGGGTACGGCGACGCCCGAGGACCACGGTCGGGTGAGGCCGAACCCGAGGACGAGGACGAGGACGGCCAGAGGCACCACCACCGCGAGGATCCGGACCCGGAGCCGGCGGCGCGGTGGAAGCGTGGTCTGCAGCAGCTGGCTGCGGATGACCAGCCGGCGACCGGCGGGAAGATCCCGCTCGGGCGGCAGGTCCAGGCGGATGCTCATCGTTCCTCCTCCGGTTGGTCCAGCTGGAGCCCCAGCCGGGTCCTTGCCCGCGACAACCTCGACTTGACCGTGCCCTCGGCGACCCCGAGCGCGGCAGCGGCCTCCTTCGTGGTCAGGTGCGACCAGACGACGAGCTCCACCACGATCCGCTGGTGGGTCGGAAGAACGCTGACCGCTCGCCGCACGGCCGCCATCCGACGCTCGTCGTCGAGCCGGTCGGTGACCGCTTCCGCCGGGTCCTCCGAGGTGTGGTCGTGGACCCCTTCGAGCCTGACCTGGAGGCGTCGACGCCGCATCAGGCTGCGGTAGATCCCGCGGTGCTCGTGGTCCGCCACACCCAACAGCCAGGGCAGGGCGGTCAGATGCTCCAGCTCGGGCAGATCACCCGCCGCCGCCCGTCGCCAGAGCGTGAGGAACGTGGCCTGCGTGATGTCTTCGGCGTTGGACCAGGACGCGGTGCGGCGGAAGGCGAAGTTGTAGACCGCTCGCGCGTGGCGGTCGAACAGCGCCGTCAGCGCGTCGGCATCGGCCGAGCGGACCTGCGACCAGAGCGCGAGGTCGTGCTCTTCCTCGGCTGCGGTGTGCGCCGCGGCCGGCAGCGGCCCTGGTTGACCCATGCCCCGTAGTGTCCGGCAGAGGGCCTGTGGTTCCCGTCCTTCGGACCTCAGCGAGCGGGAGCCGCCAGGTCGTCCTCGGCGGCGAGCGGGACCTGCCCGGTGATGGCCACGCGCGAGGCGCCCGGGACCGGGAGGATCCACACGTCGCTGCCCTCGGCGAGGGCCTTGCGGGCCGCGTCGGCCCGCGTCAGCGTGACGAGGACGGGGACCGGTTCGCCGGCGACGGAGACGTCGAGGCGGACCTCGAAGCCGATGCGGGTGAGGCGCTCGACGTGGCCGGCGACGGCGGCCCCGAAGGGGTGCGTCTCGACCTCCAGGTCGTGCGGCCGGACGAGGTGGCCCTGCAGCGTCGTGACCGGGCCCAGGAAGCCCATGACGAACTCGCCCGCGGGCTCGTCGTAGAGCTGGTCCGGCGTCCCCTCCTGCTCGACCCGCCCGTTGTTGATCACGACGATCCGGTCGGCGACCTCGAGGGCCTCCTCCTGGTCGTGCGTGACGAACACGGTCGTCACGCTGACCTCGTCGTGCAGGCGCCTGAGCCAGTCCCGCAGCTCCTTGCGCACCTTGGCGTCGAGGGCCCCGAAGGGCTCGTCGAGCAGCAGCACGGTCGGCTCGATGGCCAGGGCGCGGGCGAGCGCCATCCGCTGCCGCTGCCCGCCGGAGAGCTGGGCCGGCAGCCGGTCGGCGAACTGCGCGAGGTGCACCAGCTCCAGCATCTCCTGCGTGCGGGCGGCGATCTCGGCCTTGGGACGCTTGCGGATCCGGAGCCCGAAGCCGACGTTGTCGGCGACGCTCATGTGGCGGAAGGCGGCGTAGTGCTGGAAGACGAAGCCGACGTTGCGCTTGCGGGCGGGCAGCCGCGTTGCGTCGACGCCCTCGATCTCCACGGTGCCGGTGTCGCCGAGCTCGAGGCCGGCGATGATCCGGAGCAGGGTCGACTTGCCGCCGCCGCTCGGGCCGAGCAGCGCGGTGAGCTGCCCGCTGGGCAGGTCGAGGTCGATGTCGGTGAGCGCCGCGAAGTCGCCGAACGACTTGTTGACGCCGCTGATCCTGATGCTCACGGGTTCCTCATGACGTACCTCGGGACGGGGTTCACCGGTCGTGCTCGGCGGGGCGCAGGCTGGACACGACGACCAGCGCGACGACGGCGAGGAGGGCCAGGACGAAGGCGGCCGCGTATGCCGCGGTCTCGTTGTCCGCGCCGAACTGGGAGTAGCGCTCCTCGACGAGCAGCGTCGCGGTCTGGGTGCGCAGGGCGACGCCGCCCGAGACGACCTTGACCGCGCCGTACTCGCCGAGCGAGCGGGCGAGGCTCAGGACGACGCCGTAGAGGAGGGCCCAGCGGATCGCGGGCAGCGTGATCCGCAGGAACGTCTGCAGCGGGGTGGCGCCGAGGCTGCTCGCCGCCTGCTCCTGCTCGATCCCGATCTCGTGGAGCACCGGGACGACCTCGCGGATGACCAGCGGCAGGCTGACGAACGCGGTGGCCATGATCATCCCCGGCTGGGCGTAGATCACCTGCAGCCCGAGCGACTCCAGGGTCGGCCCGAACCAGCCCGTGCGTCCGGAGTAGACGAGCAGCAGCGCGAGGCCGACGACGACCGGCGAGACCGAGAGGGGGAGGTCGACCAGCGCCGACAGCGCGCGCCGGCCGGGGAACTGGTAGCGGACCAGGAGCAGCGAGACGCCGACGCCGAAGACCGTGTTGATCAGCACCGCCCAGAAGGCGTTCGCCACGGTCAGCTCGAAGGCGAAGAGCACCTCGGGCTGGCCGAGGGCGTCCAGCACCGGGCCCAGCCCGCGCTCGAACGTCTTGGCCGCGACGATCCCGACCGGCCAGATGACCAGCAGCGCGAGGTAGACGACGACCGCGATCCGCAACGGCCAGCGCAGCCGCGAGGGGGACCGGACGGTCCGGACACGAGTGCCGGGTGTACGCGGGGCGAGGTCAGCCATGCCGCGCCACCCGGCGGGAGACGATCTCGAGCCCGACGATCACGACCAGGGCGACGACCAGCAGCAGCGAGGCCACGGCCGCGGCGGCCGTGAGCTGGTCGCCCTCGATGAAGGACAGGATGCGGACGCTCGCGACCTCGGTGGAGTACGGCAGGTTGCCCGACAGCAGCACGAGGGAGCCGTACTCGCTGATCGCCCGGGCGAAGGCCAGCGCCGCGCCTGACGTGATGGCGGGCACGAGGCTCGGCAGGATCACGAGCCGGAACACGGTGAAGCGGCTCGCCCCGAGCGAGGCCGCGGCCTCCTCGACCTCGGGCTCGATCTCCATCAGCACCGGCTGGACCGTGCGGACGACGAACGGCAGCGTGACGAACAGGAAGGCCAGCGTCACCGCGTGGGAGGTGTTGGCCCAGTGCAGGCCGAGGGGGGAGCTCGCGCCGTACAGGCTCAGCAGCACCAGGCCCGCGACGATGGTCGGGAGCGCGAAGGGGATGTCGATGACGACCTCGAGGGCGCGCTTGCCCGGGAACGAGTCCCGGACCAGGACCCAGGCGATGGCCGTGCCCATGACGATGTCGACGAGGGTCACCAGGACGGCGTGGCCGACGGTGAGCCCGAGCGCGGCGACCGTCTGCGGACTGGTGATCGCGGCCGCGTACGCCGCCCAGCCTCCGCTCGCGGCCTGGACGACGACGGCGATCAGCGGGATCAGGACCAGGAGGCTGAACCAGATCATCGCGACGCCGAGGCCGATCCCCGCGCCCCGCGTCAGGGTGCTGCGTCGGCGTCGGCCCGACGGGGCCCGACCGGGGGTGGGGGCGTCCTCCGACGCCGCCGGGCCCGCCAGCGCGGAGGTGGCGGCGGTGGTCACCGCGCGACCTTCGCGACCGGCTCGGCGGTCACTGGCTCTTGCCGGTGGCCTGCTGCACCTGCGAGACGATCCCGGTCTTGTCGGTGAAGAACTTCTCGTTCACCGCGTCCCAGCCGCCGAGGTCGGCGATCGTCGTCAGCTTGGCCGGCGTGGGGAAGGGGTTCGCGGGGTCGTTCGCGCCCTGGACGTCGGTCGTCGGGGTGCCGGCGACGACGGGTCGGAAGCCCTTGGCCACGAAGCCCGCCTGGCCGTCGGCCGACAGGACGTAGTCGAGGTAGTCCTTCGCCTTGGGCGTGGCCTTGGTGGTGATGGCCGCCGGGTTCTCGATGAGGATCGTCTCGTCCGGCACGACGTAGTCGAAGTCCTCGCCGGACTGGCGGGCCAGGATGGCCTCGTTCTCGTAGCTGATCAGCGCGTCGGCGTCGCCGCTGATGAACGCGTTGGTGGCGTCGCGGCCGCTGCCGGGCAGCGACTGCACGTGGGTGAAGAACTGGGTCAGGTAGTCCTTCGCCTGCGCCTCGGTGCCGCCGTCGGAGATCGTGTGCTCGTACGCGGCGAGCGTGTTCCAGCGGGCGGAGCCCGACGAGGCCGGGTTCGGGGTGATGATCTTGATGCCGGGCTTGATCAGGTCGTCCCAGCCCTTGATCCCCTTGGGGTTGCCCTTGCGCACGGCGATGACGACGACCGAGTCGGCGACCATGCCCTTGGTGGCCCCGGCGTTCCAGCTCGTGTCGACGAGCCCGGCCTTGACCAGGCGGGTCACGTCGGGCTCGAGCGAGAAGCTCACGTAGTCGGCCGCGAGGCCGTTCACCACGGCGCGGCTCTGGTCGCCCGACGGCCCGTACGCCTCCTCGAAGGTCACGCCCTGGCCGGCCGGCGTCGCCTGGAACTTCTTCTCGATGGCGCCGTTCGCCTCCTTCGGCACGGAGTAGCCGACGAGGTGGATCACGGACGACGCGGAGCCGGAGCTCCCGGAACCGGCGTCGCCGGAGCCGGTGGCCGACCCGCCGACGCACCCGGCCAGCAGCAGGGACGACGCGGCGGCGGTGGCGACGAGCGCGATCCCGCGGACGTGCAGACGGTCGAGGAGAGTGACCACGGTCAAGCCTGTTCTGTGGAGGAGCGGCCAATGCCTACTGGCCGACTAGAGAATGCAGGCTTCATGGGCTCGCATGAGACGCGTGTCTGAATCCTGAGACGGCGAGACGCTCAGGAGCGTCGTCTCAGGGGCGGAGCAGCCGGGTCAGCGGGGCCCGGGTGAGCGGCCCGTACGCGGCGACGACGAGGGCGGGGCCCTCCAGCACGAGGCCCGCCCGGGTCCCGTCCGGGGTCGCCGCCAGGTCGTGGTGCAGCGTCAGCGAGACCGGTCCGAGGCGGGCGATCCAGCTCCAGGCGAGCCGTCGCTCGTCGACCGCCGTGACCACGAACGGCACCCGGAGGCCGCCGACCACGTGCACGGTCCCGGTCCGTCCCCGGGCGAGGCGGGGCCCGTCGGCCTCGACCCGACGGATCTGCGGGGCCCAGGTCGGCCAGGCGCCGAGGTCGGCGTAGCGGTCCCAGGCCACGGCCGGGTCGGCCGGTCCGGTGACTTCGACGCGTCGTACGGAACCGCTCATCGCCCCTGCCTCCTCCCCGGCCCCGGCCGCTGCGCGGGAGCACCTGCGTTACCGCCACGTTTCGGGCCTGGGCTGCCCTGAGCGTCGTCCGGAGTTCACCGTAGAGTTCCGCCGAACCCGCTTCACGGCGGCCCTGGACAGCGACGGAACGAGGAGCAGATGAAGCTGAAGACAGTGCTGGTGGCCGCGGTGGCGGGCAGCGTCGGCTACGTCCTGGGCACGCGTGCGGGTCGCGAGAAGTTCGAGGAGCTCAAGACGCGCGCGAACGACCTCGCGCACAGCCAGCAGGCGCAGGACGCCGCGGCTCGGCTCGCCTCCGAGGTGAAGAAGAACACCGGGTCGCTCCCCGACCCCATCGCGAACGTCGTCAACACCGCCGCGGACGCGGTCGCCGAGGCACCGAAGCCCGACGCCACGCCCGGTTCGACCTCCTCCAGCGTTTCGTGACCCCGGGGGCCCCGGGGACCCGCGAGGTCCGGATCGGTTGCGAGTTCGTCCACTCGTCGGCGTACGACGTGCCGGCGGTCTTCCAGGTCGAGCCCGCGCCCGACCAGCAGGTGACGGTGCACGACGAGTCGTGGACCTTCGTCCCCGAGCAGTCGACGCGGACCTACCACGACCTCTACGACAACCTGTGCCGCCGGCTGACCATCCCGGCTGGGCAGTCGACGCTGACGTACTCGGCGCTGGTGACCGTGCCGGACGCGACCGAGGAGGTCGACGAGAGCGCGGAGGAGCTCGCGCCCGAGGACCTGCCGGACGACGTCCTGATCTTCACCCTGCCGAGCCGCTACTGCCTGCCCGACGTCCTCGGGGCCGAGGCGTGGAACCGCTTCGGCCAGCTGCCGCGGGGCTACACCCGCGTCCAGGCGATCTGCGACTACGTGAACTCGCACCTGAAGTTCCAGTACGGCAGCAGCAACGCGCGCAGCACCGCGGCCGACGTGCACGCGGCCGGCTACGGGGTCTGCCGCGACTTCACCCACCTGGCCGTCTCGCTGTGCCGGGCGCTCAACATCCCGGCGCGCTACGTCTTCGGCTACCTGCCCGAGATCGACGTCGCCGTCTCGCCCAGCCCGATGGACTTCGCCGCGTGGATGGAGGTCTACCTCGGGGGCCGCTGGTTCACCTTCGACCCGCGCAACAACATGCAGCGCAAGGGTCGGGTGCTGATCGGCCGCGGCCGTGACGCCGGCGACGTGGCCATGGCGACCACCTACGGCGCGCCCTGGCTGCAGCGGATGACGGTGTTCGCCGAGGAGGCCGGGATCCCGCGGCCGTCGGTCCCCGCCTGAGCCTCTCGACCTGAGCGGTCTTCAGCCGACGCTGAGCTGCTGCGCCACCTGGTCGAGCCGGTCGGTGAAGGCCGGGTCGCCGATCGGCGCACAGCCCCAGAAGAAGGACAGCGCCTCGCCCGACCCCTGGTCGACGACGGTGATCTGGACGGTGTCGCCCTCGGAGGTCGTGCGGTCGTCCGCGACGCGGATCTCCGAGCGCAGCGTCCAGGCCGGGTAGCCGTCCACGGTCGTCTCCTCGTTCACGAGGTCGGTCCGGCTGGTCACGTCGCGATAGAGGGCGGAGCCGACGCTGCAGCGCATGGCCAGCTCGGCCGCGCTGCGCGGGTCCTCGAAGCCGTCGGCCACCGACACCGCGCCGACCGCGTACGAGGCGTACCACTGCGGCTCGACCCGGACGTCGGTCTCGCCCACGTCGTACGCCCAGGTGAAGGAGCTGACCTGCTCGCCCGGCTCCTCCCAGCCGGACTGGCGGGGGAACGACAGCCCGCCGCCGTGCACGCGGCCGTCCCGGGCGTAGTCCTGGCGCGCGAACGGGTTGCCCACCGGGCAGGCCTCGGCGCTCGGCGACGGGCTCGGGGTGGGGCTCTCGGGGCTCGGGCTGCTCGGGATCGGCGTGGGCGCGAGCGACGGGGTCTCGGCGGGGGAGATGTCTCCGCCGCCAGTTGTGGTCGACGGGGCGGGACCGTGGTCGACGATGGTGCGGTTCCCGTTGCGCACCACGAGGGCGCCCACCACCGCCAGCACGACGAGCAGCACGGCACCCACGAGCAGCCAGCGACCGACGGGGCGTCGCGGACCCCGGGGCGGCGGGCCGGACGGACCGCCGGGGGCGGTCGGCGCGGGGTTCGCGGTGGTGGTCGGCGCCCAGGTCTGCCCGTCCCAGAAGCGGAAGTGGCCGCTCCGGCCTCCGGGGTCGGGGTACCAGCCGGGGGTCGACACCCCCGAACGCTAGCCGCGGGCGGGGGTCGGCAGCGCACCGACGCGCACGCGGCGACCGTCTCGCCGGGTCTGCCCCGCCGAGCTCAGCCTCGCCGGCTCAGCGCGGGACGTTCCGGTCGAGCTCGGCCAGCCAGGCGCGGGCGTTGCCGTCGGAGGGTGCCCGCCACTCCCCGCGCGGGGACAGTGCGCCGCCCGCGACGACCTTCGGGCCGTTGGGGATGGCCGACCGCTTGAACTGGCTCGTGGCGAAGAACCGCTGGCAGAAGACCTCGAGCCAGTGCCGGATCGTGACCAGGTCGTACGCCGTCCGCACCCCGTCGAAGCCGGGCGGCCAGGCGCCGACGTCCGGGTCGGACCAGGCGTGCTGGGCGAGGAAGGCGATGCGGCTGGGCGGGAAGCCGTAGCGCAGCACGTGGAAGAGCGTGAAGTCCTGCAGCGCGTACGGGCCGATCTTGGCCTCGGTGCTCTGCGGCCGCTCGCCCTCGGCGACGGGCACGAGCTCGGGGCTGATCTCCTGCGCCAGGATCGTGCTCAGGACCCCGTTCGTGTCGGCGTCGAACTCGCCGTTGCCGATCGCCCAGCGGATCAGGTGCTGGATGAGCGTCTTGGGCACGCCGGCGTTGACCGCGTAGTGCGACATCTGGTCGCCGACCCCGTACGTGCACCAGCCCAGGGCGAGCTCGGACAGGTCGCCGGTGCCCAGCACGATGCCGTTGCGCTGGTTGGCCAGGCGGAAGAGGTAGTCGGTGCGCAGGCCGGCCTGGACGTTCTCGAAGGTGACGTCGTAGACGGGGTGCCCGTCGGCGAACGGGTGACCCATGTCGGTCAGCATCTTCTCCGCCGCCGGGCGGACGTCGATCTCGGCGAACGTCGCCCCCAGGGCCAGCGAGAGCCGCGTCGCGCTGTCCTTGGTGGCCGCGCTCGTCGCGAAGCCCGGCAGCGTGAAGGCGAGGATGTCGGTGCGCGGGCGGCCGAGGCGGTCCATCGCCTTGGCCGCGACCATCAGCGCGTGGGTCGAGTCGAGCCCGCCCGAGACGCCGATGACGATCTGGGGGTTGCCGATGGCGACGAGGCGCTGGGCGAGCGCGGTGACCTGGATGTTGTACGCCTCGTAGCAGTCGAGCGCGAGGCGGTCGACGTCGTCGGGCACGAAGGGGAAGCGGTCCAGGCTGCGCCGCAGTCCGAGGTCGCCACGCGGGGGGTCGAGTGTGAAGGTGACCGTGCGGAACTCCCGCCCACCCCGGGCGTCGAGGGTGCGGCGGTTGTCGTCGAACGTGCCCTGTCGGAGACGTTCCTGGCGCAGCCGCAGGAGGTCGACGTCGGCGACGGCCCGCCGCGGTCCGTCGGGGAAGCGGTCCGTCTCGGCCAGCAGCTGGCCGAGCTCGTAGACCATCGTCTGGCCGTCCCAGGACAGGTCCGTGCTGGACTCGCCCGGCCCGGCGGCGGTGTAGACGTACGCCGCCAGGCAGCGCGCGGACTGCGAGCGGACGAGGAGCCGGCGGTCCTCCGCGCGGCCGACGGTGATCGGGCTGCCGGAGAGGTTGAGCAGCAGGTTCGCGCCGGCCAGCGCGGCCTCGGCGCTCGGGGCCACCGGCACCCACAGGTCCTCGCAGACCTCGACGTGGAAGGTCAGGCCGGGCACGTCGGTCGCGGTGAAGAGGAGGTCCGGGCCGAGCGGGACGGTCTGGCCGCCGAGGGTGATGGACCCACCCCGGCGGTCGTCGCCGGGGGCGAAGTGGCGACGTTCGTAGAACTCGCGGTACGTCGGCAGGTACGACTTCGGCGCCACCCCGAGGACCGCGCCGCGGTGGATCACGACGGCGCAGTTCAGCAGGCGGTTCCCGTGCCGCAGCGGGGCGCCCACGACGCAGACGGTCGCGAGGCCGGCCGACGCGGCGACGAGCTCGCCGACCGCGACCTCCACCTCGTCGAGCACGGTCTCCTGCAGCAGGAGGTCCTCGATCGAGTAGCCCGTGAGCGCCAGCTCGGGGAAGACCGCGACCCCGACGCCCTCGTCCGCGCTGGCCCGCAGCAGCTCGGCGACCGCGGCCGCGTTGGTCCGCGGGTCGGCGAGGGCGACGGTGGGCACGCACGCGGCGACGCGGACGTAGCCCTGGTCGTAGACCGAGGCGAAGTTCACGGCGTCAGTCTCTCAGCCCCCGCTCGGGCGTCCGGCTCACCCGGGTCGACGCCCGCGGGCACCTGGCGGGCGATGATGGGTCATGTCGCCCTCGAGCAGCCCGACGGTCAGCAGCGCCCCGCGCACGCGGAGCTCGTGGCTCCACCGTCTGGACGGGCCGGGCCTCCGGGGTCGGCTGCTGCTGTTCCCGCTGGCGTCCGCGGCCTTCGTCGTCGGCGAGATGGTCTACCTCGGCATCGTCAACCTCGACCCGGGCGCCACAAGGGCCCAGGTCCTCGGTGACCTCCCGTACACGCTGGTCAGCACCGCGTGGAACCTCATGGCTCCCGCGGCGCTCGCCGTCCTCGTCCTGCTGGCCGCCCGGTTCTGGCCCCGAGGGATGCCCGTCGTCGCGGTCACCTGCGTGCTCTTCACCGTGACCCTCGTCCTGTCGCTGATCGGCATGAACGTCGACGAGAGCTCGACCGCGGTCCTGCTCCTGCTCTTCCTGCCCGTCTACCTGACGGCCCTGCTCCTGCCGTTCCTCGGCCTGACGGCCCTGGTCCACCGGCTGCGGCGCGGGCAGGGGACTGGACAGCTCTCCTGAGAGAACTGGTCGGCCCGGGTCCTCTGCGGGCCGCACAGCGAGCGCGCACCGACCACTTCCCTGCGAGGTAGAGGTCTCAGCCGCTCCCGTCACCCCTGTAATCAGAGTGTTACGCCGGGGCAGGCACACTGACCCGGTGGACAAGCAGACGGAGTTCGTGCTCCGCGCGATCGAAGAGCGGGACGTCCGGTTCGTACGGATGTGGTTCACCGACGTCCTCGGTTTCCTGAAGTCGGTCGCGATCGCGCCGGCCGAGCTCGAGGGGGCCTTCGCCGAGGGGATGGGCTTCGACGGCTCGGCGGTCGAGGGTTTCGCCCGGGTCTACGAGTCGGACATGATCGCCCACCCCGACCCGGCGACGTTCCAGATCCTGCCGTGGCGCGACTCCAAGCCGGCGACGGCGCGGATGTTCTGCGACATCTCGATGCCGGACGGCTCCCCGAGCTACGCCGACCCGCGCTACGTCCTCAAGCGGGCACTGGGCAAGGCGGCCGACCTCGGCTTCACCTTCTACACCCACCCCGAGGTCGAGTTCTACCTCTTCAAGGACCCGCTGCTGCCCGGCGTCACGCCCGAGCCGGTGGACCACTCGGGCTACTTCGACCACACCCCGCAGAGCACCGGCAGCGACTTCCGCCGCAAGGCCATCACGATGCTCGAGCAGATGGGCATCTCGGTCGAGTTCTCCCACCACGAGGCGGGCCCGGGCCAGCAGGAGATCGATCTGCGCTACGCCGACGCGCTGTCGACGGCGGACAACATCATGACCTTCCGGGTCGTGGTGAAGGAGGTCGCGCTCAGCCAGGGCATCCACGCCTCGTTCATGCCCAAGCCGGCGACCGACTGGCCCGGCTCGGCGATGCACACGCACATGTCGCTCTTCGAGGGCGACAACAACGCCTTCTACGACGCGAGCGCCGAGAACCACCTGTCCAAGGTCGCACGGCACTTCATCGCCGGCCTGCTGCGGCACGCGTCGGAGATCAGCGCCGTCACCAACCAGTACGTGAACTCGTACAAGCGGATGGCGGGTGGCGGCGAGGCGCCGAGCTACGTCTGCTGGGGCCGCAACAACCGGTCCGCGCTCGTCCGGGTGCCGATGTACAAGCCGAACAAGGCGTCGTCGGCGCGCGTCGAGCTGCGCTCGATCGACTCCGCGGCCAACCCGTACCTGGCGTTCGCCGTCACCCTCGCCGCCGGGCTGGCCGGCATCGAGGGCGAGTACGAGCTCCCCGACGGGGCCGAGGACGACGTCTGGTCGCTCACCGAGCGTGAGCGCCAGGCGCTCGGCATCGCCCCGCTCCCGCGCAACCTCGACGAGGCGATCCGCGCGATGGAGAGCTCCGAGCTCGTCGCCGAGACGCTGGGCGACCACGTCTTCGACTTCTTCCTGCGCAACAAGCGCGCTGAGTTCGCCGAGTACCGCCGACAGGTCACTCCGCAGGAGCTCGAGCGGCTGTTACCTGTGTTGTGAGCACCTGCGACGGGTGGGCCGATCGCCGGCTCTTCGTCGCTCCCGGTCAAGGGCGGCTCGCGCCGGTCGTACGTATGGCCTCCTTCACCGTCCGCTCTGAGCCCGTCCGCTCCGACGTCCCGCTCGCTCGGGCGCCGACGAGCATGACCGCTCACGCCAGCAGCGGCACCATCTCGGACAGGTCCGCGCGCAGGCCCGAGGCGGCGATCACGCCGGACCTGAGCGCGTCGTCCCACGCCGTGCGCCCGGTGCAGAGCCGGAAGAACGTGACCGCGTCGGTCTCCACGACGTTGGGCGGGGTCCCTCGGGTGTGGGTGGGACCGGGGTCGAGCACGCCGTCGCGGACGGCCGAGCACTGCACCGCCGCGTACGGGGGCACGCGGACCTCCACGGAACGCCCCGGGAAGCGGTCGGCGAGGATGCCCGCCAGCGCCCGGGAGGCGACGCCGAGCGCGGGGCGCAGCAGGGGTACGGGTTCGTGCTCGGCGAGGCTGCGGGACAGGTCGTCCGCGTGGACCACCAGCTCGACGACGCGCGTGGCGACGAGGTCGTCGGCGCTGACCGGTCCCTCGGCCGAGGCGACCGTGGCCGGCAGCCCGGCGCCGGGTGCGAGCCTCGACTCGGCCTGGCCGAGCGCCGACGCGAGCAGCCCGAGCAGCTGCGACGCGTCGTGCTGCGTCGCGAGGGCGACCTCGCGCGCCTCGATCCGCGCGGCCCCCGCGGCGTAGCGGGAGACCAGCACCTCGTTCGTCAGCGGCGTCAGCCCGCTGGGCCGGCCGAGGTCGTCGAGCAGCCCCTGGACGATCTGGACGAGGTGCGCCAGCAGTGCGTGGACGTCCCAGCCCTCCAGCACGGTTGGGCGGGCGAACGCCTCCGGCTCCAGCCCGTCGAGCCAGTCGTGGAGGGCCCAGCTCTGCTCGACCAGGGCCTCGCCCGGTGTCTTCCGCGTCCGCACCACGACCCTCTTCCCCAGCTCCGACCCTTCGACAGGCCCACGGAACGTACCCGGGTCTGGCCGCCGTGCGTGTCGCACGTCCGTAACATCGCAGCGTGATGAGGATCGAGACGGCGCAGGGCGCGCTGGCGCGGCGGGGTTTCTCCGACGCGGCCGGCGCCGAACGCCGACTCGCCCCCTGGTCGCTGCACCAGCTCGAGCTGCTGGGCACGATCGGGCAGGCGGCCGACCCGGACCTCGCGCTGGCGACCCTCGACCGCCTGAACGACGCCGACCCGGCGCTGCTCGACCGCCTGGTCGCCGACCGGCAGCTCTGCTCCCACCTCGTCGCCGTCGTCGGCGCGAGCCTGGCGCTCGGCCAGCACCTCGTCGCGCACCCCGAGCTGGTCGAGGCCCTGACCGGTCGGCTGACCCGGACGTCGGCCGCCGACCTCCGTGCGGAGCTGCTGCGCGCGGTGGGCGCGGACCCGGAGGCGTCGGTGCCGGTGGCCACCGACCTGGTCGGCGACGCGATGCGGCTGGCCTACCGCGCCGCGCTGCTGAGGATCGCCGCGCGCGACCTCTGCGCCCCGGAGCCGATCGAGGCGGTCGACGGCGTCGCCGACGAGCTCTCCGATCTGGCCGACGCGACCCTGGTGGCGGCGCTCTCGATCGCGCGGGCCAAGGTCGGGCCCGAGGCGCTGCTCACCCGGCTCGCCGTGGTGGCGCTCGGCAAGACCGGGGCCCAGGAGCTGAACTACCTCAGCGACGTCGACGTCCTCTTCGTCGCCGAGCCCGTGCGTGACGCCGACGGCGAGCCGCTGATCCCCACCGACCGCGCGGTCAGCCTGACCACGCGGATGGCCGCGGAGATGACCCGGATCTGCTCCGCCCACACCGCCGCCGGGACCATCTGGGAGGTCGACGCCGCCCTGCGCCCGGAGGGCAAGGCCGGCCAGCTGGTCCGCACCCTGTCGAGCCACGCGAAGTACTACTCCACCTGGGCCAAGACCTGGGAGTTCCAGGCGATGCTCAAGGCCCGTCCCGCGGCGGGCGACCTCGCGCTCGGGGCCGAGTTCGTCGAGGTCGTCACGCCGTACGTCTGGCGCGCGGCGGAGCGGGAGGGCTTCGTCCACGACACCCAGGCGATGCGGCGCCGGGTCGTCGCCCACATCCCCGCGCGCGACGCGGGCCGCGAGCTCAAGCTGGGGGAGGGCGGTCTGCGCGACGTCGAGTTCTCGGTGCAGATGCTGCAGCTCGTGCACGGCCGGGTCGACGAGTCCCTGCGCGTCCGGGCCACCCTGCCCGCGCTCAAGCTGCTCGTCGAGGGCGGGTACGTCGGCCGCGAGGACGGCAAGACGCTGGCGCTGTCGTACCGCTTCCTCCGCGTGCTCGAGCACCGGATCCAGCTCTACCGCCTCCGTCGTACGCACGTGCTGCCCGAGGCCGAGGAGGACCTGCGGCGGATCGGGCGCTCGCTCGGCTACCCCGAGCCCGTCGCCGAGCTGCTGTCGACGTGGCGGCACGTGGCCGCAGGCGTCCGGCGCCTGCACGAGCGGCTCTACTACTCCCCGCTCCTCGAGGCGGTCGCCCGCATCCCGACCAGCGAGCTGCGCCTCACCACGCGGTCGGCCGAGGACCGGCTGCAGGCGCTCGGCTACGACGACCCCGCGGCCGCGCTGCGCCACATCGCGGCGCTCAGCCAGGGCGTCAGCCGGCAGGCCGGCATCCAGCGCCAGCTCCTCCCGGCCATGCTCGGCTGGTTCGCCGAGGCGCCCAACCCCGACGCCGGGCTGTTCGCCTTCCGGCAGGTGTCCGAGGCGCTCGGCTCGACGCCCTGGTACCTCCGCGCCCTGCGCGACGAGGGCGCCATGGCGGAACGTCTCGCCCGGATCCTCGCGAGCAGCCGGTACGCGGTCTCGCTCCTGACCCGAGCCCCCCAGACCGTCCAGATGCTCGCGTCGGAGTCGCGGTTGCAGCCCCGGCCCCTGGCCGAGATCCGCAGCGAGATGCTCTCGGCGGCGCGGCGCCAGTCGGGCAGCGCGGCGGCGGTCGAGGCCGTACGGGCCATCCGCCGGCGCGAGCTCTTCCGCGTCGCGGCCGCCGACGTGCTCGGCGAGATCGACGTGCTCGAGGTCGGCGAGGCCCTGAGCGACGTCACGTCGGCGACGATCGACGCGGCGCTCGAGACCGTCCGGGCCGACGCCGACGGGGCGGTCCCGCGGATCGCGGTCGTGGCGATGGGTCGCTGGGGCGGGCGCGAGCTCTCGTACGCCTCCGACGCGGACGCGATGTTCGTCATGGCGGACCCCCGCGACGGTGAGCCCTCGGCGGAGGACCCGACCAAGGCGGCGGCGGCCGTCATCGCCCAGCTCCGCAAGCTCCTGAGCCGGCCCGGTGCCGACCCGGCGCTGGCGGTGGACGCGGACCTGCGGCCCGAGGGCAAGGGCGGGGCGCTCATCCGCTCGCTCGCGGCCTACCGGAACTACTACCAGCGCTGGTCCTCGACCTGGGAGCTGCAGGCGCTGGTCCGCGCGGACGCCCTGGCCGGCGACCCCGAGGTCGGGGCCGGGCTGATGGCCGAGATCGACCGCCGCCGGTGGCCCGAGGACGGTCTGACCGACGGCCAGCTCGTCGAGATCCGCAAGCTCAAGGCCCGGGTCGAGGCGGAGCGGCTGCCGCGCGGCGCCGACCCGGAACGGCACACCAAGCTCGGCCCGGGCGGGCTGGCCGACGTCGAGTGGACGGTGCAGACGCTGCAGCTGCAGCACGCGCACCGGCTGCCCGCGCTGCGGTCGACCCAGACGATCGTGGCGCTGCGGGCGCTGCGCGACGCCGGCCTCGTCGACCCCCTCGACGCCGGGCAGCTCGAGGAGGCCTGGCTCCTGGCCAGCCGGATCCGGAACTCGATCATGCTGATGCGCGGCCGCGCGTCGGACTCGATCCCCGGCGACACCCGGGACCTGGCCTCCCTGGCCGAGCTCCTCGGCTACGGGCCGGGGGAGTCGTCCCACCTGCTCGCCGACTACCGGCGGGTCACGCGTCGGGCGCGTGCGGTGGTGGACCGGGTCTTCTGGGGTCTCGGCTGAGGCCGGTCCGGCCCGCGGCCCGGGCGGGCGCCGCATAGCCCGCCCAACGATGTACCCGCGTCCAGGAGTAACTTCTCCGCCGACATGAAGAGCCGAGGGCTCTCTCGCGGGCGAAGGGAAGGTGCCGACGATGTCATCACCAGCACAGACCGAGGACCGGCCCGTCCGGAGCCTGATCCCCGTCCGCATGGACAAGATGCCCTGGTCGAAGTTCCACTGGATGGTCATCTTCGGCCTGGGGACGGCCTGGATCCTCGACGGTCTGGAGATCCAGATCGTCGCCTCGGCCGGCTACGCCAAGGACCTGGGGATGTCGGACGCCCAGGTCGGGGCGACGGCCACGGTCTACCTGGTCGGGCAGGTCGTCGGCGCCCTGTTCTTCGGCCGGCTGACCGACAAGCTGGGCCGCAAGCGGCTCTTCATCATCACGCTGCTCGTCTACCTGATCGGGTCCGGCCTGGCCGGCTTCTCGCCCAACGTCGGGTTCTTGTGGTTCTTCCGCTTCGTGGCCGGCATGGGCATCGGCGGCGAGTACTCCGCGATCAACTCCGCCATCGACGAGCTCATGCCGGGCAAGTACCGCGGGCGCGTCGACCTGGCGATCAACGGCACCTACTGGGCCGGCGCCGTGCTCGGGTCGCTCGGCAGCTTCTACCTGCTCGACACCGACCGCTTCGCCGAGAACATCGGCTGGCGCATCGCCTTCTTCATCGGCCCGGTCCTCGGCCTGATCATCATCTTCCTGCGCCGCCACATCCCGGAGAGCCCCCGCTGGCTGGTCACGCACGGCCGCGGCGAGGAGGCGGAACGCATCGTCGACGGCATCGAGCAGTCCGTCCGCGCCAACGGGCAGGAGACGCCGCACCTCGACGAGTCCCAGGGCTGGTGGATCAAGGCGCACGAGGGCGTCACGTTCAAGCAGCTGCGCTACGTGTTCTTCAAGCTGTACCCCACGCGGACGCTGCTGGGCCTGACCCTGATGATCACGCAGTCGTTCCTCTACAACGCGATCTTCTTCACCTCGTCGCTGGTGCTGCAGAACTTCTACGGCAAGACGTCCTCGAGCGCCGCGCTGTACTTCTTCCCCTTCGCCATCGGCAACCTGCTCGGGCCGCTGCTGCTCGGCCGGTTCTTCGACACCGTCGGTCGGCGCAAGATGATCGGCGGCTCGTACTCGATCGCCGCGGCGGTGCTCTTCGTCTCCGCCCTGCTCTTCAAGGCCGACCTGCTCTCGGCCGGCACGCACACCGCGCTCTGGTGCCTGTCGTTCTTCTTCGCCTCCGCGGGCGCCTCGGCCGGCTACCTGACGGTGTCGGAGATCTTCCCGCTCGAGGTGCGCGGGCAGGCCATCTCGTACTTCTTCTCCATCGCCCAGCTCTTCGGCGCCGTCGGCCCGCTGATCTTCGGCGCGCTGATCGGCGGCGGGGTCGAGCGCGGCCCGCTGTTCTGGGGTTACGTCGGCGCCTCGGTGATCATGCTCATCGGCGGTCTGGTGGCGTTCAAGTTCGGCGTCGACGCCGAGGGCAAGGCGCTGGAGGACATCGCCCCGCCGCTCAGCACGTACGACGAGCAGGGCAACCAGCTGACCAAGCTGCCGGTCTAGGTCCCGAGGGAGGAGCAGCGAGATGGCCGATCGTCCGTACACCGTCGTCGTCGGCGTCAGCGCGACGTCGAAGTCCCCGACCGCGCTCGACTGGGCCCGCGCGCAGGCCGGGAGCCACGGCCGCGTCGTCGCGGTCCGGGCCTGGCGCCTGCCCAACCCCCAGGCGACGCCGTCCGGCACGCCCGCCGGCCGGATCTCCCAGGCAGGTGACGTGGAGGAGGAGGCGCGCGCACGGCTCGAGCGCGACGTCGCCGCCACCCTTGGCGAGGACCACGGCGCCGAGGTGCGCCTGGTCCGCGGCAGCAAGTTCGGGGTGCTGCTGAAGGCGGCCGAGGAGGCCGACCTGCTCGTGGTCGACGCCCCGCGCCAGCTGCTGGCGGGCCCGATGTTCGCGCACCGGCTGATCTACGCCGCGTCCTGCCCGGTCGTGGTCATGCCGCCGCACCTCTCGGGCGAGCCGCCGACCGTGCTCAGCCGCGTGGCGGGAGCGGTCGGCCGGAACGTCCTCGCCGCCGCCGGCACCGCCGGGCGACCCGGGTACCAGCGACCCGTGAGCCGCTGACGCGCGACTACCTGCCGCGCTCGAACCAGGCGCCGGTCATGAAGGCCTGCCTGCGGGCGGCCTTCAGCGCGTCGCCGTAGGCCTCGAGCGTGGCGGCGGCGGTCGTGGACCAGCTGAAGCGGGAGGCGTGGGCGGCCGCGTTGGCGCCCAGGCGGGCGCGCTCGGCCGGGTGGTCGAGCAGCTCGGCGAGCGCGTCGGCCCAGGCGTCGGTGTCATGGCCGTCGACGAGACGACCCGTGTGGCCGTCGTGCACCGCGTGGCGCAGACCGCCGGCGTCGGTAGCGACGACCGGGCGCCCGCAGGCCTGGGCCTCGAGCGCCACCAGGCCGAACGACTCGCTGTACGAGGGGACGCCGACCACGTCGGACACGCAGTAGTAGCGGAAGAGCTCGGAGCGCTCGGCGGCCGGCCGGAGCTCGACGAGGTCGGCGACGCCCAGCCCGGCGGCGAGCGGGGCGAGCGTCCCCGACCAGCCCGCGTCGGGCCCGCTGGCGCTGCCGATGACGATCAGGCGGAGGTGCTCGCGGCGCCGTGGCTCGCGCTCGACCAGGCGTGCCACCGCGCGGATCAGGACGTCGGGCGCCTTGAGCGGCTGGATCCGGCCGACGAAGAGCACGACCTGCGCCTCGGGGTCGACGCCCAGCAGCTCGCGGGACTGCTGCTGGTCGCACGGGTGGAAGGTGTGCAGGTCGACCCCCGGCGGGACCACGGCGATCTTGTCCGGGCGGGCCCCGTATGCGCGGACCAGGTCGGCGGCCTCGTCGGTCGTGTTGGCCGTCAGGACCTCGGCGCCGGAGACGATCTGCGTCTCGCCCAGCCCGCGCAGGTCGGGCTCGGTGGGTCCGGCCGCGGGGCGGCTGACGTTCTTGACCCGGGCCATCGTGTGCATGGTGTGGACCAGCGGGAGGCCGTGGCGGCGGCGCAGGGCGAGCCCGACCATCCCCGACAACCAGTAGTGGCTGTGCACGAGGTCGTACGCCGAGCCCCGCGCCTCGAGCCGGTCGGCGAACTCCGGCACGAGGTCGGGCAGGTCCTCCTTGGCCACCGGCCCCCGCGGCCCGGCGGGGACGTGGACGACCCGGAGGTTGTCGGTGACCTCGACGACCTCGGCCGGCGCGGAACCGTCGTCGCGGGTGAAGACGTCGACCTGCAGCCCGCGCTCGCCGAGGCGTCGGGCGACCTCGGCGACGTACACGTTGAGCCCGCCGGCGTCACCGACGCCGGGCACGGCGAGCGGGGAGGTGTGGAGGCTGATCATCGCGACGCGCCGGGGGTAGTCCACCGACACGTCCACGCCGCCGCCCGTCTCCCTGCCGGTGCTGGACCGGGTGCTCGCGGCCACGCCGCCTGACCGGCCCAGCGTAGTGCCGCGCGGCGTCCGCCTAGGGCCGGCTCACGAGCAGCAGGGCGGCCAGGGCCAGCACCAGGCCGACGACCTGCAGCGGGCGCAGCCGCTCACGGTCGACGACCACCGCGAGCAGCACGGTGGTCACCGGGTAGAGCGCGGCGAGCGGCGCCACCAGGCTGAGGTCGCCGTAGCGGGTCGCCACCAGGAACAGCGCGTTCGCGGACATGTCGAGGGGGCCGGCGACCGCGCTCCAGGCCAGCGAGCGGCCGCCCGGCCACAGGCGCGTCCCGGGGCCCGACGAGCGCCTGGAGCGCGACACCAGGACGAGCGTGCCGGTCAGGACGAGGGCGGCGAGCTGCGCGCTCGCGATGGGCCAGAGCCCGGCGTCGCCGCCGGCGGCCACGTTGGCGCGGGCGAGGAAGACGAAGAAGAGCGCGAAGCCGACGCCGGACACGACGGCCTGGCCGACGAGCCGACCGGTGACGACCGAGACGACCCCCGGCCGCGGGGGAGCGAGGCTGACCAGCGCGATCGCCACCAGCGCGCACGTGACGCCGGTCAGCGCCACGGGGCCGGGACGTTCGCCGGAGGCGAGGCCGACCACGACGGGGATCGCCGCCGACGTGACGGAGGCGACCGGTGCGACCACCGTCATCGCCCCGGCCGACAGCGCACGGTAGAAGACGACCACGCCCACCGCCCCGAAGACCCCGGCCAGGGCGCCCCAGGCGAGGCCGCCGGGGTCGGGGCGGGTGGGGAGCAGGACCAGGTAGAGCGCCAGGAGCGGCAGGCTGAAGAGCTTGGACAGCCACACGACCGGGAGCGCGCCCGCCCGCTGCGTCGCCTTGCCGCCCGCGAAGTCCCCGACGCCCCAGACGAGGCCCGATACACCCGCAAGGACGACGAAGAGCACGGCGTCAGGGTAGGGGGGCGGCGCTCGACGAAATCTTCTTGCCACATCCACGGTGACATGTAAACGTTTGGGTCGATTCTTTACATGTCTGCTGCACGACGAAGGAGATCTTCCGTGAACTGGGACCCCGAGGTGCCCTACGACGACCTCCCGCTGCTGCCCCCCACGGGGGAGCAGGAGACCCGTGCTGTCCTGAAGGCGACGATCGCGGCGCGGGCAGCTCTGGCGGCGCTCGACCAGGCGGCTCGTCTCCTGCCGAACCCCGCCGTGCTGCTCAACGCGGCGACCCTGCTGGAGGCTCAGGCGAGCTCGGAGATCGAGAACATCGTCACGACCGCGGACGAGCTGTTCCGCTACGCGGAGAGCGACGAGGTGGGAGGCCACGCCACCAAGGAGGCGCTCCGCTACCGCGCGGCCCTCTACGAGGGGGTCTCCGCGCTCGTTCGACGTCCGCTGACCTTCGGCACCGCCACGGCGGTGTGCTCGCGCATCAAGGACGTCGACATGACGATCCGTCGGATGTCGGGGACCAGGATCGCCAACCCGGCGACGCGCCGCGTCGTCTACGCCCCGCCCGAGGGGTTCGACGTCATCTCCGACAAGCTGGCGAACTGGGAACGGTTCCTCCACGACGACGCCCTCGGTCTCGACCCGCTGGTGCGGATGGCGATCGCGCACTACCAGTTCGAGGCGATCCACCCGTTCCACGACGGGAACGGGCGGACGGGCCGCATCGTCAACATCCTCGCGCTGGTCGAGGAGGGGTTGATCGCCGAGCCTGTGCTCTACCTGTCGCGGTACCTCATCCGGCACAAGAGCGAGTACTACCGGCTCCTGAACGCGGTCACGAGCGAGGAGGCATGGGAGGACTGGATCCTCTACGTGCTGCGCGCCGTCGAGCTGACGGCCCGGTCGACCCTGATCAAGATCTCCGGCATCCGGACGATCCAGGACGAGGTATCCGAGCGTGCGCGGACCGTGACCCGTGGGGGGCGGGACGCGACCTTTCTGACTCTGCTGTTCGAGCAGCCGTACGTCCGCATCAAGACAGTGGTGGAGCGGTGCGAGGTCTCACGACCGACCGCCACGGCCTGGCTGTCGGACCTGGTCGGCGCCGACGTGCTGTCCGAGCGGCGGACCGGTCGGGAACGGCTGTTCGTCAACCACCGCTTCCTCGAGGTGCTGCTCCGTGACGAGCTGGAGGAGCTCGACGCCTGAGCACTGTGGGGTCGACGCCCTGTCTGACCGGACCCGGAGTGGGCAAGGTTCCGGGGACAGCAACGAGATCCGAGGAGGAACGATGGCGAAGTCAGTCGCAACCGTGTGGGTGCCCGTGGACGACATGGACCGGGCGAAGAAGTTCTACGGCGAGACCCTGCACTTCGAGGTGGGCAAGGAGACCCCGGAGTGGAGCGAGGTGGACGCCGGCAACCTGACCATCGGGCTCAACGCCCGCGAGGGCACGTCGGCGCACGCCGACGGCGGCGCGGTCATCACCTTCACGCCCGAGGGTGGGATCGACGCCGAGGTCGAGCGTCTGCAGGCCGAGGGCGTGACCTTCACCGGCGGCATCAGCGACCACCCGTGGGGTCGGATCGCGCCGTTCAAGGACTCCGAGGGCAACGACCTGCAGCTGTACGCGCCGCCGGCGGACTGACCCCGCGGTGTAGCGTCCGGCGGATGCTGGACCTCGAAAGAATCGTGACCGACCCGCCCGAGGCGGAGCGGTGACGACGACGGCGCCCACCCCGGCAGCGGTGGGCAAGGTCGGCGAGGCCCGACGCCCGCGGTCCCGGCGCGAGCCGGGGTCGTGGGGCGCCGTCGTCTACCTGGTCCCCGCGCTGGTCGTGTTCGTCGCGTTCTTCTTCTTCCCGCTCGGGCGCTCGATCTACCTCTCGTTCCAGCGCAGCGACCTCTTCGGCCGTCCGCGCGGCTTCGTCGGGGTGGAGCACTACACCGACCTCTTCACCGACCCCGGCTTCGGCAAGACGCTCCTGGTGACCCTCGGTTTCACGCTGCTCACGGTGATCCCGAGCATCCTCATCGGGCTGGTGCTCGCCCTCGCCCTGCAGGAGCGGATCCGGGCGGTGCGCTTCTTCCGCACGGCTTTCGCACTGCCCTTCGCCTTCTCCGTGGCCACGGCCGCGGTCGTCTTCGGCGTGATGCTCAACCCCGCGACCGGCGTGGTCAACGGCCTGCTCTCGTACGTCGGCGTCGCTCCCGTCGGCTGGCTGACCGAGCCGTCGACCGCGCTGCTCGCCGTCGCGGCGACGTCGGTGTGGATGCAGGTCGGCTACAACCTGCTCGTCCTGTCCGCCGGGCTCGGCGCCGTGCCGGACGACGTGCTCGAGGCCGCCCGGCTCGACGGGGCCTCGGGGCTGCGGCTGCAGACCGGGGTGGTCCTGCCGCTGATCAGCCCGCAGCTGTTCTTCCTCGCCGTCACCGGAACGGTCCAGGCGCTGCAGAGCTTCGGCCAGATCCACATCCTGACCCGCGGGGGACCCGACCGCTCGACGCAGACGCTCGTCTACTCGATCTACGACGTGGCGTTCGCCAACAACAACTCGAACTTCGGCGCCGGCTCGGCCCAGGCGATCGTCCTGCTGGTCGTGGTGCTGGCGATCACCGCGTTCCAGTTCGGGTTCCTCCAGCGGAAGGTGTTCTACTCCTGATGGCCACCGCGACCTCCCCGGCCCCGACCGCCGCGCGGCCACCCGCCGCCCGCCGTCCCACGTCCGCCCGGCACCGCTCCGGCGGCGGCCGCGTCCTCAACTACGTGCTGCTCGGCGTGCTCTTCCTGGTCCTGCTCTTCCCGGTCTACTACGGCCTGGTCGGCAGCTTCATGAGCCCGAGCGACATCAACACCTTCCCGCCCCGGCTCTGGCCGGTCAGCGGCTTCGTCGCCGAGAACTACGCCAACGCCCTCGAGGTCATCCCGCTCGCCCGCCAGTACCTGAACTCGGCCGCCGTGGCCGTGCTCGTCGTGGTCGGGCAGCTGGTCACCAGCGTCCTGGCCGCGTACGCGCTGGTCTTCCTGCGGATCCGCGGCCGGCG
This sequence comes from Microlunatus antarcticus, assembly GCF_014193425.1. NCBI lineage: Bacteria > Bacillati > Actinomycetota > Actinomycetes > Propionibacteriales > Propionibacteriaceae > Microlunatus > Microlunatus antarcticus. Next base: position 3,585,110 of record NZ_JACHZG010000001.1, on the reverse strand, counting down.
CTTCTGGTTCGCGCTGCTGCTGAGCACGATGATGATCCCCTGGGAGGCGATCATCATCCCGAACTACCTGGCCATGGCCGAGCTCGGGCTGATCAACACCGTCGCCGCCCTCGCGCTGCCCTACCTCGCGGCCGGCTTCGGGGTGTTCCTGCTGCGGCAGGCGTTCCTCACCTTCCCGATGGAGCTGCGCGACGCCGCCCGCGTCGACGGGGTCGGCAGCTTCGGCTTCCTCTGGCGGATCCTCGTGCCGCTGACCCGCCCGACGATCGCCGCGCTGGGGGTGTGGTCGTTCCTGTCCGCCTGGAACATGTACTTCTGGCCGCTGCTGATCACCCAGGCGCCGGAGAACCAGACGATCCAGATCGGCATCGCCCAGCTCCAGTCCGTGGACGCGAACGACCCCGGCATGGTGCTCGCCGGCGTCGTGCTCGCGCTGCTGCCCACGCTGGCCCTGGTGCTCTTCGGCCAGCGCTTCATCGTCCGCGGGCTCACGGCGGGGTCAGGCCGGTGAGCGCCGTGCGCGTGCCGGTCGTCCGCCGGCTGCTCGCCGCGCTCGGCGTCCTGCTCCTCGTCGTCGTCGCGGGCTGCGGCGCCGGTCGTCCCGAGGGCAACCTCGACGTCCCGGCCGCGGACGCGGTGGACACGGCGACCGGCGTCACGACGGTCACCTTCTGGCACTCGATGGACGCCGGCAACGGCGTCGCGCTGAACGCGCTCGTGGACAAGTTCAACGCCGCCCACGCCGGCAAGATCGTCGTCAAGCCGATCTTCCAGGGCGACTACGACACCGCCATCACCAAGTACAAGGCGTCGGTGCAGTCGAGCACGACGCCGTCGGTCATCCAGATCTACGACATCGGCACGCAGTTCATGGTCGACTCCGGCGAGGTGGTGCCGGTCGCGGGCTTCGCGCAGCGCGACGGCTACGACCTCGGCGCCATCCAGAAGAACATCGCCGGTACGTACACGGTCGGCGGCACCCAGTGGTCGATGCCGCTGAACAGCTCCGTCCCGCTGCTCTACTACAACAAGACGGCCTTCGCCGCGGCCGGCCTCGACCCCGACAAGCCGCCGCAGAACCTCGCCGAGATCCGCGCCGCCGCGGAGAAGCTGAGCAAGGTCAACGGCGGGCCGGTCGCGTACGGGTTCGGCGCGGCGATCTACGGGTGGTTCCTCGAGCAGTTCGCGGCGACCAACGGCGAGGCGTTCTGCAACGCCGACAACGGCCGTACGGGGCAGCGCGTCACCGCGGCGAACATGGCCTCGCCGACCATCACCGAGGCCGTCGAGTGGTGGCAGAAGATGGTCGCGGACGGGCTGGCCGTGAACACGGGCCGCGTGTCGAAGGACGCGCAGGACGCGTTCAAGGCGGGCCAGACGGCGATGACGCTGGAGTCCACCGGCCAGGTGAAGGGCTTCACGACTGCGGCGAAGGGCAAGTTCGAGCTCGGCGCCGCGGCGTACCCGGTGGTGTCGGGGACCGTGAAGCCCGGTAACGGCCCCTCGATCGGCGGCGGCAGCCTGTGGATCTCCGGCCCCGGGCACAGCGAGGCCGAGAAGGAGGCCTCGTGGCAGCTGGCGAAGTTCCTGGCCCAGCCGGACTCCCAGGCCGAGTGGCACACGCAGACCGGCTACTTCCCGCTGACCGACAAGGCCCTGGACGAGCCCGTGGACAAGGAGTTCGTCGCGGCGAACCCGCTGTTCCAGGTCGCCATCGACTCGCTCGACAAGACCGAGGTGTCGCCGGCCACGACGGGCTGCGCCGCCGGTCCCATGCCGCAGATGCGCAAGGCGCTGGAGGAGGGCCTGGAACGTGCGCTCATCGGCAAGGACCCGAAGACCTCCCTGGTGACGGTCCAGGAAAACGTGGCGGAGTCGGTCGCCAGCTACAACGAGTCGGTCGGCGGCTCCTGACCGCAGGCCGGCAGGGCTGCGCCAAGAAGCGCAGCACTACTGACCTTTTCGACGTGATCGCGAGGGGGAGGTAGGGAGTTGGCCGACTGGAGTGCCCTGAGTCAGTACCTGCGCAGCGCGGGTCCGACTGTCGTCCTTGGCTGGTCCGAGCTGAACGACATAGTGGGGGGCCTGCCCGCGAGTGCCACCGACCACCGAGCGTGGTGGTCGGGTGACAGACCCCACGTACGAGCCTGGAAAGAAGCAGGATTCACGAGAGCCGAGACCAAAGTCGGAGAGTCGGTCACCTTCGTGAGAGTCGGCGAGGCGGTCGAGACGTCCACGGCTGCCGGTGACTCGAGCGAGCAGCGGCGGGTCGAGATGCTGATGCTGACGCTGCTGCAGCAGAAGCTCGGCATCACGCTTGCGCCACGTCGCCTGCACTCGCCGGACGGCGCGTTCATCGATGTGGACGGCGTCGCAACGAACAACTCCGTGCTGGTCGAGTGCTGGGCTCACCAAGGAACGGCCAAGGTGGCGCAGAAGTACAAGCTCGTCAACGACGCTGCCAAACTGCAGTGGGCTGCTACGTGGCTCTCGCCACGTCCTGCAGGTCTGTTCCTCTGCGTCAGCGACGAGGCCGCCGTCAAGCACCTCCGCGGTACCTCCTGGCAAGGGGCCGCGATCCGGCAGATGGGCGTGTGCCTCGAGGTCGTGCAGCTTCAGGACGATGACGTCCTCGCCCTGGTCGAGGCGCAGAGGCGTCAGTTCCGCTGACCCTTCTCACGACCGGGAACGGTACGCATTGAACCTCCTCCAACTGCGCGCAAAGCGATGTCCTCGCCACCTCCTGGCAACGATTTACGCGGTGGGAAGCAGAGGTCGATCAGACGAGGAGGTCGACGACCTCGGACCAGCTCTCGACGACGGCGGTGACTCCGACGTTGAGCAGCAGCCGCCGTCGCTCCTCGCGCTCGGCGGGCTGCACGAACTGCAGGTTCCCCAGCGTCGGGATGCCGGCCGCTACGGCCGAGGTGGCGCCGGTGCCGGAGTCCTCCACCGCCACGGCCTCCGCGGGCGCCAGCCCCAGGACGTGGAGCGCGTAGCGGTAGATCGCGGGGTCGGGCTTGCTCGTCGGCACCGCGAGCGAGTCCTCGGCGCTGAAGCGCCGCTCGGGCGGGAACCAGCCCGCCATCCCGGTCACCTCGAAGCAGGCGGCGATCCGCGCGTCCGCGCTCGAGCTGACCGCGGCGATGCCGTGGTGCTCGGCGAGCGTGGCCAGGGGACCCAGGACGTCCGGGTCGGGACGGAGCTCCTGGCTCAGGTACGCCGTCACGGCGTCCTTCTCCACCTGGACCCAGTGCTCGAGCTCGTCGGGACCGATGGCCGGCAGGCCGTGCTCGCGGGCCAGCGTGGCCAGGACGAGGCGATAGCTCATGCCGGTCGCGGCCAGCCGGAGCTCCTCGGCCCCGTACCGGCGGTCGACGCCGTGCTCGGCGAGGTAGCGGTTGATCACCTGGCTCGACGCGACGAAGGCCGGCTCCTCGCTCGGGAAGAGGTTGCCGTCGGCGTCGCAGAGGACGGTCCGGACCTCGCGGAGCCGGTCGACCGCGGGGGTGGGGACCACGTCGGGGATCCTAGGCTCTCGCGTCAGTCGCTCGCCGCGCCCTCGTAGTCGACGATCTCGTCGACGTTGGCCTTCGAGTGGCTGCTGGGGTCGAAGGCGTACCCGAGCCACTCCTTCGCCAGCCGACGGGCGAGCTCGAGACCGATGACGCGCTCGCCCATGGTCAGGATCTGGCAGTCGTTGGACAGGATCGAGCGCTCGACGCTGAACGAGTCGTGGGCGACCGTCGCGCGGATGCCCTTGACCTTGTTCGCGGCGATGGAGACGCCGATGCCGGTGCCGCAGACGAGGATCGCCCGGTCGGCCTCGCCGGCCATGATCTTGGTCGCGGCGGCGATGGCCACGGACGGGTAGGTGCCCGCCTTCGGGTCGCTCTCGTTCACGCCCAGGTCCTCGACGCTCGCGACCCGCGGGTCCTGACGCGCGTCGGCCAGGATCGCGTCCTTGTAGTGGTAGCCGGCGCTGTCGCCGCCGAGCAGCAGACGGATGCCGTCAGCCATGGTGAGCCTCTCTTCGTGCGGTGCTGTGGATCAGGAGGTGGGTCAGGACGGGTCGGGTGCGTCGGCGAGGACGCCGCCGATCGCCGTGGCGATCAGCGCGAGGGAGACCGCGCCGGGGTCGGGGGTGCCGACGCTACGTTCGGCGAGCGGCCGGGCGCGACCGATCTTGGGGACGAGCGCGGCCGTGGCGTCGGCGGCCTCGGTCGCCGCGACCGCGGCGTCCCGCCAGGCCTGCGCGAGCGGCGTGCCGCCGTCGACGGCTCCGACGAGGGCGTCGACGAAGGGGAACAGCGCGTCCAGCATCGTCTTGTCCCCGAGCGAGGCCTTGCTGAACTCCTGCAGCCGCGTCGCCGAGCTCTGCACCGCGTGCGCGACGCCCTCGTCGGTCACGCGGTCGACGTCGCCGAGCTGCTGGCCGACGCCGTCGAGCAGCAGCCCCCAGAGGATGCCGCTGGTCCCGCCGGCCTTGTCGCCGAAGGCCGCGCTCGCGGCGGCCAGCACGGTCTGCACGCCGCCCCCGGCCTCGCCCGAGGCGTCCGCCGCCTCGGTCGCGGCCTTCGCCCCGCGGGACATGCCGATGCCGTGGTCGCCGTCGCCGGCGATGGCGTCGAGACGGCCCAGCTCGTCCTTGTGCTCCTCGACCGTCGCGCTGAGCACGGCGACCGCGCGCCGGGCGACCTCGGCCGCGGCGCGGGAGTCCTCGCTCGACTCGGCGACCGGGGTCTCGAGCGTCTCCTCGGTGACCTCGAGGTGCCGGGTGAAGCGCTCGCTGGTCGTGGCCGCACCGCGGCGGTAGGCGGGGGTGTCGGCCGGCGCGGTCCAGTAGCCCTCGAGCTCGTCGTCCAGCCAGGTGACCGAGAGCGAGCAGCCGGCCATGTCGAGGCTGGTCACGAGCTCCCCGACCTCGGGCTGCACCAGCGTGACGCCGGCCTGCTCGAGCAGGGGGGCGATGGAGGCGAAGAGGACGAAGAGCTCCTCGTACTTGGTGGCGCCCAGACCGTTGACGAGGACGGCCGCGCGTCCGTCGGCGGACTCGGGGCGCTCCGCGAGCACCGTCTCCACCAGCCGCGCCGCGAGGGCGGGGGCGGGCATCCAGGCGTCGGAGGTGATGCCGGGCTCGCCGTGGATGCCGAGGCCGAAGTCCATCTGGCCGGGCTCGACGTGGAACAGCGGCTCGTCCGCGCCCGGCATCGTGCAGCCGTCGAAGGCCACGCCGAAGGAGTACGTCGCGGCGTTGGCCTTGGCCATGACGCGCTCGACGCCGTCGAGGTCGAGCCCGGCCTCGGCGGCCGCGCCGGCGACCTTGTAGACGGTGAACGTGCCCGCGATCCCCCGCCGCTTCTCCTGCTCGTCGAGCGAGGCGGAGGCGATGTCGTCGGTGACCCAGACGATCCGGACGTCGATGCCCTCGGCCTCGAGCCGGTCGGCGGCGACCTTGAAGTTGAGCCGGTCGCCGGCGTAGTTGCCGAAGCCCATGACCACCCCGGCGCCGCCGTGGGCCGCCTTGCAGATCCGGTAGACCTGCTCGGCCGACGGGGAGGCGAACAGGTCGCCGAGCACCGCGCCGTCGGCGAACCCGGTCCCGACCGTGCCGCTGTACGAGGGGTAGTGGCCCGAGCCGCCGCCGAGGACGAGGCTGACCTTGCCCTCGAGCGGCCCGCCCGCCCGCACGAAGCCGGAGGAGCCGGGGACGCGCTGGACGTAGGTCGGGTAGGCGGCGGCGAAACCGACCAGGACGTCGTCCTTGAAGGCGGCGGGGTCGTCGTAGACGTGGGTCATGCGGATCTCCTGGGGCGGCGGTGCACGGAGCGGGTTGGGGCGGGAGGTCCCGAGCCGGTGGCCCGGGACCTCCCGCTCGGACTAGCTGCTCAGCTGGAAGTTGTTCACCTGAGCGGCGTTGTCCTTGTTGATCAGGGTGCAGTCCAGCGCCTGCTTCTCGTCGGGCACCCCCGTCTGACCGTTCTTGATGACGCCGTCGAGCTCGGTGATGGCCTTGTTCGTGCCCTCCACGATGGGCTGGAGGACCGTGGCGACCATCTCGCCCTTCTTCACCGCGTCGACCGCGTCCTGGTTGCCGTCGAAGCCCAGCACCTTGACCTGGTCGAGCTTGCCCTTCTCCTTGAGCGCGTTGATCGCGCCCAGCGCCATCTCGTCGTTGCCGGCGACGACACCCTTGACGTCAGGGTTCTTGCTGAGCAGCGACTCCATCTTCTCCTGGCCCGTCTGGCGGTCCCAGTTCGCGATCTCCAGGCCGACCTTCTTCAGGTCGGGGTACTGCGAGATGACCGACTTGTAGCCGTCGGAGCGGACCTGCGCGTTGTTGTCGCTCGGCTTGCCGAAGAGCTCGACGTAGGTGCCCTTGTAGTCCATCGCCTCGGCCCACGCCTCGGCACCGAGGCCGGCGCCCTGCGCGTTGTTCGACACGATCTGCGCCTTGGCCAGACCGGTCTTGGAGATCTCGGCGTTGATGAGCACGACCGGGATCTTGGCGTCCACGGCCTTCTGCACGGCGGCGACGCTCTCGTCGGCGCCGGCCGGGTCGAGCAGGATGCCCGCGACCTTGTCGTTGATGGCGGTCTCGATCAGCTGGTTCTGGGTCTCGGGGTCGTTGTTGTTGGCCGAGACCGTGGCCTTGTAGCCGAGCTTCTCCACCGCGGCCTGGGCCGTGTCGGCCTCCGCCTTCCAGTACGGGTTGCTCGGGTCGACGGTGATGATCGCGATGGTGCCGCCCGCGGGGGCGCCACCCCCCGCGCTGGCGGAGGCGGCGGGCTGGGCGTCGCCGCCACCGCCGCAGGCGGCGAGGGTGACCATGAGGGCGGCGGCGGTCAGCAGGGGACCGCTCCGGCGGAGGTTGAACATCGATGTTCCTTTCGGTGGCGTGCAGGTGGGGTGGTGGTTGGACGGGGTGGTGCGGGGGAGGTTCAGCCGGCCTTGGCGCCGGTGCCCTGGCGGACCGCGGCGACGGCTCGCCGGGCGTTGCGGCGCCGGCCGATGATCTGCTGGATCTGGTCGACGGCGACGGCGAGGATGATCACCGCGCCGGTGATGACCTTCTGCCAGAAGGGCGAGACGCCGACGATGACGAGACCGTTGGCGAGGAAGCCGATGACGAAGGCGCCGATGATCGTGCCGCGCACGGTGCCGCGGCCGCCGGAGAGCGCGGCCCCGCCGATGACGACGGCGGCGATCGCGTTCAGCTCGTAGTAGGTGCCGAGGTCGGCGGTGGAGGAGCTGATGTTGGCCATCTGCAGGATCCCGACCACGCCGGCGCACAGCCCGGACAGGACGTAGATCCGCGTGCGGATCCGCTTGACCGGCACGCCGGAGAGCTGGGCGGCGCGCTCGTTGCTGCCGGTCGCGTACAGCCAGCGGCCGAACGGCGTCCGGGTCAGCACGATCGAGAAGACGACGGCGAAGAGGATCATCACCCAGGCCGAGATCGGCAGCCCGAGCGGGCGGCTCGCGAAGACCGTGAAGAAGCCGGTGTTGTTCAGGTAGGGCTGGCCGCTGAGCTCGTTGGTGATGTTCTGGCCGTTGAGCAGCACCTCCGTGAGGCCACGGGCGACGTAGAGCATGCCGAGCGTCGTGATGAACGGGGCGAGGTTCAGCCGGGCGATCAACAACCCGTTCACCCAGCCCACGAGCATGCCGACCGCGACCGACAGGACGACGATCACCCACACCTGCGGGAACATGATCGCCTCGGTCAGGGGCAGGTTCAGCCCCCGGAACAGCGTGCCCGCGACGGCGGCCGTGAGCCCCACGGTCGAGCCGACCGAGAGGTCGATGCCCCCGTTCAGGATGACGAGCAGCATGCCCAGCGCGACGATGGCGTTGAAGGCGACCTGCTTGGTGATCGTCGTCAGGTTGCCGGCGGTGAGGTAGTTGTCGCTCAGCACGGCGAAGATCGCGATGATGATCAGCAGGGCGATCAGGGCGCGACCCTCGACGAGGACCGAGTTGAGGTTGAACGACCGCCCGGCCTTCGTCCCGGCCGGGCCGGGACCGGCGGCCTGCGGTGCAGGCGCGGTGCTCGTGGTGGTCATGACGCTCCGTTTCGGTCGACGTTGACGTGGGTGGGGGAGGGGTCCTCGACGGGCTCGTGCTCGCCGGAGGCCGCCATCACCTCGTCCCGGGTGCAGGTGCGGGGGTCGAGCTCGCGGACGAAGCGCCCTCGGCTCATGACGATCAGGCGGTGCGAGGCGGTGAGGGCCTCGCCGACCTCGGAGGTGACGTAGAGGACGGCCAGGCCCTTCTGGGCCTCGCGGAACAGCAGCGAGAAGATCTCGCCCTTGGCCCCGACGTCGATGCCGCGGGTGGGCTCGTCGAGCAGCAGCACCTTGGGGGCGGTCAGCAGCATCTTGCCGATGACGACCTTCTGCTGGTTGCCGCCGGACAGCGAGGTGATCAGCGCGTTCGGCCCGGAGGTCTTGACCCGGACCTCGGCGATCTCCTTCTCGATGTTCGCCCGCTCCGGGCGGCGCTGGATGAAGAGGTTCTTGACCGTCGACAGCAGGCTCGCGAGCGACATGTTCGCGCCGACGCTCATCATCTGCACGAGCCCGTCCCGCTGCCGGTCCTCGGGCACCAGACCGAGGCCGAGGGCGATCCGGTCCTTGACGCTGGTGGTGCCGAGGTCCGTCCCGTCGAGCAGGATCCGCCCGCCGGAGATCGGGTCGCGGCCGGCGATGGCCTCCATCAGCTCGGTCCGGCCGGCGCCCATCAGGCCGTAGAGGCAGACGATCTCGCCCTGCCGCACGTCGAGGGAGACGTCGTTGACCGCCACCCGACCGGTGTCGAGCTCGGCGACGGTGACGTTCTGGACGGAGAGGGCAACCTCGCCGAACTCGCGCGGCGCGTCGCGGAAGTCGTAGTCGGCCTCGCGCCCCACCATCTGGCGTACGACCCAGGGCAGGTCGATGTTCGCGGCCTCCTCGGTCGCCACCAGCTCGCCGTCGCGGAACACGACGGCGTGGTCGGCGATCTCGATCGCCTCCTCCAGGTGGTGGGAGATGTAGACGATCGCCACCCCCTGGCTGGTCAGCTCGCGGATGACCTTGAAGAGAACCTCGACCTCGTTCGCGCTCAGCGCCGAGGTCGGCTCGTCCATGATCAGGATTCGCGTGTCGGTCTGCAGGGCACGCGCGATCTCGACGATCTGCTGCTGGCCGACCCGCAGGTCCTGCACGAGGGTCGTGGGTCGGATCGGCTCCTCGAGCCGCTCCATCAGGCCGCGGGTGATCTCGTTCTCCCGGGCGTAGTCGATCCCCCCGGTGCGCGAGCGCAGCTCGCGGCCGATGAAGACGTTGTCGCGCACGCTGAGGTTGGAGCAGAGGTTCAGCTCCTGGTGGATGATCGAGATCCCGCGGTCGACCGCGTCGCTCGTCGAGACGAGGTCGACCGGTTCGCCGTCGAGCTCGAGCTGGCCGCCTGTCGGCTTCTCGACGCCCGACAGGATCTTCATCAGCGTCGACTTGCCGGCGCCGTTCTCCCCGAACAGCACGGTGACCTGACCGCGGCGGACCTCGAAGTTCACGCCCTTGAGCGCGCGGGTCACCCCGTACGTCTTGCTGATGTCGATCGCGCGCAGCACGACCTCGCCGGTGGGACGGTCCGCCACGGCGGTAGCCCGGGCGTTCCCGGCGTCGCTCATCAGGAGGCCTCGATGGTGAGCGGCTGCACGTTGACCGGCTTGGCCCGCGGCACGGGGCCGCCGCCGGTGGAGGTCACGCTCACGACGCCGACGACCGTCACCTTCTTGCCCTGCAGCGACGCGGGGTCGGGCACCGAGGACTGCAGGTCGGCGAGCATGAGCTTCTTGATCTCGTCGGACACGTACTGGTACTGCGTCTGGCCGGGGGCGTCGGCGAACTTGAAGCCCATGGCGTCGCGCAGGACGCTGCCGTTCACGGCGGTGGTCAGCGGGACCAGGACGACCGTCTGGTTCGGCACCCCGTCCACCTGCAGCCGCAGCGAGGCGTCGCTGGCCTCGACGACCGTGCCCGTCGCCTTGACGTCGAAGACGTAGGAGTTCTCGCTCGGCGACACGGCCTTGTAGGTGTCGGCGGCGCTACGGGGGTCCGACTGGAAGGCCGGGACGACCTTCCCGAGGTCGGCCGCCTCGCCGGGGATCGTCGTCTTGGCCCGGCCGTAGAGGTCCTCGGCGGTCGCGACCGGGTCGAAGGGCTTCGGCGCGATCGTGGCCAGCTCGGCCGGGGTGAGGAACTTGGTGCTCAGCGCCATCGCGACGACCAGGGCGACGAGGGCGACGACCCCGACGATCCGGGCCGGCGAGAGCCGGCGGGACGAGGTGGCGGTCTTGACCGTGGCCATCAACGGCTCCTGGGCTGGTGGGTGGAAGAGAGCTCGTCCCGGCGGTCGACCGCCCGGCCGCCGAGGGACAGCAGCGCGGTGAAACCGGCGGCGGTCCACGCGGCGCGGCCGACGAAGAGCCCGTCGAGGTCGAGGTCGAGCAGGTCGGTGGCGTTCTCGGTGGTCACGCTGCCGCCGTAGAGGAGCGCACGGAGCCGGACGCCGGGTGCCAGGTCGGCGACGGCCCCGCGGATCGCGTCCAGGACACCGACGACGTCGGCGGGCTCGGCGGCCCGGCCGCCCTCCCCGATCGCCCAGACCGGCTCGTACGCGACGACGACCCGGGACACGTCGTCCGGGTCGACGTCGGCGAGGGCGCTGCGGACCTGGTCGGCGACGTACGCGTCGGCCCGGCCGGCGGACCGTACGGACCAGGGCTCGCCGACGCAGAGCACGGGGACGAGACCCGCGTCGAGGGCGGCGGCCACCTTGGCCGCGACCATCTCGTCGGTCTCGCCGAGCAGGCCGCGGCGTTCGGAGTGACCGATCTCGACGACCTGCGCCCCGGCGTCGCGCACCTGGGTCATCGAGACCTCACCGGTCATCGGACCGTCCGGACCCCAGTGGGCGTTCTGCACGCCCACCAGCACGGGCGAACCCGTCGGAAGAGCGTCCAGGACGACGTGCAGCGACGTGAGCGGCGGCAGCAGGAAGGCCTGGACGCCTTCCGGGACGACGGTGTGGCCGAGCTCCTCGACGTACGCCCGCGACTCGGCGAGGGTCTTGGTCATCTTCCAGCTGGTGCCCAGCCACAGGGGTCGAGGCTCGGTCCTCGCGTGGAGGACGGTCACGGGATCAGCGTGACCTTGATGGATTCCTTGCCGCTGGCGACGAGGTCGAGGCCTTTCTGGAAGTCGGCGAGGGGGAGCTGGTGGGTGCAGATCTCGTCCATGGGCAGCACGCCGGACTCGATGAGGCGGATGGCGGCGGGCCAGCAGTGGGGGCCGAGGTGGGCGCCGAGGACGTCGAGCTCTTTGTCGTCGCTGATGATCGACCAGTCGACGCTGACGTCGCTGCCGAAGACGCTGTACTCGACGTAGCGGCCGAGCTTGCGGAGCAGGTTGAGGCCCTGGCCGACGGCTGAGGGGTGGCCGGTGGACTCGATGTAGACGTCGGCGCCGTAGCCGCCGGTGAGCTCTTTCACGCGGGCGACGGCGTCTTCGCGGCCGATGTTGATGGTGAGGTCGGCGCCGGTGCGGGCGGCGATGGCGAGCTTGTTGTCGTCGAGGTCGAGGGCGATGACCAGGCGGGGGTTCTTGGCCTTGCTGCCGGCGATCATGCCGAGCCCGATGGGGCCGCAGCCGGCGACGACGACGACGTCGTCGAAGGTGAGGCGGGCGCGTTCGACGCCGTGCAGGGCGCAGGAGAGCGGTTCGGCGAAGGCGGCGTGGGCGGGGGGGATGTCGGCGCTGACCTTGTGCACGAGGCTGTCGGTGGTGAAGACCATGTAGGAGGCCATGGCGCCGGGGGTGGCGCGCTTGAAGCCGTACATGTCGTGGCGGGCGCACATGTGGTAGGCGCCGTCGAGGCAGTAGCGACACGTCCAGTCGGGCACGATCTGCTCGGCGACGACGCGGTCGCCGACCGTGATGTCCCAGTGCGCGGCGGCTTCGTCGTCGAGCTCGACGACGCGGCCGGTGAACTCGTGGCCGGGGATGACCTCGGTCTCGGCCCAGGCTGGGCGGTTGGCGTCGCCCCAGAACTTGGCGGCGCCGTGGTAGCACTTCAGGTCGCTGGCGCAGATGCCGACGGCCTCGACCTTGACGAGGACCTCGCCGGGTCCGCGGGTGGGGACGGGGACCTGTTCGAGGCGGTAGTCCTCGGGTCCGTGGTTGACCACGGCCTGCATCGTGGTCGGGACTTCGGTGGACGCCCGGGTGGTGGTGACGTCCGCGCTCGTGTCGAGGGCCATCGACGAGCCTCTCTGCTCGGGATCTGGGGCGGTCCAGGTCGTAGACCTGCCGCTCGGTGGTGCGACGGACACGCTAGCGGCCGGCTGGACATATGTCCAGCACGAATGTTCTGGCCGGTTCTTGGCCTGCACACCCGTTCAGGGCGACGGGCTGCTGCGATACTTCCCGCATGGCGGCGGCACCGCGACCCGAGACGGCGTCGGGCTACCGGGTGGGTGGCACGGACGGCAGCCGCTTCGACCCGTCGATGCTCTACGCCGTCGCGAAGCTCTACTACCTCGAGGACGCGACGCAGGCCGAGGTCGCGGCGCAGCTGGGGACGAGCCGGGCGACGGTGTCGCGGCTCCTGTCCGAGGCCCGGCGTCAGGGGATCGTCAAGATCCAGGTGATCGCCCCCGAGGAGTCGGGGGCCGACAACCTCGCCGCGCGGCTGGCGACGGCGTTGGGGCTCACCTCGGTCGAGCTGTCCGCACCCTTCCCCGCCACCGGCCCGGGCGCCGCCGACGTGCTGGGCAGCGTCCTCGCCCCCGCGGTGGGTCGGGCGCTCGACAGCGTCGGGCTGAGCCCGGGCGACGTCCTGCTGGTCTCGTCGGGCCGGACCGTCTACGAGGTCGCCCGCTACGAGCTCCCACGCCTGCCCGGCGTGGTCGTCGCCCCCACCGTCGGCGGCACCGACCAGCCCGAGGCCTGGTACCAGACCAACGAGATCACCCGGCTCGTCGCCGAGCGGATCGGCGGGCGGGCGATGTACCTCTTCGCCCCCGCGCTGCCCGGCCCCGAGCTCTACGAGACCCTCCAGCACGACCCGACGATCCAGCGAGTCCTGCACCTGTGGCCGCACGCGCGCTGCGTCCTGACGGGGATCGGAGCGCCCCCGCTGCTGCGCGCCCAGGCCCCGCAGTTCATCGACACCTCGTCGGCGGGGCTGGTCGAGGCCATCGGCGACATCTGCTCGCGGTTCTTCTCGCGGTCCGGGGCGCCCGTCACCTTCCCGGGCAGCGAGCGGCTCATCGCGCTGGACCTCGAGACCCTCAAGCAGGTGCCGGTCGTCATCGCCGTCGCCTCCGGTGCGGACAAGGTCGCCCCCCTGATCGCGGCGGCCCGCGCGGGCTTCTTCGACCACCTGGTGACCGACCCGCAGACCGCACGGCTCGTGCTGGACCGGATGTGAACCTGTCGGCCCCGAGAGAGCCCGCCGGACCTCTCCTGCTGGGCATCGACCTGGGCACGGCGAGCAGCAAGGGCGTGCTCACCACCGCGGACGGCCTCGTGGTCGCCACCGCCGTCCGCGACCGCCCGCGGTCCATGAGCCGGCCGCGGCCGACCTGGGCCGAGGTCGACGCCGACGCGGTCTGGTGGGCCGACGTGGTCTCTCTCAGCCGAGAGCTGGTCGCGGCTGCGGGCGGCCGCATCGCCGCGGTCTGCGTCAGCGGGGTGGGCCCCTGCCTGGTCCTCTGCGACGAGGACGACCGTCCGGTGCGCCCCGCCATCCTCTACGGCATCGACATGCGGGCGCAGGTCGAGATCGAGGAGCTGACGGACGAGCTGGGCCGTGAACAGATTCTCCAGCGGTGCGGCAAGACCCTGTCCAGCCAGGCCGTCGGACCCAAGCTGGAGTGGGTGGCGAAGCACGAGCCCGAGGCCTTCGGCCGTGCCCGCCGGTGGTTCGGGTCGAGCTCCTACCTCGTGCGCCGGCTCACCGGGGAGTACGTGCAGGACCACCACACCGCGAGCCAGTGCGACCCGCTGTACGACGTGCACGCGCTGGGCTGGGCGCAGCCGTGGGCCGACCGGGTCGTGCGTCACCTGGAGCTGCCGCGTCTCGCCTGGCCGTCGGAGGTCGTGGGGACCGTGACGGCCGCGGCAGCGGCCGAGACCGGTCTGCCGGTCGGCACGCCGGTCAGCGCCGGGACCGTCGACGCCTGGGCCGAGTCCTTCAGCGCAGGGGTGCGTGCCCCCGGCGACCTGATGATCATGTACGGGTCGACCCTGTTCCTCGTCCAGACGCTGGAGCGGCCCCAGGCCGACCCGGTGCTGTGGACGACGACCGGCATCGACCCCGGCTCGTACACGCTGGCGGCGGGCATGGCCACGGCCGGCCTCCTCACCGCCTGGGTCCGGGACCTCGTGGGAGCGCCGGACTTCGCCACGCTCGCCCGGGAGGCGGCCGCGGCGCCGGCCGGCTCCGACGGTCTGCTCGTGCTGCCCTACTTCGCCGGCGAGCGCACGCCGGTCTTCGACCCCCGGGCCCGCGGTGTCGTGGCCGGCCTCACCCTCGACCACACGCGGGCGCACCTGGCCCGCGCGGTCTACGAGGGCGTCGCGTACGGGGTCCGCCAGATCCTCGAGCTGCTCGGCGCGGGCGTGGCACGGGTCCGCCGCGTCGTCGCCGTCGGCGGGGGCACGCAGAGCCGCCTCTGGCCGCAGATCGTGAGCGACGTGACCGGTCAGGTGCAGTCCGTGCCCGCCGTGACGATCGGTGCGAGCCACGGGAGCGCCCTGATGGCGGCGATCGGCGTCGGGCTGGTGCCGCCGGACACCAGCTGGGCGACCGAGGCCACCGCGGTGGTCCCCGACCCGAGCCTCCGGTCCACGTACGACGAGCTCTACGCCGCGTACCTCGAGCTCTACCCGGCGGTGAAGCCCGTGCTGGGCACGCTGTCCCGGATCCAGGAACGTTCAGCGGAGGCCGGCCGCGCATCCTGACTGCGCACTCCCGCACCTGGAGTGCGGCGTGTGGGGTGCGGAACTGCGCACCTACGTACTCCGCCGCCCTTGAACGGCACGAGGCCCGCCACCCCGGAAGGGGTGACGGGCCTCGAGGCCTACGGGTGCTGGATCACACGTCGTAGTAGAGCTCGAACTCGTGGGGCGTCGGGCGGAGCCGGATGGCGTCGATCTCGGTGCGCTTCAGCTCGACCCAGGTCTCGATCAGGTCGGGGGTGAAGACGTCGCCGCCCAGCAGGAACTCGTGGTCGGCCTCGAGGGTGTCGAGGACGCCGCCGAGGCTGTCGGGGACCGTGGGAACGTTCGCGTGCTCCTCGGGCGGCAGCTCGTAGAGGTCCTTGTCGACCGGGGCCAGCGGCTCGGTCTTGTTCTGGATGCCGTCGATGCCGGCCATGAGGATCGCCGCGAACGCGAGGTACGGGTTCGACGACGGGTCCGGGCACCGGAACTCGACGCGCTTGGCCTTCGGGTTGGAGCCCGTGATCGGGATCCGCATCGCGGCCGAGCGGTTGCGCGAGCTGTAGACCAGGTTCACCGGCGCCTCGAAGCCCGGCACCAGGCGGTGGTACGAGTTGACGCTCGGGTTGGTGAAGGCGAGCAGCGACGGCGCGTGCTTGAGCACGCCGCCGATGTACCAGCGGGCGAGGTCCGAGAGACCGCCGTAGCCGGCCTCGTCGTAGAACAGGGGCGTGCCCTCGTTCCAGATGGAGCTGTGCACGTGCATGCCGGAACCGTTGTCGCCGAAGATCGGCTTCGGCATGAAGGTGGCGGTCTTGCCCGCGGCCCACGCCGTGTTCTTGATGATGTACTTGAACTTCTGCACGTCGTCGCCCGCGGCGAGCATCGTGTTGAAGCGGTAGTTGATCTCCGCCTGCCCCGCGGTGCCGACCTCGTGGTGGGCACGCTCCACGATCAGGCCGGAGCCCTCGAGGTGCTTGGTCATGTCGTCGCGCAGGTCGGCGAAGTGGTCGACCGGCGGGACCGGGAAGTAGCCGCCCTTGTACTTGACCTTGTAGCCGCGGTTGCCGCCCTCCTCGACGCGCCCGGTGTTCCAGGCGCCGGCGACGGAGTCGATCGAGTAGTAGCCGGTGTTCTGCTTCGTCTCGAAGCGCACGTCGTCGAAGACGTAGAACTCGGCCTCGGGCGCGAAGAACGCGGTGTCGCCGATGCCCGTGGAGGCCAGGAAGTTCTCCGCCTTGCGCGCGATGTTGCGCGGGTCGCGGCTGTAGGGCTCCTTGGTCAACGGGTCGTGCACGAAGAAGTTCAGCGCAAGGGTCTTGGCCTTGCGGAACGGGTCGATGAACGCCGTCGTCGGGTCGGGCAGCAGCGCCATGTCCGACTCGTGGATCTTCTGGAACCCACGGATGGAGGAGCCGTCGAAGGCCAGGCCGTCGCTGAAGACGGCCTCGTCGAACGACCCGGCGGGCACCGTGAAGTGCTGCATCTGGCCAGGCAGGTCGCAGAACCGGATGTCGACGATCTCGACGCCCTCGTTCTTGATGTAGGCCAACAGGTCGTCGGCGCCTTGGAACATCTGTCCTCCGGTGGGTAGGCGTGCGGTGCGAGATACGGCCGTGCGTGCGCAGGGGTGCCGCAGGGCACGACCGTAACGTCCTCGGTATCCGAACGTAGGGAGACCCGGTTGCGTCCGGGTTTCCGCGACGTTCCGCGCGCGTAACGCCACCTCACACGAGGTCGCGGGTCGTCGTTCACGAGGGTCGGGCGGAGCGCCCGCGTACGCTCGACGTGTGGCTGAGCAGGCCGCCGGTACGGCCGGCGAGAGCGACTACCCGGGCGAGCGCGTCGGCCTGCCGCAGGCGGGGCCGGGATCGCTGGCCAGCTGGGGGAGCCGCATCGCGGCGCTGATCGTCGACTGGGTGATCTGCACCGTCGTGGCCGTCCTCCTCTTCGGGACCCGGGTCGTCACCGGTCAGGGCTGGACCAGCTGGATGACGCTGTCCGTGTTCTTCGTCGAGACGACGGTCCTCTGCGTCCTGGCCGGGGGGAGCGCGGGCCAGCTGATCTGCCGCCTCGCCGTGGGCCGCGTCGACCGCACCCAGCTCGGCCTCGTGCGCTCGGCGCTGCGGGCGGCGATGGTCTGCGTGGTCCTGCCGGCCGTCGTGATCGGCACCGACCGACGGGGTCTGCACGACCTGGCCGCCGGCACGGTCGTCGTCAACCGGCGCTGACGATCCTCGTCGTAACAATTCAGGACGTGCACGTGCAGTGCACTTGAAAGCGAGTAGACCAGGTGCCATCCTGGTCTCATGGTTAACGTCACCGTAACATTCGACCCCGACGACGCGGCCGACCTGAGCAAGGCCCGCGCCGTCCTCGACCGTCTCTCGGCTGCCTCCGACGCCGCGACGACCGACCCCGAGGCCATCCACCAGAAGGTGATCGCGCTGCTCCGGGGTTACGGCCACAACCGCGTGGAGTACATCCGCGCGGTCGCCAAGGCGGCTCCCGGCCGTGCCCGCTACGAGGACCTCGTCGCGATCGTCGGCTCGTCCAAGGCGCTCGGCGGCACGCACTCCTCGATCGAGCGCGCCTGGCGCGCGAAGGGGATGCCCGGCCCGTTCGTCGAGACCGACGACGTCGGCGACGCGTCGATGGA
Organism: Microlunatus antarcticus; assembly: GCF_014193425.1. Lineage (NCBI taxonomy): Bacteria > Bacillati > Actinomycetota > Actinomycetes > Propionibacteriales > Propionibacteriaceae > Microlunatus > Microlunatus antarcticus. The sequence continues at coordinate 3,567,461 of NZ_JACHZG010000001.1, read as the reverse complement.
CATGAAGCTGGCCGACATCGTCCTCTACGCCCTGCACGAGGTCGAGGAGCCCGACCCCCTCGTCGCCGCCCGCTACTGACCCGCACGACCAGCACCGAGCTCGGGGCCGACAGCGTCGTCCGCCCCTGACCCCGGGAGGACAGCGTCGTCCGCCCTGGCACCGCGAAGGCCCGCCACCCCTGAGGGGTGACGGGCCTTCGTGCTGGAGCCGACGGCCCCTGGAGCTCGCCGAACGCTCCTGAGCCTGTCGAAGGGTTAGAAGCCCGCCTCCGCCAGTGCGCTGCAGCAGGTGTCGATGATCATGCCGGTGACCAGGTAGGGGTCCATGTTGGCGTTGGGCCGACGGTCCTCGAGCCAGCCTTTCTTGGCCTTCTCGACGGCCCAGGGGATGCGGACCGAGGCGCCGCGGTCCGAGGCACCCCAGCTGAACTCCTTGAAGCTCGCCGTCTCGTGCGCACCGGTCAGGCGGTCCTCGATGCCGGCCCCGTACGCAAGGACGTGCGCCTCGGCGTTCTTGCCCAGGGCCTCGCACGCCACGACGATCGCGTCGTAGCCGTCCATCGTCGCCTTGGTCGAGAAGTTCGTGTGCGCGCCGGCGCCGTTCCAGTCACCCTTCATCGGCTTCGCGTCGAAGCTGACGGTGACGTCGTAGTCCTCGGCGATGCGGTGCAGCAGCCAGCGGGCGATCCACATCTGGTCGCCGATCATGGGCGCGTTGAGCACCCCGATCTGGAACTCCCACTGCGCCATCATGACCTCGGCGTTGGTGCCCTCGATCGCGAGGCCGGCGTCCAGGCAGGCCTGCGTGTGGCGCTCGATGATGTCGCGGCCGACCATCTTCTCGCCGCCGACGCCGCAGTAGTACGGGCCCTGCGGGGCGGGGTAGCCGTTCTCGGGCCAGCCGAGCGGACGCCCGGCCTGCATGAACGTGTACTCCTGCTCGATGCCGAACATCGGGTTCTGGTCGGCGTACTTCTCCGCCGCCGCCACGGAGGCTGCCCGCGTGTTCGTGGGGTGCGGGGTGAAGTCGGTCAGCTGGACCTCGCACATGACGAGGATGTTGTCGCGGCCGCGCAGCGGGTCCGGCACCGTGTAGACCGGCTGGAGCACGCAGTCGGAGTTGGCGCCTGGAGCCTGGTTGGTGCTCGACCCGTCGAAGCCCCAGATGTCGGGCTCCTTGCCGTCGGCCACGATGCGCGTCTTGCTCCGCATGATCGGCGACGGCTTCGTGCCGTCGATCCAGATGTACTCCGCCTGATACGGCATCCCGAGAACTCCTTCTGCCCCCACGCTGGTGCGCGGCGTCCTCGACGCATCCTGGTCGGGCGTGATGTCGGCGCCGTGTCGGCGAGGTTTCCCCGGGCGCACACGCCCGGACGGCCCGTGACGATCTCGCGACGGGTCCGCTGCGATGCTGGCCCCGTGGCACAGACGCCGAGGGTGGAGCTCGAGCAGCTCGAGGTCACCGACCTCGCGGAGCTGCAGGCCTGGCTCGCCGAGCACCACACCTCCGCGCCCGGCGTCTGGCTGGTGACGTGGAAGCGGAGCGCCGACCCCGAGCGGCACGTCGCGTACGAGGCCGTCGTGCGCGAGTGCCTGCGCGTGGGCTGGATCGACGGTCAGGCCCGGGGCGTGGACGAGGGACGCAGCGCCATCCGGCTGACCCCGCGCCGACCGGGCAGCGGCTGGGCGCGGACCAACCAGCAGCGGGTCGCCGAGCTGGAGGCGGCCGGGCTGATGCTGCCGCGCGGTCAGGCGGTCGTCGACGAGGCCCGGTCGAGCGGGGCCTGGACCTTGCTCGACGACGCCGAGACCCTGACCGAACCCCCCGAGCTCGCAGCGGCGCTCGACACGGACCCGGAGGCCCGACGGCAGTGGGACGCGTTCCCGCGGTCGCCCAAGCGCGCCGCGCTGGTGTGGCTGGGCAGCGCCAAGCGCGCCGCCACCCGCGAGAAGCGGGTGACCGAGATCGTCTCGCGCGCGTCCCAGGGCCTCCGCACGCCCTGACGCCGCTCCCTGACCCTGCTCTCTCGAACTTCTGACGTAGGAACGACACCAGAGGTGGTTTTCCGCACAGAAGTTTGGAGGGAGCGTCAGTCTCAGGTGACCGCGGAACGCACCTTGTAGCGGTCGTCGTCCCACGCCCGCGTGGCGAGGACGTCGGCCAGGATCTCTACGGCGTCGTAGACGTCGACGTGGCGCAGGTAGAGCGGGGTGAGTCCGAGCCGCAGGCAGTCCGGCTCGCGGAAGTCGCCGACCACGCCGCGGGCGATCAGCGCCTGGACGACGGCGTACGCCTCCGGGTGCGCGAAGGTGAGGTGGCTGCCCCGGCGCTCGTGCTCGCGGGGCGTGACGAGGGTGAGCTCGCCGCCGCACCGTTCCTCGACGAGGTCGAGGAACAGGTCACCCAGGGCGAGCGACTTGGCGCGGACCTCCTCCAGGTCGGCGCGCAGCGCGACGTCCAGGCCGCACTCGACGAGCGCGAGGGAGACGACCGGCTGGGTCCCGCCGAGGAACCGGGCCACGCCGGGCGCGGGCTCGTACACGTCCTCCATCGCGAAGGGCCGGGCGTGCCCCCACCACCCGGTGAGCGGCTGGCGGCTGCTCTCGACGTGACGCGGGTTGACCCACAGGAAGGCGGGGGAGCCCGGCCCGCCGTTCAGGTACTTGTACGTGCAGCCCACCGCGAAGTCGGCGTCGGCGGCGGTCAGGCCGATGGGCAGGGCGCCGGCCGAGTGCGCGAGGTCCCACACCACGAGCGCTCCGGCTGCGTGGACCTGCGCGGTGACCGCGGCGAGGTCCCACAGCGCGCCCGTGCGGTAGTTGACGTGGCTCAGCGTGACGACGGCCGTGGTGTCGTCGAGCGCCGCGGCGAGCTCCTCGGGGCTGTCGACCAGGCGCAGCTCGTGACCGCGGCCCAGCAGCTCGGTCAGCCCGTGGGAGATGTAGAGGTCGGTCGGGAAGTTGTCGCGCTCGCTCACCACGACCGTCCGGCGCGGGTCGGCGCTCGCCTGGAGCGCGAGGGCCGCGGCGAGGGCCTTGAACAGGTTGGCCGACGTGGTGTCGGTGACGACCGTGCTCCCCGGGCCGCCGCCGATCAGGGGAGCGAGCCGGTCGCCGAGCCGGACGGGCAGCTCCCACCAGCCGGCCGTGTTCCAGCTGGCGATCAGGTCCTGGCCCCACTCGCGCTCGACCACGGCGGCCGCCCGGGCGGCGGCCGCCTTCGGTCGCGCACCGAGCGAGTTGCCGTCCAGGTAGACCCCGGGCGGCAGCACGAACGCGTCGCGGAGCGCTGCCAGCGGGTCCGCCGCGTCGAGCCGTACGCAGTCCTCGCGCGTGATCAACCGACGAGGTCCGCGGCCTCGAGCCACGCGAGCTCGAGGTCGTCCTTCTCCGCGGTGGCCGCGTCGAGCTCGCGCTGCAGGTCGGCGAGCTTGCTGTAGTCCGCCGCCGCCTTGGCCATCTGCGTGTGCAGCGTCGCGATCCGCTTGTCGACCTTGCCGATCTGCGACTCGACCCGCGACATGGTCTTGCGGGCGGTGCGCAGGTCGGCGTTGGCGGTCGTGCCGTTCGACACCGGACCGGTCGGCAGATCCCCGGCGGCGGCCCGCTGGCGGCGCACCTCGAGGTACTGCTCGACGCCGCCGGGCAGCAGCACGCAGGTTCCGTCGCCCATCAGTGCGTACGTGACGTCGCAGACCCGCTCGAGGAAGTACCGGTCGTGGCTGACCACGATCAGCGTGCCCGGCCAGCCGTCCAGGTAGTCCTCGACGACGTTGAGGGTGTCGATGTCGAGGTCGTTCGTCGGCTCGTCGAGCAGCAGCACGTTCGGCTCCGCGAGCAGCAGGCGGAGCAGCTGCAGGCGGCGTCGCTCCCCGCCGGACAGGTCGTCGAGGCGGGTCGTCAGCTTGTTGCCGGTGAAGCCGAAGCCCTCGAGCAGGGTGCTGGCCGACACCTCGGTCCCGGTGGCGACGCGGACCTGGCGCTTGACGCCCTCGACCGACTCGAGCACGCGCTCGGAGCCGGTGAGGCCCTCGAGCTGCATGAGCGTCTGGCCGAGGTGGCCGATGTTGAGCGTCTTGCCCTGCTTGACCGTGCCCGAGGTCGGCTGGGCCTCGCCGTCGAGCAGGCGCAGCAGCGACGACTTGCCGGCGCCGTTGACCCCGACCAGGCCGATGCGGTCGCCCGGGCCGATGGACCAGGTGAGGTCCTCGAGCAGCACCTTCGGCGGCTCGCCGACCGAGAGGTCGACGTGCTTGAGGTCGAAGACGTCCTTGCCCAGCCGGCTGGTGGCGAAGCGCTGCAGCTCGAACCGGTCGCGCGGCGGCGGCTCGTCGGCGATCAGGGCGTTGGCCGCATCGATCCGGAACTGCGGCTTCGAGGTCCGCGCGGGCGGGCCGCGGCGCAGCCAGGCCAGCTCCTTGCGCAGCAGGTTCTTGCGGCGGGCGTCGGCGGCGCTGGCCTGCCGGGCGCGCTCGGCGCGGGCGAGCACGTACGCGGCGTAGCCCCCGTCGTACGCGTCGACGCGGGCGTCGTGGACCTCCCAGATGCGCGTGCAGATCGCGTCCAGGAACCACCGGTCGTGGCTGACGACGAGCATCGCGACCGAGCGGGCCTGCAGCGCGTTGAGCGCGTCGGCGAGCCAGGCGACGGCCTCGACGTCGAGGTGGTTGGTCGGCTCGTCGAGCACGAGCAGGTCGTGGTCGCCGAGCAGCAGCTCCGTCAGCGCGACGCGACGTCGCTCGCCGCCCGAGAGGGTGGTGAGCTCGGTGTCGAGGTCGACGTCGGCCAGCAGGTGCTCGACGACCGCGCGGGTGCCGGCGTCGGCGGCCCAGACGTGGTCCGGCTGGCCGTCGACGATGATCGAGCGGACGGTGGTCCCGGGCGGCACGTCGTCGGTCTGGATGAGGTAGCCGATCGACACCCGTCCCGTCCGCGTGACGCGGCCGGAATCGGGCTCGGCGGTCCCGGTGAGGATGCGGAGGAGGGTGGTCTTGCCGTCACCGTTGCGTCCGACGACGCCGATGACGTCGCCGCGGGACAGTCCGAGACTGACCTCGTCGAGCAGGGTGCGGGTGCCGAAGGTGATGGTGAGACGTTCGGCGTTGACGAGGTTGGCCATAGGAGGCCAAGTGTTCCACGTCGCGGGGGTGGCGGGTCGTCGCTGGACGGGGTGATGATGACGCGTGGCCGACTGGAACCAGCAGATCATCGAGGAGTTCCGCGCGAACGATGGCATCGTCGAGACCATGGGCTTCGGCCGCGGCCTCGTCCTGGTCCACCACCTCGGTGCCCGGTCGGGCGAGGAACGGATCAACCCCGTGGCGAACATCCGGGAGGACGACGGCTCACGGCTCGTCGCCGCCTCGGCGGCCGGGGCCGACAAGAACCCCGACTGGTACCACAACCTGCTCGCGCACCCCGACGTCACCGTCGAGACGCCGGACGGGGTGGAGCAGGTCCACGTGACCGACCTGCACGGCGCCGAGCGCGACGCCGCGTGGGCGCGGTTCAAGCAGATGTCCGACGGCTTCCGCGCGTACGAGGCGAAGACCGACCGGGTGATCCCGGTGCTCCGCCTGACGCCTCGCGGCTGACCTGCCACCCTGCGCTGGAGCCCGGCTCCCGCACGTCACAGTGCGGTGGCCGTGACGAGCGCGACACGGCCCGTCTCGTCACCGCGCCGCACCTCGAAGAGCACGTTGCCGGTCGGCTCGGTCGTAGAAGCGGTCTCGCCGGGGCGAGTGGGCACCGCCACCTGACCCAGGATGATCGCCGTCGGATTCTTGCTCTCGTCGAGGTCGACGCGCCGGATCAGGAGAAGGTCCGCGTCGAGGCCGCGGTCCCACCCGGTCGGCCGCGCCAGCTCGAGGTGGTAGTCCCAAGCCGGTTGCGCACGCAGGATCGCCAGGAGGTTGGCCCGCGCGCCGGCGTCGTCCGTGGCGGCGAGCGCGACCGTGGTCCCGCTGCCAGACCGCAACCAACCGCCGTCGTCGCGGAGCACCCGGTGCTCGTAGATCCAGCCGTTCTGCAGCAGGTGGGTGGCGCAGACGCGAGGGCCGAAGTTCGTGCCGTAGGTGTCGTCCCACGCGAGCGGTCGCTGGCTCATCAGGCAGCAGGGGTCGGCGTAGTCCTTGGTCAGACCGGGCGTGCGGTCGTGCTGCAGCCCGAAGCCGTGGCCCATCTCGTGGCACACGATGTCGGCGGCGTGCGGCGGGGTGAGCGTGGTGAAGCTGCCGGACGCGCTGCCGTCCAGCCAGAACGGGGCCCAGACCGCCCACGGGATGTCCTCCTGCGTCTTCCCGGGCGGGATCACCCCGTCCTTGGACCAGTTCTCGACGTAGACCGCGACGAAGCCGGCGAACGGCGAGGTGTCCACCCCGGTCGCGCGCAACGCGTCGATCCCGGCTTGGCACAGGCCGCGCCGTCCCGGCCCGGGCGGGGTCGTGGCGCCTGACCCGCCGGCCTGAGCCCGGGTCAGGGAGACCGTGACCCAGCCGAACACCTGCGACCCCCGCACGTCGATGTGGCCCAGCGAGGCGTCACGCCAGTAGTCGCCGACGCCGCCGGAGCGGTTCGCGAAGACGGCGCGGTAGAGCGTCTCCGCCGGCGCCTCCTTGGCTTGGTCCGCCGGCTCGCCCTTCAGCCGGCACAGGATGATGGCCCACGGCTTGGGCTCGTCGCTGCCCATCGACCGCACCACGCCGCGGGCTGACCCGGGCGGGGAGGGCGGGAAACGCCTCGCGAGGGCGCGCAGGCCGGTGTTCTCGTCCTTCGGGACCCGACCCGCGGCCTTCTGGATCTCGACGGACTGCCGGAGCGTGCTCACTGCAGCGTCACGAGGACGGGGATGAGGGCCCCGTCCCCCCGGGCGGGTGCCAGTGCCTTGCCGATCACGGCACCGAAGGCCCTGGTGGTGTCCGACACCCGCATCGCGTGCCCGGGCCGCGCAGAGGTGGTCAGCATGTCCCCGACCTCGACCGGGTCGGAGGTCGCGTCGACGAGGCAGTAGACCTTGCCCATCAGCGCCAGGCTCACGTGATGGTCGGTGGCGGTGGAGCCGTCGAGCACCACCCCGGGTCGGTAGCGTCCCGCTCCCGACACGACACCGACGGCGCGGCGGTCGTACGCGCTGGTGCACGGCTGGACCCGGCCCTCGTCGTCGAGGACCACCACCGTCCCGGGCGGCACCCCGTCGGAGGGCGCGGCGTCGAAGTTCTCGGCGTAGTCCGCCCCGGCCAGGACCAGGTCGCCCGTCACGACGACGTTCCCGTCGAACCACCCGGCGAGCCCGCCTGGGTTGTGCCCGGATACCGCCGCCGCTCGCGGGTTGTGGGTCACCGCGAAGACACCGTCGAACGTCTGGCTCTCACCGACGACCCCCGCATTGGTGTCGCTGTGCCCGTAGACGCCCTGGAAGTCGGTGCTGGTCCCGACGACCCCGCGGTGACCCTGTCCGACGACTCCGTCGCCGTTCTGGCTCGACCCGTGCACCCCCACCCCGGTGGTGCTCGCCCCGTCCACCCCCGTCCCTGCGTCGCAACGGCCGGCGGTCCCCACGCCCTGGCCCGCGTGCAGCCCGAGGACCCCGTTCGGTCCGCCCTTCGCCCAGCCCTCGAGCGCGTTGCCGAGCTCGGAGTCGGCACGAAGGCCCGGCATGGCGCGGCTGAAGGCGACCAACCCGTAGTCGCTGTCGCTCGCCGCGACCACGCCGCGCCCCTTCACGGACGTCCCTCGCAACGCGTTGCCGGTGTCGCTTCGCGCGTCGACCGCGAGCCCGCCGCTGGTGTTCACGGCGTGCACCGCGGTGGTCGCCCCGTCTGCCGACGTGACGTCGATGGGTGTGCCCACGATGGCTCCTCGTCCTGGATCTCTGCGGTGGCGCTCTGTCGCGCCGACCTCGACGAGCCCACCCTGACCCCCGCTCCCGCGCCGAGCCCGTGGTGTTGCATGATCGGCAACGCGTCTTGACCCGGGACGGACGAGTGGGGGCTCGCGGCCGGGTCGGGCTCGGAGGCGCGACGTGCATCTCGACCTGGACGGCCTGGCCGCCTTCCTCGTGGTCTGCGAGGAGGCCCACTATGCGCGCGCCGCTCGTCGGCTCCACCTCAGCGCCTCCGCCCTCACCCGCCAGGTGCAGCACCTGGAGCAGCAGCTCGGCACCCGTCTGATCGAGCGGGGACCGGCGGGGTTCGAGCGGCTGACGCCGGCGGGGGAGCGGCTGCGGGGTTCCGGACCAGCGCTGCTGGAGCACGCGCGGACGGTAGGACGCACCACGGCCGGCGGAGCCGGCACCATGACGCTCCGGGTGGGGTTGCCGGGGGCGGTGGGCGACTACCCCAGCCGACGGCTGCTGGACGGGCTTCGTGCCCGGGCCCTCGCCCGGCGTCCGTCGGTGCACCTCCGGTTCCTCGGCGTGCCGCTGCCCCTGCTCGACGAGAGCCTCGACCGCGAGCTCGTGGACGTCCTCTGGACCATCGAGCACGCGGCCCTGCGGCAGCACCAGACCGTTCTAGCCGCCGTCGAACGGGTGGGTCTGGTCGCTCGATCTCACCGGCTCCCGGGCAACGAGGTCGACGGCGGCGCTTTCGCCGAGCTGCCGTTGCTCCGCGACCCGACCGTCGACCGGGGCTGGATGGCACCGTGGGTGCTCGCTGATCTCCGACCGACCTCCGCCGCCCGCCTGGTCGATGTCTCCGCGCGGGGGGTGGCCGACGTGATCCGTGCCGTCGCCGAGGACCGCGCCGTCACCGTCGTCCACGCCCCCCAGGCCCGCTACTTGCCAAGCTGTGTGCGGACGGTTGCCCTGACGGAGGTGGCAGAGGTGCGCTACGTCGCCGCGCGCCGCGTGGACGACAGGCGCAGGGAGGTCTCCGACGTCATCGCCTTGATGCGGGAGTCCGCGGTCCGCGACGCGACGAGCGTCACGGTCGCCGTCGGTCGGGACCTGCTGATGCGACCCCGGGGGGACCGGCCGGGGGCCTAGCGCCCGCGGGTCGCCTGCTTCGAGGCGCGCGTGGGCATCGGGCCCTTGGGCATGCCGATGACGGGTCGGACGGCGTCGAGGGCCCGCAGGCGGGCCTTGAGGTCGGTGACCTGGTTGGGCTGCAGTGTCTTGGGGAGCTTGCGGATGCGGTCGGCGAGCTTGTCCAGGGGGACCTGGTTGGCCGCGTCGCCCATCATCAGCGTCGTGACGGGGACCCCGTACGCGACCCGCTCGTGCTTGCGCGCCTCGCTGCCGAGCAGCTGACGCGCCCGCGCCGGGTCGCCCTCGCCGATCAGCACCAGACCGCCAGGGCCGAGCGTGCGGTGCACGACGTCCTTCTGGCGCGTGGCGGCGACGACCGGCGTCGAGATCCACTGCTTCGGGAGCATCGACAGCGCGACCTCGCCGGAGCCGGTCTGGCCGGCGTACCGCTTGTAGGTCGCCCCCTTGGCCCGCCGTACGAGCAGCGCCATCGCCAGCAGGACGCCGAGCAGTGCGCCCATCACGATGGCGTAGACGACGTGGTCGACGAGCAGGCCGATGACGAGACCGACGACCACCGGCAGCAGGAACGTGCCCAGCAGCAGGAACGGGAGCTGGCGGTCGTACTCGTGGGTGACCTTGTACGCCTGCTGGATCTGCTTGAGGCGCCCCATGTCGGCGGGGTCGGTGCTGGTCTTGCGACGGAGCTTGGCGGCGGCGCGGGCCTGCTTGGCCAGCGCCTTCGCCTCCTTGGCGGTGGGCGTCACCGTCGTCGTCTTGCGGTCGGCCATCAGCGGGCAGCCCCCTCGGGCGAGAGGAGGTCGCGCGACTCGAGCGCCTCGCGGTAGAGCCGGCCGGCCCGGTAGGACGAGCGGACCAGCGGCCCGCTCAGGACCCCGGCGAAGCCGATCTCCTTGGCCTCCGCCGCGAGCTCGACGAACTCCTCCGGCTTGACCCAGCGGTCGACCGGGTGGTGCCGCGGCGAGGGCCGCAGGTACTGGGTGATGGTGATGATCTCGGTGCCGGCGTCGTGCAGGTCGCGCAGCGCCTCCGAGACCTCCTCGCGGGTCTCGCCCATGCCCAGGATGAGGTTGGACTTGGTCACCATGCCGGCCGCGCGGGAGTAGCGGAGCACGCCGAGCGACCGGTCGTAGCGAAAGCCGGGACGGATGCGCTTGAAGATCCGCGGCACCGTCTCGACGTTGTGCGCGAACACCGCGGGGCCTGCGGAGAACAGCTGGTCCAGGTAGTCGGTGTTGCTCGAGAAGTCCGGGGCCAGCATCTCGACGCCGGTGCCCGGGTTGAGCTCCTTCACCTTGCGGATCGTCTCGGCGTAGAGCCAGGCGCCCTCGTCGGGGAGGTCGTCGCGGCAGACGCCGGTGATGGTCGCGTAGTTCAGGCCCATCTTCTGCACCGACTCGGCCACGCGGAGCGGCTCGCCCGTGTCGAGATCGGCCGGCTTGCCGGTGTCGATCTGGCAGAAGTCGCAGCGCCGCGTGCACTGGTCGCCCCCGATGAGGAACGTGGCCTCACGGTCTTCCCAGCACTCGAAGATGTTGGGGCACCCGGCCTCCTGGCACACCGTGTGGAGCCCCTCGGACTTCACCAGCGCCTGGAGGTCGCGGTACTCCGGACCCATCCGCGCGGTCGTCTTGATCCAGCTCGGCTTCTTCTCGATCGGGACCGCGGCGTTGCGGACCTCCAGCCGGAGCATCTTGCGTCCCTCGGGCGTCACGGTCACCCGGTCACGATACCCGCACCCACGCACAGGAACCGTGGCTCTCAGGTGACGTCGCGACGCCGGAAGACGAGGACGCCGACGACGACGGAGACCACCGCGAGGGTGAGCCAGTAGAGGCCGCTGTGGGCGAAGGAGATGTGCTTCTCGACCTCGGTGTAGTCGCTGCCGTCGGCCAGGACGCTCCGGTACTGGGTGTAGGTCGTGCCGTGCTCCAGGAACGCGGTGAGGTTGAGCTCGGGCAGGTAGGGCGGCAGCCACGCGAGGGGCGCGTCGACGTCCGAGGTGAACGCGGACAGGACGGCGCGGACGAGGCCGTACGCCAGCGGGACCGCGATCGCCGCGACCGTGTGACGCGCGACGAGGGCGATGACGTAGCCGGCCAGACCGGCGAGGGCGACCAGGGCCACCGCACGTCCACCGGCGGCCGCGACGTGCCCGAGCCGGACGAGCGGCTCGCCGTGGTTGGACACCTGGGCCGCCGTGAGACCGAAGGTGGCGAACACGGCCACCGCTCCGAGCACCGTCGAGCCGAGCACGACGGCGATGCCCTTCGAGGCGAACACCTTGAGCCGCTGCGGCACGAAGGTGAGCCAGTTGGCCAGGGACCCGGTCGAGTACTCGGCGCCGATGAAGGACGCCCCGGCCAGGAAGCTGGCGAACATGGCCAGGTACGCGGCCGTGGTCACGCCCGCCTGGCCGACGACGTCGAACGGCGGCGGGGTGACCTGGTACTGCTCCGGCGTGGGGGCCGGGTCGTAGCTCTCGCACTCCTCCTGCGTGCCGCCGCCCTGCTGGACGCAGTCGGCGACGTTCGCGGCGTGGCTCTCCTGCCACTGCTGCTGCGCGGCCGCGTACGCCTGCGCCGCGTCGGCCTGCGCCGCGGCCGACGGGGCCACCTCGGAGCGGATGCCGAACTGGAACAGGGCGACGGCCGCGAGCACGACCACGGCCGCGACGATGCTGACCCGGCGCGACCGGAGCCGGAGGAGCTCCGTGGCGACGAGGCGGACGACGCCGGTCACGACCGGCCCCCGCTCCGGCGCGGGGCGCTCGGGGGGAGCGGGGCGGGTGGCGCGACGTGCGGGCCGCCCGCACCCAGGTGCTCCTCCGACGTGAGGCTGAGGAAGACCTCCTCCAGGTCGGGTCGCTGCCAGACCAGCTCGGCGAGGTAGATCTCGCGCTGGGCGAGGGTGCGGGTGACCTCCGCGGCGTTCAGGGCGGGGCGGCCGGCACCGGCCCGGACGAGCACCGTGCCGGGCGGGCCGGGTTCGGGGGCGAAGCCCGCCTCGAGCAGGATCCGGGCGGCGGTCGCCGGGTCGGGGACGCGGACGCGGACGGCCTCGGTGCCGCCGCGGGCGAGGATCTCGTCCACGTCGCCCTCGGCCAGCAGCCTGCCGCGGCCGATGATCGTGACCGTGTCGGCGACCTGCTGCACCTCGTTCAGGATGTGGCTGGAGACGAGCACCGTGCGGCCCGCGTCGGCCAGGCCCCGCATCGTCTCGCGGATCTCGTGGATGCCTGCCGGGTCGAGCCCGTTCGTGGGCTCGTCGAAGATCAGCAGCTCCGGGTCCTTGAGCAGCGTGCCGGCGATGGCCAGCCGCTGCTTCATCCCCAGCGAGTACGAGCGGAAGCGGTCGCCGCCGCGCTCGCCCAGGCCGACCTCGGCGAGCACCTGGTCCACCCGGGAGGCCGGGGCGCCGATGCCGCCGGCGAGCAGCTCGAGGTTGCGTCGGGCCGTGAAGGCCGGGAAGAACTTCGGCTGCTCGACGATCGCGCCGACGCGGTCGACCACGGCGGGCAGGTGCTCGGGGACGGGCTGGTCGAAGACGGTCATCGTGCCCGAGTCGGGCCGGATGAGCCCGAGCAGCATCCGGATCGTCGTCGTCTTGCCGGACCCGTTCGGGCCGAGGAAGCCGTGCACGCCGCCGCGCGGCACCCGCAGGTCGAGCCCCTCGACGGCCACGCGCCGGCCCTTGCGGGTGCGGTAGGTCTTGCGCAGCGCGGTCGTGGAGACCGCCAGCTCGGGGGCCCGGGCGTGGCGCGGGGGAGCGCTCGTGGTCATCGGCTCGCTTCTCGTCGGGGGCCGCTCACGGTAGCGGCGCGGCGACCTCAGGCTCTCGTGCCGCGCGGGCCCTGTCGTCGGTCCGCGGGCGGTCCCGGCGTCAGACCAGGGTCTGAGGACTACCGGACGGAGACGGTCAGGCCGTACGTCGTGCCGGCGGCGACCGGCTCGGGGAGGGAGGCCACGTCGGGCGTCCGGTCGTACGGCTCGAAGGCGAGGAGGCGCTCGAGGTGCGGCACGAGCACGTACGCCAGCGACGTCAGCGCCGGAGAGGTGCCCAGCTCGGCCGCGATCGAGGTGACGCCGGCGTCGGCGATCCCGCAGGGGACGATCCGGTCGTACGCCGCCAGGTCCGGGTCGGCGTTGAGTGCGAAGCCGTGCATGGTGACGCCGCCGGCCACGCGTACGCCGATGGCGGCGATCTTGCGCTCGGGGCGGCCGGTGGCGACGTCGACGGGCAGCCAGACGCCCGAGCGCCCGGCCACCCGGCCGGTCGTCAGCCCGAGCTCGGCGAGGGCGTCGATCAGGGCCTGCTCCAGGCGGCGCACGTAGTCGACGACGCCGAAGGCCTCGGGCAGCCGGACGAGCGGGTAGCCGACGAGCTGGCCCGGGCCGTGCCAGGTGATCTTGCCGCCCCGGTCGACGTCCACGACGGGGGTGCCGTCGAGGGGTCGCTCGTGCGGCTCGGTCCGCTTGCCGGCGGTGTAGACCGACGCGTGCTCGAGCAGCAGCAGGGTGTCCGGCGCCTGCCCGGCGACGACGTCGGCGTGGAGCCGGTGCTGCAGGTCCCAGCCGTCGCGGTAGTCGGTCAGGTCGCCGCCCAGGCCCAGGTAGCGCACGTCGAGGCTCACGTTCGCGAGTCTAGGACCGCGCCACGGGTGGGTCGTCCACGAGGCGCTGGTGCAGGACGTGGTCCTGCCAGCGCCCCGCGATGCGGATGTAGCGGGGCGCGACCCCGATCTCGGTGAAGCCGTTCTTCGCGAGCACCCGCCGAGATGCGTGGTTGTGCAGCAGCGTGCCGGCCTGGACGCGGTGCAGCCCGAGCTCGCCGAAGGCGATCGCCAGCACGGCGCGTACGGCGGCGGTGGCCACGCCGCGGCCCTGGTGGTCGACGTCGATCCAGTAGCCGAGGTGCGCGTTCTGGAAGGCGCCGCGGACCACGTCGTTGAGGTTCATCCGACCGACGGGCCTGCCGTCGACGAGCACGACGAACGGGTGCTGCTCGTCGCGGGCCTGCCGGGCGAGGGCCTGCGCCAGCCCGCGCTCCTGCCCGGCGGGGGTGAAGTAGTCCTCCGCGTGCACCGGCTCCCAGGGCGCGAGCGCCTCCCGGTTGCGCAGGACCAGATTGGCGAGCGCGGCCGCGTCCGCGGGCCGGACCAGCCGGACCTCGACCGACGGGGGCACGCGGTCAGGCGGCGGCGGTGGGGACGCCGCGCAGCGCCGTGGCGACCGTGCTGGTGACGTCCGGCGCCTGGAACACGTAGCCGTCGTCCAGCAGGCGCTGCGGCAGCACCCACATGTCGTTCAGCAGCTGGCCCGAAAGCTCGCCGAGCGCGGTGCGCAGGACCGCGGCCGGGGCCTTGAGCAGTCGCGGCCGGTGCAGCGCGCGGGCCAGGGCGTCGGTGAACTCCGCGTTCGTGCAGGGCTGCGGGATCGTCAGGTTGTACGGGCCGCGCGCGTGCGGGGTCGAGGCCGCCCAGCGCACGACGCCGAGGTAGTCGGCCAGGCTGATCAGCGGCATCCGCTGCGTGCCGTCGCCGAGCACGGTGCCGAGGCCCGCGCCCCAGGCCAGCCGCATCGGCAGGAACGGGCCGCCGCTGCGGTCGAGCACGGGGCTGGTCCGCAGGAAGACGACGCGGCCCCCGGCGTCGACGGCCGGCTGGGCCGCCTCCTCCCAGCGGGCGCAGACCTGGGCGAAGAAGTCGGGCGCGACTGGGTCGGCCTCGGTGTGCGGGGTCTCCGTGCGCCGACCGCCGTAGAAGGAGATCCCGCCGGCCTGGACGAGCACCGGCGCGTCCGCCCCGCGGGTGGCCAGCGCGCGGGCCAGGGTCGAGGTCGTCTCGACGCGCGAGGACAGGATCGCTTCGCGTCGCGCCTGCGTCCACAGCCCGGTGAACGCGGGAGCACCAGCGAGGTCCACGACCGCGTCGACGCCGTCGAGCACCGCTGGGTCGAGCTCGCCGCGCGCGGGGTCCCACCGGCGCTCGGCGAGCGCCGCCGGCTCCCGGCGGACGAGGCGGACGACCTCGTCACCGTCGGTCGCCAGCTGCACCCGGAGCGCCGTGCCCAGGAACCCCGAGGCGCCGGCCAGCAGCCAGGTGGTCACCGGGACGTCCTCCTGGCCCGCCGACCCCTCAGAACCCGAGCTCGGAGGCGAAGTCGCCGCCCTCGAGCCGGGCCTTGACCATGCTCAGGAACCGCGCGGCGTCAGCGCCGTCGACCAGGCGGTGGTCGTACGTCATCGACAGGTACATCATGTCGCGCACCGCGATGGTGTCCCCGACCCCGGGGACGGTCAGCACGACGGGCCGCTTGACCAGCGCGCCGGTGCCGAGGATGGCGACCTGCGGCTGGTTGATGATCGGCGTGTCCATCAGGGTGCCGGCCGAGCCGTAGTTGGTGATGGTGAACGTGCCGCCGCTGAGGTCGTCCGGCGTCACCTTGTTGGACCGGGTCCGCGAAGCGAGGTCGGCGATCTTCTTGGCCAGGCCGGCGATGTTCAGGTCGCCGGCGTCCTTGATCACCGGGACGAGCAGGCCCTTCTCGGTGTCCACCGCGATGCCGATGTGCTCGGCGTCGGGGTACGTGATGGTCCCGGCCTCGGTGTCGATCGTCGCGTTGACCTTGGGGAAGACCTTCAGCGCCTCGACCGTGGCCTTGGTGATGAAGGGCAGGTACGACAGGCTCGCGCCCTCGCGCCGCTTGAAGTCGTCCTTGGCCCGGGCCCGGATCTGCGAGATCGCGGTGAGGTCGACCTCGACCGTGGCGGTGAGGCTCGCGGCGACCTGCTGGGACTCCAGCATCCGGCGCGCGATCGTCGAGCGCAGGCGCGACATCTTCTCCGTCGTGCCGCGCAGGTTGCTCGGCTGGCCGGCCGGCGCCGAGGCGGCGGCGGGAGCCGGGGTCGACGCGGCGGCCGGAGCCGGGCTCGCCGCGGGGGCGGGCGGTGCGGCGGCCTGCTTCGCGGCCTCCTCCGCCGCCTGCTTGGCGGCCTCGGCGGCGGCGAGCACGTCCTGCTTGCGGACGCGGCCCCCGACGCCGGTGCCGGTCACCGTGCTGAGGTCCACGTCGTGCTCGCGGGCGAGCTTGCGGACGAGCGGGGTCACGTAGCCCTCGTAGTCGCCGGCCACCGGCGACGGCGCGGCGGTGCGGGCCGGACCGTGCTGCTCGGGCTGCGGGTCCTGCGGCGCGGGCGACGACCCACCGCCGAGGCGGCTGCGGTCGGCGTCGCTGAAGGACGGCGGCACGGGCTTGGTGTCGCTGGGCGAGGCCTGGGCGGCCTGCTGGCCCGGCTCGACCTTCGGCGGCGCGGTCTGCTGGGCGGGCTCGGCGGGCGCAGCCGGGGCGGCGGGCGCAGCGGGTGCGGCCGGAGCGGCGGACTTGTCGCCGATCACCGCCAGGACGGCGCCGACCTCGACGGACTCGTCCTCGGCCACGCGGATCTCGAGCAGCGTGCCCGCCGCGGGGGAGGGGATCTCGGTGTCGACCTTGTCGGTGCTGACCTCGAGGAGCGCCTCGTCGGCGGCGACCTCGTCGCCGACCTGCTTGAGCCAACGGGTGACGGTGCCCTCGGTGACGCTCTCGCCCAGGGCGGGCAGGCGGACCTCGGTGCCCTCGGCGGGACCGCTGCCGGCGGGCGCGTCGGACTGCGGGTCGGACTGGGAGGCCACGTCCGCGTCGGTGGACTGCGGGGTGGCGGCGTTCGACCCGGGGCCCTCACCGGTGGTGCCGGCGCTGACCGGGGTCGGGTCCTCGGCCTCGATCTCGGCGTCCGCGTCGTTCGCGGAGGAGGTCTCGGGCTCGGCGGCGGGCTCACCCGCCGGGGCGTCGGTGCCGCCGGAGCCGGAACCGGCCTCCTCGGCGCTGCCGATGACTGCGAGCACGGCGCCGACCTCGACGGTCTCGTCCTCGGCGGCCTTGATCTCGAGCAGCACGCCCGCCGTCGGGGACGGGATCTCGGTGTCGACCTTGTCGGTCGACACCTCCAGGAGCGGCTCGTCCTCCGCGACGGTGTCTCCGACCTGCTTCAACCAGCGGGAGACCGTCCCTTCGGTGACGCTCTCGCCCAGGGCCGGCAGGGTGACCGAAGTCGACATGGCGGTGTGGTGCTCCTTCTCGCGCGACGTTGGGCTCGGTCCGGCTGCACGACCGTGGGTCGGCAGCCCGACGGATCAGGCCCGGACGAGGTCAGCCTAGCGGTGCCCCGCCAGGCACCGCCGCGCGCCGGTGGAGGTCAGCGGTGCGCGTGCAGCGGGCGGCCCGCGAGGGCCAGGTGCGCCTCGCCCAGGGCCTCGTCCAGCGTCGGGTGCGCGTGCGGCAGCGACGCGACCTCGTCGGGCCAGGCCTCCCAGGAGGTGATGAGCTGCGCCTCGCCGATCAGCTCGCCGACCCGGGCCCCCACCATGTGCACGCCGACGACGGGCCCGTCGGTGCGCCGGACGAGCTTCACGAAGCCCGAGGTCTGGAGGATCTGCGCCTTGCCGTTGCCGGCGAGGTCGTACGTCTGGGTCTCGACGTCGCCGAAGCGGGCCCGTGCCACCTCCTCGCTCAGCCCCACCGACGCGACCTCGGGGTCGCAGTAGGTGACGCGCGGGATCTGCTCGTCGGGGACCAGGACCGGAGCGCGGTCGAGGCGGCCCGTGCGGTGCGCGACGTCCTCGGCCACGAAGATCCCGTGGGCGAAGCCGCGGTGGGCGAGCTGCAGCCCCAGGACCAGGTCGCCGACGGCGTACACGTCGGGCACCGAGGTGCGCAGGCGGTCGTCGACGGTGACGTAGCCGCGGTCGAGCGTCACGCCCGCCTCCTCGTAGCCCATCCCCGCGGAACGTGGACCGCGGCCGACCGCCACGAGGACGAGGTCCGCCTCCAGCGTCGTGCCGTCCTTGTCGTCGAGCGCCACCCGGACGCCGGTCGGGAGGGTCTCCACGGAACGCACCGGGCTCGCCGTGCGCACCGTGATCCCGCGCTTGCGGAACGCGCGCAGCAGGGCCGCCGACGCGGCCGGGTCCTCGCCCGGGACGAGGCGGTCGAGCGCCTCGACGACGGTCACCTCGACCCCGAAGGAGCGCCACGCGGACGCGAGCTCGACGCCGATCACACCGCCGCCGAGCACCACCGCGGACGTCGGCAGGGTCTGCAGGCGGATCGCGTCGGTGCTGGTCAGCACGCGTTCGCCGTCGGGCACCAGGCCGGGCAGGGACTTGGACTGCGAGCCGGTCGCCAGCACGACGTACGGGGCGGTGAGCGTGCGGCCGTCGACCTGGACGGCCGGGACGCCGTCTCCGGGCACCAGACGCCCTTCGCCCGTGACGACGGTGATCCCGCGGGAGGACACGAGCCCGGTCAGGCCCTTGTAGAGGCGGGCGACGACCCCCTCCGCGTACGACCGGACGCCGGCGAGGTCGATCTTGTCCACGCTGACGTGGACCCCGAAGCGGGCGCCGTCCCGGGCACCGTCGGCCACCTCGGCCGCGTGCAGGATCGCCTTGGTCGGGATGCAGCCGTAGTGCAGGCACGTGCCGCCGACGAGGTCACGTTCCACCAGGGCCACGCGCAGCCCGAGCTGCGCCGCCCGCAGCGCGCAGGCGTAGCCCCCGCTCCCCGCGCCCAGCACCACCAGGTCGTACGCGTCTTCGCTCATCCACCCATTGTCCGCCCGGGGCGGGACGGCCAGCCGGAGCGCTCGACCCGACCACCGCACGATCCGCGCCGGAGCGGAGCGGAGGCAATTAAACTCGGGTCATGGGTCTGTTCAGCCGCGCCAGGGGCAAGGTGCGACGCGGCGGTGCGTCGGGCAAGGTCGACGAGGCCACCACCACTCACCTGACGACCTTCGCGCGGAGCCGGCGCGGGGTCGAGGCCTTCGTGGAGCCGCAGACGTCGGTGACCCGGACGACCCTGCTGCTGGTGGCGTACGACGGCGAGTGGACCCGGCGTGTCGTGCCGTCGCCGCAGTGGGCGCACGCCTTCGCGGAGTCGCTCCAGATCCCCGGCTACGACGCCGCGGTGGTCGGCTACCCGCAGCGGATGCGCGACTACAACACGCGCAACAAGAAGCACCCCGACCTGCGCTGACGGACGCCCGGACGTGGCGCAGGCCACACCGCAAAGCCGCCCGATCAGTCCCGCCCCACCCAAACCTCAGTCCGGCCCGCTCCGAATCTCGACCAGTGCGGGCGTCCTTCGGGGGACTACCTGACAAGTCCTCGGCCCTCTGGGCCGCGCGCTCCGCACTCCGTGCCGGCGGGGGGCGTGCCAGGGGTGGGATGGCCACCTGGGCGCCGGGGCGCCGCCGGTGCGGTTCACTCGTGGTCCCGCCCGGCACCTCCCTCGAGGAGGTGCCGGGTGGTTGACCCGAGAGACGTGTGGGTGGAGGGCCGGGCGCACGACGCCGGGCCCCTTCCGGGGGCGGTCACCCACGCCGGAGCCGCGCTGGTCCAGGGGGGTCGGCGCGGCTCCTCCCGCCCGGTGTCTCAGCCGGCCAGCGTGCGCGCCAGCTCGACCAGCGTGACGACCCCGACCCCGGTGCCGCCCGCGCTGAAGGCGCCCTCGGCCGAGCCGGTGCGGAAGGCCGGACCCGCGATGTCGAGGTGGGCCCACGGCGTCCCGGCGTCCACGAACTCCCGCAGGAACGCGGCCGCCGCGAGCGCGCCGCCTGCCCGGTCGGTGCCCGACGAGCGGAGGTCGGCGACGGTGGAGTCGAGCTTGCCCCGCGTCTCCGGCGGGATGGGCAGCTGCCAGAACGGCTCGCCCGCGCGGTCGGCCGCGTCGAGCACGCGGCGCGCCGTGGGGTCGTCGGTCGCCATGACGCCCGCGGTCCGGTCGCCCAGCGCGACGATCGCGGCCCCCGTCAAGGTGGCCACGTCGACGACCAGGTCGGGGGAGTCGGCGTTGCTGCGGGCCAGCGCGTCGGCCATGACCAGACGGCCCTCGGCGTCGGAGTTGGCGTTCTCGACCGTCGTGCCGCCGTAGATCGTCAGCACGTCGGAGGGCCGGTAGGCCGAGCCGGACGGCATGTTCTCGGCGAGGGCGCCGTAGGCGGTGACCTGCACGGGGAGCCCGAGCTCGGCGATCGCCCACGTCGCGGCGAGCACGGCGGCGGCGCCGGCCATGTCGCACTTCATCGTGTACATCCCGTCGGCCGGCTTGAGGTTCAGCCCGCCGGTGTCGAAGGTGATGCCCTTGCCCACGAGGGCGAGGTGCGCCGTGGCGCCGCGCGGGCGGTAGGTCAGCCGGACGAGGCGGGGCGGGCGCGCAGAGCCGCCGCCCACGGCCATCAGGCCCCCGTAGCCCTGCGCGGCCAGCTCGGTCTCGTCCAGGACCTCGACCTTGAGCTTCGTCCCCTTGGCCAGGGTCTCGACCTCGTCGGCGAACGACTCGGGGTAGAGCAGGTTGGCCGGGACGTTGACCCACTCGCGGGCCGTGGCGACCGCGGTCGCCAGCACGCTCGCGACCCGGGCGACGTCCTCACCGGCGGCCGTACGGGCGTCGCCGTCGTGCAGCACCGCAATCGTGCCGATCTTGGCCGGGGTCTCCTTGGCGGTGACGCCGGCGTACGCGTACGTCCCCAGCAGGGCGCCCGCGGACACCGCCAGCGCCTCCTCGGCGGTCGTGGCGCCCAGGGCGACGACGACGTCGACGGTGGCCCCGTCCTCGGCCAGGCCGCCGGCCTGACGCACGCCCGAGGCGGCCGCGTCGCGCAGCGCCGGGGCGTCGACGCCGTCGGTGCCCAGCCCGACCACGACGACGCGGACGTCGTCGACGCCCGGCAGCGTGCGCGTGTGCCCGGCCTTGGCCGTGGCGCCGACCGAGGTCGCGAGCGCGGCGACGTCGCTGCCGAAGCGCGCCGCGTACGCCTGGTCGACCGCGGCCGGGACCGAGCGGACCCCCTCGGCGCCGAGGCCGACGACCAGGACCACCGGGCCTCGGGGCAGGGACGTCGCGAGGGTGAGCGTGGGCAGCACAGGAGTCGGCACGTCGGTCAGGCTAGTAGGTTCGCCTGCGATCGAACCGGGCCCCACGGACCCGGTTGACAGCGGCCGCGGAGGAGACCAGTGAGCACCGACGAGGCGACCGAGACGCCGCCCGAGCAGCTGCGGACCTCGCCGCTGCACGAGCGGCACGTCGCGGCCGGAGCGCGCTTCGCCGCGTTCGGCGGCTGGTCGATGCCGGTCGAGTACGCCGGCGGCGGCGTGCTCGCCGAGCACACCGCGGTCCGCGAGGCCGTCGGGCTGTTCGACGTCAGCCACCTCGGCAAGGTCGGCGTCACCGGGCCGGGCGCGCTCGCCTTCGTCAACACCGTCCTGACCAACGACCTCGGACGCATCGGTCCCGGGCAGGCGCAGTACACGCTGCTGGCCAACCCGGACGGCGGCGTGGTCGACGACCTGATCGCCTACCTGACCGGGCCCGACGAGCTGCTCCTCGTGCCCAACGCCGCGAACGCCGCCGCCGTGGCCGCGGACCTCGAGGCCGCCGCTCCGGAGGGCGTGGTCGTCCAGGACCGCCACCACGACCTCGCCGTCCTCGCCCTGCAGGGCCCGCGGGCCGACGCGGTGCTGACCGCCGCCGGGCTGCCGCTCGGGCTGGACTACATGGCCTTCGCCGTGACCGAGGTCGGCGGCGCGGAGGTCGTGGTCTGCCGTACGGGCTACACCGGCGAGCGCGGCTACGAGCTGCTCGTCCCGACCGCGGCGGCGCCGGCGGTGTGGGACGCGCTGGTCGCGGCCGGCGCGCCGTCAGGCCTGCGACTCGCCGGGCTCGGGGCCCGCGACACGCTGCGGACCGAGATGGGCTACCCGCTGCACGGGCAGGACCTGTCCTCCACGATCACCGCCGTGCAGGCCCGGCTGGGCTGGGCCGTCGGGTGGTCGAAGCCGACGTTCCAGGGTGCGGAGGCGCTGCGCGCGGAGAAGCAGGCCGGGCCGACCCGGGTGCTGCGCGGCCTGCGCGCCGACGGGCGCGGCATCCCGCGCGCCGGCATGGTCGTGCGCGACCCGGACGGGTCCGAGGTCGGCGTCGTGACCTCCGGCACGTTCTCGCCCTCGCTGAAGGCCGGCGTGGCGCTCGCCCTGCTCGACGCCGCGGTGACCGAGGACGACGAGGTGACCGTGGACGTCCGTGCCCGGCGCGAGCCGTTCCGCGTCGTCCGTCCGCCCTTCGTCCCGTCCCACGTCCGGTGACCGCCGTCGACACCCCCCGGACCGGGCGTACGCGGACCCGGGTGGCCCACCTGGTGCTGCTGCTGGCCGGGCTGGTCGTGATCGGGTACGCCCTCACGCTCGGCGGCTCGCCCGCGCTCCGCTGCCACGACGCCGTCATGACGCCGGGCTCGGTGTGCCTCAAGGCCGACGGGTCGGAGGGCCAGACGTACGAGCAGCGCATCGCCACGCGCCGCTCGGCGCAGCCCGTCGTCGCCGGCCTGGGCGTCCTGATGGCCGGGTTCGGCGGAGCGCTGCTGGTCGCCGACCTGCGGCGCCGCCCGCGGGACGGTCGGCCCTCAGCGGTCGAAGACGCAGGCTGAGTCGTCGGTGAGGGCGACCGCGAGGCGGCGCCGTTGCAGCGCGTCGAGGTCCGTCGGCGGGTCGTCGGCCCGCCGCCACGCCACCTCGAGGCTCTCGTCGTCACCGACCGCCGCCTCGCCGCCCAGGTAGCGGCAGCGGAAGGTCAGGCTGACGAACTGGCAGACGTCGCCGTTCGGGTAGGTGATGGGCGGGTCGGTGGTGACCAGCGCGAGCCGTTCCGCCTCGGCCTCGACGCGCAGCTCCTCGAGGACCTCGCGCACGACCGTGCTCCCGGGCTGCTCGCCCGGCTCGACGATGCCCGACGGCAGCGCCCACAGGCCGTTGTCCGCCCGACGCCCGTACAGCACCTCGGGCGTCCCGGCCTCGTCGTGACGCACCACGACCGCCGTCACCCCGGTGAGGAAGAGCGGGTCGTGACCGACCCCGCGACGCAGCTGCAGGATGAACTCGGGCACCGGCACGAGAGGGACCCTACGCAGGTCCCGCCGAGCGTCAGCCGGGGTCGGGCTCCAGGCTCATCGGCCCGTACACGAAGCGGTCGCCGTCGTAGAGGCTGACCGCGTGGACGCCGGACGCGAGCAGGTCGGGGTAGACCTCCCCGAGCCAGCTCTCGGCCTCGCCCTGGGACGGGAACTGCTCGGTGCCCACCGGGCGGGTCGGGCCCGAGCCGCGGGCCCCGGCGGGTCGGTCCGACCGCCAGTGCCACTCCAGCAGGTCGTCCTTGCTCGCCATCCGGCTCAGTACTTCTCGCCGCGCTTGACGCGGGGCTGCGGGATGCGGAAGCGGCGGATCTGGATGGCCCGGTTGGCGCCGTAGAAGAGCAGGCCCTTCGTGGTGGTCCCCGGCAGGCGGGCGGCCAGCACCTTCTTGTAGCTGCGCCACATCAGGAAGAGGTCGAAGATCACGGCCAGCACGTACGCGTACATGACGACCGTGCCGATCGCGGCGGCGCGGGGGTAGATCGTGTTGAGGAAGCTGGTCGCGAGGATCAGCACCAGGGCCGGCAGCAGCACCTCGCCGATGCTGAAGCGGGCGTCGACGTGGTCGCGCATGAGCGCCTTCGCCGGCGTGTTGTCGCGGGCCGCCATGGCCTGCATGCGCTCGCTGCGGTTCTGCCGCGAGGCGAGGGCTCGGGACTCCTTCTTGCTGTACGTCTGCGTCACGCGCTGGCGGCGCGCGGCCTCCGCCTCCTTGCGGCTCGGCGTCGGCCCGGGCTTGCGGCCCGAGGGGTCGCGGACCGCGGGCTCGGGGGTCGTGGGCGTCGTCGCCGTGGACCCGTCGCTCGTCCCGCGTCGGAAGATTGCCACTGACTGCCTCTCGCTCGTCCCCGCGCCGCTCGCGGGTGGTGAGGACCGCACCGCTGCAGGCCGTCCTGACCCTTGATCCTCCCAGGGTTCACCCCGGAAACCGAAACCCCGGGGCCCGCGCACGACCGGGCTTCCCGCGCCGGAGATACGGTGGGGGCCTGTTCGCGCGGAGGGTTCGTCGAACGTCCCGCACCGCTCCTCGGCCCAGGAAGGACCTCCGAGACCAACATGGCCGGCATCTTTCAGCGCATGTCCCTGATCTTCCGAGCCAAGGCGGACAAGACCTTGGACAAGTACGAAGACCCGCGGCAGACGCTGGACTACTCCTACCAGCGTCAGCTCGAGCTCCTGCAGAAGGTGCGTCGCGGGGTGGCCGACGTGGCGACCAGCCGCAAGCGCATCGAGCTGCAGGCCAACGGGCTCAGCACGCAGTCCGACAAGCTGACCCAGCAGGCGCAGAAGGCGCTCGAGGTCGGCCGTGAGGACCTGGCCCGCGAGGCGCTCACGCGTCGTTCCGGGATCCAGCAGCAGCTCACCGACCTGCAGGCGCAGCACGCGCAGCTGCAGGGCGAGGAGGAGAAGCTCGTCCGGGCCAGCCAGCGGCTGCAGGCCAAGGTCGACGCCTTCCGCACCAAGAAGGAGACGATCAAGGCGACGTATTCCGCCGCCGAGGCGCAGAGCCGGATCGGCGAGGCGTTCTCGGGCATCAGCGAGGAGATGGGCGACGTCGGCCTCGCGGTCCAGCGGGCCGAGGACAAGACGCTGCAGCTGCAGGCGCGCGCCGGCGCGATCGACGAGCTGCTCGCTAGCGGCGCGCTCGACGACGCGACCGGGACGCAGAAGGACGACATCACCATGGAGCTCGAGCAGCTCGCGTCGACCTCCGACGTCGAGAACGAGCTCAGCCGGATGAAGGCGTCGATCGGCGGCGGTCCCGCCGGCGGCACGCAGGCGATCGGCGGCGGCCAGGCGTCGGCGCTCGAGGGCCAGCCCGCCCCGCAGGCGCCGGTCGCGGCCACCGACTACCAGAGCCAGCCCGCAGCACCGGTGCAGCCGGCCCAGCCGAACGCGGGGGACCTCCGATGATCGTCCGCATCCTCGGCGAGGGTCAGTGGGACGTGCCGGCCTCGGCCGTCGACGGGCTCAACGCCCTCGACGACCAGGTCGAGCAGGCGGTCGCGCAGCAGGACGAGGACCAGCTGGCGCACGCGCTGGCCGAGCTCCTCGCCGAGGTGCGCTCGCTCGGCACGCCGGTCGCCGACGACCAGATCGTCGACTCCGAGCTGATCCTGCCGGACGTCGGCTCCAGCCTCGCCGACGTCGAGGCCCTCCTGGCCGAGTCCTCCGAAGGCCTCATCCCCGGCTGACGCCGTACGGGTTCTTCCACGGCCGAGTGCGCGCAGATCGTGAGCATCGCCCTCCGCGGCGCACGATCAGCGCGCACTCGTGAGCAGCCGTTGGTCGTGAGCTGCTCCTGACGTCGGATGTCGATGTTCCACTGCCGCGGATCCGTCCGGTGCTGGTCTCCCTCGTACTCGATCGCGACCCGCCAGCGGCCGAGGAACAGGTCCACACGGCCAACCGCGCGGCCGCCGGCGAAGACGACCGGGTTGACCTCCGGCTCGGGTAGCCCGGCCAGGAGGAGGCAGAGCCGCAACCGGGTCTCCTGCACCGAGTCCACCCGCTCGCGTACGAGGGCAGCGGCCCGACGCGCGAGCACGGCTCCACGACTCCGGCTCACGATCGCCGCAGCGCGCAGGGCAGCGGGCGAGGAGTGCCCCAGCCGGACGAGCCAGTCCCCGGCGGCGACGAGCTCGACCAGATACAGCTCCTGGGCGGCGCCGACGAAGGCCGCCTCGGCCGAGACGCAGGAACCGTCGAGAGCGGTCGGCGGCAAGGTCCGGACCCGTCGCACCCGTACACCTGGGCGACGCACCTGGTGCGGGTGAGCGCTCACGAACCGCAGCGGCCGGTGGTCGCCGACGTCCACGCCCAGCGCGTGCAACGCGGACACCCCCTCCAGCACGGCGTCCGCCGGGAGCACGAGGCGGGCG
Organism: Microlunatus antarcticus; assembly: GCF_014193425.1. Taxonomy (NCBI): domain Bacteria; kingdom Bacillati; phylum Actinomycetota; class Actinomycetes; order Propionibacteriales; family Propionibacteriaceae; genus Microlunatus; species Microlunatus antarcticus. The sequence continues at coordinate 3,541,586 of NZ_JACHZG010000001.1, read as the reverse complement.
GCAGCAAGACTCAGCTCGAGGCTGGGCTCCAGGTCGGCCGGCGCGTACGCCCCGTGGTGCTCACGTCGCACCGCGCGGCTGCGCAGGGTCGCCTCGGTGAGGCCGGCGGCTGTCGCCTGGGCGGCCGTGAACGGTCCGAGCACTCCGGCACCCTGCCCCACCTGAGGCCGGGAGCCGCCGGATCACCGGGCCGCCTGTGGACAACTCCGACGATGCGGCAGCGAGTGCGCGCAGATCGTCGTCCTGGGGCACGCGAACGCACGATTCGCGCGCGCTCGGGCCGGGGAGGAGCAAGAGGCCCCACGCGGATCAGTCCTTCGTCGTCTCGCCCGGCAGGTCGAGCATGCGCTGCAGGGCGATCTTGGCGTGGTGCTCGGTCTCGGCGTCGACGGTGACCTGGTTGACGACGTGGCCGTCGACGAGGTTCTCGAGCACCCAGACCAGGTGCGGGAGGTCGATGCGGTTCATGGTCGAGCAGTAGCAGACGTGCTGCTCGAGGAACGTGACCTCCTGCTCCGGGTGCGCCTTGGCCAGGCGCTGCACGAGGTTGAGCTCGGTCCCGACGGCCCACCTCGTGCCCGGCGGCGCCGACTCGACGGCCTTGATGATGTATTCGGTCGACCCGACCTCGTCGGCCAGCAGCACGACCTCGTGCTGGCACTCCGGGTGCACGATCACCCGCACCCCGGGGACGCGGGCCCGGACGTCGTGCACGGCCTCGGGTGTGAACCGCCCGTGCACCGAGCAGTGGCCCTTCCACAGGATCACCTTCGCCGCGCGCAGCTCGTCGGCGGTGAGCCCGCCGTTCGGCCGGTGCGGGTCGTACAGGACGCACTCGTCGAGACCGAGCCCCAGCTGGAGCACGGCGGTGTTGCGACCGAGGTGCTGGTCGGGCAGGAACAGGACCTTCTCGCCCCGCGCGAACGCCCACTCCATGACCTTCTTGGCGTTGGAGGAGGTGCAGACCACGCCGCCCTCGCGACCGCAGAAGGCCTTGATGTCGGCGGAGGAGTTCATGTAGGTGACGGGGACGGTCACGTCCGCGACCCCGGCGTCGGCCAGCACGTCCCAGCAGTCCTCGACCTGCGCGAGCCGGGCCATGTCGGCCATCGAGCAGCCGGCGGCCAGGTCCGGCAGGATCACCTGCTGGTCCGCGCTGGTGAGGATGTCGGCCGACTCGGCCATGAAGTGGACGCCGCAGAAGACGATGAACTCGGCCTCGGGCCGCGCCGCCGCCTCGCGGGCGAGCTTGAACGAGTCGCCCGTGACGTCGGCGAACTGGATGACCTCGTCGCGCTGGTAGTGGTGACCGAGCACGAACACCCGCTCGCCCAGCTGCGCCTTGGCCCGCCGGGCGCGTTCGACGAGGTTCGGGTCGGACGCCGGCGGCAGCTCGCCGGGGCACTCGACGCCGCGCTCCGAACGGGGGTCGGACTCGCGCCCCAGCACGAAGAGCGACAGCGGCGTACGGACTGGTGCGGGCGTCGTCGTCACGGCCCCAACCTACTCGTGGGGGAGTCCGGCGAGCCCTGGCCGACCGCGGCCGGGGCGGTCCCGGACCGCGGCGCTGGCAGGATGCAGCCGTGCGCGTCCTGGTCTGCTCCGACGAGCTGGGCGGCCTGTCGTCCGCCGCCGCCGGCCGGTACCTCGCGCGGGGGTGGGACGGCCGTGCGACCGCCGTCGTCCCGGTCGGCGAGGCCGGAGCCGGCTTCGTCACCTCGGTCGCCGACCGGCTGGGGGCCGCCGCGGAACCTGTCGTCCTCGGTGACCGCGTCGGCGTCCGGACGCAGGCCCGCGCGCTCACCGCGGTGGCGCTGCCCGGGCCGGGCGTGGGGGAGGGGCCACTCCCGTACGCGGCGAGCTCGCTCCCGCTGGGGCGCCTCGTCGCCGAGACCCTGCCGGACGGCGGCACCCTGCTGGTCGACCTGGTCAGCGACGACGTCCACGACGGCGGGGCCGGCCTGCTCGCGGCCCTCGGTGCGGAGGCGGACGTCGACCTGACCGGCGGCGTCGCGGGGCTGGCGGGGCTGTCGCGGCTCGACCTGAGCCTCCCGCTCGAGCGGCTCGGCGACCTCGACCTCGTCGGCGTCGTGCCGAGCACGCGGACGACGACGCCGCTGCTCGGGCTCCGCGGCATCACCTCGGTCCGTGGTCGGGCCGCAGAGGAGGACGCGGAACCGTTGCTCGCGGCCGACGCGAGCCTGCAGCGGCTGGCCGACCTGGCCGGGTCGGGTCTGGGGGCGACGCCCGGCGCCGGGGCCTGTGGCGGGACTGCGCTGGCCGTGCTCGCGCTCGGCGGGCGCCTGACCAGCGGACCGGAGCTCGCCCTCGGCGGCATCAGCGGTCCGGTCGACCTCGTCGTCACGGGCTGCTCGGTCTTCGACTTCGCGCACCGCGGGGGCGGGGTCGTCGCCGCGGCCGCCGCGCTGGCCGGTCGGCTGCTCGCCCCCTGCGTGGTCGTGGCCGGCGAGGTCCTGATCGGGGCCCGGGAGATGCGCACGATGGGCATCGAGGCCGCGTACGCGGTGCACGAGGCGGCTCGTACGGCCGGCGACCCGGCGGCCGGCGGCGCGGGTGGCGCGGTCACCCCGGACGAGCTGACGGCGGCCGCCGAGCGGGTCGCGCGCACCTGGCGCTGGTGACGCCGGACACGTCCGACCCAGCAGGGGTGGGCCTGGAGTTCGGACGGACCTACCATGAAGTCCGGGAACACGATCCGCCTCATGCGAGTTGCGTCCACGAAGCAGCAGCATCCTCACCGACCAGGGGAGACCCTCATGACCGCCACCACCAGCCCGATCACCATCACCGCGCCGCCGGCCGACGGGGTCCTCCTGACCGACGTCGCCGCCGGCAAGGTCAAGGCGCTCCTCGAGTCCGAGGGCCGCGACGACCTCGCGCTCCGCGTCGCCGTGCAGCCCGGTGGCTGCTCGGGCCTGCGCTACCAGCTCTTCTTCGACGAGCGTCAGCTCGACGGCGACGTCCGCAAGGACTTCGGCGGCGTCAGCGTCGTCACGGACCGGATGAGCGCGCCGTACCTCACGGGTGCCTCCATCGACTTCGTGGACACGATCGAGAAGCAGGGCTTCACGATCGACAACCCGAACGCGACCGGTTCCTGCGCCTGCGGCGACAGCTTCCACTGATCGGCCGCTGAGCGCCGGCCTCCTCGACGAGGCCGACGCCCGAAGACCCGAGACGCTCTGCCCCTACCGAGTCCAGGGGCAGGGCGTCTCGTCTTTTCACCCCAACGCGGGAGCGGTCAGCCCTCGCCGTGGGTGAGCACGAAGTCGAGGACCTCGGAGTAGCTCGCGGTCGCCACGGCCAGGCAGGTGTCGGCCGCGCCGTAGTAGAGGCGCAGGCGGTCCAGCTCGGCGTCGTGCAGCAGCCCGCACGGGAACACCACCCCGGGAACGTCCCCGGTCTGCTCGTAGACCTCGGACGGGCCGAGCACCCACTCCGCGCAGCGCCGGATCACCTTCGACGGGTCGTCCAGGTCCAGCAGCGCGAGCCCGGCCCGGTAGAGCGCTCCCGCGACCGTCTGGCGTACGCCGTGGTAGATGAGCAGCCAGCCCTCGGGCGTCTCCAGCGGCGGCGGGCCGATGCCGATCCGCGCGCAGTCCCAGAAGCCGCCCTCCCGGGCGGACATGACCGGCTCCGACGGGCTCCAGGTCTGCAGGTCGGACGAGCGGGACAGCCAGATGTCGGCGCGCTGGGTGTGCCCTGTCACCGGGCGGTGGAACAGGACGTACTTGCCGCCGACCTTGCGCGACAGCAGGGCCCCGTTCTTGTCCTCGGGCGGGCGGACGACCCCGTGACGCTCGACCGTGACGAAGTCGGTGGTGGTCGCGAGCGACAGGCTCGGACCGCCGGGGCCGAACGAGGTGAAGGCGATCGCCCAGGCCTCCAGCTCGGTGGACCAGGTGAGGCGGGCGTCCTCGAGGCCCCACTGCTCGCGCACGACCCCGGCCTCCGGCGCCAGCAGCGGCTCGGCGTCGACGACCCAGTTGGAGAAGCCGTCGTCGGAGCGGGCGACGGTCAGGTGGCTCATGCCGCGCCGGTCCTCGACCCGGCAGAGCAGCAGGGTCTGGTCGCCGACCTGGGCGGCTCCCGCGTTCATCACGGCGTTGACCGTGTAGGGCCAGCGGCTCGGGCTCAGGATCGGGTTGCCGGCGTACCGGGTGAACAGGGCGGCGCTGCGATCCGCCGACGTCGAGGTCATGGCCGCGACGCTATCCCGGGCACCCGCCTCAGTCGGTGACGCTCAGCCGCAGCAGCCCGGCGTGGTCCAGCGCCAGGGCGGCCTGCCAGACCGCCAGGGTCGACTCCGCGCCCTGGTTCTCGTTCACCCCGTCCTCGGTCAGGCCGTCCGCGCACCCGCCCGAGGCCGGGTCGTAGAGGGAGACCCCGAGCCGGTTCGCGCCGAAGAACCACGACCACGCGGCCCAGGCCCAGGTCCGGTACCTCGGCGACCCGGTCACCGTGTAGGCCTCGACGCACGCCTCGACCAGGGCCGCGGCGTCGAGCGGCTGCTCGTCGCCGTCCCCCTCGTCGTCCCCGGGCCCGCCGGCCGCGGGCGAGCCGTCGGGCTGCTGACGCCACCGGTTGCCGATCAGCCTGACCGTGGAGGTGCCGAGGCCGCACTGCGCGGCGTACCAGTCGAGGGACTCGAGGCCACGGCGGACGAGCGCGTCGTCGCCGAGCCGCTGCCCCGCGGCGAGCAGCGCCTGCGGCAGTCGCGCGTTGTCGTAGGTGAGGTAGGTCTCGAACCAGGGCCAGCGCGGGCCGGCGTAGCGGTCGAGCGACTCGGTGAGCCGGGTCGCCAGGGTCCGCAGCAGGGCCGTGAGGCTCGCCGGCAGCAGCCCGGGCTCCGGCCGGGCGAGTCCGAGCAGGGTGTACGCGACGGTGCGCGGGCTGAGCGCGGCCCCCAGCGAGGGCTCCAGCGCCTCCAGCTCGCGCAGCGCCGGCTTCGCGTCGCCCGCCGCGGGCTGGGCCGCGACCACGGCGCCGAGCGCCCAGGCCGCGCGACCGACGTGGTCGCCCTGGTGGGGCTCGTCCAGCCAGCCGCGGTCGTGCCCCATGAAGTTGCGCAGCCCCGCCCGGCCCGGCTCGAGCGCGTACGCGAGGAAGGCCAGCCCCGAGCCGACCATCCGGACCGGCTCGGGTCGCTGCTCCGGGCGCGAGGCCAGCCCGAGGCCGACCAGCACCATCCGGGCCACGTCGTCGGTGCAGTAGCCGCTCGACCACCGCGGCGTCACGCCGTCGGCGTGCTGGACGATGCCGACGTCGTCGCAGAGCCGGTCCAGCTGGGCCAGCCGGAGCACCTGGCGTGGCACCCACTCGACCGGCGGGACGGCGGTCGCCTCGGAGAGCACGTCGATCGTCGTGCGGGCCACCTGCTCCCAGCCGAGCGTCGAGCCCACCCGGACGGCCTCGGCGCGGGCCTCGGCCAGCGCCTCGGGGTGGTCCAGCAGGTCGGTGATCGCGCCGGCCATGGCGGTCGGGTCGGCAAAGGGGACGAGGCGCCCGGCGCCGCTGGCCAGCAGGTCCTCGGCGTAGAGGTAGGGGGTGGACACGACCGGGCAGCCGGCGGCCACCGCGAAGGTCAGGGCGCCCGAGACGATCTGCTCGCGCGAGCGGTAGGGCGTCAGGTAGAGGTCGGTGGAGGCGAGCAGCACGCTCAGCTCCTCGACGGTGAGGAACCGGTCGAGGAAGTGCACGTGGTCACCGAGCCCGAGCTCGGCGACCAGCCGCTGGAGGCCCTCCCGGTAGACCTCGCCCTCGTGCCGCACGACCTCGGGGTGCGTCTGGCCCGCGACCAGGTAGAGCACCTCGGGGTGGGTCGGCACCACCTGGGCGAGGGCCTCGATCGCCAGCTCGATGCCCTTGCCCGACGAGATCAGGCCGAAGGTGGAGAGCACCGTACGGCCGCGCAGCACGTGCAGCGAGAGGTCGTCGGAGACGTCGGCCGACGCGCTGGCCGCCGCGGCCCGGGCCGCCTCGTGCGCGACGACGAGCGCGGGCACGCCGTGCGGCACGACGCGGATGCGGCCCGACGGGACCGCCCCCGAGGTCACGACCATCCGCCGGGCGGTCTCGGTGAAGACGGTCACGAGCGTCGCCAGCGCGCACACGCGGCGCAGCGCGGAGGCCTGCGCGGGGCTGGGGTGCGTGAGCACGGTGTGCAGGGTCAGCACCACCGGACGCCCGACCCCGGCCAGCAGGGTCACGAGGTGGTCGCCGGCCGTCCCGCCGAAGATCCCGAACTCGTGCTCGACGAGGACGACGTCCACGTCGGAGGCGGCCAGCTCACGGGCGACCCGGTCGTAGTCGCGCCGGTCGTGCTGGCGCAGGTGCCACCTGACCTCGGGCCGGTCCAGCGCGTCGGTGGGGTCCACGTCGCCGCCGAGGTCCTGGTCGATGGCCACGACCTCCAGCTCGAGGGCCGGGTCCGCGGCCCGGGCCGCGGCGTGCAGGTCGGCCGCGAAGACCCCGATCCCGCACGGTCGCGGGGGATAGGTCGACACCATGGCCACCTTCATACGTCCTGGCTCCCTCGTCGTCGGTCCACCGAGCAGCCAGGATCCCACCTCCGGTCAGCGGTCGCGGACCACCTGGAAGCGGGGCGGGGCGGAGCGGAGGAGGGTGTGACCGCGCATCCGGCACCAGGCGGCGAGGTCCGGCGCCGTCGCGGGGTCGTCGGCCAGGAGCTCGACGGTCTCGCCGACCGCGACCGAGCCGATGCGCCGGGCGATCTCGATGATCGGGCGCGGGCAGCGCATCCCGGTGCAGTCCAGGGTGAGGGCGGCCGGGCGGTCAGGACCGTCAGAGCCGTCGGAGCCGTCGGAGCCGTCCAGGGGCGCGGTCATGCGGCGCCGAGGCGGTCGCGGATCTCGGCGACGACCCCGGGGAGCACGTCGAGGAACGCCTCCACCTCGGCCTCGGTGGTCGTCCGGGTGAGCCCGAGCCGCACGTTGCCGTGGGTGAGCGCGCCCATGGAGGCCAGGACGTGGGAGGGGTGCTCGCTGCTCGCGCTGCAGGCCGAGCCGCTGGCCACGGCGAAGCCCGCCCGGTCCAGCTCGAGGCTCAGGGTCTCCCCGTCGACGTAGAGGGCCGAGAAGGTCAGCAGGTGCGGCGCCCGGTCGTCCGGGTCGCCCACCACGTCGACGTCGGGCACCCGGGCGGCGACCTCGCGGCGCAGCCGGTCGACCAGGGCGTGCTGACGCGCGCCGACGACCTCACGCGTGGCGACCACCGTGTCGAGGGCCGCGGCGGCCGACCAGACGGCGGGGACGTCCACGACCCCCGGCCAGCGCCCCTGCTGGTGGTCGTCGGCGGGGTAGGGCGCCCGCCAGCGGGTGCCGCGCCGCACGACCATCAGCCCGACCGAGGCCGGTCCGCCGTACGCGCCCGCCCAGCCGAGCAGCACCGACCAGTCACCCAGAGCCGTGGTGTCCAGCCGCCCGAGCGCCGTGGTGGCGTCCAGCACGAGGGGCACCCCGGCCGCGCGGCACGCCTGCGCCGCCGCGGCGTACGGCTGGCGGGTGCCGACCTCGTGGTTGGCGACCTGCAGGCAGGCGAGCGCGACCCCGGGGCGTCCGACCGCCTCCGTCCAGGCCTCGAGGTCGACGCGTCCGAGGGGGTCGACGCCGACGGCCACGTGCTCGCCGTACGCGGCGGCCGCGGCCAGCACGGCGGAGTGCTCGACCGTGGAGGTGACGACGAGGTTCCCCACCCGACGGCGTCCCTGCACCAGGCCGGCCACCGCCGCCTGCGCGGTCGGCGCCAGAGGACCGGTCAGGACGACCTCGTCGGGACGGGCGCCGACGTGGGCTGCGACACGTTCGCGGGCGGAGTCGAGGGCCTGCGCGGCCAGCCGGCCCGGTCGGTGCAGCCGCTGGGGGTCGCCCCACCCCGAGGACGCGGCAAGAACCCATGCGTCACGTGCCTCTGGGAGCAGGGGTTCACCTGAAGAACAGTCGAGGAAGACCGGCGTTCGCACCTCCGCCACGGGGGAAAGATACGTCCGGGCCCGCAACGGCCCCCTGGGCTTCCTGCGTTACTGTGACCGAGCAAAGATCGAGACGCAGACTGCCCTCCAGGCACCTGAGTCACAGCCCTCACGACGGGTAACACCGGCGGGTGGGTGCACGCCAAGCGCGACGCACGGGGACGACTCGTCGTCCGGCCCGGGTGGGCATGTTCCGAGGAGAGGCCAGAGTGGGTGTGAGCAGAGATCGGGCGCGACGCGTCGGTCTGCGCGGTGGAGTGGCGGTGAGCGCACTGGCGCTGACGCTGCTGACGGGGTGCTCCCCGGAGACGACCGCGCAGCTCAAGCGGCTCGGGCTGCCGGAGGCCGGCACCGTTCAGGCCCCGGCAATCGGTGACCTCTGGATCGGCACCTGGATCGCGGCCGGCTCGATCGGCATCGCGGTCTACGCCCTGGTCATCTGGGCGGCGGTGCGCTACAAGACGAACCACAACGACATGCCGAAGCAGAACCGCTACAACCTGCCGATGGAGATCTTCTACACGGTGGCGCCGTTCGTCGTCATCGGCGTGCTGTTCTACTACACGGTCCTCGCGCAGAACGTCGTGCAGAAGAACCCGACCCCCGACGTGACCGTCGACGTCGTCGGGCAGAAGTGGGCCTGGACCTTCAACTACGAGTCGGCGGGCAACGCGGCCGTCGGCACGGACGTGTGGGAGACCGGCACCATCAACCAGTGGGCGACCCTCTACCTGCCGGTGAACAAGACCGTTCGCTTCAACCTCTCCTCGCCGGACGTCAACCACTCCTTCTGGGTGCCCGTCTTCTACGAGAAGATGGACGTCATCCCGGGCCGGGACAACCACTTCACGGTGACCCCGAACCGTGAGGGCGTGTTCGCCGGCAAGTGCGCCGAGCTCTGCGGCACCTACCACTCCTCGATGCTCTTCGAGGTCCACGTGGTCAGCGAGGCCGAGTACGAGGCCCACCTGAAGACGCTCGTGGCCAAGGGCCAGACCGGCCAGGCCAAGGGCGCAGCAATCCCCAACCCGGTGGGTGAGCCCGGCAACACCGGGCAGCCCGAGCCGGCCGCAGCTCAGCAGGGAGGCACGCGATGACGACGCTCCAGCGCACCGCGACGGAGATCGCGACCCCCAAGCGACAGCTGGGGACGATCTCGTGGAAGTGGATGGTCACCACCGACCACAAGGTGATCGGCAACCTCTACTTCATCACCACGATGCTGTTCTTCTTCCTGGGCGGCATCCTGGCGCTGGGCATCCGCGCCGAGCTGGCCTTCCCGGGCATGCAGTACATGTCGCGGGAGACTTACAACCAGTTCTTCACGATGCACGGCACGATCATGCTGCTGCTCTTCGCGACGCCGCTCTTCGCCGGCTTCGCGAACGCGATCATGCCGCTGCAGATCGGTTCGCCCGACGTGGCGTTCCCGCGGCTGAACATGCTGTCGTACTGGCTCTACCTCTTCGGCGGCCTCGTCACGGTCTCCGGCTTCCTGTCCCCGTCGGGCGCCGCCAGCTTCGGCTGGTTCGCGTACGCCCCGCTCAGCGACGCCGTGAACTCGCCCGGCGTCGGCGGTGACCTGTGGATCATGGGCCTCTACATGGCCGGTCTGGGCACGATCCTCGGCGCGGTCAACTTCATCACGACGATCATCACGATGCGTGCCCCCGGCATGACGATGTTCCGGATGCCGATCTTCACCTGGAACATCCTGGTGACGTCGATCCTCGTGCTGATCGCGTTCCCGATCCTCGCGGCGGCCCTGCTGGTGCTCGAGGCGGACCGCAAGCTGGGCGCCCACGTCTTCGATGCCGCGAACGGCGGCCCGATCCTGTGGCAGCACCTGTTCTGGTTCTTCGGGCACCCCGAGGTCTACATCATCGCGCTGCCGTTCTTCGGCATCATCACCGAGATCCTGCCGGTCTTCAGCCGCAAGCCGATCTTCGGCTACGTCGGCCTCGTCGGCGCGACGCTGTCGATCGCGGCCCTCTCGGTGGCCGTGTGGGCCCACCACATGTACGTGACCGGTGCGGTCAACCTGCCGTTCTTCTCCTTCATGACGTTCCTCATCGCGGTCCCGACCGGGGTGAAGTTCTTCAACTGGATCGGCACCATGTGGGGCGGCAACATCGCCATGCGAACACCCATGCTCTGGGCCGTCGGCTTCCTGATCACCTTCCTCTTCGGTGGTCTGACCGGTGTCGTCCTGGCCTCGCCGCCGCTCGACTTCGCGCTCTCCGACTCCTACTTCGTGGTCGCTCACTTCCACTACGTGGTGTTCGGCACGGTCGTGTTCGCGATGTTCGCCGGCTTCTACTTCTGGTGGCCCAAGTTCACCGGCCACATGCTCGACGAGCGCCTGGGCAAGGTCCACTTCTGGCTGCTGTTCATCGGCTTCCAGGCCACGTTCTTCGTCCAGCACTGGCTCGGCGTCGAGGGCATGCCCCGTCGCTACGCCGACTACCTGCCGAACGAGGGCTTCACGGTCCTCAACCAGATCTCGTCGGCCGGTGCGTTCCTGCTCGGCGCCTCGATGCTGCCGTTCGTCTACAACGTGTGGAAGAGCCGCAACAACCCGAAGGTCGGCGTCGACGACCCGTGGGGCTGGGGCCGTTCGCTCGAGTGGGCGACCTCCTGCCCGCCGCCGCGGCACAACTTCACCTCGATCCCGCGGATCCGGTCCGAGGCCCCGGCCTTCGACCTGCACCACCCCGAGGTCGCGCTGTCGGAGTACAACGACATGAACGGCGAGCTCAACGACACCCTGGTCGACGCCGCGGACGACACCGGTCGCCGCACGCTGCTGGAGCAGCGCGTCAGCGGGGAGTCCACCGATCCGGTCGAGGCGTACGACGAGCAGCACCCCAACCAGTCCCCGCCCTCGGCTGACTTCAACGACAAGGAGGCCGGCCGAGGATGAAGGCTGAGACCTGGGTCTTCATCTCCCTGACGGTCTTCGTCGCGGCGATCACCCCCGTCTACTGGTTGATGAGCAACGACCCCACGGGGACCGCTGCGCTCATCCTGACGTTCTTCCTGCTGCTGATGATCGCCCTGTACCTGGGCCTCCTCGCACGTCGGATCGACCCTCGCCCGGAGGACAAGAAGTCGGGCGAGATCGCGGAGGGTGCCGGCGAGCTCGGCTTCTTCCCGCCGCAGAGCAAGTGGCCGCTGTTCGTCGGCCTGACGTTCACCCTCTTCATCCTCGGGCCGGTCTTCGGCTGGTGGCTGATGATCCTGGGCGTCGCGTTCGGCACGGTGACGCTCACCGGCCTGATCTTCGAGTACTACCGCGGGGATCACGCGCACTAGCCCTCTCGGGCGTGAACGAGGTCGCAGGGCCTCAGACGCCGTCTTCCTCACGATCGATGACGCCACTCGTCGGGCGGATCCATCCGGGTCTGCCTGAAGGGTGGCGTCATCGCTCGTTCGTCCAGACGGCGCCGGCCCACATGACCTCGTCCACGCCCGGGCGCGGTCGAGCTCCTGCCTGATCGAGTCTCCTCGGCGGCGGCGGCGGCGGCGGCGGCGGACGGTCGGCGGTAGTCGGAATGCGCTCGAACGCTCCCTGAGCTTGTCGAAGGGCCACGCAGTGGTCGGCGTGCGTACGACAGCTAGTACCGCTCAGCGGCGCGGGGGAACCTCGATGCGGTCGAGGTCTCGGGCGGCGGTGACGTCAGGGAAGAGCTCACGGGCCTCGGCTGCGAAGACCTGCTCGTCGGGATGGCGGGCCGAGTAGTGGGTCAGGACGAGGCGGCGTACGCCCGCCTCTACCGCGATGCCGGCGGCGTCGGCCGCGGTCAGGTGGGCGTAGCGCTCGGCGAGGTCCGCCTCGGTGCGCAGGTAGGTCGACTCGCAGACCGCGAGGTCCGCATCGCGGCAGAGCTCGACCGCGGCGCTGCAGCGGCGCGTGTCCATGACGAGGGCGAAGGACTGGCCGCGACGGGGTTCGGTGACCTCGGAGGCGAGGACGCGTCGCCCGTCGACGGTGACCTCGCCGTCCTGCAGCAGCCGGCCGACGTCGGGTCCGGAGAGACCGACAGCGTCCAGCCGGTCCCGGACGACCCGGCGTCCGTCGGGTTCCTGGAGGCGCCACCCGTACGTGGGCACGCGGTGGTCGAGCGCGCGGGCGGACAGCGTGAGCCCCGGCCAGGTGTCGACCACGCCGTCGGACGACACCGGGTGCTCGCGGACCTCGGGCCCGTCGGCCGCCGCGCTGGCGTGACGGAGCCGGTCGACGTACGGCTGGCCCGCGGCGGGGAAGTAGAGGTCGACCGGCTGGCCGCGACCGTCCAGCGCGATGCGCTGCAGCACACTGGGCAGACCGAGGCAGTGGTCGCCGTGCAGGTGGGTGATGCAGATCCGGGTGATGCTGCCCGCCGAGACGCCGGCCAGGGTGAGCTGGCGTTGCGTCCCCTCGCCCGGGTCGAAGAGCACCACCTCGCGGTCCCAGCGCAGCACCGCGGCCTGGTGCGCCCGCGTCCGGGTCGGCACCTGCGACGCGGTCCCCAGGACGATCAGCTCCCGCGCACCCACGGCAGCGGAGCCTACGCCGCCGTGCGCCCCTGAGCCGGTCGTGGCTTCAGAGGGGGTGACTCCCGGCTCGACGAGGGGAAGGATGGGGCCATGTGCCGCAACATCCGACCGCTGAACAACTTCGAGCCGCCGGCGACCTCGAACGAGGTCCACGACGCCGCGCTGCAGTACGTCCGCAAGATCGCCGGGACGACGAAGCCGTCCAAGGCGAACGAGGCCGCCTTCGAACGTGCCGTGCACGACATCGCGCACGCGACCGAGCACCTGCTGGAGAGCCTGGTGACCACGGGCACGCCGAAGAACCGCGACGAGGAGGCCGCGAAGGCCCGGGCGCGCTCCGCCGCGCGCTTCGCGTCGGCCTGACCACGCAAGCTTGTCGACCCCGGTCCGTGCGTGGCTGACCAGGTTACCCGGCTCGACGTCGACTACCTGGTCGTCGGCGCGGGCGCGGCCGGGATGGCGTTCACCGACGCCCTGATCGACCACGCGGATGTCTCCGTGGCGATGGTCGACCGCCGCGACGGCCCCGGCGGGCACTGGCGCGCGGCGTACCCCTTCGTCCAGCTGCACCAGTCGTCGACGTACTACGGCGTCGCGTCGACGCTGCTCGGTGGCGACCGACGTCAGACCTCGGGACCCGAGGCCGGGCTGCACGAGCGGGCCGGGCAGCCTGAGATCCTCGCCTACTACGACCAGGTCCTCGCCGAACGGATGGTCGGCCCGGGCCGCGTGCGGCTGTTCACGGGCGCCGACTTCCTGGGCGGTCGGACCTTCGTGGACCGGGCGTCGGGCGAGCACTACGCCGTGCCCGAACGGTGCCGTATCGTCGACGCGCGCTACCTCGCGCCGGACATCCCCGGCGAGACCCCGCCGCCGTTCGCCGTCGACGGCGCCCACGTCGTCCCGGCCAACGACCTCCCGACGTCCGGGCCCGCCCGGCAGCACGTGGTCGTCGGCTCCGGCAAGACGGCCACCGACAGCGTCGTCTGGCTCCTGCGGCACGGCGTCGACCCCGACGCGATCTGCTGGGTGCGCCCGCGCGAGCCCTGGATGCTCGACCGGGCCCGGATCCAGCCCGACCCCGTGATCTACCTCGGGATGGTCGCGGAGCTGATGGGCCTGGCGTCGGACGCCCGCACCCTGCCCGGGCTGTTCACCGCCCTCGAGGACGCCGGGACGATGATGCGCCTCGACCCCGCCGTCACACCGTCCATGGCGAAGGTCCCGACCCTGGGTCGCTGGGAGCTCGACCTCCTGCGCCGGGTCGAGCACGTGGTGCGCCTGGGCCGTGTACGGACGGCCCGACGTGGTCGCCTCGACCTGGACGGCGGGACGGTCCCGATCGACGACGACGCGCTCGTCGTCCACTGCGCGGCGGACGGCCTGAGGCCGCGACCACGTCGGCCGATCTGGGCACCGGACGTCGTCACGCTGCAGCCCGTCCGGGCCGGCTTCCCCTGCTTCGGGGCGGCGCTCGTGGGCTACGTCGAGGCGACCCGGGACGACGACGCCGAGAAGAACCGCCTCTGCCCGCCGTCGTCGTACGGCAACTCGCTGGCCGACTGGGCCCGGATGAACGTCCTCGGCTTCCGGGCCGGCGCGGTCTTCGGCGCGGAGCCCGACGTGAAGGCCTGGACCGACCGGGTCGCGCTCAACCCGGCGCGGGTGCCGCCCGACGCCACGTCACCCGAGCTCGACGCCGTCCTGGAACGTCTCGCGCGGGCCGTCCCGTCCGGCGTCGCGCGGCTCGAGGAGCTCGCGGCCGCGGGCACCTGAAGCGGTTCGTTCGCCGGCGACGCGCGGTCCGGACGCAGCCGAGGGTCTGTCGGTGGGAGGGCGTGGGCGTCTAGATTGTCGCCATGTCGACCGAGGTGCTTCGGTACGCCGCGTTCACGACCAGCGACGGTCGCGGGGGCAACCCCGCGGGGGTGGTGCTCGACGCGGACGGGCTCGACGCCGCCGCGATGCAGGAGATCGCCGCCGACCTCGGCTACTCCGAGACGGCCTTCCTCTTCCCGCGCGACCACGAGCCCAACGTGTACGACGTCCGCTTCTTCGCCCCGCGGCAGGAGGTGCCGTTCTGCGGTCACGCGACCATCGCCTCCGGCGTGGCGCTCGTCGAGCGGCACCCGGCCGCCGAGCTCGTGTTCCACACGCCTGCGGGCCTGGTCACGGTCAACACCGAACGTACCGACCACGGGCTCGTGGCCGAGCTGACCAGCGTCTCGCCGCGGGTCCGGCTGGCCCCGCCCGGGCTGGTGGGGCCGGTGCTCCGGGCCCTCGGCTGGTCGCCGGGTGACCTCGACCCCGACTACCCCGTACGGCTGGCGAACGCCGGCTCCGAGCACCTCGTGCTCGTCACCCGCACCCGCGCGCGGCTGGCCGACCTGCACTACGACTTCGACGCCCTCGCCGCCCTCATGCAGGAGCACGAGCTCATCACGGTCCTGCTCGTCTGGCCCGAGGGACGCAAGCTCTTCCACGCCCGCAACCCCTTCGCCGGCAGCGGCGTCGTCGAGGACCCGGCGACCGGCGCCGCGGCGGCCGCGTTCGGCGGCTACCTGCGGGACCTCCACATCATCGGCGCCAGCGCGGAGTTCACCATCTGCCAGGGCGTGGACATGGGCCGCCCGAGCCGCATCGACGTCAGCGTCCTGCGCGGCGAACCCGGCGTGAGAGTCCGAGGCGCCGCGAGCGCCATCCCGGCCTAGGACGAACAGCCAGCCGCTCGCGAAACTAGACCAGGCACTCGCTCGACGGCGGCGATGTGAGCGTCGGGTAGGTCGTGCGCCCGCTCCTGCCTGGACGAGCAGCCGGTGACGTCACCCAGTACGCCTGAGGCGACCGTCAGGACGAACGAGTGGCGTCACCGGATGGGAGGAAGGCAGGAGCTCTCCGCGCACGGCCGGGCGCGAATCACCAGGACACGCTGAGGGGGCGCCCTTCGTCGTAGCCGGAGCTGGACTGCACGCCGACGACGGCGAGCTGGTGGAACTCTTCCAGCGTCGAGGCACCGGCGTAGGTGCAGGAGCTGCGGACGCCGGCGACGATCGAGTCGATGAGGTCCTCGACGCCCGGACGCTCCGGGTCGAGGTACATCCGCGAGGAGGAGATGCCCTCCTCGAACAGGCCGGACCGCGCCCGGTCGAAGCCGCTCGAGTCCTTGGTCCGCAGCCGTACGGCGCGGGCGGAGGCCATGCCGTACGACTCCTTGTACGCCCGGCCCTGCGCGTCGACCATCAGGTTGCCGGTGCTCTCGTACGTCCCGGCGAACCAGGAGCCGATCATCGCGCTGCCCGCACCGGCGGCCAGGGCGAGCGCGACGTCGCGCGGGTAGCGGACGCCGCCGTCGGCCCAGACCGACTTGCCGAGCGCGCGCGCCGCCGCCGCGCACTCGAGCACCGCGCTGAACTGGGGGCGTCCGACGCCGGTCATCATCCGCGTCGTGCACATCGCGCCCGGGCCGACGCCGACCTTGATCACGTCGGCTCCCGCGCCGACGAGGTCGTCGACCCCGTCCGCGGCGACGACGTTGCCGGCGACGAGGGGGACCGAGCGGCCGGTCGCGTCGGCGAGGCGGTCGCGGACCTCGCGGACCGCCTTCAGCGACGACAGCATCTTGTCCTGGTGCCCGTGCGCCGTGTCGACGACCAGCACGTCGATCCCGGCCCGGAGCAGCGCCTCAGCCCGCCCGGCGACGTCGCCGTTGATGCCGACCGCCGCGCCGATCATCAGCGCCCCGTCCGGGTCGAGGGCGGGGCGGTAGAGCGTGGAACGCACCGCGGAGCGCGAGGTCATCACCCCGAGCAGGCGGCCGTCCGACCCGGCCGAACCGTCGGGCTCCACGACCACGGCGAGCTGGAGGTGCGAGGCGGCGAGCGCGTCGAAGATCTCCCGCGGCGAGGTGTCCGGGCCGACGGCCACCAGGTCGGTGCTCATCACGTCCTTCACCTGGGCGAAGCGGTCCACCCCGACGGTGTCGGCCTCGGCGACGGTGCCGAGGGGGCGGCCGTCCTCCACCACCACGACGCGCCCGTGCGCCCGCTTGGGGAGCAGCGACAGCGCCTCGCCGACCGTGCTGCTCGGCGCGACCGTGACGGGGGTGTCGAAGACGGTGTGCGAGCCCTTGACCTTGCGGACGACCTCGGCGACGACCTCGGTCGGGATGTCCTGGGGGATGATCGCGACCCCGCCGCGGCGGGCGACGGTCTCCGACATCCGGCGGCCCGACACCGCGGTCATGTTGGCCACGACGAGGGGCAGCGTGGTGCCGACCCCGTCGTTGGACGTGAGGTCGACCTCGAGGCGGGAGGTCAGCGACGAGCGTCGCGGGACCATGAACACGTCGCTGTAGGTCAGGTCCGTGGCGGGCGGCGGCTGCAGGAAGCGCATGGGTCCATTGTCCCTGGTCCGGGGACGGAGGTCGATCCCGCGCGGGCCACCCCCGACGGCGCGAAAGAGCGTACGATGATGAAGTGGTTGACGCTTCTACTTCCCCCTCGTACGTGGCTCCCGGTCAGGAGTTCACCCGTGACATGCAGTACGTCGCGACCCGCATCACCGCGGACGGTCGCGACGGCTTCGCCGTGGAGGCTGGCCGCTACCGGCTGATCGCCGCCCGCGCCTGCCCGTGGGCGAACCGCGCGATCATCGTGCGCCGCCTGCTCGGCCTCGAGGACGCGATCTCCATGGGCCTGACCGGCCCGACCCACGACCAGCGCAGCTGGACCTTCGACCTCGACCCGGGCGGCGTGGACCCGGTGCTCGGCTACGAGCGGCTGCAGCAGGCGTACTTCGCCTTCGACCCCGACTACCCGCGCGGCATCACGGTGCCGGCGTTCGTCGACGAGACCACCAAGGCGCTCGTCACCAACGACTTCGCGCAGATGACGCTCGACATGTCGACGGAGTGGACCGCGTTCCACCGCGACGGCGCCCCCGACCTCTACCCCGAGCACCTGCGCGACGAGATGGCGCCGGTCATGAAGCGCATCTTCACCGAGGTCAACAACGGCGTCTACCGCTGCGGCTTCGCCGGCTCGCAGGAGACCTACGAGGCCGCGTACGACCGCCTCTTCGTCGCGCTCGACTGGCTGGAGGAGCGCCTGGCCACGCAGCGCTACCTGATGGGGGACTCGATCACCGAGGCCGACGTCCGGCTGTTCACGACGCTGGCCCGCTTCGACGCCGTCTACCACGGCCACTTCAAGTGCAACCGGCAGAAGCTGACCGAGATGCCCGTGCTGTGGGCCTACGCGCGGGACCTGTTCCAGACGCCCGGCTTCGGCGACACCACCGACTTCGAGCAGATCAAGAAGCACTACTACGTCGTTCACAGCGACATCAACCCGACGCAGATCGTGCCGAAGGGCCCGGACCTGGCGGGCTGGCTGACGCCGCACCACCGCGAGGAGCTGGGTGGGCGACCGTTCGGCGACGGGACGGCCCCCGGACCGGTCCGCGCCGGCGAAGAGGTCCCGGCCGGGGCGAACCCCGCTTCCTGATCCACCCACGAACGAGCCGTCTGCCACCGCGGGCGGCTCGTTCTGGCGTGCCTCGACGGCGGGTCGCCCTCACCCGCATGGTCCTGACCGTGCCCGGGTCGGCCGGGATCGTTCCCGAAACCTTTCGACTCCTCTGGTGGCCGGTTTCCCTGGCCGAGCGCTCGTCTTCGCCTCACCGTACGGGCCGGAACCACGGCGCGGATGCGCGCCGAGCCTCCTTGAATTGCTTGGCACACAATCCTTGACCTGTCCGCCAGGACCGGCCTAGTGTCCTGAGCACGACGAACCGCTCACCACTTATCCGAAACTTTTCGGGGCCGTGGAGAGCTCCGGACGGACGACGAACCGTCCTGTCGTCGTGCACGACCTGCCCGCGACCCCCGCCGGCGGACCCACCTCAACGAAGAGGAACCCCATGTCCCTACGCCGTACCTGCCTCAGCCTGGTGACCGCGGGAGCTGTCGCGTCCGCCCTCCTCGCCGGCGGCGCCCCCGCCGCCGGAGCCGCCACCAGCGACGCGGGCAGCAAGTCCCTCAAGGCCCTGGCCAAGCCGACCGGCGTCCGCGTCGGTACCGCGGTCGACACCGCCGCCCTCGCCGACGATGCGACGTACGCCGGTGCCGTCTCGGCCCAGTTCAACAGCGTCACCCCCGAGAACGTCATGAAGTGGGAGGTCGTGGAGCCGGAGCGCGGCAAGCTCGACTTCACCGAGGCCGACAAGCTCGTGGCCTTCGCCAAGGCCCACAAGCAGAAGGTCCGCGGCCACACGCTGGTCTGGCACAGCCAGCTGCCGGCCTGGCTCACCAGCGGGGTCGAGGACGGGTCGATCGACAAGAAGCAGCTGCGCTCGATCCTCAAGCAGCACATCGCCACCGAGATGGGCCACTTCAAGGGCGACATCTGGGCGTGGGACGTGGTCAACGAGGCATTCAACGACGACGGCACGCTGCGCGACTCGCTGTGGCTGCGCGAGCTCGGGCCGGAGTACATCGCCGACGCGTTCCGGTGGGCGCACAAGGCCGACCCCAAGGCGATTCTCTTCTACAACGACTACAACACCGAGGGCATCGGGCCGAAGAGCGACGCCGTCTACAAGCTGGTCAAGGAGCTGCGCAGCGAGGGCGTGCCGATCCAGGGCTACGGCGTCCAGGGCCACCTGAGCACCGAGTACGGCCTGCCCACCGACATGCAGGCCAACCTGCACCGCTTCGCCAAGCTGGGGCTCAAGACCGCCGTGACCGAGGCGGACGTGCGCATCACGTTCTCGGCCAGCGACCCGGCGACCCCGGCCGAGGTGCAGGCCCAGTCCAACGGCTACAGCTACATGCTGCAGAGCTGCCTGCTCGAGCGCAGCTGCATCTCGTTCACCGTCTGGGGCTTCACCGACAAGTACTCGTGGATCCCGCAGGTCTTCCCGGGCGAGGGCCAGGCCAACCTCTACGACGAGGACTACCAGCCGAAGGCCGCGTACGAGACGGTGCAGCGCGACCTGAGGCTGGCGAAGGGCATCAAGAAGCACTGACCCGTAGGTTCCGGCTCGGAGCACGAGATCGGGGTGGATCTGACCGCGACTACGCGGTCGGATCCACCCCGATCTTTCGTCAGCCCGGTGCGGGGGAGAGGTAGACCCACAGCTGCAGCGGCGGGACGTCGCCGTAGCCGAAGCCGCTGAGGTCCAGGCTCGTCGGACCGAGCCGGGTCCAGCCCTCCGACTCGTAGAGCCGGGCCGGGCCGGTCGTGCTCTGCAGGACGTCCAGGACCGCCCGCCGGCCCGACGCGTGCGCCCGTTCCGTCGCCGTTCGGACGAGGGCGCGCCCGACCCCGCGCCCGCGGGCGTCGGGATGCACGAGCAGCCGGGCCAGCACCGTGAGCCTGGCGGCCGGCAGGCCGGTCGCCTCCTGCGCGAGCGCGAGGACGGGTTCGCCCTCCGCCCGGTGCAGCGCGACCTGCCCGACGACCCGGCTCTCGGGGCCGTCGTCGTCCGCCGCCACCCAGGCGTCCGTCTCGCCCTGCGCCCGCAGGAACTTCGCCGGCTTGGCCGGCCAGTAGCGGGGATAGCCGTCCACCGCGTGCGTGCGCTCCATCACGGCCACGCAGGCGTCGTCGTCGGTGGCGAGCTTGGCCCTGATGATCACGCCGTCATTGTCCTTCGGCACGACCGTTCCTCGCGGCTCGGACCGGGCCGGCCTCAAGCGGCCAGGTGGAACGTGCTGGCGAACCGGTCGAGGAGGTCGCCGCGGCCGTGCAGCACCTGGACCACCCCGGTGGCGATGGCCCGGTCGGGCGCGAGCTCGCCCGAGATGAGCCGCCGGATGGCGTGGCCCGCGGCGAAGGTCAGGTCGGCCGGGCCGTCACCGCGCGTGACGTCGAGGTTGGCCCCGTCCACGCGGACGAGGAGCTGCGCGGGGCCGAGGCGCGCCGCGTACGCCGTGGCCGGCAGGTCCGCCGCGACCAGCGGACGGAACGCGGTGCGCAGCGCCATGGTCATCGCGTCCGGCGTGATGACCTGCTCGTCCCGCGGGTCGCCCATCGCCTTGAAGCCCCAGGTGCCGAGGGCGAGGACGACGGGCTCGAGCTCGCGGCCGTACGGGGTCAGCTCGTAGACGATGACGCGCGAGTGCGGGGCCCGGCGCAGGATCCCGGCCGCCTGCAGCTCCTTGAGCCGCGTCGCGAGGATGTTGCTCGGGATGCGGGGCAGGCCCTCGGCGAGCTCGCCGTAGCGGCGCGGCCCGACGAGCAGGTCACGGACGATGAGCAGGGCCCACCGCTCGCCGACCAGCTCGAGGGCCCGGGTGATCCCGTCGTACTGCCCGTAGTCGCGTGCGGCCACCGGCCTCAGGCCTGCTGGTCGGCGAACGCCGCGGGGCCCTGGGCCGCGGCCGCGGGGTCCATCCAGCCGAAGTCGATGACGTTGCCGTCGGGGTCGGTGACCCCGCGCTGGTACATGAAGCCGAAGTCCGTGGCCTCGCCCGGCTCGGTACCGCCCGCGGCAACGCCAGCGGCGACCGCGGCGTCGACGGCCTCGCGGCTGTCGAGGAAGATCGCCGTCGAGGCCGAGGGGTTCACCGCGGGGTCGCCGATCGGCAGCTGGGTGAAGGTCTGGAAGTAGTCGCGCACCAGGATCATGACGTAGCTGTGGTCCTCCTCGACCACGACGCAGGCGGCGTTGTGGTCGGTGAAGAGCGGGTTGATGCGAAAGCCGAGGGCCGTGTAGAACGCCTTCGCGCGCTCCAGGTCGGTCACCGGCAGGTTGACGAACATCGAGGTCATGGTGGTCTCCCGTCGAGAGCCCGTCGTCGGGCTGCGCCCTCACACTTGCAAAAAGCAAGTAGGACGTCAAGACCCCGGGGCCGTCAGCGCCCGGACGCGGCGTACGGGCCGGGCGCGCCGGTGACGTTGAGCATCACCGTGTAGATGCTGGTCGTCGCGCAGGCGAAGAGCACGTTGCGCTTGAGGCCGCCGAAGGTGAGGTTGGCCGTGATCTCGGGCAGCAGGAGCTTGCCGAGCAGCGTTCCGTCGGGGTGCAGGCAGTGCACGCCGTCCTCGGCGGCCGCCCAGATCCGGCCCGTGCTGTCGAGGCGGATCCCGTCGAACGTGCCCGCCGTGCTGGTGGCGAGCTCGCGGCCGCCCTCGAGCCGGCCGTCGTCGGTGACGTCGAAGACGCGCAGGTGGCGGCGCGCCGAGTCGACGACGTAGAGCTGGCTCTCGTCCAGCGAGAGCGCCAGCCCGTTCGGCTGGTCGAAGTCGTCCGTCACCTGGTGGCAGGTGCCGTCGGGGTCGATCCGGTAGACGTGGTGCCCGAGCTCGGGCTCGGCCTGGAAGCCCTCGTAGTCGGTGGAGATGCCGTAGCTCGGGTCGGTGAACCAGACCCGGCCCCGGCTGTCGACGACGACGTCGTTCGGGCTGTTGAAGGGGTGGCCGTCGTAGCGGTCGGCGAGGACGGTGAGCGACCCGTCGTACTCGGTCCGGGTCACCGCCCGGGAACCGTGGCCGCAGGTGACCAGGCGCCCCTGGCCGTCGAGCGTGCTGCCGTTCGGGTAGCCGGCCGGCGACCGGAAGACGCCCGTCTCGCCGGTGAGCTCGTCCCAGCGGAGCAGCCGGTCGTTCGGGATGTCGCTCCAGACGAAGCTGCGCGACGCGGGGAGGTAGGTCCCGCCCTCGACCCAGCGGCAGCCGGACGCGATCCGCACGACGAGCGAGTCGCCGTCCACCGCCGCGAAGCGGTCGTCGAGGCGTTCCCAGGTGGTGGGCAGGGCGTCGGCGGGGGGCTGGCCTGGTCGCGTCGTCACGCGGGACACCGTACGGCGGCACCCTCGGCCTCCGGCGACCTGCTCGACGGGATTGATCATCACCTGGACGGCGTCGGACGCCCGAGGGCCGCAACGCGGCGGAAACAATCGCTCGCTAGCGTCACGAGCGCTGCACCGGACTCGCCCGTACGCCCACCGCCGTCTGCCGGGAGGACCCCGATGAACCTCGCGCCCTCGGAGACCGAGAAGCTGCTGATGGCCGTCGCCGGCATGGTCGCCCGGGACCGGCTGGCCCGCGGCGTCAAGCTGAACTGGCCCGAGTCGGTGGCCCTGCTGAGCACGTGGGTGATCGAGCGGGCCCGCGAGGGCGCCCGCGTCGACGAGCTGATGACCACCGGCCGCGAGGTCCTCACGCGCGACCAGGTCATGGACGGCGTCGCCGAGATGATGACCGACGTGCAGGTCGAGGCGACGTTCCCGGACGGCCGCAAGCTCGTCACCCTCCACTCGCCGATCCAGTAGAAGGAGACGACATGGCGGGCATCGCGACCTCGGGACCCGGGGCCTTCCGGATCGCCCCGGGCGAGATCGAGCTCAACGCGGACCGGGGCCCGGAGGAGCGCGGCGAGCTGACCTTCACCAACACGGCCGACCGGCCGATCCAGGTGGGGTCGCACTTCCACCTGCCCGACGTGAACGTCGGGCTCGAGTTCGACCGCGCGGCGGCGCAGGGCCACCGGCTCGACATCGCGGCGGGCACGTCGGTGCGCTTCGAGCCGGGCGCCTCCCGGACGGTCGCCACCGTCGCGCTGCGCGGGCGTCGCCTCGTGCCCGGCCTCCAGATCCGCACGCCCGCCCCGACCGAGCAGGAGGGCTGATACGTGCGCATCAGCCGTGACGCGTACGCCGCGATCTTTGGCCCGACCGCGGGGGACCAGATCCGCCTCGGCGACACCGACCTCTGGATCGAGATCGAGCAGGACCTGACCGTCGGCGGCGAGGAGTCGGTCTTCGGCGGCGGCAAGTCGATCCGCGAGTCGGGGAACCAGTCGCTCGCGACCTCGGCGGAGGGTGCGCTCGACACGGTGGTCACCAACGTCGTGATCCTCGACCACTGGGGCATCGTCCGCGCCGACGTCGGGATCAGGGACGGCCGGATCGTCGGCATCGGGCGCAGCGGCAACCCTGACATCGCCGACGGCGTCGACCCCGCGCTGATCATCGGCCCGGGCACCGACGTGATCTCCGGCGAGGGCAAGATCCTCACGGCCGGCGGGTTCGACGCCCACGTCCACCTGCTGTCGCCGTCGCAGATCCACGAGGCGCTGGCCGCCGGGCTCACCACGCTGGGCGGCGGTGGCACGGGGCCGTCCGAGGGTTCGAAGGCCACCACGGTCACGCCCGGGGCGTGGCACCTCAAGCAGACCCACCGGGCGCTGGACGAGTTCCCGGTGAACCTCCTGCTGCTGGGCAAGGGCAACACGGTCTCGGCCGGCGCGTTCGAGGAGCAGGCCCTGGCCGGGGCCGGCGGCTACAAGGTCCACGAGGACTGGGGCTCGACCCCGGCCGCCGTGGACGCCGCGCTCCGGGGGGCGGAGGAGTGGGGCCTGCAGGTCGCGTTGCACTCCGACTCGCTGAACGAGTCCGGCTTCGTCGCGTCCACCGTGGCCGCGATCGCGGGACGCAGCATCTCCGCGTTCCACGTCGAGGGCGCCGGTGGCGGGCACGCGCCGGACATCATCACCATCGCCGGGCTGCCGCACGTGCTGCCCGGCTCCACGAACCCGACCCTCCCGCACACCGTCAACACCGTCGCCGAGCACCTCGACATGCTGATGGTCTGTCACCACCTCAACCCCTCGGTGCCCGAGGACCTGGCCTTCGCCGAGTCGCGGATCCGCGCGACCACGATCGCCGCCGAAGATCATCTGCACGACCTCGGCGCGATCTCGATCACCTCGTCGGACGCACAGGCGATGGGGCGCATCGGCGAGGTGATCACCCGGACGTGGCAGGTCGCGCACGTGATGAAGCACGTGCGCGGCGACCTGTCCGGCGGCCTGCCGGCCGACAACTTCCGCGCCCGGCGCTACGTGGCGAAGTACACGATCAACCCCGCGATCAGCCACGGCGTCGACCACGAGATCGGGTCGGTCGAGGTGGGCAAGCTCGCCGACCTCGTGCTCTGGGACCCGCGCTTCTTCGGCCACCGCCCGAGCGTCGTGATCAAGGGCGGCGGCATCGTCGTGGCCGCGCTCGGCGACCCGAACGCCTCCATCCCGACGCCGCAGCCGGTGCTCATGCGCCCCGCCCTCTACTGGGGCAGCGGGGCCGCGCGCTCGCAGACGTACGTCGCCCCGGCCGCCCTCGACGCCGGGCTGGCCGACGAGCTGGGGCTCCAGCGCCAGCTGGTCGCGTGCCGTCCGACGCGCGACGTCGGCAAGGCGCAGATGATCATGAACGACGCGCTCCCGGACATCGTGGTCGACGCCGAGACGCACGCGATCACGATCGACGGTTCCTTGATCACCCCCGCGCCCGCGAGCGTGCTGCCGCTGGCCCAGCTCTACTCGATGTTCTGAGCGGTCGGACCCGCCGCATGACCGCCTCGTACCTGTCCCTGCTGCTCGCCGACGGCCGGCTGCCCACGGGTGCCCACACGCAGTCGGCCGGGGTCGAGCCGGCGCTGCGGCACGGGATGCGCGTGGACGAGGTGCCCGCGTACCTGCGGGTGCGGCTCGCCACCGTCGTCGAGGTCGAGGCGGCCGCGGCCGTGGTGGCCGGGCACGTCTGGACCAGCGGGGTCGTTCGCGCTGGTTGCGGAGCGTCGACCGTGGTCGAGGCGCTGGCCGAGGTCGACGCGGCCTGGCGCGTCCGGACGCTGTCGGACGCGCTGCGCGAAGCCTCGGACCTGCTGGGCCGCAGCTACCTGCGGACCGCGGCGGCCGTGTGGGACCTGACCCCGTTCGCGACCGCGGCCGGACCCTGGTGCCGGGCCGTCGTCCTCGGCGTCGTCGCCGCCGAGGCCGGGCTCGACGCCGAGCAGACCGCCCGCCTCGTCGCGTACGAGGACGTCCAGACCGTCGTCGCCGCCGCGCTCAAGCTCGAGCCCTTCGACCCGAGCGTCGGGGTGCGCTGGGCGGCGGACGCGGCCGTCGCGGTCGAGGCCCTCGTGAGCCGCGTCGTCGACGCCCGCACCACCACCGACATCCCGGCCCACAGCGCCCCCCTCGTCGAGGAATGGGGCCAGCACCACAAGACGAGCGAGAGGCGGTTGTTCCGTGCCTGAGAGCAGCACCATCCCCACCCGAGCCCTGCGGATCGGGGTGGCCGGACCGGTCGGCACCGGGAAGAGCTCGCTCATCGCGCTGCTCTGCCGCGAGCTCGGGACCGAGCTCAGCCTGGCCGTCGTGACGAACGACATCTACACCGACGAGGACGCGCGGTTCCTGCGCTCGGCCGGCGTGCTCGACCCCGAGCGGATCCGCGCGGTCGAGACCGGTGCCTGCCCGCACACGGCGATCCGGGACGACATCAGCCAGAACCTGCTCGCCGTCGAGGACCTCGAGCGTGACTTCGCGCCGGTCGACGTCGTGCTCGTGGAGTCCGGCGGGGACAACCTCACCGCGACGTTCTCCCCGGCGCTCGTCGACGCGCAGTTCTTCGTGCTCGACGTCGCCGGCGGGGGAGACGTGGCCCGCAAGGGCGGCCCCGGCATCGCCCGCGCCGACGCGCTCGTGGTCAACAAGACCGACCTCGCCCCGTACGTCGGGGTCGACGTCGAGCAGATGGTCGCCGACGCCGAGGACGCGCGCGAGGGCCGTACGGTCCTCCCCCTCAGCCGGCAGGACCCGGCGTCGGTCGCGCGCGTGAAGGCGTGGGTCCTGGCGACGCTGGCCGAGTTCCGCACCGGGAACCACGTCGCGCAGGACCCGGGACCCATGGCGCCGCACTTCCATGCCGAGACCGGGGAGACGCACACCCACGAGCACGCCCATTCCCACTGAGACCGCGGCGACCACGACGGTCGCGGTCGACCGGGTCGACGGACGGCACGTCGTCCGGCTGCGGCAGGGTCTCCTCCGGCCGCAGGTGGTCGGGTCCGCCCCGGACCGCTGCCGGATCGGCCTGCTGGCGACGACCGCGCTGCTCCTCGGCGGCGACGTCGTCGAGCTCGAGGTCCGGGTCGGACCCGGGGCGCGGCTCGACCTGTTCGACGTGGCCGGGACCGTGGCGTACCACGGGCGGGGCGAGGCGAGCGCCTGGCACGTCCGGCTCGAGCTGGCCGCGGGGGCGGCGCTGACCTACGCCTGCGAACCCTTCGTCGTCGGTGACGGCGCGGACGTGACCCGCACGCTCGACGTCGACCTCGCCCCCGACGCGTCCGCGGTGGTGCGCGACACCGTCGTCCTCGGTCGTACGGGTCAGCGCGGCGGCCGCCTGCGTTCCGTCACCGCGGTGCGCGTCGGCGGGCGTCCCGTCCTGCTCGAGGACCAGCGCCTCGACCCCGACGGCCTGCGGGACGCGCCGGGCATGCTCGGCGCCCACCGCGTCCTGGACACGGTCGCGTGGCTCGGGCCGGCGCGGCCCGAGCCGACGGCGGCCACGACGTACGCCCTCGTCGGCGGAGCCGGGACCCTGAGCCGCTGGCTCGGCAGCAGCCTGGCCGACTCGCCGCTGCACCGCGTGGACGTCGGTGCCACCGACGCGGCGGTCCACGCGGCGCCGTCCCCGGCCCGCTGACCGGCAGCCCGGCCACGTAGCGTCTCCGGGTGGCTTCCCGTGACGTCCTGGCACCGGTGCGGGCCGTGGTCTTCGACCTCGACGACACGCTGCTCGACCACCGGGGTTCGACGACCGCAGCCCTGGCGGCGTGGCTCCCCGGCCTCGGGGTCGAGCCGGCCCCCGGCCTGGAGCAGGCCTGGTTCGACCTGGAGGACGAGCACTTCGAGAGCTGGCGGTCCGGTCTGATCAGCTTCGACGAGCAACGGAGACGACGCCTCCGCGACTTCCTGCCGCTCGTCGGTCAGGCCGTCGGCCCCGACGCCGAGCTCGACCTGGTCTTCGTCGGCTACCTCGAGCAGTACGAGCGGGCCTGGCGCCCCTTCGACGACGTCCGGCCCGCCGTCGACGACCTGGTCGACCGCGGGATCGCCCTGGCCGTCCTCACGAACGGCTCGACCGCGCAGCAGACCGCCAAGGTGGCGGCGATCGGGCTGAGCGACTGCGTGGCCGGGGTCGTGACGGCCGAGCAGCTCGGGGTGGCCAAGCCCGCGCCGCAGACCTATCGGGCCGCCTGCCGGCTGCTGTCCGTCGCTCCGGCCGAGACGGTGCACGTCGGCGACCGCCACGACCTCGACGTGGTCGCCGCGCGGGCGGCGGGACTACGGGCGCTCCACCTCGACCGGCACCGGCGGGAGGAGGAAGCACCGGCAGGCCGGATCACGACCCTCGCCGAGCTCAGCGCGCGGCTGGAGACCTGACCTCTGACGCCGCACGGCTCAGGCGCGAGGTGTCGGGCCTCAGCCCGCCGTCCGGCGGACCGGTTCGCCGGCGTAGACGTGGACATGCAGGTGCTTCGAGTCCTGGAAGCGCCCGAGGTTGGTCAGCACCCCCGCCTCGCCGTGCGTGACCTCGACCTCGCGGGCGACCCGCTGCACCACGGCGAGCAGGGCGCGGACGTCCGGCTCGTCCTCGTCCGCGACCGACGTGAACGAGGCCAGGTGGCGCTTCGGGACGACGACGACGTGGACGGCCCAGAACGGCCGGGTGTGGTGGAAGGCCAGGACCCGGTCGTCCTCGTGCACGACGTCGAGGTGCTGCGTACGCGGGACGGCGACGTCGCAGTAGAAGTCGTTGCCGTCGTACGCCGGGTCCGTCACGGGCCGACCCTAGCGAGTGCGACCCCCGGACCCGCTGGCCAAGCGCTCAGCCGACGGCCTCCACGAGGTAGGTGGCGACCTGCTCCGGGTTCGTCGGGGCGACGGTCAGGCCGCTGCGGCCGAGCACGGCGCCGGTCAGCACGACGGGGCCGCGGTCCTGCTGCACGAGCCGGAGCGGGCCGAGGTGGTCGGACGTCGCGTGGTCGCTGGTGCCGGCCCGGTCGACGTGCCACCACGGCGGCGGGACGACCCCGGAGGGCGGCTGGTCGAGCAGGGCGGGCGTGACCCGGTAGCGCAGGTCGGGGTCGAGGCCGGGCAGCGGGACCCGCCCCAGGATCGCGACGTCGGAGCGCGACACCGAGGCGAACGAGTAGATCGCGCTCCGCCGGTCGTGCGCCACCACCCCGCCGGCGAGCAGCGCGTCGTCGGGGAAGTCGATCCGGACGAGGTCGCCCTGCAGCAGCAGCGCGCGGTGCTCCTTGTAGAAGGCGATCCACGCACCGAGCTCGGCCAGCTCGGTCTCGGTGGCGCTGGTCAGGTCCCACTCCACGCCGAGGTGGCCCCAGATCGCCGTCGCGGCACGGAAGCGCAGCTCGTGGTGACGTCCCGTCGTGTGCGAGGCGCCGGAGGCGATGTGCGCCCCCATGAGCTCCGGCGGGATCAGCTGCGTGGTCCAGCGGTGCATCTGCTGGCGCTCCAGCGGGTCGATGCAGTCCGAGACCCAGACGCGGTCGGTGCGCTCCAGCACGCCGAGGTCGACGCGCGAGCCGCCCGAGGAGCACGACTCGATCTCCAGCCCGGGGTGCGCGGCCTTGATCTCGTCGACGAGGCGGTAGAAGGCGAGCGTCTGCGCGTGCACGCCGGGCTGCCCGGTCGGCGAGGTGCCCGCGTCCACGAGGTCGCGGTTGTGGTCCCACTTGATGTAGGAGATGTCGTACTCGGCCAGGATCGCGAAGATCTGGTCGCGGATGTAGGCGTAGCACTCGGGGATGCCGAGGTTGATCACCTGCTGCTGGCGGGCCTCGACCGGGATCCGGCCGCCCGTGGCCATGATCCACTCGGGGTGCGCCCGGGCGACGTCGGAGTCCTCGTTGACCATCTCGGGCTCGAACCACAGCCCGAACTGCATCCCCAGCCCGGTGACCGCGTCGACGAGCGGGTGCAGTCCCTCGGGCCAGACGTCGGGGGAGACGGTCCAGTCGCCGAGCCCGGCGCTGTCGTCGCGCCGGCCGCCGAACCAGCCGTCGTCGAGGACGTAGCGCTCGACGCCCGCCGCGGCGGCCAGGCGGGCGAGCTCGAGGAGCTTCTCGTGGTTGGCGTGGTCGAAGTAGACGGCCTCCCAGACGTTGATCGTCACGGGCCGGTCCGGGCCGGGGTGGTTCGGCCGGGCCCGCAGGAAGCGGTGGAACCGACGCGCGACCTCGTCGAGCCCGGTCCCGTACGCGGCGTAGACCCAGGGCGTCTCGTACGACGCGTCCGGTCCGAGCACGACCTCGCCCGGCAGCAGCAGCTCGCCGCCGCCGATGACCTGCTCGCCGCTGGACAGCCGCTCGGCGTAGTGGGTGTGGTTGCCGCTCCAGGCGGTGTGGACGGCCCAGACCTCGCCGGTGGCGAAGTCGAAGCCGGGCGTCCCGACGTGCAGCAGCGTGGCCGCGTCCGGACCGGTCCGACCGCGACGCCCCTCGCGCAGGTGGGTGCCGACGTCGAGGCGCCCGCGCTGCGGGGTGCGCTCCTTGCCCCAGCGGCCAGCCAGGTCGAGGACCTCGCGCGCCACCGCGGGCACCGGCAGCGCGAGGACGAGGTCCTGCAGCCCGTACGCGTCGGCCGCGGTGTTGGTCAGCCGGGCGCGGAGCCGGACGAGCCCCTCCGGGGTCAGCTGCACGGTCAGCTCGAGGGCCAGTCCGGCCTCCTGGTCGTCCGCCCGGACGACGAGCGTGGCGGCGCCCGCGTTCGTCACGCCCGACCCGAGGGCGACGTCGGCCCCGTCGAGCGCGAGCGAGGCGACGGTGAACTTCGGGGACCAGCCGGCGCCGGCGCGCGACCCGCTCAGCCCGGGGCGCCCGGTCCAGCCGGTCCAGTGCTCCGGCAGCAGGGCGACCGAGACGGGGTCGTCGATGGAGCTCGGCGCGACGACCGCCGCCGAGGCCTCGGCCAGCGCGACGGCGTCCTCGTCGGTCAGCGTCGGCAGCGCCGCACCCCAGTGCAGGACGCGCGGCAGCCCGGCCCCGCCGAGGTCGAGCACGAGGCTGACGCCGGCGGCGCTCAGCGCGACGCAGGTCGGGAGGGCGGAGGGGGTCGCGGGCACGGGGGCACGTCCAATCAGGCGGTCGGGCAGGGCGAGGGCAGGGTGAGGGCAGGTGGGGACGGTCGGGATCAGGGGAGGGAGCAGCCGCAGGAGCGACGGACCACGAGCTCGGTGGGGAGGTGCTGGTGGGCGGGCGCGTTGGCGGGGTCGAGCACGGCCGAGAGCGCGGTCCGGGCCATGAGGTCGATCTGCTGGCGCGAGGACGTCAGGGGAGGCCAGGTGAACTCCGACTGCGTCGTGCCGTCGTAGGCCACCAGCGCGATGTCGTCGGGGCACTCGAGCCCCGCCTCACGGACGGCGCGGTAAGCCCCGGAGGCCTGCTGGTCCGACGACAGGAAGATCGCGTCGGGCCGGTGCCGCCAGGCCAGGACCTGCCGGGTCGCCTCGTAGCCGCCGGTCCGGCTGAAGTCGGTGCGCACCACCGGCCCCGGCGGCAGCCCGTGCGCCGCGAACGCGTCGGCGAAGCCGCGCTCCCGCGGCTCGGGCAGCCGTTCGGTGGACTCGCCGATGACCAGGGCGACGCTCGTGTGGCCGTGCGTGCCGAGCAGGTGCTCGACCAGGTCGTACGCCCCCCGGCGGGAGTCGGAGCCCACGGCCGCGTAGCCGGCGAACGGGGTGGAGACGTTGATCAGCACGGTGGGGCGCCTCGGTGCGGGCAGCGCCGCCAGGGCCTCCGGCATCAGGACCGTCGAGACGAGGAGCCCGTCCACGTTGCGCCCGGCGAGGTCGGTGACGAGCTCGCGCTCGAGGTCGACCCGGGAGCCGGAGCTGCCCAGCGTCACGAGGAAGCCGCGCTCGGCGGCCGCACCCTCGACGGCCTGGGCGAGCTCGGCGAAGAACGGGTTCGTGATGTCCGGGACGACCAGCCCGAGCATCTCGCTCGAGCCCAGGCGCAGCGTCCGGGCGGCGACGTTGGGGGAGTAGTCGAGGGCCTGCACCGCCGCGCGCACCCGGGCCGCGGTGCCGGGGGACACCCGACGCGGGCCCTCGTTGACCACGTAGCTGACGACCGCGGTGCTGACGCCGGCGTACCGGGCGACGTCGGCGCGGGTCGCGGCCCGGCCGTGGGCGAGGGGTCGTACGGGCACGGTCACGCCCGGACCTCCTCCGCCTCGTCGCCAGTGGGAGCGGTCAATCTACTGCGGTAGACCGCCTCTGGGAAGAGCCTGGGTCGAGCGAGTCGGGCAGCCGGCCGGGCGACGGACGGCGCAGACGAGCGGAAAGTGCCCTTCGATGGCCGGAATGGATCGCTCCAACGGCTACTTCTGTGACCAGCATGAGCGAGAGCCCGGCAGGTCTCAGTTCCGACACGGCGGCTCGGGGGTCTTGCCAGCGCCCGATCTACTGCTGTAACTTCCTGCGCATCGAGGCGCCGCCGCTCCGATCTCGGACGGTGCGGCGTACGCCGGTCCGAGGTTCGGAGGGATGACGATGATGTCGTGCACGAGGGCGCCAGCCCGACGGGTCTGGCCCGACGCCGCCGCCGGAGGGCCGGAGTGAGCACGGCCACCGCACCGGTCGACAGCGCCACGGGCGCGGCGACGCCGCCCGTCGGCAAGGGCACCAACCGGCCGCCCGGCAAGTCCGACCTGTCGATGGCGCTGGTCTTCATCGCCCCGGCGCTCTTCGGCTTCCTGGTCTTCTACCTCTACCCGACGATCCGCGGCATCTACTTCAGCCTGACGCGCTACAACATCCTGGGTCGACCGCGCTTCATCGGGATCGACAACTACACCCGGCTGTTCGGCGACGCGCTGTTCTGGAACGCGATGAAGGTGACGCTCGAGTACGTCGCCCTCAACATCCTCTTCCAGACGATCCTCGCCGTCGGGATCGGCGTCCTGATGCAGCGCCTGACCAAGAACACCGCCGTCCGGGCGGTCATCCTGCTGCCGTTCCTGATCTCGAACGTGATCGCGGCGCTCGTCTGGTTCCTCATGCTCGACTTCCAGGTCGGCATCGTCAACGAGATCCTGGCGAACATCGGGCTGGACCGGATCACCTTCTTCGGCGGCGACGCGACGGCGATCCCGACCATCGCCGCGGTCAACGTGTGGCGCCACATGGGCTACACGGCACTGCTGATCTTCGCCGGCCTGCAGACGATCCCCGACTACGTGTACGAGGCCGCCGCCGTCGACGGCAGCACCGAGTGGCGCTCGTTCTGGCGGATCACGCTGCCCCTGCTGCGCCCGATCCTCGCCCTGGTCCTGGTGATCACGGTGACCGGCTCGTTCCAGATCTTCGACACCGTGAACGTGACGACCCGGGGCGGCCCCGGCAACGCGAGCCGGGTGATCCAGTACTACATCGTCCAGAAGGGCTTCACCGAGGGCCAGTTCGGCTACGCGAGCGCCATCTCGTTCGTGCTGTTCGTCATCCTCGCCATCGTCGCCCTCGTCCAGCTACGCCTGCTCCGTGCGGGCGAGTCCGACCTGGCCTGAGAAGGGACGGACATGGCCACCACCATCGCCCCCACATCCATCGCGCCCGAGCAGACCGCGAGCGGGACCCGCGGCCGCAAGCCGCTCAACGCGGGCCGCGTCGCCGCCTGGGCCGCCATGATCATCATCATCCTGATCACGCTGTTCCCGTTCTACTGGATGCTGCGCACCTCGTTCTCGACGTCGAAGGCGCTGTTCCTCGAGCCGGGGAAGCTCGGGCCCGTCGACTTCACCCTCGGCGCGTACAAGCGGGTGCTCGGGCTCGCGACGACCGCCGAGGCGCAGGCCGAGGGCGGGTCGGGCGCGTCGGTCGACTTCTTCCTCTACCTGCGGAACTCGACGATCTTCGCCGTGGTCGCGACAGCGGGCCAGGTGTTCTTCAGCGCGCTGGCCGCGTACGCCTTCGCGCGGCTGCGGTGGCCGGGCCGCGACATCGTGTTCTTCGCGTTCCTGACCGCGCTGATGGTGCCGCCGATCTTCACCGCGCTGCCCAACTTCATCCTGATCAAGAACCTGGGCCTGCTGGGCACGTTCCCGGGGCTGATCGCGCCGTACTTCTTCATGACGCCGTTCGCCGTCTTCTTCCTGCGGCAGTTCTTCCTCGGCATCAACCGTGAGGTCGAGGAGGCGGCGAAGCTCGACGGCGCCGGGCTCTGGATGGTCTTCTTCCGGATCATCCTGCCGATGAGCTGGGCGCCGATCACCACCCTGGCGATCCTCACGCTCATCAACATGTGGAACGAGTACCTCTGGCCCCTGCTGGTCGGGACGAACGACAGCACCCGCGTGCTGAACGTCGCCCTGGGCGTCTTCCGCTCGCAGACCCCGCAGACCGGGCCCGACTGGGCCGGCCTCATGGCGGCCGTCCTGATCGCGGCGCTCCCGCTGCTGATCGTCTTCATGTTCTTCGCGAAGCGGATCGTCAACTCGATCGGCTTCTCGGGATCCAAGTAGGCCCAGGACCCCTCCGGGGGCCCGTCGACGGGGCAGGCCCCTGCCTCACGGCCGTCCGCACGACCAGCACCACCCGCACGACCCAACGCACTGCGCCAGCCCGGGGCGGTGCCACCCGAAAGGAACTGCCAACGATGGCAAGAATGCACAAGAAGCTCGGGGCCGCCCTGGTCGGCCTCGCGGCCCTGAGCCTGACCCTCACCGCCTGCGGCGGCGGCGGCTCCGACAGCGGCGGCGGCGGTGGCACGGACGGCGACGCGATCGACACGACCTCGGCGACCGGCGAGGTCAACTACTGGCTCTGGGACGCCAGCCAGCTCCCGGCGTACCAGGCCTGCGCGGACGCCTTCCACACGGCGAACCCGAACGTCACGGTCAAGATCAGCCAGTACGCCTGGGACGACTACTGGAGCAAGCTCACCAACGGCTTCGTCGCCGGTGACGCGCCGGACGTCTTCACCGACCACCTGTCCAAGTACGGCGAGTTCGTCGCCCAGGACCAGCTGGTCCCGCTCGACGCCACGCTGGCCAAGGACGGCTTCAACACGAACCAGTACCAGCCGGGTCTCGCCGACCTGTGGGTCGGCCAGGACGGCAAGCGCTACGGCCTGCCCAAGGACTTCGACACCGTCGCGGTGTTCTACAACAAGACGCTGACCAAGGCGGCCGGGTACTCCGACGCGGACCTGCAGGACCTGTCCTGGAACCCGACCGACGGCGGCTCGTACGAGAAGCTGATCGCGCACCTCACCCAGGACACGAGCGGTCGGCGCGGCGACGAGGCCGGCTTCGACAAGAGCAAGATCAAGGTCTACGGCCTGGGCCTCGACGGCGGTTCCGGCGGCGACAACGGCGGCCAGACCCAGTGGAGCATGTACACCGGCTCGACGGCGCCGGCGTGGCAGTACACCGACAAGAACCCCTGGGGCACGCACTACAACTACGACCAGCCGCAGTTCCAGCAGACGATCAGCTGGTACAAGAGCCTGATCGACAAGGGCT
Organism: Microlunatus antarcticus; assembly: GCF_014193425.1. Taxonomy (NCBI): domain Bacteria; kingdom Bacillati; phylum Actinomycetota; class Actinomycetes; order Propionibacteriales; family Propionibacteriaceae; genus Microlunatus; species Microlunatus antarcticus. The sequence goes on along the minus strand of NZ_JACHZG010000001.1, from coordinate 3,506,695 downwards.
ACATGCCCAGCGTCGCCGAGGTCACCGGCCAGGACGAGACCTCGATCTTCACCGCCGGCAAGTACGCCACGGTGACGAACGGCTCGTGGAACACCAACGCCCTCGCCGGGAGCAAGGACCTCAGCGTCGGGCTCGCGCCGACGCCCGTCGGGCCGAGCGGCAAGCGCTCCAGCATGTACAACGGCCTCGCCGACTCGATCTGGGTGGGCGCGAAGAACAAGCCGGGTGCCGCCAAGTGGGTCGAGTTCCTCGGCTCGCCCGACTGCCAGAACATCGTCGGGGAGAAGTCGGTCGTCTTCCCGGCCATCCCCGCCGCCACGGAGAAGGCCCAGGCCGCCTTCGAGGCCAAGGGCATCGACGTCAAGGCCTTCACCACCCAGGTGACGGACAAGACGACCTTCCTGTTCCCGATCACCGACCACGCGTCGGAGATCAAGGGCATCCTGCAGCCGGCGATGGACAACGTCCTGTCCGGCAAGGCGGACGTCTCCTCGCTGACCGAGGCGAACACGCAGATCAACCAGCTGTTCCAGTAGTCACCTGACCGGCGCGCAGCGCGCCGATCACCGTCCGAGGGGCGTCGCCGGTCTGTCCGGCGGCGCCCCTCTTTCGTCCTGGTCGTCGCTCCGCTGCTGCTGGTCGGGCTCGATGTCCTACTGGTGCTCGAGGTCGCGGAGCCGGACGACGAGGCTGCGGGCGACCTGCTCGCGGACCGGGGGGGTGCTGACGTCGTCGGCGTAGGTCCACGTCAGCGTGTTGGCGTAGCGCTGCACGTAGAAGTCGAAGCGCCGGTCGCCGTCGACCAGGCTCCACCGGACGACGGACCCCGCGGCGCTGGAGAGCCAGTGCCGCCCGGTCACCTCGTACGCGGTCGGCGGCCGGTCGTACGGGGGAAAGGTGACCGCCACGCGCGTGCACCGGAGCATCGCCACCCGCTTGCGGTCGAGCTCGGCCCGGGCGGCGTCCGCGTCGGCGAAGCGCACGACGAGGAGCGTCACCGGCTGGGCGGGGCGGCCGTTGATCCCCGTCCAGGAACGTCCGTCGAGCGGCGGGGTCGAGGTCAGGACCGTCAGCGGGGCGCAGGCCGCCGGGTCCGTCCGCGGGCTGCGGTCGGGACCGAAGCCCGCCGGGTCGGCCGGCGAGGCCAGGCCCGAGCGGTCCACCGGACGAAAGGTCTCCAGCGCGGCGTCGAGCCGGAGGTCGCTCACGAAGGCCCGCCGGTCGAGCGCCGCACGGACGCCGAGCGCCGCGCCGACCTCCGCCCCCAGGAGCACCAGCGACACGACCAGGGCCGCGGCGACCACCGATCGGGTCGAACGCCGCGTCGCCGGCCTCATCCGCCCGGGCAGCCGCAGGAGCGCCGGACGACCAACGTCCCCTGGAACTGCTGGTGCGGGGTCGGTCGGGTCGGGTCGAGGGCGAGGGACACGGCCTCGCGCGCCATCGCGGCGATGGGCTGGGCCACGACGGTCAGCGGCGGCCAGGAGTACTCGGCCTCCTTGGTGCCGTCGAAGCTGACCACGGCCAGGTCGCCGGGCAGCGCCAGCCCGCGTTCGTGCCCCGCGCGGAGCAGGCCGACGGCGAGCAGGTCGCTGCAGGCGAACACGGCGGTCGGGGGGTCCGGGGAGTCGAGGAGCAGCCGGCCGGCCTCGTAGCCGCCGTCCCGGGTCCACGGCACGCGCGTCACCGGTCCCTCGGGCAGCCCGGCCGCCCGCAGCGCCTCGCGCCACCCGATCTCGCGCGGGTCCTCCAGGTCGTGGGCCGCGTCGCCGAGGGCGATGCCGATGCGGCGGTGGCCGTGCACGCCGGCGAGGTGCTCGACCGCGAGGCGCGCCCCTTGGGCGCCGTCCAGCCCCACGCTCGCGAAGCCGGGGATCGGGGCCGACGTGTCGAGCAGCACCACCGGCGGCAGCCGGAAGGAACGGCGGAACGTCTCGTCCGGCCGGTGGGAGACGCTCGCGGCGATGATGCCGTCGACCTGGCGGCCGAGCAGGTCCTCGACCAGGCGGGTCTCCGACTCGAGGTCGTCCCGGGCGGTGGCGATCATGAGCGCCCGGCCCCGCTCGTACGCCTCGGCGCCGATCGCGGAGGCGTACTCGGTGTAGTACGGGTTGTCGGCGTCGGCGAGGACCAGCCCGATGATGTCGGTCCGACCCTTGCGCAGGGCCCGGGCGCTCGGGTTGGGACGGTAGTCGAGGAGCTCGATCGCGTCCCGCACGCGGGCCGCCGTCTGGGGGGCGACGGGCTTGGGCCCGTTGTTCACGACGTAGCTGACGACGGCGGTGCTGACCCCGGCCTGACGGGCGACGTCGTCCCGTGTCACGGCGCGCCGAGACGTGCTCACCGTCCGCTCCGCATGGGTCTCCGCCTCATCGCCCGCTCGGGCTCGAAGGCCCGATCGTAACGGAGTGGCGCCCGTTCAGGAGGTGGGTGTCGCGCCGGGCGCGGACGGGGCGGCGGTCGGGGTCGACGACGCCACCGGGGTGGGGGAGTCCGACGGTACGGGGCTGCTCGACGGGGTGGGGGCGGCCGTCGGCTCGCTGCTCGGCGTCGACGACGGCGCGGCCGTCGCGCTCGGCGCGGCGCTCACCGTGGAGCTGGGGGCGGCGCTCGGCGTCGGCGACGCACTGGGTCGGGCGGTCGGCGTCGGGCTGGGCCGGGTGCTCGGCTCGGCGACCTGGCCGACGGTCGTGCCGGTCCCGCCGGAGAGGGCGCGCCCGGTCGCCAGCTCGATCCCCGTCAGCACCAGTGCGGCGACGACGAACATCAGCAGCGCGCCGACGACGACCTGCTTCCAGCCGACGCGCGACCGCCCGGCGGTGGTGGTCGCGTCCGGGTCGACGTCCGCGCCGTCGGGGGTCTGGTCGGTGGTGACCGGCCACCCGTCGGTGGCGTCGACGCCGGTGTCGCCGACGCTGGTCGGCGGGGTCGTGGCGGTCGCCTGGCCGGGCTGGCGGGCGGTGCCGCCCGTGGAGGCCGGCCGGACCCGGGCGATCACGGTGCTGACGCCCTGGCTCGTACGCCTCAGGGAGGCCGTGTAGAGGGTCCCGGCGACGGCCGCGATGATGCTCGCGAACGCGGCACCGACGACGGTGCCGGCGAGGCTGAGCCGGGAGCCCAGCGCGGCGGCGGTCATCGCGGCGAGGGCGCCGCCGACGATCTGGGCGATCGACAGCGAGCTCTTCGGGGCCTCGCGCTTGTCGGGTCCGTCGTCGGCGGAGGGCTGGGGGCGGTCGTTCGGGTCGGTGCTCATGTGCGTGCTTTCGTCCGGGCGTGGTGGGCACCAGGCGGTGCCCTCGTCCGTGTCCGCCAACGGCTGGTCCGCCGCGTTCGTTACCAGGGGTGAGGAAGCCCACAGGACCGGGAACGCCGACGCCCCGCCTCCCACGAGGGGAGACGGGGCGTCGAAGGTCGTACCGGGGCGCTACTGGCTCGGGATGGATCCCGAGGTCGTCGCGCCGGCCTCGATCGAGTGGTGACCGTTGCCGTTCCCGTGCTCGCCGTGCCCGTTGCCGTTGTGCCCGTTGCCGCTCTCGAGCTCGTGGCCGTCGTGCCCGTCACCGTGGTGCTGGGCGGCCTCGAGCTCGGCCCGGGTCGGCTTGCGCAGCGTGTCGATGAAGTAGAACCGGCTCGCCCGACGGCGCAGGTTCTCCCGCTGCAGCTGCCCCTCGGTCAGGTCGGGGTCGGACTCGACCGGCATCAGCGCCGCGTTCTCGCGGTGCTGCGTCAGCGTCCAGGCCTCGCCCTGGCTGATCGGGGCGTGACGCTCGGTGTAGGCACCGGACGGGTCACGCTCGATGATGCCCGTCTCGGCCCCGTGCAGCAGACGCTCCTCGTCGGAGCGCTGGAGCCCGATGCAGATCCGCTTCGTCGCCATGAAGGCGATGACCGGCATCACGAAGACCGCCACCCGGAGGAAGTAGGTCACCGCGTTGAGCGACACGTGGAACTGGGTCGCGACGAGGTCGTTGCCACCACCGATCCAGAGCATCGCGTACGCCGTCATCGCGGCCACGCCGAAGCCGGTGCGGGTCGGGTTGTTGCGGGGACGCTCGAGGATGTGGTGCTCGCTCTTGTCCTTGGTGACCCACGCCTCGATGAAGGGGTAGAGCGCCATCAGGCCGAAGAAGAGACCCATCGTGCCGAGACCCGGGATCGCGACGTTCCACGACCAGGTCGTGCCGCCGATGTGCGACTCCCAGTTCGGCATGATCCGGATCGCGCCCTCGACGAAGCCCATGTACCAGTCGGGCTGCGAGCCCGCCGAGACCTCGGCCGGGTTGTACGGGCCGTACGACCAGATCGGGTTGATCTGCATGAGCCCGCCCATGAGGACCAGGACACCGAAGACGATGAAGAAGAACCCACCGGCCTTTGCCATGTAGACCGGAAAGATCGGGTAGCCGACCACGTTGGCCTCGGTGCGACCCGGGCCGGGGAACTGCGTGTGCTTGAGGTAGACCACGAGCGCGAGGTGTGCCGCGATCAGGCCCAGGATCAGCGCCGGCAGCAGCAGGATGTGGACCATGTAGAGACGGGCCACGATCAGGTCGCCGGGGAACTCGCCACCGAAGACGAAGAACTCGGCCCAGGTCCCGATGAGGGGGATCGAGCGGATGAGGCCGTCGACGAAGCGGAGCCCGGTGCCCGAGAGCAGGTCGTCGGGCAACGAGTAGCCCGCGAAGCCCTCGATGAGGCCCAGCATGACCAGCGCGACGCCGAGGAGCCAGTTGAGCTCGCGGGGCTTGCGGAACGCGCCGGTGAAGAAGACGCGGAGGCTGTGCGCCAGCATCGCGGCCAGGAACAGCATGGCCGACCAGTGGTGGATCTGCCGGACGAGCAGGCCGCCACGGATGTCGAACGACAGGTTCAGCGTCGACTCGTAGCTCTGCGACATCGAGAGGCCGCGCAGCAGCTGGTAGCTGCCGTTGTACTCGACCTCGGCCATGGACGGCGTGTACCAGATCGTGAGGAACACACCGGTCAGCAGCAGGACGACGAACGAGTAGAGCGCGACCTCACCCAGCAGGAACGACCAGTGGTCGGGGAACACCTTGCGGATGAAGGGCCGGCTCAGCTTGGCGAGGCCGAGGCGCTGGTCGAGGTACTCGGAGGGACCTGCGGCCAGCTTGAAGACCGGCCCCAGCTCCTGCTTCGGGGTGTCGGCCTGGACGGCCGGGGCGTCGGAAACTGTGGCTGCTGGACGAGCCATCAGTTGTCCCCTTCCTTGAAGTCGTTACGAGAGTCACGCTCGAAGAAGCTCGGGCCGACCGGGACGGTGAAACCACTGCGTGCGACGAGGTAGCCCTCGGCGTCCACGGTGATGGGCAGCTGCGGCAGCGCACGCGCGGCCGGGCCGAAGATCACCAGCCCCGAGTTGCCGAGGTCGAAGGTCGACTGGTGGCAAGGGCAGAGCAGGTGGTGGGTCTGCTGCTCCCAGAGGCTGATGGGGCAGCCGACGTGAGTGCAGATCTTGGAGTAGCAGAGGATCCCGCCGACCTGCCAGTCCTGGCGCGAGGCCGGGATCTGGATGGTCCGGGGGTCCATCCGGACGATGATGATCGAGGACTTCGACTTGGCCTGGAGGAACTCCGTGCCCTCGAGCTCCTTGAGGTTCTCGGGCTGGCCGTTGACCAGCTGCCCGATCTCCAGGTCGGAGGCCTTGATCGGGACGTAGGTGACGTCGTTGACGAGGCGCACGCCCTCGGCCCAGATCGTGGTCTCGATCGTGGCCGCACGACGCTTCTTGGTCGGCCAGGGGCCGAGGTCGGCGAAGCTGACGATCAGCGGGATCCCCAGGGCGGCCAGCGCACCGACGAGGCTGCGACCGAGCACCTTGCGCCGGGTGATCTTGGACTCCTCGGTGCCCTTCTGGAGCTCGGTGACGACGTACTCGCGGTCGTCGGCGTCTGAGGCGGCACTGTGCCGGTAGTCGACCATCTCGTGGTCGTCCATCAGCTGACGCGCCCACTGGACGGCACCGATGCCGATCAGCAGCAGCGCGAGACCCGCGGTGGTGCCGAGCAGGAAGTGCTGCAGCCCGACGTGCAGGAAGCCGAAGTCGATGTACGCCGTCTCCGGGACCGCGAAGTACGCGACCGCGAAGCCGATGGCCAGGACGGGGACGATGCCGAACATCGTCGCGACCTGACGGGTGGCCCGGTCTGCGGCCTTCTCGTCGACGTCGGTGAGTCGGGGCAGGTGCTCCGGGTGGCCGGGGTCGGCGACCGGGTACTGCGACTCCGGGTGGGTCGTGTCGAGGTCGGTGTGCCCGTCCCCGGCCGAGGTGCTGCGCTCGAGATCTGTCACTTTGCCTTGACTCCCTTGGACGCGATCCAGACCGCGAAGGCGATGAGTCCGCCGATGCCGATGATCCAGGCCCACAGGCCCTCGCTCACCGGGCCGAGCCCGCCGAGGTCGAGCCCGCCCTGGTTGGGGCGCGAGTGCAGGTCGTTGAGGTAGGCGATGATCGCCTTCTTGTCCTCCGGACGGAGGACGTCGTCGTTGAACACCGGCATCTGCTGCGGGCCGGTGACCATGGCCTCGTAGATGTGCAGGTTGCTGGAGTTCTTCAGCGACGGTGCGTACTTGCCGCCGGGGAGCGCGCCGCCGGCGCCCTCGAAGTTGTGGCAGGCCGAGCAGTTGGTGCGGAAGAGCTCGCCGCCCCGGGCGATGTCCTCCTGGCTGACACCGGCGGTGTTGTACTCCTCCGGCGCGGGGATCGCCGGGCCGGGGCCCAGCGTCGCGACGTACGCGGCGAGCGCGGCGATCTCGGCCTCGCTGTAGCGGACCGGGTGGACCGGCGCCTGCGCGGCGGGGGCGGCCATCGGCATCCGGCCGCTGCCGACCTGGAACTCGACGGAGGCGGCGCCCACACCGGCCAGGGGCGGGCCCTGGATGGTGCTGGTGACCTGGCCCTCGCCGTTCAGGCCGTGGCAGGAGCCGCAGCCCACGGCGAAGAGGGCCTTGCCCTCCGCGACCTGCTGGCTGGTGCCGGTGTCGGCCGACGACTGCTGCCCGGGGGCCAGCAGGGTCGACAGCGCCCCCATGACGAACAGGGCGAGCAGCAGGAGCAGCGCTCGCGCTGCCGGGTGCCGCCGTCGTGCTGCCAGGAAACTCACTGTGTCCTACCCCTCCGTCGTTCAGTCAAGGATTCAGTTGTGCGCCCGACGACGGATGCGAGGTCAGGTGTGACGCTTCAGTCTCGTGCTCCGGCAGGTCAGCGGAGCAGGTAGATCACGCCGAACAGCGCGATCCACACGATGTCGACGAAGTGCCAGTAGTAGGAGACGACGACGGCCGTGACGGCCTGCTCGTGCGTGAAGGTGCGGGCCAGGAACGTGCGGCCGAGCACGAACAGGAAGGCGATGAGCCCGCCGGTCACGTGCAGGCCGTGGAAGCCGGTGGCCAGGAAGAAGACCGAGCCGTACACGTTCGCGGAGATGCTCAGGCCCTCGTGGATGAGCGTCGCGTACTCGAACGTCTGGCCGGCGATGAAGAAGGCGCCGAGGCCGAAGGTCAGGAAGTACCACTCGCGCAGACCCCAGCCCCCGAAGTTCAGGACCGAGCCGGTGCGCCCGACCTGACCGCGCTCGGCGGCGAACACGCCCATCTGGCAGGTGAAGGAGCTCGACACCAGCACCGCCGTGTTCGCGATGGCGAACGGGATGTTCAGGGTCGCGGTCGACGTGTCCCACAGGGTGGGGACGTTCGCCTGCGCCGCCTGGGCGGAGGTGACGTTGCGGATCGTGAAGTACGCCGCGAAGAGGGCGGCGAAGAACATCAGCTCCGACGCCAGCCAGATGATGGTGCCCACCGCCACGGCGTCGGGCCTTCCGGGTCGTCCGTAGAGGCGCGACTGCGGGATCGGGTGGAGCGCGCTCTCGGGCTTGGTCATCGACCCGGAGACGCTGTGCGAGTGTGTTGCCACGGGGTCATTATGTCCACAGATGCCTCACGGGTCACGGCTCGGGCGTGGCGCCGCACGGCGCGAGCCCCTCCGGGGCGCCGACCACTAGGCTGCTCGCGGTCCGCCGAGGTCGCGTGGACCCACCCACCGGACCGAGCGCAGGAGACAGTGCCATGAGCAGCCACCCCGGACCAGACGCCCCCGGCGCCCTGACCGTGCTGCTCTACTCGTCCAACCGGCGCACCCGCGAGGACGTGCGGCTGGCCCTGGGTCGCCGCGTCGCCCGTGACCTCCCGCCCGTCCGGGTGGAGGAGGTCGCCACGCAGCCGGCCGTGCTCACCGCGATGGACCGCGGCGGCATCGACCTCGCGATCCTCGACGGCGAGGCGGTCCCGGGCGGGATGGGCCTGTGCCGCCAGCTGAAGGACGAGATCCGCCGCTGCCCGCCGCTGCTGGTCCTCACCGGCCGGCCGGACGACGCCTGGCTGGCGACCTGGTCGCGGGCCGACGGGGTGGTCGGCCACCCGATCGACCCCGTCCGGCTCCCGGCGGTGGTCGCGCAGCTCCTGCGGGGGGCGACGGAACCGGCCGGACGCGGGTGAGCGGGGTCGTGGCGGCAGCGCCCGCCGGGCCGACCTGGCCGAGCGTCCTCAGCGACCTGGTCGCGCGACGTGACGCCGACCGGGCGACGACCGCCTGGGCGATGCGGCAGATCCTCGCGGGCGACGCCACCCCGGCCCAGATCGCCGGCTTCGTCATGGCGCTGCGCACGAAGGGCGAGACGGTCGACGAGATCGCCGGCCTCGCCGAGACGATGCTCGACTTCGCCACGCCGCTGGAGATCGGCGGGCACGCGGTCGACGTCGTCGGCTCCGGGGGCGACCGGGCGAACACCGTCAACATCTCGACCATGGCCGCGATCGTGGCCGCCGGCGCCGGCGCGCGGGTGGTCAAGCACGGCAACCGGGCCGCGTCGTCGGCCAGCGGCGCCGCCGACGTGCTCGAGGCGCTGGGCGTCGTGCTCGACGTCGTGCCCGAGGACCAGCAGCAGGTCGTGGACGCCGCCGGCATCGCCTTCCTCTTCGCCCCGCTCTACCACCCGGCCCTGCGGCACGCGGGGCTCGTCCGGCGCGAGCTCGGGGTCGCCACGGTCTTCAACTTCCTCGGCCCGCTCGCCAACCCGGCCCAGCCCGCCGCGCAGGCCGTCGGGGTTGCCGACCTCCGCGTCGCCGAGCTCGTCGCCGGCGTCCTGGCCCGGCGCGGCCACCAGGGCCTCGTCGTCCACGGCGGCGACGGGTTGGACGAGCTCACGACGACCAGCGCCTCGACCGTGTGGGTGCACCGGGACGGCGTCGTCGTCCGCACGTCCTTCGACCCGCTGGACCTCGGGCTGGCCCGGGCCGTCCCGGACGACCTGGTCGGGGGCGACCCGCAGCACAACGCCGAGGTCACCCGGGCCCTGCTCGCCGGTCGGCCGGGCCCCGTCCGCGACATCGTGCTGCTCAACGCGGCGGCGGCGCTCGCGGCGTACGAGGGGCCCGACGCCGACGGGCTGACCGACCAGCTCGCCCGGCAGCTCGACGTGGCCCGGGAGGCCATCGACAGCGGGGCGGCCGCCCGGACGCTCGACACCTGGGTCGAGGCCACCCACGCCGTACGGTCCGTCCGGCGGTAGGACCCCGCTCGACGGGGTCCCGGCCCCGGCACGCCCGGTGGCGGGACGCAGAGGTCCGTACGCTGGACGTGTGATATCACGCGACCTCGCCAGCCGGCTCGCTCCCGTCCTGGACTGGACGCCCGCGAACGGCGACCAGTTCTTCATCCCGCGGCCGGAGATCTCCGAGTCCGTCTTCACGATCGCCGACATGGTCGTCGAGCTGATCGTGCGGCACGGCGAGGAGCGGTTCCACTTCAACGGCACCGTCGAGTGGGCCCTCGACTCGGTGGAGTCCGACGCGGTGGTGTGGATGCCGCGCGAGGAGCAGCTCCGCGGTCTGCTCGGTGACGCCTTCCTCTCCCTCGACCGCGTCGGCGAGGGCTTCGTGGTCAGCGGCGCCGGGCCGGCCGGGGCCTTCCACACCGAGCCGCGGCCCGACGCGAGCGACGCCTACGCCGAGGCCCTGCTCGTCGTGCTGCCCGAGCGCGACCCCGCGGCGGCCGCGGCCGTCGGCGCCCTCACCCGCTGAGGGCACGCACCCCGCAGGCCAGGAACGCGCCGGCCAACATCGACGGCGCGTACGGGAAGGCGCCCGGGCGGCCCCGCAGCGCCAGCACGACCCCGACGGCCGCCCCGACCAGGCTGCCGAGCAGCAGGGCCGCGACGAGCGTCGACCAGCCCGCGGCAGCGGTCGCCGCGCCCAGCACGGGCGCCAGCCGGACGTCGCCGAAGCCCAGGCCGCCCCGGCTGAGCCGCCACAGCAGCAGGTAGAGCAGAGCGGCCGCGCCCGCCCCGGCCGCGCTGCGCACCAGGAGCGGCACCCCGCCGAGGAACGTCGCCGGCACGGCGGCCCCGGCGGTCAGGACCCAGACGGCACGGGTGAGCCCGAGGGGCAGCCACGTCGTCCGAGCGTCGATCGCGACGAGCACCAGGGCGGGCCCGCACAGGACCCACCACAGCGGCCAGGTGCCCGTCGGCAGCGTGAGCCCGACCAGGCCGGCCGTGCCGACCGCCAGCGCGGTGCACGCGGTCACGAAGCCACGCGTCGGCAGCGCCCGGTAGGGCGTCTTGCCCTCGGGCTCGGCCGGCTCGGGCAGGCGGACCAGCACGGCGCGGGTGCCGAGGAGCACCGGGACGGCCGCCACGAGGACGAGCAGCACGACGTCCCACCCGCCCGGCAGCAGGCCGGGGGAGGAGGACGGGAGCGGCACCGGGCGATCGTACGGAGCGCCGGCGGCTCACGCGGCCGACGCCACGTCGTCCCGGCTCTCGTCGTGCAGGTCCTCGACGTGCAGGTCCTCGTCGTCCCGGTCCTCGTCGTGCAGGGCGGCGGGCAGGCCCCGGGCGAGACCGACGAGGCGGACGGCCAGCAGCCGGTTGCCGTGCGTGTGCCGGTCCAGCGCCGCGAGCTCCTCGAGCCCGAAGCCGACGGCCGACGCCACCTCGTCGACCGACCAGCCGCTCGCCCGGAGCCGTCCGAGCGCGGCCCGCGGCTCGTCGGCCGGGGCCAGACGCCAGCGGAGCCCCTGCACGTCGTCGGGCCGCACCAGCAGCAGCCGGCGGGCGGTCGGCGGGCTGATCCGGCGGGGGACCCGCCCCGCGCGGCCCTCGAGCAGGTTCCGGACCGTCCGGGTCGGGAGGCCCAGGACGACGGCCACCTCCGCCACGTCGAGCGACCCCGCGGACATGAGGTGGCGCAGGTGCGCCCGGAACGGCCGGGCGTCGACCCAGCGGGCGTCCATCTCGTCGTGCCCCGACACCCCGCCCGTCCCGGTCCCCGCGGTCGTCCGGGCCCCGGACCCTGTCGTCGACACCACCACGTCGTTCTCCCGTCTCCGTCGTGGGCTCCACGCCAGGAGCCCTCAGCAGGAGAAGGCCCGCGGAGGGCCCCCGATGTGTCACGGGTGGTGTTGGCGGTGTCGCCACAGGTGTTGTCCGGGTGGTCTGGGTTGTCCGGGCAGACGACTACGGGCGGCCCGGGTCTCCCCGGACCGCCCGCAGGGGTCAGTGCTCGTCGTGCCGGTGGTGCCGGTGCGTCAGTGCTGGGCCTTCGTGAAGCCGGCCTGCTGGGCCGCCTCCTCCGAGCTGAACCAGACCTCGGCGATCGTGCGTGCCCAGCCGTTCGAGTCGGGCAGGTGGTACTTCATCGACCGCTCGTTGCCCTTGATGGCGAAGCCCTCCGGGGGCTCGACCCCGACGTAGGCCCCGGCCATGTCGTAGCGCTCGGGGTGCGCCTCCGGGCCACCACCGGTCTTGGTGTCCTGCTCGGCCCAGACCGCGTCGGCCGGCTCCTCGTAGGCCCGCTCCTCGACGGTCTCGAGCTCGGTCTCGATCTTCTCGTCGCCGTAGGGCGTCTCTGCACCGGCACCGACGTTGTCGGCCCCGGTCGAGTCGTCTCCGGTGCTGTCCGAGGACCCGGTGGTGCCGGCCCCGGTCGACCCGGCGTCGGTGGCCGAGGGCACGGACGGGGCGTCGTCGCCCTCGTCGACGGAGGCGACGTCGTCGAGGTTCGCGTGGCGTGCGGCGATCGCCGAGCCGTCCACGTCCTCGACGGTGCCGGACTCGTCACCGGGCGTGCCGGCGGTGCCGTAGAGCGACGTGGTGCTGGCCACGACGTCGGTCTCGCCGGGCCCGGCCGTCTCGGGCTGGGGCTCGGCGACGCCGGCCTCGGCCGACACGCGCGGCTCGGCCGCCACGGGCGGTGCGTACGGCGTGGTCGGGCGGGCGGTCTGCCACTGCGAGCCCTTGTCGCCGACGAGCTTGCGGACGACGACGTAGGTGGCGGCGGCCGCGGCGCCGACGACGGCGAGGGTCGTCAGCCAGCGGTGCTTCTTGCGCGGCGGCGGCAGGACCACCGCGGGCTCCTTGCGGACGCTCTGCACGAGCGACCGGCCGCGGTCCGCGGCCGACGTGACCAGGGGCGTGGCCGACGCGGCGGCGGTGGCCGCAGCGGCGCCGACGGCGGGGACGTACTCGCTCGTGACCTTGTCACGCGCTCCCGAGAACGCCTCCCGGGCGGCCTCGAGTGCCGGCTCGAGCCGGTCGGCCAGGTCGTGGCCCGACTTCACGCCCTGCTGACGGACGAGGGCCGCGTACGGCGCGACGGCCTCGGCGGCCTGGTGCGCGTACGGCGCGACGCGGTCGGCGGCCTGGTGGCCGAGGTCGTTCACCTGGGCCGCGTACGGCCCGACCGCGTCGGCGGCCTGGTGGGCGTACGGCGACACGGCGTCGCTCACCTGCTGCGCGAACGGGGTCACCGCCTCGACCGCCTGGTGGGTGAGGGGGGCGACCTTCTCGGCGGCGCTGTGCGCGAGGGCCACGGTCTTCTCCGCGGCGGCCTGCGCGACGGGGACGACCTTGTCGCGCACGACCTCGCCGGGGTCAGGGGTCTTGTTCACGGGTGTCTCCTCCAGAGGGCGGCCGGCGTCCACCAGCCACCCCCAAACCGTAGCGTCCGCCCTGGTCAGGCCGGAGAGACGGGCCGCGTTGGCGCGGTCTGCCAGGATGGGGGACCCAGCCGCGCGGACCCACCGGGGTCCTGAGCGCTCGCGGCCGACGTCCGGGCAGACCGGATCCTCATCAGAAAGGTGCCTCTTCTCGTGGCCCAGCAGACGGCAGTCCTCCACACCAACCACGGCGACATCGCGCTGAACCTGTTCGCCGACCAGGCGCCCAAGACGGTGGCCAACTTCGTCGGGCTGGCCGGCGGCACGCTGGAGTACCAGGACCCGCAGACGGGCGCGAAGACGACCGGCCCGTTCTACGACGGCGTCATCTTCCACCGCATCATCGACGGCTTCATGGTCCAGACGGGCGACCGCCTGGGCACCGGCACCGGTGGCCCGGGCTACACCTTCGCCGACGAGTTCCACCCCGACCTGTCGTTCAACCGGCCCTACCTCCTGGCCATGGCCAACGCGGGCCCGGGCACCAACGGCTCGCAGTTCTTCATCACGGTGACGAACACGCCGCACCTCAACCGCAAGCACTCGATCTTCGGCGAGGTGGCCGACGCCGCCAGCCGTGCGGTGGTCGACGAGATCGCCAACGTGAAGACCGGCCGGGGCGACCGTCCGGTCGAGCCCGTCGTCATCGAGTCGGTGACGCTCGGCAGCGCCGGGTCCGCTTCCTGATGCTGCCGAAGGCACCACGATGACCGCGGAGACGGGGCCGGACTTCACCGCCCCCGGCTTCGCGGCCTGCTACAAGCACCCGGACCGGCAGACCGGCATCGCGTGCCAGCGGTGCGGTCGGCCGATCTGCGGGGAGTGCATGAACACGGCCTCGGTCGGGTTCCAGTGCCCCCGCTGCGTCGGGCTCGGGCGGGCGAACGTCCGCGAGCCGCGGACCCGCTTCGGGGCGCGCATGGCGCCCGGGGGCGGGGTGGCGACCAAGGGCGTGATGATCGCCCTGGCGGTGGTCTACGTGACCAACCTCGTCACGCGAGGCCTCGTCCTGCCTTGGCTCCTCATGGTCAACCCGTACGTCGCGGCCGGGGAGCTGTGGCGCCTCGTCACCAGCGGTCTCGTCTCCGGCGGGCTGCTCGGCCTGGTCATGAACCTGCTCGTCCTCTGGCTCGCCGGACGGGCGATCGAGTCCGAGGTCGGACCGGCGAGGTTCCTGGCCATCTACTTCACTGCGACGCTCGGCGGCTCGACGCTGTTCTACCTGCTCGGTCCGGAGAACGGCGCCACGCTCGGGGCGGCCTCGGCCGTGGTCGGTCTGCTGGCGGCCAACGCCATCGGCAAGCGCAAGAGCGGCGAGGACGTCCGCGGCGACGTGGGCCTCTTCGTCATCCTCGTGCTCTACAGCCTGGTGGTCGGCTTCTCCAGCTTCGGCTGGCTCACGATGATCGGTGGCATCGCCGTGGGTGCGCTGGCGGGCGCCGTGCTGGCGTACGCGCCCCGCGGCAACCGCACGGCGGCCCAGGTCGTCGGCCTGCTCGCCGTCGTCGTGGTCTGCGTGGTCGCCGTCGCGCTGCCGACCTTCGTCGGCTAGCGCGTCGGCGGCGCCCACCTCGCCGGGCGGGGCGTCAGGCGATCGACGAGACCGAGGGCACCGGCAGGGGCGTGAGTCGCGGCTGGTGCAGCAGGACGAAGCCCACGACCGCGCTGACGAGCAGCAGCACGACCAGCACGAGGACGACGGCCGTCAGGGTGCGGGTCGTGACCCAGGGTCCGCGGGTGGCGAGGTCGTCGGTCAGGGGCGGCGGTGGCGCCGACCCGTCCGGCTCAGTCGCCGCCAAGGGAGAAGGCCGCCTCGAGGTCGTGCGCGGAGTAGGCGCGGAACGCGATGTGGGTCTCGGTGCGGAGGATGCCCGGCACCTTGTTGAGCCGGTCGGCCACGACGCCGGCGACCTGCTCGTGGTCGGCGACCCGCACGATCGCGACGAGGTCGAGCGCGCCGGTGACGGAGTAGACCTCCGAGACCCCGGGCAGCGCCGCGACCGCCTCGGCCACCTCGCTGATCCGCGCCACCTCGGCGTTGATGAAGACGATCGCGGTCACCACGCCGGCCATCCTAGGGTCGCCCCGGCCCGCCGGGGGCCACCCCTCGCCGACCGGCTCCGCCGCTCCCTCACCCGGCCAGCGCGGGCTGCGGCGCCGCCTGCCCCCCGAGGGCGTGCTGGACGAGGGTCTCGTGGTCGAGCACCGCGTGCAGGGGCCAGGCCCACTCGCCCTCGATGTGCATGATGCGGACCCCGGGCTGCTCCAGCCAGTCGGCGATGCGCTCGGTCTCCTCGATGCCGGCGGCGGGCAGGGGCGCCGGGGCGGGTCGTACGGTCTCGGCGGTCGCGACCGTGCTGCGGGCCACGGCCTGCGGCACGTCGTACGCCCCGGCGACCCCGCTGCTGGCCAGCCGGCCGTGCCGGATCACGTGGATGTCCCAGCCCGCCCCCTCGCGGCGCGCGGCGACGATCTCGGGGCACGCGGCCAGGCTCGACACCCGGTGGAAGCGGCGCGCGGTCCGGCCGAGCGTGTCCAGCCGCCGCCGGATCGTCTCGGCCTCCTCGTAGCGGTGCTCGCCGACGAGGCGCGTCAGCCGGGCCGACACGGCCGAGACCGCCGGGCGGGCGTCCGTGCACAGCGCGGCGCGCACCTGCTCGACCAGGACGGCGTACTCCTCGCGGCCGACCGAGCCGTCGCACGGGGCGCAGCAGCGGCCCATCGCGGCCAGGGCGCAGGCGTTGGTGGGCCGGGTCGGGCTCAGCCGTGTCGTGCACTGGCGCAGCGGGAAGCCGTCGTAGACCGCGAGCACGACGTCCTCGGCGGCCTGGCGCCGGGCGAAGGGGCCGAAGTAGGTCGCCCCGTCCTCCTTGACCGCGCCCACGATCGACAGCCGGGGGAACACGTCCGTCGTGATCTTGACCCACGTCTGGCGGTCGGGGAACTTGGAGCGCCGGTTGTAGCGCGGCGCGTGCGCGGCGATGAGGCGCAGCTCGAGGACGTCGGCCTGCAGCTGGGTGTCGCAGACGATCGTCTCGACGCCGGTGGCCACCCGGACCATCTCGTCCATCCGGCGCCGCTTCTCCGACGCGGTGAAGTACGTCCGCACCCGCGCCCGGAGGTTCTTGGACTTGCCGACGTAGAGCACGTGGCGCTGGGCCTCGCCGTCGGCGGTCGCGGGCTGCTCGGCCACGAAGAGGTAGACGCCTGCGGTCTCGGGCAGCCCGGCCGCCCAGGTCCGCCGGGAGCGGCGCTGCGGGGAGACCTGCCGGCTGAACTCCTGCAGGTCCTCCAGGGTGTGCACCCCCAGGTTGCCGACCCGCTCCATCAGCCCGTGCAGCACGTCGACCGTGGCCTGCGCGTCGGTGAGCGCCCGGTGGTTGGGGGTGACGGTGGTCCGGAAGTGCCGCGCCAGGGTCCCGAGCTTGCAGTTGGGGACCTCGTCGCGCAGCAGGATCACCCGCGCGAGGGCGGCGGTGTCGAGCACCGGCCAGCGCGGGTACGGGTAGCCGAGCCCCTCGCAGGCCCGGCGCAGGAAGCCGGTGTCGAAGGGCGCGTTGTGCGCGACCACGACGGTGCCGTGGGCGAAGGCGAGGAAGGCGGGCAGCACCTCGCGCAGCGTCGGTGCGGCCGCGACCATCGAGCTGGTGATGCCGGTGAGCACCGCGATCAGCGGCGGGATGTGCGTCCGCGGGTTGACCAGCGTCTGGAACTCGCCGACGACCTCGCCGCCGCGCACCTTGACCGCCCCGATCTCGGTGATCCGGTCCGTCTCCGCGCCGCCGGTGGTCTCCAGGTCGACGACGCAGTAGGTGAGGTCCGACAGCGGCGTCCCGAGGTCGTCGAAGCTCGCCTGCGCCGGGGTGGTCATGGGCCGAGACCGTACGGGCTTCCCCTGACAGAAGCTCGCACACCTGTTCGAGCGGGGTCGTGACCAGTGGTCACGGACGACGCGTCCCCGGCTGACCAGTGGTCACGCCGGGGCGGTGCAGGGAGCTGGGGGAGGGGCTCGAATGACCAGTGGTCACCTGGAGCGGGGTTCGTGGGAGGTCGGGGGAGCGGGGTGGCCGGGGGGCACCCCGGGGTCGTCAGGCCCGGGCGAGGACCTCGCCGTGCGGCACCAGGAACCAGGCCCGCGGGTCCGCGCCGAAGGTGCGCCAGGCCTCGGCGAGGTGCTCGAGCTCGGCGGTGTCCGCGAGCCCGTGCCCCAGCGCGGAGGTGGCGAAGGACGACTCGGTGAGGCGCTCGGCCCAGGTCCCCGTCCACCAGGCGAGGTCCTCGGCGGAGGCGTAGCACCAGACCGATCCCGAGGCCGTGACGTCGGTGAAGCCGGCCTCGAGGGCCCACGCCTTCAGCCGCCGGCCCGCGTCCGGCTCGCCTCCGTTGCGGCGCGCGAGGTCCTCGTAGAGGGCGAGCCAGCGGGTCAGCCCGGCGCTCTCGGGGAACCAGCTCATGGTCGCGTAGTCGGCGTCGCGGACGGCGACGAGACCGCCCGGGCGGCAGACGCGGCGCATCTCGCGCAGCGCGGCGACCGGGTCGGCCAGGTGCTGGAGCACCTGGTGGGCGTGGACGACGTCGTACGTGCCGTCGGGGGCGTCCAGCGCGTACACGTCGCCCGTGTCGATGCGGACGTTCGTCAGCCCGCGGCGTGTCACGAGCTCACGCGCGGCGGTGACGGCGGCCTGGGCCGGGTCGAGGCCCACGACCCGGGCGACGCGGGTGGCGAGGTCGGCGGTGATCGTCCCGGGCCCGGCCCCGACGTCGAGCAGGACGTCGGTGGGACGCAGGTGGGGGAGCAGGTACGCCGCGGAGGTCTCGGCGGTCCGGCGGCCGTGGGAGGCGAGGACCGAGGGGTGGTGCCCGTGGGAGTACGTCTCCCGGGGCGCCTCCGGACCGTCGGCGGGACGGGCGGCCGGGTCCGGGTCGGGGGTGCTCACGGGCCGAGTCTCGCAGGAGTGTCAGTGGGGGTGGTCAGAGTGTTCTTCGGCGGGCGGTGGCGTGAGGGGACGTCACCGCCCGCCGACCAGATCGTCGCCCGAGCACCACACCGAAGCACCACACCGAGCACCACTCAGGACGCCGGGACCACCGGCTCGAAGGGGAGGACCGCGATGAGCCAGGGGAGCACCTTGCACGTGGACTGCGACAGCTGCTCGGCCCGAGGGCCGGCCTGCACGGACTGCGTGGTGACCGTCCTGCTCGGGATCCCCGGGCCGCGGGTCGACCTCGACGGGGACGAGCAGCAGGCCCTGTCGGCGCTCGCCAGGTCCGGGCTGGTACCGCCGCTGCGCCTCGTCCCGAGCGCGCGGCCCGTCCGGAGCGTGTCGTCCCCGGGCCGCGCGGACTGGGAGGGGCTCGACGAGCGGGACATTTTTACCGGCTTCGTGACGGGATCGGAAGGTTAGGCGGGGTTTGCCAGTGACCAAATCGTGACCTAGCCTGAGTCAGCCGGAGCACTTGAACGGTTGACGAACCCTGATGACAAGGGTGTCGATCACGCTCCGGCAACGCTGTGAATTGCCCCGTTCCCGGGGTGCCCCTCGTCAGACTCGGGCACACTGGAGACATCGGGGTCCAGGTGAGCCTGGTTCACAGGGCCGATCCGGGCCGTCAGCGTGCGCGCAGGCGGGTCGGGTGCCGTCAGACGAAGGGGTTAGTCCGCGTGTTCCCACGCCACCGCGAGACCAGAGCGACCGCCCGTGTGGCGGCGCTGGGGCTCACGAGCCTGGCGCTCGGCGCTGTGATGTTCGCCGGCCCCGTCAGCACCGCCTCCGCCGACCCCGCCGTGACGATCGCCGAGGCCAAGGCCCAGATCGAGCAGCTGCAGGTCGACGCCGAGGCGCTGGACCAGGACTACCTCGCGATCAAGCAGCAGGTCGACGCCTCGAAGGCCGACCTCGCGCTCAAGCAGCAGGACGCCCAGGCGCAGTCGCAGAAGGTCGACGCGCTGCGCAAGCAGGTCGGGCAGGCCGCGCTGGCGCAGTTCCAGGACCGGAACGTCGACACGGCGGCCCAGCTGCTCCTCGACTCCGACACCGAGGGCTTCCTCTCCCAGGTCTCCACGATCGAGAAGGTCGGCTCCAACCAGAACAAGGTCCTCCAGGACTTCCAGCAGCAGCGGGCCGGTCTCGCCGACCTCCAGAAGTCGCAGCAGACCGAGCTCGTCGCGCTGGAGAAGAAGGAGACCGATCTCGAGACGCTGAAGGCCGGCTCCGACAAGAAGCTGACCGAGGCCAAGGCCGTGCTGGCCAAGCTCACGACCGAGCAGCAGCAGACGCTCGCCGCGCAGGACCAGAAGCAGACCTCGGACGCGCAGACCCTCGCGGAGAGCGCGCTCGGCACCACGCCCGAGACCCCGGCCTCCTCGACGGCGGACAACTCGAAGGGCGAGGCGGCGCTCGCCTGGGCGGTCAAGCAGCTCGGCAAGCCCTACAGCTTCGGTGCCACCGGCCCGAGCTCGTTCGACTGCTCCGGCCTCACGCTTGGCGCCTGGAAGGCCGCGGGCGTCAGCATCAACCGCACCTCGCAGGCCCAGTTCAAGAACGGCCGCGCCATCGCCAAGTCCGACCTCAAGCCGGGCGACCTCGTCTTCTACTACGGCGGCATCAGCCACGTCGCGATGTACGTCGGCAACGGCACGATCATCCACGCGCCCCACTCGGGCACCGTCGTCAAGTACGCCAAGCTCGACTCGATGCCGTTCGCCGGCGCGCGTCGTCCCGCCTGATCCTCGGCCCCTGGTGATCGCCCGGCGCACCAGCGCCGGGTTCCTGGCCGTCGTCCTGGCGCTCGGCGTCGGCGCGTGCTCACCGCCTCGGTCCAGCCCGACCGTGCCGGCGACGGCGCCGTCCACCGCCGCTGCCGCTCCCACGACCGGCTCGAGCCGTCCCGCCACGCCCGACGCCCAGACCGCGCTCGACCGCCTCTTCGCGGCCGGACGGGCCGGGGACCGTACGGGCTGGGACGCCGGAACGGCTCCGGTCGCCGGCTTCGCGGGTCGTTCCACCCTCCTCTTCGACAACCTCGTCGCGCTGCGTCCCACGCGGCTGCGCGTCCGCCTGACCGGTGCCGAGCAGGACCTGCCCACAGACCGCCGCGCCGAGCTCGGTGCGGAGGCCCGGGTCGTGCAGGCGAGTGTCGGCTGGCGCCTCGCCGGCGAACGGGCGGACGCGACCTCCTCGGTCTGGCTGACGCTGGTCCCCGGCCCGGACGGCGTACGCCTGGCGGGCACCGACGACGGCAGCACGCTCGACAGCCCCGCCGTGCCGATCTGGTGGCTGGCCCCGGTCACCCGCGTGACCCGCGGGGACGTCACGGTCCTCGTCGGTCCCGGGCAGGACGCGCCGCGCTGGGCCGCGCTGGCCACCCGGGCCGCGGCGGACGCCCACGACCACCTGCCCGCGGTGCTGCGCCGGGACTGGGACGGGGGCCTGGTCGTGGAGGTTCCCGGCAGCGGCGACGACTTCGCCCGCGTCCTCGGCGGCGCACCGTCGGCGTACGCGACGACCGCGGCGGTCACCCGGCCCGAGGGACCGACGACGGCCTCGGCCGTCCGGGTCGTGGTCAACCCGGCGACCGCGCGCGACCCCGAGGCCGAGCTCGGGACGACGCTGACCCACGAGACGGTGCACGTCGCCACCTCCTCCGCCACCTCGGCCGCGCCGCTGTGGGCGGTGGAGGGGCTGGCCGAGCACGTCGCGCTCGAGGCGCACCCCGACCAGCGCCGCAGCGAGCTCGCCGTGCTCCCCGGTGGTGCGCCGCCGACCCGGCTGCCGGCCGACGCGGCCTTCACCGCGGGCGGGCCGGAGGTCACAGCGGCGTACGCGCAGGCCTGGCTGGTCTGCCTCGCCGTCGCCGAGCACCGGGGCGACGAGGACCTGGGCCGCTTCTACCGCGCGCTGGACGGCGGGGCCACGGTCTCCGCCGCCGCCCGGTCGACGCTCGGGGTCGACGAGGCCACCGTCGTGCGCTGGTGGCGCGGGGCGTCGGAGCGCGCGGCCGCCGACCGGCGGGGCTGAGCCGGACCGTGGCGCCCACGCTCGTGCTGACCAACGACTTCCCGCCGCGGATCGGCGGGATCGAGTCGTTCGTGGCGACCGTCTGCCGGCTGGTGGACGACGACGTCGTCGTGCTCGCCTCCGGCCCGCCCGGGGCGGAGGCGACCGACGCCGACCGCGCCTTCCCCGTGGTGCGTCACGGCGAGCTCCTGCTGCCCACACCGCGCGTCGCCCGGCGCGCGGCGGAGCTGCTGCGCGCGTACGGCGCCACCCGCGTCGTCGTCGGCGCGGCCATGCCGCTCGGCCTGCTCGCGCCGGGCCTGCGTCGCGCCGGCGCCGAGCGGGTGGTCGCGCTCACCCACGGCCACGAGGTCTGGTGGGCCACCGTGCCGGGCGCCCGCAGCGCGCTGCGCCGGGTGGGGGACGCCTGCGACCACCTGACGACGATCTCGGACTACACCGCGCGTCGGATCGCCCCCGCCCTGAGCCCCGCCGCCCGGTCGCGGCTGCTGCGGCTGCCCCCGCCCGTGGACGTGGACCGCTTCCGACCGCTCCCGAACCCGGCGGCGCTGGAGAGCCCGACCGTCGTGGCGGTCGGGCGCTTCGTGGCGCAGAAGGGCTTCGACCTCCTCCTGCGCGCGTGGCCCGGGGTGGTGGCCGGCCTGGGGCCCGGCCGGCGCCCGCGGCTCGTGCTGGTCGGGGACGGACCCCAGGCGCCCGCCCTGCGCCGGCTGGCCGCGCAGCCCGGATCGGCGGGGACGGTGACCTTCACCGGCGCCCTCGACGCCGCGGGCGTGGTGGCGCGGCTCCGGGCCGCCCACGTGTTCGCCCTGCCGGTGCGGACCCGGTGGGCCGGCCTCAACCCCGAGGGCCTCGGCCTCGCGGCCCTGGAGGCGGCGGCCTGCGGGCTCCCGGTCCTGGTCGGCGACTCCGGCGGGGCGCCCGAGACGGTCCTCGACGGGGTCAGCGGTCGGGTGCTGCCCGGGAACGACGCGGGGGCGTGGACCCGGGCGCTCCTGGAGCTCCTCGGGGACCCGGTCGCCGCGGCCGCGGCCGGGGAGCGGGGCCGGGGCCTGGTGGCGGAACGCTTCGGTCTCGGGCCGGCCCGGAGCACGCTCCGCGCGGCACTCGCCCTCGACGCCGATCCCGTACCCTGAGGCGGTGCCAGGGCAGACGAGCTCCAGCGTCGTCATCGACGCCGAGCCCGACGCGGTCATGGCGGTGATCGCCGACTTCGACGCCTACCCGGCCTGGGTCGACTCGATGGAGCGCGCCACCGTCCTCGCCGAGACCGACGGGGTGGCCGACGAGGTCGAGATGGTGCTGGCCCACCCGCTCTTCTCCGACACCTACGTGCTCGCGTACGACTGGGCGCCCGACCGCGTGTCGTGGCACCTCGTCCGCGGCGGCCGCCTGACCGCCATGGACGGGTCGTACGTCCTGGGCGCCGACCGCGGCCGGACGACCGTGACCTACACCCTCGCGGTCGACACCTCGCTGCCGATGATCGGGCTGCTGCGCCGCAAGGCGGAGAAGACGATCGTGGACGGTGCGCTCCGCGGGCTCAAGCGTCGGGTCGAAGGCTGAGCACCGCGCGGCCCGCCGCCGTGCGGCAGCCCCGCCCGGCCCGCCCGGCCCGACCCCTCCCGGAACGGCTCAGCGTCGGCGTCGACATCGGGGGCACCAAGGTCGCCGCAGGCGTGGTCGACGAGGCCGGCCGGGTCCTCGAGCGCTCGCAGGTGCCCACGCCGTCGCACGACCCCCAGGCCGTCGAGGACGCGATCGTCGACGCCGTGAACCGCCTGCGGGAGCGCCACGCGGTCGAGGCCGTCGGCATCGGCGCGGCGGGGTGGGTCGACAACACCCAGTCGGTCGTCCGCTTCAGCCCGCACCTGGCCTGGCGCGACGAGCCCCTGCGGGCCGCGCTCGGCCGCCGCATCAACCTCCCGCTCATCGTCGACAACGACGCGAACGCGGCCGCCTGGTCGGAGTACCGCTTCGGGGCGGGCGCCGGCTCGTCGGTCATGGTCTGCCTCACCCTGGGGACCGGTATCGGCGGCGGGCTCGTGATCAACGGCGCACTGTTCCGAGGCACGTACGGCATGGCCGGCGAGTGGGGCCACATGACCTCGGTGCCCGGCGGGCACCCGTGCGAGTGCGGCAACCGCGGCTGCTGGGAGCAGTACGCCTCCGGCAACGCCCTGGTGCGCGAGGCGCGGGCGCTGCTGGGCGCCGGCGGTCCCGAGGCCGCGCACCTGCGGGTCGCCCTCGGCGTGGGCCCGGAGGCGCTCACCGGACCCCACGTCACGGCGGCCGCGATGGCGGGCGACCCGGTGGCCGTACGCCTGCTCGCTGACGTCGGCACGTGGCTGGGCCTGGGCATCGCGAACGTGGTCGCCGGGCTCGACCCCGAGGTCGTCGTGATCGGCGGCGGGGTCAGCGCCGCGGGCGAGCTGCTCGTCGGACCGGCGCGCGAGGCGTTCCAGGCGACGCTGTCGGGTCGCGGCTTCCGCACGTACGCGCGGCTGGAGCTGGCGAAGTTCCGGAACGACGCCGGTCTGGTCGGGGCGGCGGACCTGGCCCGGCTCGCCCTCCTCGAGCCGCCGGACTCGGCGCGCTTCGGCTTCTGGCCGCGCCGGCGCAAGCGTCGGCGGGAACGTTCCGTGCGTCAGCTCGGCAGCGAGGCGCGAGCCCGCCGCCGCCAGCTCAGCGCCTGAAGTTGGGTCAGAGGACCGCGCCGTCGCCCGCGTCCGGCGGGCGGTGGCGCGGGAGCTGGGTCAGCAGGACGACCGAGCCGACGATGAAGCACGTGACGGCGAGGTAGCCGAGCCAGGTCGGCAGCCGCAGGCCGAAGCCCGCAGCGAGGACGACCACCGCGGAGAGCAGCACGGCGGTCCACCCCACCAGCGCGGGCGTCCGGGGCCGCCCCAGCGGCGGGAGCGGGTCGGGCACGTAGCGCTCGTCGGGCGTCGGGGCGGGTGCCGGGCTCGCGCGCCACGCGAGCGGCTGCACGAGCTCGGGGCGAGGCGGGACGAGCGGGATCACGGGCGGGGGAGCGGGCTCCGTGGCGTCGCCGGTGTCGGCCCGGTCGTCGGTGGTGGCGAGGTCGCCGCTCAGCCCGAGGGCCAGCCGCGGCTCGGCGGGGTGCTCGGCGGTGAGGTGGTAGCCGGCCACCAGCTCGGCGAAGGCGCGGTCGACCGACTCGCGGTCGTCGTCCTGCTCCGCCATCGGTGACCCTTCCCGGCTCCGGCGAACACCGCTCACCCGGCCAGGCGGGTGAAGAAGTCCACGCTGCCCGCGAAGATCGTGTGCGCCTCGTGGTCGAGCGTGGCTACATGGTAGCTGCGCTCGAGCACCACGAACGTCCGGTCCGGCGAGGTCGTGGACGCCTGGATCAGCGCCACCGACGACGGGTCCGCGACGTGGTCCTGCCGGGACCGGTAGACGAGCAGCGGCGTTCGCACGTCAGCGAGCTCGAGGCGCACCGCCGCCCACAGGTGCCGCTGCGAGGCGAGCGCGTGCAGCGGCGTCCGGCCGTAGCCGCCCTCGTCGGCGCCGGGCTTCGCGACGTCGCCCGCGATGCCGCCGAGCGAGGGCGTCACGAGCCGGATCAGGCGCAGCACCTTGAGGCGCGGGTCCACGATGTTGACCACCGGGTTCACCAGCACGAGGCCGTGGACGAGGTCGGGGTGCCGCTGCGCCAGCCGGAGCGCGAGGGCCCCGCCCATCGACAGCCCGCCGATGCCGACGCGCCGTCCGGTCGCGTCGGCCAGGCGCAGGAGCGCGCGCTCGGCCGCCGCGTACCAGTCCGGCCAGCCCGTCACGTTCAGCTCGCGCCAGCTCGTCCCGTGGCCGGGCAGGCGGGGGAGGTCGACCCGGAAGCCGTGCGCGGCCAGGTCCTCGGCCCAGGGGCGCATCGAGCGCGGCGAGCCGGAGAAGCCGTGCACGACCAGCACCGGCGGGCCGTCCGCGGGACCACCGGCGTACGGGGCGGCGCGCGGGTCGACCTCGGCGGCCTCGGGTGCCTGGGCGAGGAGTGCGGCAACATCCATCCGGGCATGCTCGCACTAGGGTTCTGCCACCCGCCCGTCGTGGTGCGGGGCCGCGCCACGGAGGTCGAGATGTCGTACTACACGTTCTTCAAGGGCGCGCTGTTCAAGCCCCTGATCCGCGTGCTGGTGCGACCGCGGGTCGTCGGCTCCGAGCGCGTCCCCGCCACCGGCGGCGCGCTCCTAGCGGGCAACCACATCTCGGGCTGGGACACCCTGGTGATCCCGGCGATGCTGCCGCGGACGATGACGTTCCCGGCCAAGGCCGAGCTGTTCGTCGGCCGCGGTCCGGTCTCGCGGGTGGTGGCCTGGTTCGTCCGGGCGGTCGGCATCCTGCCGATGGACCGGACGGGCGGGCGGGCCAGCGCCTCGAGCATGGACGTCGTCCTCGACGCGCTCCGCGAGGGGAAGGTCGTCGGCATCTTCCCCGAGGGCACGCGCTCGCCGGACGGCCGGCTCTACCGCGGCCGGACCGGGGTGGCGAGGCTGGCCCTGGCGACCGGGGTCCCCGTGATCCCCGTCGGGGTGCAGCACACGCGACCGCCGAGCCTGCATCGCGCCGTGGTCCGCTTCGGCGAGCCGCTCGACTTCAGCGCGTACGCCGGCGCGGGCAACGACCGCGACGTGCTGCGGCACGTGACCGACCAGGTGATGGCCGCGATCCAGGAGCTCAGCGGGCAGCGCTACGTCGAGACGTACGCGAACGGGGTCAAGGCGGCCCTGCGCGAGGGCCGCACCCTCGACCTCGTCGAGGTGGCCCGCCCCGGCCTCGGCCGGACCGCGCCCCCGTTGCCGGGCCGGCCGTGAGGCCGCCCCGGGGCGACGAGCCCGACGCCGCCCCGGTCCCCACCGACGTCGTCTCCGTCGACGCCTCGGGGACGCTGCGCGTCGCCAGCGCCGACGGCCGGCGGCCGGGCCGCGGCATCTACTGGGTGCTGCGCCACGTCGTCCTGGGCCCGGTCGTGACCCGGCTGTTCCGCCCGATCGAGGAGGGCGCAGACCACGTGCCCGCCGAGGGCGGGGCGATCCTGGCCGGCAACCACCTCTCGTACGCCGACTGGCTCTTCACCCCGCTCGCGCTGAACCGGCGGGTGACCTTCGTGGCCAAGTCGGACTACTTCACCGGGGTGGGGATCAAGGGCTGGGCGCAGAAGCGCTTCTTCGCCGGCACCGGCCAGGTCCCCGTCGACCGCAGCGGCGGCCGGGCGAGCGAGGGCGCGATCCGCGCCGGGCTGGCGGTGCTCGAGCGCGGCGAGCTCTTCGGCATCTACCCCGAGGGCACGCGCAGCCACGACGGCCGCCTCTACAAGGGCCGGACCGGCGTGGCCCGGCTGGCGCTCCTGGCCAAGGTCCCGGTCATCCCCACGGCGGTGATCGGCACCGACGTGATCGCCCCGCCGGGCAAGATCATCCGCCGCGTGGTCAGCCCGACCGTCCGCTTCGGCGAGCCGCTCGACTTCTCCCGCTACGAGGGGATGGAGGACGACCGCTACGTCCTGCGCTCGATCACCGACGAGATCATGTACGCGATCATGGAGCTCTCGGGCCAGGAGTACGTCGACCTGTACGCCCCCGTGGCCAAGGAGCTCGCCGCGCAGGAGGCCAAGGCCGCCGCGCTGGACGAGGTCAGCCCCCAGGCCTGACGCGTCGCGAGGCGTGCGACGGGGGCTGGAAACCGGAAGGCCCCACCTGTGCGCTCCCGTAGGCTTGCGGGATGTCCGAGACGGTCCAGGCCCGACTGATCGAGGCGGGGGTGCCCTCCCTCGCGGAGCTGCACGCCCTCGACGCGAAGCAGCAGCCGACCTATCGGGACCCGGCCGCGCTGGGCGACGTGGTCGACCGGCTGCGCGTCCTGCCGCCGCTGGTGTTCGCGGCGGAGTGCGACTCGCTGCGGGCCAAGATGGCCAGCGTCGCGGCGGGCGAGGCGTTCTTCCTGCAGGGCGGCGACTGCGCCGAGACCTTCGCCGGAGTCACCGCCCAGAACATCTCCGGCAAGCTCCGCACGCTGCTGTCGATGGCGGTCGTGCTGACGTACGCCGCCCAGGTCCCGATCGTCAAGGTGGGGCGGATGGCCGGGCAGTACGCCAAGCCCCGCAGCTCCGACGACGAGACCCGCGGCGGCGTGACGCTGCCGGCGTACCGCGGCGACGCCGTCAACGGCTTCGACTTCACGCCAGCCTCCCGCATCCCCGACCCGGAGCGGCTGCTCGGGGTCTACCACGCGTCCGCGGCCACGCTGAACCTCACCCGCGCCTTCATGACCGGCGGCTTCGCGCACCTGCGCAGCGTCCACAGCTGGAACGCCGACTTCGTCCAGTCCGCTGCCGGGGTGCAGTACCAGCAGCTGGCCGACGACATCGACCGCGCGCTCGCCTTCATGGTGGCGTGCGGGATCGACGAGGACACCTTCCGCACGGTCGACTTCTACTCCAGCCACGAGGCCCTGCTGCTCGAGTACGAGCACGCCCTCACCCGGGTCGACTCCCGGACCGGCAACCCGTACGGCACCTCCGGCCACTTCCTGTGGATCGGGGAGCGGACGCGTCAGCTCGAGGGCCCGCACGTCGAGCTGATGAGCCGGATGCATAACCCGATCGGCATCAAGCTGGGCCCGAGCACGACGGCCGACGTCGCGCTGGCGCTGGCCGACCGGATCGACCCGGACCACGTCGACGGCCGGATCACCTTCATCACGCGGATGGGTGCGGGCAAGATCCGTGAGGTGCTGCCCGAGCTGGTGGCCAAGGTGACCGCGAGCGGCCGCCGGGTGGCCTGGGTCTCCGACCCCATGCACGGCAACACCTTCGAGTCGCGCAACGGCTACAAGACCCGCGCCTTCTCCGACGTCATGGACGAGCTGAACGGCTTCTTCGACGTCCACGAGGAGCTCGGGACCTGGCCGGGCGGCGTGCACGTCGAGCTCACGGGCGACGACGTGACCGAGTGCGTGGGCGGCAGCGACGAGATCGTCGAGGCCGACCTGGTCAACCGCTACGAGACGCTGTGCGACCCGCGGCTCAACCGGAACCAGAGCCTGGAGCTCGCGTTCCTGGTCGCGGAACGCCTCACCTCGGGGCGCATCCGGCGCACGAATCCGGTGCAGGCGTACGCCCCCGTCTCGCTCTGAGTGGTGCTCCGCGCGGTACGGCGTGTCACTGTGGGGTGGTGACCAAGACGAAGACCGCCGTGAAGATCGAGACCGAGACCCTCTACAAGAAGACCGACGGCGGACAGCGCCTCCACCTGCGCGGGTGCCCGCACATCGTCGGTCTGGAGGTCGAGGCGGTCGCCCCGGGCGACAGCTCGGTCCCGGTCTGCCGGTGGACGCGCGCCGAGCTCGACGGCGTCGGCCGGATCCCGCAGAAGACGATCGACGGCGCGCTGCGCGAGTTCGGGGCGAGCCCGGAGGTCCGGCCGCGCCTCATCAAGCTGCTCAAGGGCCTCAAGTGGGACAAGGTCTACCTCCCGCAGAGCCGCTCGTTCGTGGCCCTGTCGCTGGACGAGCACCCGGTGGCCTGGGCGGGCAAGAACTACGTCCAGATCGGCGAGGAGTTCGTCCCGCTGGAGGAGTACCAGGGCGGCGTCGGGGGCGGGCCGTTCGTCAGCGAGCTGTGGGGCGAGCCCTGCCCCGAGTGCTTCATGCAGCGCTCCATGAACGGCACCTGCACCTGCGACTAGTCGCCGCGTTCGTCTGACCGTCCGACCGTGGTCGGTCCCAGCCCTGCAGAGCCCGATCTGCGGCTGGGACCGGCCACGTCCCGGTTCGGGGCGTGGCTAGGGTCGAACGGTGATCGACCTTCGCTCTGACACCGTGACCGTCCCGACCCCCGCCATGCGCGAGGCGATGGCGTCCGCGCCGGTGGGCGACGACGTCTACGACGAGGACCCGTCCATCCACGCGCTCGAGGAGCGGGCCGCCGCCGTGCTCGGGCACGAGGCCGGCCTCTTCTGCGCGACCGGCTCGATGACCAACGTCCTCGGCGTCTGGCTGCACGTCGCGCCCGGCACCGAGGTGCTCTGCGACGTGAACGCGCACGTCGCCCGCGCGGAGATGGGCGCCCACGGCGCGCTGACCGGCGTCACGATGCGGACCTGGCCCTCGCTGAACGGCCGGCTCGACGCGGCGGAGGTCGAGCGGATCGTCTCGCCCGACGCGGGGCCGTACCTCGTCTCGACGGCCTGCGTGGCGGTCGAGAACACGCACAACTTCGGCGGTGGCACCGTCCAGCCCTTCGACCAGCTGGAGGCCACGCGCGACCTGTGCCGCGAGCTCGGCATCGCGTTCCACCTCGACGGGGCTCGGCTGCCGAACGCCGCGGTCGCGGCCGGGATCTCCCTCGAGACGTACGGGCGCCTCTTCGACACCGTGAGCCTGTGCCTGTCGAAGGGGCTCGGCGCCCCGGTGGGCTCGGTCCTCGTGGGGTCCGCGGCGGAGATCGCCCGCGCCCGGGTGCAGCGCAAGCGGCTCGGTGGCGGGTGGCGGCAGGCCGGGATCCTCGCGGCCGCGGGTCTCTACGCGCTGGAGCACCACGTCGACCGGCTGGCCGACGACCACGCAGCCGCCCGCGCGCTCGCCGACGCGGTGGCCGCCAAGGCACCGCAGGCCATCGACCCCGCGGCGGTCGAGACGAACATCGTCGCCCTCGACACCGGCACGGTCCCGGCGACGCAGGTCGTCGCCGCGGCGGCTGCGGAGGGCGTCCGCGTGGGCACGGTCGGCACGCGCACCGTCCGGGCGGTCACGCACCTGGACGTCACGCTCGACCAGGCACGCGCCGCGGGCGAGGTGCTCGGCGACGTCCTCGCCCGCGTGGAGCAGGCCGCCTGAGCCCGGTCGCGGGCACCCGCACCGATCTTGTGTGCGGGCAGCGACACCAGGTGTCGCTACCCGCACAGAAGTCCGTCAGCCCTGCTGCGACTTGGCCTCGTCGATCCAGGCGCTGACCTGCTTCTCGGAGACACCGATGACGCGGCCGTGCCGGTCCAGGATCATCTGGGTCAGCGAGGCGGGGTTGCGGTGGCTCAGCTCCTTGATCGAGTCCACGCCGATGCTCTCCAGCATCTCCGTGTGCTTCGGTCCGATGCCGTTGAGCTTGTGAAGGTCGTTCTCCATGGCCATGGTCGTCGGTGCTCCTCGTCGGCCAGCGCCTCTGGCCCTGCCGGAAATCTAGGCCTCGGACGCGGGCCTGTCGACGGGGGGTGAGGGTCCTTCGCCGACGATCAGCCGACGATCAGCCGGCGATCAGTAGAGGACCTGCTCGACCGGCTCGACCGGGCGGGGCGGCTCGTCGCCGAGCATCTGCGTGAGGTCGATCTCGACGGTCCGCGCGATCGCGGTCATGGGCACGTCGTAGACGGTGTCGGCGAACGGGTTGCCCAGCTGGTCGCCGATCTGCACCGCCATCAGGAACATCAGCCCCACCAGCCCGGAGCCGAGCGGGGTCAGCCAGCCCAGGTCCTCGACCACGGCGAAGGGCAGGATCAGGCAGAACAGCCGCGAGAAGAACCGCGGCAGGAAGCGGTACTGGACCGGCAGCGGCGTGTTCTTGATCCGCTCGAGGCCGCCCTGGGCGTCGGTCAGCGCGACGAGCGCGGCCTCCAGCTCCAGGCGTGACAGCTCGCCGACCATGCCGTTGCGGTAGGCCTCGCTCAGCAGCCGGTCGGTCTCCACGAGGATCGCGGTCTGCCGGTTGTTCGCCGCCTCGACGCGCGTCAGCGCCTCGGGTCGCAGGAACCGCCCGGCCTCGGCGGCCAGCGGCTGGCCCCGCAGGAACGTCCGCAGCACATGGACGTAGGCGATCTGGTTGCGCACCACCTGGTCGGCCAGCCCCGGCGTCGCGTCGGGCCCGCGCTCGTCGATCAGCACGAGCGCCTGGCGGGCGAGGCTGCGCGAGGAGTTGACCACCTGGCCCCAGAGCGTGCGGGCCTCCCACCAGCGCCCGTACGCGGCGTTGACGGTGAAGCCGACGAAGAGCGCGATCACGGTGCCGAAGAGGGTGAACTGGATGTCGATCGCCTCGAAGTGCGTGGTGTCGTCGAGGTAGAGGGCGGTGACCAGCACGTCCCACACGAGCAGGGCGCTCACGGAGACGGCGAGCGTGCGCCACGCGCGCAGGGGGAGCTGTTTCTCGTTGAGGATCAAGGTCGGGGTCCTTGTCGTCGTCGTACGCGGTGGGGAGGGGTCTCCCGCCCCGCATGGGGGAGTCCGGCGCGCCCACCGACTCTGGTGCGCGCGACCAGTGTGGTCGGCGGACCTGTGGACGCGGAATCGAGTGGTCGTGCCTCGTCCCGACTTGCCAGGGGCTGTGCAATTGCATATGGTACTGAGCACTGAGAGAGGATGGTCCCCATGGCCGACACCACTTCGCCCGGCACGACCCCCTGGCGCGGCGTCTTCACCGCCACCGCGCTGCCCTTCAACGACGACCTCACGGTCGACTACGACGCGTTCGGCGAGCACGTCGCTTGGCTCGCCGCGTACGGCACCCACGGCGTCGCCCCGAACGGCTCGCTGGGGGAGTACCAGACGCTCTCGGACGACGAGCGCGCGAAGGTCGTCGAGACCGCGGTCCAGGCCAGCCCCGAGGGCTTCGGCGTCATGGCCGGCTGCGGGGCGTACGGGACCCTCCAGAGCGTCCGCTGGATCGAGCAGGCCGCGCAGGCCGGGGCCACCTCGGTGCTGCTGCTGCCGCCGAACACCTACCGCGCCGACGCCGAGACCGTGCTGCGCCACTACCGCGAGGCGGCCAAGGTCGGCCTGCCGATCGTGGCCTACAACAACCCGTACGACACCAAGGTCGACCTCCTGCCGTCGGTGCTCGCGCAGCTCCACGCCGAGGGCCTGATCGTCGCGGTGAAGGAGTTCACCGGGGACGTGCGCCGTGCGTACGAGATCGCCGAGCTGGCGCCCGGCCTCGACCTGATCGTCGGCTCCGACGACGTCCTGCTGGAGCTCGGCGTGGCCGGTGCGGTCGGCTGGGTCGCGGGCTACCCGAACGCGATCCCGCAGTCCACGCTCGAGCTGTACGAGCTGGTCACCTCCGGCGACCCGGCCGACCTCGCCCGGGCGCTGCCGATCTACCGCGACCTGCACTCGCTGCTGCGCTGGGACTCCAAGACCGAGTTCGTCCAGGCGATCAAGCTGTCGATGGACGTCGCCGGTCGCAAGGGCGGCATCTGCCGTCCCCCGCGCGCCGCGCTCCCGACCGAGATCCACGACCGCGTGGTGGCCGACACCGAGGCGGCTTTGGCCAAGGGTTACAAGTAGTCGCGTGAGCACCCTGACGAGCACCGAGATCTCCGTCCCCGACGAGACAGCCCCCGACGCCGTCCCCGAGCTCGTGGCCGCGGCCGTCGAGGCGGGGCGGGTCTGGGCGGCGACCGGCCGTGAGGACCGCGCCGACGTCCTCGACGCCGTCGCGGACGCGCTGGACGCGGCGGGCGACGAGCTCGTCCCGCTCGCCATGGCGGAGTCGCACCTGCCGGAGGGGCGGCTCCGCGGGGAGCTGACCCGCACGACCTTCCAGCTGCGGCTGTTCGGCCAGGCGCTGCGCGACGGCGGCTACCTCGACGTCCGCGTCGACCACGCCGACCCGGACTGGCCGATGGGCGCCCCCCGGCCCGACCTGCGGCGTACGCAGGTCCCGCTCGGTCCGGTCGTCGTGTTCGCGGCGGTCAACTTCCCGTTCGCGTTCAGCGTCGCCGGCGGTGACACCGCCTCCGCGCTCGCCGCCGGCTGCCCGGTGCTGCTCAAGGCGCACCCGGGCCACCTGCGGCTCTCCGTCGCCACGGCCGAGGTCGTGCGGCGGGCGCTCGCCGCGTCCGGCGCGCCGGACGACCTCTTCACGCTCCTCGTGGGCGTCGAGGCCGGCCGCGCCGCGCTGACCGACCCCGGCGTCCAGGCCGGCGCGTTCACCGGCTCGACCACGGGCGGGCGCACGCTCTTCGACCTGGCGAACGGCCGACCCGTGCCGATCCCGTTCTTCGGCGAGCTCGGCAGCGTCAATCCGGTCTTCGTCACCCGGGCGGCCGCCGAGGCCCGCGGGCCGGAGATCGCCGCGCAGGCCGTCGCCTCCTTCACGCTCGGGGCGGGGCAGTTCTGCACCAAGCCGGGCGTGCTGCTGGTGCCCGAGGGCTCGTCGGTGCTGGAGGTCCTCCGGACGACCGACCTCCCCGGTCCGGCCCCGATGCTGTCGGAGCGTATGGTCGAGGGCCACGCCCGCGTCCGCCACGAGCTCGAGGACGTGCCCGGCACCGAGGTGCTCGTCGGCGGCCCGGACACGGCGGACGGCACGCCCGCGCCGACGGTCCTGCTCACCGACGTCGCCACGCTGCTG
Source organism: Microlunatus antarcticus (assembly GCF_014193425.1). Lineage (NCBI taxonomy): Bacteria > Bacillati > Actinomycetota > Actinomycetes > Propionibacteriales > Propionibacteriaceae > Microlunatus > Microlunatus antarcticus. The sequence continues at coordinate 3,473,301 of NZ_JACHZG010000001.1, read as the reverse complement.
GCCGACGTCGAGGCGCTGTTCCGCGAGTGCTTCGGCCCCACGCTGCTCGTCGCGACGTACGCGGCCGAGGACGACCTGCTGTCGCTGGCCCAGACCATCGACGGCCAGCTGACCGCGACCGTCTTCGGCGAGGACTCCGACGTGCCGCACCTGGCGGGCCTCGTCACCACGCTCGCCACCAAGGCCGGCCGGCTGCTCTGGAACGCCTGGCCGACCGGCGTCAGCGTCACCGACGCCCAGCAGCACGGCGGCCCGTACCCCGCGACCACCGCGCCCTCGACCACGTCGGTCGGCACGGCGGCGATCAGCCGGTTCCTGCGGCCGGTCGCGTTCCAGGGGTTCCCCGAGGGGCTGCTGCCCGCCGAGCTGACGGACGGGGCCACGCTGCCGCGCCGGGTCGACGGGGTGCTCCTCACGGACACGACGCGATGAGGGCGAGCCGCGTCTTCTCCGCGGTCGACTCCCACACCGAGGGCATGCCGACCCGCGTGATCACCGGCGGGTTCGGCGTGATCCCGGGCGCGAGCATGGCGGAACGTCGCCTCTGGTTCATGGAGAACAGCGACGACCTGCGCACGCTGCTGATGTGCGAGCCGCGCGGGCACGGGTCGATGAGCGGGGCGATCCTGCAGCCGCCGACCCGGCCCGACGCCGACTGGGGCGTGCTCTTCATCGAGGTGTCCGGGCTGCTGCCGATGTGCGGCCACGGGACCATGGGCGTCGCGACGGTGCTGGTCGAGACCGGGATGGTCCCCGTCGTCGAGCCGGTCACGACGATCCGGCTCGAGGTGCCCGCCGGGCTCGTCGTGGCGAAGGTCGCCGTCACCGACGGTCACGCCACCTCCGTGACGCTGGAGATGGTCCCGTCGTTCAGCCTCGGCCTGGACCGCGTCGTCTCGGTGCCGGGGTACGGCGACGTCACGTACGACATCGCGTACGGGGGCAACTTCTACGCGGTCGTCCAGCTGGAGTCGCTCGGCCTGCCCTTCGAGCACGCGGCCAAGAACCGGCTGCTCGACGCCGGCCTGGCGATCATGGCCGCGATCGACGAGCAGGACCGGCCCGTGCATCCGCTGCAGGCCGACATCAACGGCTGCCACCACGTCTACCTCGCCGCACCCGGCTCGACCGCGCAGCACTCGCGCCACGCGATGGCGATCTACCCCGGCTGGTTCGACCGGTCGCCCTGCGGCACCGGCACCTGCGGCCGGATGGCGCAGCTGCACGCGCGCGGTGAGCTCGCGGTCGGCGACGAGTTCGTCAACGAGTCGTTCATCGGCTCCCGCTTCACCGGCCGGCTGCTGGGCGAGACCACCGTCGGCGACCTGCCGGCGGTGCTGCCGAGCATCACCGGCCGCGCCTGGGTCACCGGCCTGGGCCAGTACCTCCTCGACCCGACCGATCCCTTCCCCGCCGGCTTCACCCTGTGACGTCACCTGTGGGAGGGGTGCGATGAGCGGGACCGTGCCGCGTACGGCCGACCTGGTCGTCATCGGCGCCGGGGCCGTCGGTGCGGCGTGCGCGTACTTCGCCGCGCGGGAGGGGCTCCGGGTCGTCGTCGTGGACCGCGGGCCCGTCGCCGGGGGCACGAGCAGCGCGGGGGAGGGCAACCTCCTGCTGTCCGACAAGGAGCCCGGACCCGAGCTCGAGCTGGCCCTGCTGTCGCGACGCGTCTGGACCGAGGACCTCGCCCCGCACGGCCACCACTGGGAGTTCGAGTCCAAGGGCGGCCTCGTCGTCAGCGACGACGTCGCCGGGGTGGCGGCCCTGGCCGAGCTCGCCGTGCACCAGCGCGGGGCCGGCATCGAGGCCGTGCCCGTCGGGGCGGACGAGCTGCCCGCGTACGAGCCGTTCCTGAGCCGCGACCTCACCGGCGGCATGTTCTACCCCCAGGACGCCCAGGTGCAGCCGATGCTGCTGACCGCCCACCTGCTGCGGCTCGCCCGCGAGCTCGGTGCGACGGTCGTCACCGGGTCGGCCGTGACGGATTTCCTGCGCGACGGCGACGCGGTGACCGGCGTCCGCACCTCGACCGGCGACGTCAGCGCCCCCGCCGTCCTCAACGCCGCCGGGACCTGGTCGGGCGAGGTCGCCCGGCTCGCCGGCGTCCACCTGCCGGTGCTGCCCCGACGGGGTTTCGTGCTCGTGACCCAGCCCCTGCCCCCGGTCGTGCGCCACAAGGTCTACGGCGCCAGCTACGTCGCCGACGTCGCCAGCTCCGACGAAGCCCTGCAGACCTCGCCGGTGGTCGAGGGCACGCCGAGCGGCACCGTCCTGGTCGGGGCCTCCCGTGAGCGGGTCGGCTTCGACAAGACGCCCTCGCTCCCCGTGCTGGCCCGGCTCGCGGCGGCCGCGGCGGCGCTGTTCCCGGTGCTGCGCGACGCGTCGCTGATCCGCGCGTACGCCGGCTTCCGGCCCTACTGCCCCGACCACCTCCCGGTCATCGGCCCCGACCCCCGCGCGCCGGGTCTCTGGCACGCCTGCGGTCACGAGGGCGCCGGGATCGGGCTGTGCGTCGGGACCGGCTCGTTGCTGGCGCAGGTCCTCACCGGTCAGCGCCCCGAGCTCGACCTGCACGCGTTCCGCCCGGAACGCTTCGACGCTGCGACCGGTCCGGGGACCGCCCAGCCCCAGGAGCTCGCCGGTGCCCGCTGAGCCTCGCCCTGTCGGCCGCACCGTCGGTCGCTCCACCGTCCCCTTCGACCTCGACGGCCGTCCGCTGACCGCGCGTCCCGGGCAGAGCGTCGGTGCCGCCCTCACCGACGCCGGCGTCCGGTCCTGGCGCACGACCCGGCGGCGCGGGAAGCCGCGCGGGCTGTTCTGCGGCATCGGGGTGTGCTTCGACTGCCTCATCGAGGTCGACGGACGGCCCGACCAGCGCGCCTGCCTCGTCCCCGTGGAGCCGGGCATGCGGCTCCGGACCGGGGCCCCCGAGGAGTGGACCGAGCAGAGCGAAGAGGGGAGCGGGCATGAGTGACCTCGCCGTCGTCGGCGCCGGGCCCGCGGGCCTCGCCGCCGCGGTCGCCGCCGCCTCCCGCGGGCTGTCGGTGACGGTCGTCGACGCCGGCCGTCAGCCGGGCGGGCAGTACTGGCGCCACCCCGACGAGCAGACCGCCGACCCGGACGAGCTGGCCTCGCACGGCCAGCACGACTGGACGGCGTACGTCCGCCTCCGCGAGCGCTTCGACGACCTCCTGGGCCCGGACCGGATCACGTACGTCCCGGGCGCCCAGGTCTGGTTCACCGAGCGGGCGGGCCAGGGCTGGCGGCTCCGGCTCAGCCCGGTGGTCGAGGGGGTCGCCTCGAGCGACCACGTGCCCACCGAGGTCGTCGTGGACGCCCTCGTGCTGTGCCCCGGCGGCTACGACCGCCAGCTGCCCGTGCCGGGCTGGGACCTGCCGGGCGTGCTCGCCGCCGGTGGGGTGCAGGCGCTGCTCAAGGGCCACGGCTCGCTCGCGGGCCGCCGTGCGGTGGTGGCCGGGACGGGACCGTTCCTGCTGCCGGTCGCGGCCGGGCTCGCCGAGGCGGGGGCCGAGGTGCTGGGCATCTGCGAGGCCAACGCCGTCACCGGCTGGGTCCGCCAGCTCGGCGGGGCCGTCCAGTCACCGGCCAAGGGCCTGGACGCGGTCGGCTACGTGCGCACGATGGTCGCCCACCGCATCCCCTACCGCCAGCGGACCGTGGTCACGGCGATCGGTGGCCGCGACGCCGTCGAGTCCGTCACCACCTCCCGCCTCGACGCGCAGGGCCGGCTCGTCGCCGGCAGCGAGCGGACCGCCGCGGTCGACCTGGTCGCGCTCGGCTGGGGCTTCACCCCCTCGCTCGAGCTCGTGACCGCCGTCGGCGCGGAGACCCGGGTCGACGTGGACGACTCGCTGGTCGCCGTGGTCGACGCCGAGCAGCGCAGCACCGCGCCGCACGTCTACGTCGCCGGAGAGGCGACGGGTGTCGGTGGCGCCGCCCTCGCGCTGCAGGAGGGCGAGCTGGCCGGGCTGGTCGCCGCCGCCGATCGCGGACGCGGCGGGAAGAGCCGCCGGATCCGTCGGCTGCAGGGCAGCATCAGCCGCGGCCGCGCCTTCGCGACCGCCATGCACCGCGCGCACCCCGTGCCGCCGACCTGGTCGAGCTGGCTGACGCCCGAGACGCTCGTCTGCCGGTGCGAGGAGGTCGACGTGGGCACCGTCCTGCGGGCCCGCGACGAGCTCGGGGGCGGCGACGCCCGAACAGCGAAGCTGCTGACCCGGACGGGGATGGGCTGGTGCCAGGGGCGCGTGTGCGGCTTCGCCACCGCGCTGCTCGCCGCCCAGCACGAGGGCCGCGCCCTGACGGTCGACGACCTGCGGCCGACGGCCAAGCGCACCCTGTCGACCCCGGTCAGCCTCGGTCGGCTCGCCGACCTGGCCGCCGTCGACCCCGAGGCCACGGTCGTCGCGCTCGACTGACGTCGGACCCCGTCCTCGGGCCCGAGCGGGCCGGGGTGGTCGTCGAGCCCGGTCAGACCGGCAGGAGCTCGCCCCGGACGATCGTCTGGCCCGAGTGCTGCGTGCTGCCGATGCTCTGCTGCGAGATCTCGAGGAACGGGAACTGCTCGAGGTCGATCGCCTGCTCCACGGTCCAGAGACCGTGCGGGCCGTCGAGGATCCCGAGGGTCTGGCGCTGGGCGGGGTCGTCCCGGTGGACGAGCCACGCCTGACGCACGCCGCCGTGCGGCAGCTCGGCGTGCAGGGAGACCTCCAGCAGCCGCCGACCCTCGGCGTCCGTGGCCAGCTGCGCCTCCCCGGAGGCCTTCGACCAGGGCTCGAGCACCGGCGCGAGGCGCGCGTACGCCCGTCGGTCGCGTGCGGCCTCGGCGCGGCGGGCGTCGAGGCCCTCCTGCACGCCGGACCACACCCGCGGGCTGGGCTCGGCGAGGGTCAGCGACCCGGCCTCACGGGCCAGCTCGACGACGCGGGTCAGCTCGGCCAGCTCGCCCGCGCAGGCGCGGCAGGACGCGACGTGGTCGCGTTCCTCGTCGCCGCCGAAGGGGTCGCCGAGCGCGAGCAGCGCGAGCAGCTCGGGGTCAGTGTGCATCGGCGTTGCCCTCCAGCCGGTGTCGAAGCTCCATGAGACTGGTGGTGATCCGGGCCCGGACGTCCTCGACCGCGAGCCCCGTCCGCCCGGCGATCTCGCCGAGGGTCAGGTCGTGGTCCAGCGCCATCTGCAGCAGCCTGCGCGAGGACGTGTCCAGGTGGGCCATCCCGTCCACCATCACCATTCTTTCGGCCAGAGCACCGGTCTTGGACTCGTCTCCCGCCGAATCTTCCGACGCGCGGTCCGCGGGGACCCGCCGGGCGCGCGCCGCCCGGGTGTCGGCGATGCTGCGGCACGCGAGGTCCACGAGCCAGTCGGCGAGGCGGGAGCGGCCGGGATCGAACGTCGCGCGGGCGGCCCACGCCTGCGAGAACACGGTCCGGGTGACCGTCTCCGCCTCCGTGACGTCACCGAGCGAACGGAGCGCGAGGCTGTAGACCAGCGGCGACCAGCGGTCGTACACCGCGACCAGGCCCAGCTCGTCGCCCGCGGAGAAGGCGTCGACCACCTGCGGGTCGTCCTCTCGGGCTGACACCACCGCATGTCCTTCCTGCTCGGCCCGCGCGCCGCCTGCGGGCTGCTCCGGGGCCACCATCCTGCCGTGCCGGCGTCAGGACGCGGAACCGGGACGGCCCGCCCAGGTCGTCCGCACCCGGGCGATGTGCGCGTGCATCAGGGCCTCGGCCCCGGCCGCGTCACGGGCCTCGAGGAGGTCGACCAGCAGCAGGTGCTCGCGCGCGTTCTCGGCGAGCACGCCGCTGGTCAGCAGGCTGCTGAGGCCGAGCAGCCGGGTCTGGCTCCGCAGCTCGGAGACGAGGTCCACCAGGCGTGGGTTGCCGTCGTACGCGAGCAGCCGCAGGTGGAACTGCCGGTCGGCCTCGGTGTAGGCGACGAGGTCGCCGCCGGCCGCCTCGTCGACGATGTCCTGCGCCATCCGCCGCAGCCCGGGCAGGTCCGCCAGCGGGACGAGGGCGGTCACCCGGCCGACCACGGGCGGCTCGAGCAGCTGGCGGATCTGGGTCACCTGGTCGAGCGAGGCGTCGTCCACCTCGGTGACGCGGAAGCCCTTGTTGGGCACGATCGTCACCATGCCCTCGCGGACGAGGTCGAGCATGGCCTCCCGCACCGGCGTCGCCGAGACGCCGAAGCGACCGGCGAGCGAGGGTGCGGAGTAGACGACGCCGGGCTCCATCTCGCCGGAGATGATGGCCGAGCGCAGCGCCTGGGAGACGCGGTCGCGCAGGTTGGTCTTGGGCAAGGTCGTGATGCTCGACGTCTGGGTCACCTCGACGGCCCTCCTCGTGGGACTGCTGCGTCACACCGTACGGGTCGCGCCGCCGCGGTCCGAGGCGCCGCGCTTGGATAGCGTGGGTCCCATGCAGCTCACCCACCTCGGTCACTCCGCCGTCCTCGTCCAGACCGACGGGGCCCGGATCCTGATCGACCCGGGCAACTTCTCCGACGCCTGGCACGGCCTCACCGACCTCGACGCGATCCTGGTGACCCACCAGCACGCCGACCACCTCGACCCCGCGGCGCTCCCGGCGCTGCTCGCGGCCAACCCGGGTGCCCGGGTGGTCGTCGAGCCCTCGATCCTCGCGGCGAGCGAGGCCGGCGACCTGCCCGAGCTGCCCGGGGCCAGCGGCCTCGCGCCCGACGACCAGACGGCGATCGGCGACGTGCTCGTCACCGCCGTCGGCGGGGCGCACGCGGTCATCCACCCCGACCTGCCCCGCATCGGGAACGTCGGCTTCGTGCTCCGCTCCGAGGGCCAGCCCACGTTCTTCCACCCCGGCGACTCGTACGCGGTCGCCCCGGGCGGGGTCGACGTCGTCGCCGTCCCGCTCTACGGCCCGTGGGGTGCGCTGCGCGAGACGATCGACTTCGCGCGGGCCGTCGCCGCGCCCGAGGGCTTCGGGATCCACGACGAGCTGCTGAACGACCGCGGCCGCGGGCTGATCACCGGCCGGGTCAAGGCCATGACGCCGACGTCGCTCGTCGACCTCCGGGGCGGGCAGACCCACACGTTCTGAGGGCGTGGGCCCGCCGGGGCCGATCAGAAGGCGTACGCCAGCAGGTCGGCCAGGAGCTCGTCGGCGTCGACGTCCAGACCGCGGGCGCGGAACCAGGTCGTCACGTTGCGGCAGTCGCGGGCGAGGTACTCCGTCCCCTGCGGGTTGGCCACCACGTCGACGGCCTGCGGCAGGTCGATCAGCACCAGGCGGTCCTCGGTGGCCAGCAGGTTGAAGGGTGACAGGTCGCCGTGCGCCAGCCCCATCGTGGCCATCGCGCGCATGGCCTCGACGAGCTGCGCCCAGTAGGTCTCCAGCAACGGGAGGCCCGGCCGCGTCTGGGCCAGTCGCGGGGCCCCGGACCCGTCCGCGAGCGTGATCAGCTCCATCAGCAGCTCGGTGCCGTCGAGCTGCACCGGGTAGGGCACGGGCAGCCCCGCCGACCAGAAGCGGGCCAGGTGGTCGAACTCGGCCGCCGCCCACTGACCGGCCTGGACCGCACGACCGTGGCGCGTGCCCTTCGCCGCGGCGCGGCGGTCGCGGCTGTTCCGCATCCGGCGGCCCTCGGTGTAGCCCGCGTCGCGCGAGAACAGGCGGTGGTCGAGGCTGCGGTACCGCTTGGCGGCCAGCACGACCCCGGAGTCGGCGTCGGCCCGCTCGAGCAGGAAGACGTCCGCCTCCTTGCCGGTCTTGAGGATGCCGAGCTCGGTGTCGATCGCCGCGTCGGAGGTGACGAGCCAGGCGGGGAAGGGCTCGGGACCGGCGAGGACGCCGATGTCGTCCCAGGTGGACCAGCGCTGTCCGGGGCCGGGCTCGTCCGGCTCGTCGTAGGACGCCGCCGTGCCGGGGGCGGGGTCAGGTGCGGGGAGAGGTGGAGCAGGGAAGACGTCGGACATGGGTGGGCAGATCTCCTGGGGAGAAGGGGTGGGCTGCGGGCAACCCGAGGACGGGGACGGACACCACGCACCTCCTCCTGCTCAGGGTCGGCCAGACGACCTGCCGGTGGGCCCACCCTCCTCACGCCGACCAGGGATCGCAAGGGGTTTTCCGCGGGCGTCGGCGCCCTTCCGCGAACTTCTGTGCCGCTGACGACCTCTGGTGTCGTTCCGGCCGCAGAAGTTCGGCGGGTCGGCGGCCGACCGGCGCCGGCCGGGCTCAGACCAGGGCGAGGGTGATCGTCGCGCCCTTGGGCGCCTGCTGCCCGCCGCCCGGCGACGAGGTCACGACGTAGCCGAGGCCGAGGTAGTTCGTGGCCTTCTTCGTCTTCGTCTTGAAGCCGGCCGCCTCCATGGTCTCCTCCGCCTTGCGGATGCCCATGGCGCGGACGTTGGGCACGGTGACCAGGACGGGGCCCAGCGACCGGACGAGCGCGACCTCGTCGCCCTTCTTCAGGCTGCCCGAGGGCGGGTCCTGGCTGATCACGTCACCGGACTCGACCTCGTCGGAGTTCGCGGTGGTCACGCTGACGGTCAGGCCGGCCTTCTTGAGCGCGGCCGTCGCCTTGGCGGCGTCCTTGCCCGTCCAGTCGGCGAGCTTGACCGGCTGCGGGCCGCCGCTGACCACGAGCGCGACGGCGGTGTCGCGCTTGAGCGAGGACCCCGCGCCCTGGCCGGCGCTCAGCACGACCCCCTGGGCCACCGTGTCGCTCCACCGCGTCGTGACCTTGCCGACCTTGAGGTTGGCGTCGCGCAGCGTCGCCGTGGCGGCGTCGGCGGTGAGCCCGACGACGGTCGGCATGGCGAACCGTTCCGGCCCGCGCGACAGCACGGCCTCGATGCGGGTGCCCTTGCGCACGCGGGCGCCGGGGGCGGGCTCGGTCGAGACCACCTCGCCCACCGGCACCGTCTCGCTCCAGCCGTCGGTGAAGTCCACGGCGAGGTCGGCGCCGTCGGCGACCGCCGCGGCGTCGGCCCGGGTCAGGGTGGTGAGGGCCGGGGCGCTGGTGAAGCGGCCCTCGGTGAGGTACCAGCCGGTGACGGCCGCGACCGTGGTCAGCAGCAGCACGAGGATGATCGCCACCCAGCCCCGGCGCCGCCGCCGGGCCTCGCGCTCCCGGCGGACGGCCACGCGCTCCGCGTGCTCGCTCCCGGACGGCCGCAGGCGCGGGTCGTGGCCGGGGACGACGGGCGGCGGCGCGTCGCGGAACGTCGGCGGCGCGTACGGCTGCGGGTCGGTCAGCTCCTCGCGCGGCGCGGCGAACGACGGTCGGGCCGTGCTGATGTGCTGGGTCGCCTCGAGGTCGGCCCGGTGGCCGACGACCTGCGTGAGGGCGGAGTCCGGGTCCAGCTCCCGGACGCGGACGGCGGTGGGGGTGAGGTCCTGCGTGAGCTCGGGGTCGTCGGTCAGCCCGGCGAGCAGGGCGGCGCGCACGCGGCGGACCTGGGTGAGCAGCACCCGGCCGTCGGGCGGACGCAGCGCGGGGTCCCGGGCGGTGGCGCGGGCGACGAGCGCGTCGAGGTAGGGCGGGACGGTGCCGCGCGGGGCGTGCGCCGACGGCGGCGGGACGTCCTGGTGGACGTGCGCGTACGCGACCTGGATCGGGGTCTCGCCGCTGTGCGGCTTGCGCCCGGTCAGCAGCTCGAAGAGCACGACGCCGGCGCTGTAGACGTCGCTGCGGGCGTCGGTGTGGCCGGAGGTGACGAGCTCGGGCGGGAGGTACGACACGGTGCCGATCAGCAGGCCCTGCGTCGCGGTCTGGGTCTGGGAGCTGATCGCCTTGGCCAGGCCGAAGTCGGCGACCTTGACCTTGCCGCGGTCGCCGAGCAGCACGTTCTCGGGCTTGACGTCGCGGTGCACGAGCCCGGCGTCGTGGGCGGCGGCCAGCGCCGAGACGACCGGCTCCAGCAGGTCGAGCGCGGCGAGGGGGTCGAGCGGCGCGTGCGCGTTGACGACGTCGCGCAGGGTCTGGCCCTCGACGTACTCCATGACGATGTAGGGGCGGACGACGTTCCCGTCGACGGCGTCGGCACCCTGGTCGAAGACCGAGACGACGTTGGGGTGCGAGAGCCGCGCGGCGGCGCGGGCCTCGTGGTCGAACTTGCGCGCGAACTCGAGGTCGTCGCCGAGCCCCACGTGCATGATCTTGACCGCGACGGTCCGGGTCAGGCGGGTGTCGATGCCCTTGTAGACGGTGGCCATGCCGCCGCGGGCGAGGCGTTCGGTGATCTCGTAGCGGCCGTCGAGCACCCGACCGACCAGAGGGTCACCGCTCGGGCCGCGGGAGCCGGAGCCCCGCGCGCCGAAGGTGCTGGTCATCGTCACGCCCGCTCCCACCACGTCCGCGGCACCGGCCGCACGTCTACCCGGTGCCTGCTGTGCTGAGCGCCGATTCTAGGAGCGGAGCGGCAGGACACCGCTGCTGACGCGCCGGTCGTCCTCGGGCCGGTCGTGCGGCGTGATCCGTCCCTCCGGGGTCGACGACGCCCGGGCGAAGCGGCGGACGGGGATCCGTCCGGCCCCTGCCGCGAGGCGTCCGGCCTGCACGGCCAGGCGCATCGCGTGCGCCATCGCCACCGGGTCCTCCGCGCGCGTCACCGCGGACGCGAGCAGCACCGCGTCGCACCCGAGCTCCAGGGCCCGCGCCGCCTCGGAGGCGGTGCCGAGCCCGGCGTCGAGGATCACGGGGACGGTCGCGTCGGCGACGATCAGCTCGATGTTGTGCTCGTTGCGGATGCCCAGGCCGGACCCGATCGGCGCGCCCAGCGGCATCACGGCCGCGCAGCCCGCGTCGGCCAGCCGGCGGGCCAGGATCGGGTCGTCGTTGGTGTAGGGCAGCACGACGAAGCCGTCCGCCACGAGCCGCTCGGCCGCGTCGAGGAGCTCGATCGGGTCGGGGAGCAGCGTCACCTCGTCGGCGATGACCTCGAGCTTGACCCAGTCGGTCTCCAGGGCCTCGCGCGCCAGCTGCGCGGTCAGCACGGCGTCGGCGCTGGTGTAGCAGCCGGCCGTGTTCGGCAGCACCGCGATGCCGTGCCGGTCGAGCACGTCGAGCACCGAGCCCGGCGCGCTCGGGTCCACCCGCCGCATCGCGACGGTCGTCAGCTCGGTCCCGGACGCGAGCAGCGCGGCCTCCATGACCTCCAGGCTGGGTGCGCCGCCGGTGCCCATGATCAGCCGGGAGGCGAACGAGCGGCCGGCGATGACCAGCGGGTCGGCCGCCGGGTCCGGGCTCCGGGGCCGGCTCGGCTCCAGGCGCGGGTCAGCCACCCTGCACCGCCGTCACGATCTCCACGCGGGCACCTTCGTCGAGGGTGGTGGTCTGGTGGCGGGTCCGGGGCACGACGACGCCGTCGAGCGCCACCGCGAAGCCGCGCGGCGCCTTGCCCCCGAGCCCGAGCACCTGGTCGAGGGTCGCCGGGCCGGTGACCTCGCGGGGCTCGCCGTTCACGAAGACGATCACCGGGCGACCTCGAGGGCCGGCTCGGACGTCCGGTCGAAGCGGCCCAGGGTGAAGGGCGCGGCGACGTCGTCGAGGACGCCGGTCAGGACGTACGAGGCCGCGACGTCCGCCGAGACCGGCGTGAGGAGCACGCCGTTGCGGTGGTGGCCGGTCGCCAGCGACAGCCCCTCGAGCGCGCAGCCGCCGAAGATCGGCGCGTTGTCGGGGGTGTTCGGCCGCCAGCCGACGGACGTCTCGGCGAGCGCGTACTCCGCGGTCATGGGGATGACCTGACGGGCGTCGCGCAGGAGCTCGTAGATCCCGCCCGCGGTGACGCGGTGGTCGAAGCCCTGCTCCTCGACCGTCGCGCCGATCACGACCTCGCGCCCGTGCTCGCGGGGGACCAGGTAGACCTCGTTGCCCCGGCTGAAGGCGCGCACGGTCAGGCCCGGGCACGGGAAGCGGCCCGGGTCGAGGCGCACGATCTGGCCCTTGACCGGGCGGACGGGCACGGTCGGCACGCCGTCGACCTGGGCGGCCCAGGCGCCGTTGGCCAGGACGACCCGCCGTGTGGGGAGCGTGGTCCCGTCGGCCAGCGTGGCCCCGGTGACGTGGCCGTCGGCGCTCTCGACGCGGTGGACGAAGCCGGTGACCTCCCGGACCCCGGCCCGCTGCGCCGCCGTGGTGAGCGCCTCCAGCAGCACGCGGTTGTCGCAGCTCCAGTCGCTCGGGACGAGCAGCCCGCTGCGGACGGTCGGGGCGAGCAGCGGCTCGAGGGCGCGGCACTCGCGGCTGGTCAGCCGCTGGGCGGCGAGGCCCTGCCGGTCCAGGTAGTCGGCGAACGTCCGCAGCCGGGCGGAGTCGTCCGGGTCGGACGCGACGGAGACGGTCGGTCCCTCGCGCAGCCCCGACGGTCGGCCCGAGGCCTCGACGACCTCGGCGGAGAAGGACGGCCAGCGCTGCGCCGAGGCCTGGTTGAGCGCGAGCAGCGTGCGTTCGGTGAAGGTCGTCTCGGTGACGGCCGCGAGCATGCCGGCGGCCACGCGCGACGCAGCGGCCGACCGTTCGCCCACGACCAGGGTCACGTCGAGACCGGCCTGGGCCAGCCGCCAGGCCGTCGCGGTGCCGATGAGACCGCCGCCGACGACCACCACGTCGGTCGCGGTCACCTGCGGGTCCCGTCCATGCGCCCACCTTAGGACGCGTCCGGACGGTCTCCAGGGCGCGGCCGTCCCCGGCCCGTTGCGGGAGAATCAGCGGATGGAGCTGGGGATCACGACGTTCGCCGAGGTGACCGAGCCCGGGGTCTCGCCGGGGGCGCGGCTGCGGCAGGTGGTCGAGGAGGCCGTCCTCGCCGAGCAGGTCGGGCTGTCGGTCTACGGGGTCGGCGAGCACCACCGTCCGGAGATGGCGGCGTCGGCCCCCGCGGTGGTGCTGGCGACGATCGCCGGTCGCACGGAACGCCTCCGGCTGAGCTCGGCCGTGACGGTGCTCAGCTCGGCGGACCCCGTACGCGTGTTCCAGGACTTCGTCACGCTCGACCTGCTGTCCTCCGGCCGCGCCGAGCTGATGGCCGGGCGCGGGTCGTTCACCGAGTCGTTCCCGCTCTTCGGCCACTCGCTCGGCGACTACGACGCCCTGTTCGCGGAGAAGCTCGAGCTGCTGCTCGCGCTGCGGGACGGGGGACCGACCACCTGGTCGGGGCAGTTCCGGGCGCCGCTCGACGGGCTCGAGGTCCACCCGCGGTCCGAACGGCCGCTGCCCGTCTGGCTCGCCGTCGGCGGCACCCCCGAGTCGGTCGTCCGCGCGGGCACCCTCGGCCTGCCCATGGCGCTCGCGATCATCGGCGGGGCCTGGGCGTCGTTCGCCCCGCACGCCGACCTCTACCGACGCGCGCTCGAGTACGGGCAGGCCGACCCGGCCACGCCGCTCGCGGTGCACAGCCACGGCTACGTCTGCACCGACGAGAAGGCCGGGCGGGCCGAGTTCCTGCCCGCGTACCGCCGGACGTTCGACGGCATCGGGCGCGAGCGCGGCTGGCCGGTCATGTCGGACGCCGCGGTCGAGGCCGTCCTCGCGCCGGAGGGGGCCCTGTTCTTCGGCCACCCCGAGCGGGTCGCGGACAAGATCGTCGCGCTTACCAGGGCGCTCGGGCTGCAGCGCTTCGAGATGCACGCCTCGCACGTGGGCCACGCCCAGACCATGCGCTCGATCGAGCTCTTCGGGACCCAGGTGGCACCGCTCGTGGCCGAGCGGCTCGCAGCCTGAGCGCAGCGGACAATGGGCGCGTGACCGTGATGACGAGCCTCGCCCACCGGCTGCGGTCGGCGCGCCTCTACCTCTGCACCGACGCCCGGGAGCGGCAGGGCGACCTCGACGCGTTCCTTCGTGCGGCGTTCGCCGGCGGGGTGGACGTCGTGCAGATCCGTCAGAAGAACATGGCCCGCGACGCCGAGCTGGCCGCCCTCGAGGTCGCCCGCAGCGCCGCCGTCGCCACGCAGGGGATCGTCTGCGTGAACGACTCGCCCAAGGTCGCGAAGGCCTTCGCCGCCGACATGCTCCACCTCGGGCAGACGGACGGTTCCGCGAAGCGGGCCCGCCGGTCGCTCCACGAGTGGGCCCTGATCGGGCGCTCGACCCACACGCCGGCGCAGCTGGAGCAGGCGGCGGCCGACCCGGGCGTCGACTACTTCGCCGTCGGACCGGTCCACGCGACGCCGACCAAGCCCGACTACGTGCCCGTCGGGCTCGACCTCGTCCGCCACGCGGCGCAGGTCGCGCCGGTCGGGGACGTGAGCTCCAAGCCGTGGTTCGCCATCGGCGGGCTGGACGCGGACAACCTCGACCAGGTCGTCGAGGCCGGGGCGCGCCGCGTCGTCGTCGTCCGCGCCATCACCGAGGCGTCCGACCCCGAGGCCGCCGCCCGTGTGCTGAAGGACCGGCTGCGTCGGGCCTGGTCGGACGACCCCGCGCTCGCGTCGTACGCGCTCCGCTCGGCCGCGCTCGACGCGTGAGCGTCCCTCCGACGACGGGCGCCCCGCGACCCCGGGGCCTCCGGACGGCCACGGTCGTCGTGGCGGTCCTCGTGCTGGGCCTCGTCGCCCTGCTGGTCGGGCTGGTCGGCTCCGGCACCGACGGGTCCGAGGCCGTCCCGGCCGGAGCGGGGACGAGCGTCCGGCCCGCACCGTCCGGGACCGCCGGCACGGCCCGTGCCTCGTCGACGCGGCGGCCGTCCGCCCCGGCGACCGCGGGTACCGGTAGCCGGGACCCCGAGTCGGGGCTGCGGGTCGTCACGCTGGGCTCGCTGCCCCGCGAGGCCCAGGCCACGGTGGCCCTCGTCGACCGGGGCGGACCGTTCCCGTACTCCCAGGACGGCGTCACCTTCGGCAACCGCGAGGGCGTGCTGCCGGCGCACCCCCGCGGCTGGTACCGCGAGTACACCGTCCGCACCCCCGGCGAGCGCGACCGCGGCCCACGGCGGATCGTCACGGGCGACGACGACCGCCAGATCTTCTACACCGGCGACCACTACGCGACGTTCGTCCGGGTGTCGCGGTGAGCGACGACGGCCGGGCCGCCTGGCCGTCCCGCGGGGTGCAGCGGGTGCTCGGTGCGGCCGCGCCGGCCGCCGCCGAGCTGAGGCGTCGCGGGTGGGAGGTGGCGCTCGTGCCGCCGGCCACGTCCGACGACGGGCTCTGGGACGGCCTGGCCGTCGCGCTCGGGCTGCCCGGCTGGTTCGGACGCAACCTCGACGCCCTCGACGAGGCGCTCGGCGACCGCGTCCGACCGACCGCGCTCGTCCTCGCGTGCTGGACCGCGTACGCCCGCGCCCGGCCCGAGCGCTGGGAGCACCTGCTCCAGCTCCTGCAGGAGCGGGCGGACCAGGACGGACCACCGTTCGTGGTCGTCCTCGCCGACTAGCCCCGCGGCGCCCGTGGTGGCGCGGTGCGAATCAGGCGGTCCGGCGCACCGCCGCGTCGGCGAGGGCGGTGAGCGCCGTACGGCCCTCGTCCGTCACGTCGGCGCACGCGAGCGCGCTCAACGCCTGGTCGTGCGTCGCGGTGATGGTCGCCTCCACCTCGGCGGTGGCGCCGGAATCGGTGATCACGTCCTGCAGCCGCGCGACGCCGTCCGTCCCCAGGTCCGGGTCGCCGAGCAGGTCGACGAGCAGAAGGCGGCCGGCGGCATTGGTGCGGGCGTAGGCCTGCGCGACGAGCACGGTGCGCTTGCCCTCGCGGAGGTCGTCGCCGGCGGGTTTGCCCGTGACCTCCGGGTCGCCGAACACCCCCAGCAGGTCGTCGCGGAACTGGAAGGCCCGGCCGAGCGGGGAGCCGTACGCGAGCAGCTGCTCCAGGAGCCGCGGGTCCGCACCGCCGACGGCCGCTCCGGCCTGGACCGGGCGGACGACGGTGTACCGGGCGGTCTTGTGCTCGGTCACGCGGTCGGCGTCGGCCAGCGCGCCGGCCAGCTCGGGCCGCCCGGCGACCTCGGGCAGCCAACGGGGGAGGGGCTGGGCCTGGACGACCATGTCGAGGTACTGCCCGCAGGTGACCTCGGTGCGCATCAGGTCCACCAGCGGCAGGGCGCGGGCGACCGCGTCGACGTGCAGCCGGGCCTCGCCGAGGATCTGCGCGGACCACATGATCAGCAGGTCGCCCAGCAGGATCGCTCCGGCCCGGCCGAAGGCGGGCCCGTCACCCAGCCAGCCCGCACCGGCGTGCAGCGCCTCGAAGCGCCGGTGGGCGGACGGCTGCCCGCGGCGGACGTCGGAGGAGTCCATGACGTCGTCGTGGACCAGGGCGCTCGCGTGCAGCAGGTCGAAGCTCCCGGCCGCGTCGAGCAGGGCCGGCAGGTCGGCGTCAGCGGGGTGCCCGCCGGCGGCCACGAGGCCCCACACGAAGAAGGCGGGCCGCAGGCGCTTGCCCCCGCCCAGGAGCGCGTCGGCCATGCTCCGGACCCCGGAGAGCTCGGGCCCCATCACCTCCAGGGCGGGCGCCCGGCGCGCGACGAAGGCGGCGAGCCGGTCGGACACCGCGCCCCGGAACGCGGCCCCCAGCGGGTCGGCCGGGTCCAGCACCGCCACCGGTCCCGCGACGACCCCGACGTCTGGCCCCGGTCTGTCCACACCGAGGATCGTACGGACCGGGCTTCGTCGCTCACCTATCGTGGTCGCCATGCCGGGGCCCTCTGTCGTCGCCGCCCGCCCCCGGTCCGTGCGGCGTGCGCGCAAGCCCACCGTCGCCCAGCTCCTCGAGGCGGCGGAGCGGCCGCTGGTCTCCTTCGAGCTGTTCCCGGCGAAGGACGACGAGCAGCACCGTCAGCTCTGGACGACGATCCGCGAGCTCGAGTCGCTCGGCCCGGACTTCGTCTCCGTGACGTACGGGGCGTCCGGCTCGACCCGCGACCGCACCGTGAGCGCCACCCAGCAGATCGCCGAGCAGACGACGCTGCGCCCGATGGCCCACCTGACCGCGGCGAGCCAGAGCCGCGACGAGCTGCGCCACGTCGTGGGGGCGTACGCGTCGGTCGGGATCAACCACGTCATGGCCATCCGGGGCGACATGCCCGGCGGACCGACGATGCCGTGGGAGCCGCACCCCGACGGCCTGCGGAACGCAACGGAGCTGGTCTCGCTCGTCGCCGAGCTCGGCGACTTCTGCATCGGCGTCGGTGCGTTCCCCGACCTGCACCCGCAGACCCGCGACGCCGACCTCGACGCCCGGATCCTCGTGGCCAAGCAGCGGGCCGGCGCGAGCTTCGCGATCACCCAGCTCTTCTTCACCGCGCAGCGCTACTTCGACCTCGTCGACCGGGTGCGTGCGCTCGGCAGCGACCTGCCGATCATCCCGGGCATCATGCCGGTGACGCGGATCAGCCAGATCGAACGGTTCGCCGACCTGTCGGGCGCCCCGCTCCCGTCGTTCGTCACCGACCGGCTCCGCGAGGTCGGCGACGACCCCGTCCGCGTCCGGGGTGCGGGGGTCGACCTGGCCACCACGCTCTCGGAGGAGCTGCTGGCCGGCGGAGCGCCGGGGCTGCACTTCATCACCATGAACCGCTCGCCCGCGACCCGGGAGATCTACGCCCGGCTGGGGCCCCTGCTGAACCGGGCGTAAGAAGTTTCGGCGGTTTGCTTGCGCGCCCGCCGAGCGTTCGTTCAGGATGACAACGCAACCATCTGGTCGACGGGGGTCGACCTTCCAACGCCGTCTCTTCTCCAGGAGCATGAGAGCGTGCACGTCGACCCCGCACCCGCCACGTACGTCGGCGCCATCCTGACGGCCGTCCGCGCCTTCAACCAGGCGCGCGTGTTCTCCGTCCTCGACGACTCCGACGCCTCCCACGGCGTGGACACGACGATCGACGAGGTCGTCTTCCCCTCGCTGCGCGTGGTGGGCACGTTCTGGTCCAGCGGCACGATCGACATCGCGCACGAGCACCTGCTGTCGACGGCGGTGGCGCGCTGGGTCGCCGCGAAGTCGGCCGTGCTGCCGGCCCCCACCCGTACGGGCACGATCCTGCTGTCCGCCGGCCCGCAGGACATGCACACGCTGGCGCTCGACTGCCTCGACCTGCTGCTCGCCAGCCGCGGGGTCGAGGTGTGCAACCTGGGCGCCCAGACCCCGGTCGCGTCGCTGCTCGTCGCCGCACGTTCCGTGCACCCGACGGCGGTGGTGCTGTCGTCCCACACCCCGACCGTGGCGAGCCAGGCCGTCCGCTCGGTCAAGGCCGTGGCCGAGGCCGGCCTGCCGGTCTACTTCGCCGGCTCGTCCTTCGCGTCCCAGTTCTTCCGCCAGAACACGCCGGGCCTGCCGCTCGACGGCACGCTGCCCGAGGCGGCGGAGCTGCTCGCGACGAAGCACACCACGCGCCCGACCGAGCCGACCTCGGTTCCGCGGGAACGGTTCCGGCAGGCCGCCGCAGCCACCGCGTAACTTCTGTCTCCGCTCCGCTCCGACGCGGCCCGCGCTCTGGTCCGACGCTTTCGTCGTCGCGGGTGACGACGGAGAAGCGTGTCGTCACCCACTCCTCCTCAACGCGCCGGCGCGCGGACCGGCGGTGGTTCAGCAGGTCGGGGCAACGTCCCCAGGGCTACGGCCGCCAGCGGCCGGGTGCTCCGAGGTCGAGCGTGACCAGACGCTGCGTCGGTCGGGTCAGCGCCACGTAGAGCGAGCGCACGCCGCCGGGCGCCTGCGCCACGACGTCGTCCGGCGTCACGACCAGCACCCCGTCGTACTCCAGGCCCTTCGACTCCGTCGAGGTGACGACCGCGAGCCGGTCCGCCCCCTCCAGGTCGGCCGCGAGCAGGTCCGCCTCGATCTCCGTACGCCGGTCGGGCGGGCAGATGACGCCGACGGTTCCCGCGACCTCGCGCAGCAGGTCCCGGACGTGCTCGACGACGCCGGTGGAGAGGTCGTCGGTCACGGCGAGCAGAGGCTCGACGCCGGTCGAGCGCACGGCGGTCGGGAGGTCGGCGTCGGGGAAGGCCTTGACCACCACGCGCGAGGCCAGGTCGAAGACCTCGGCCGGGCTGCGGTAGTTCGTGCTCATCCGGAACCGCCGCACCGGGGCGTGCCCGATGATCTCGCGCAGGGCGCGGTCGGTCTCGTCCGCGTCGGGCCAGGAGCTCTGCGCGGGGTCGCCGACGATCGTCCAGCTGGCGCTCGCGCCGCGGCGCCGCAGCATGCGCCACTGCATCGGCGTGACGTCCTGCGCCTCGTCGATGAGCACGTGGGCGTACGTACGGTGCGGCAGGTCGAAGGGGTCGACCTCGCGCTGGACGGAGAGCCGGTCGGCCGTGGTGACGAGCTCCGACATCTCGGAGTCGGCGTCCAGGAACAGCGAGGTCTCGCTCTCCTCGGCCGAGGGCGGGACCGGCCCGAGCAGGTGCACGAGCTCGTCCAGCAGAGCCCCGTCCGCGACGGTCGGGCCGAGCGCGACGAGGTCGGTCAGCCCGGCGCTGAGCAGGTCGGCGTCCCGCGCGCTCAGCACGCCCTGGCTGAGCCGTCGGGTGAGGGCGGGGTCTGCGAGGCGCTGCAGCACGGTGGTCGCGCTCAGGGTGGGCCACCAGGCGTGCCCGAACATCGTGAAGGTGGCGAGGTCGGTGACCAGGTCGTCGAACTCGTCGCGCTCCATGTCCACCTCGCTCGGGCGCGAGCGCCAGAGCGCGTTCAGCAGGGCCTTCTCGGCGGCCTCGCGGCCCGCGTTGAGCTTGTGGTGGGCCAGCACGTCGCGCCGGATGCCCGCGAGCGCGGGCGCACGCAGGACCAGCACCTGGCCCTGGACCACGAGGCGCAGCTCCAGCGGCTGGTCGGTGAGCGGCTCGAGGACGAGCCGCTTGAGCAGCGGCTGCATCCGGAGGCTGCCCTTGACCGCGGCGGTCGCCGGGTCGTCGGGGCGCTCGCCGGTGACCGGCAGGACGTCGGAGGGGACCGAGCCGATCGAGCGGAGGGTGACCGACTCCTCGCCGAGGCTCGGCAGGACCCGTTCGATGTAGTTCAGGAACACCCGGCTCGGGCCCACCACGAGGACGCCGCCCGACTCGAAGCGGCGACGGTTGGAGTAGAGCAGGTACGCGGTGCGGTGCAGCCCGACGACGGTCTTGCCCGTGCCGGGACCGCCGGAGATGAGGGTGAAGCCCTGGTACGGCGCGCGGATCGCCTCGTCCTGCTCGCCCTGGATCGTGGCGACGATGTCGCGCATCTGGTGCCCGCGGGCCCGGGAGAGAGCGGCCATGAGCGCGCCCTCGCCGATGACCACGAGCTCGCCGTCGGCGTTCTCGGAGTCGAGCAGGTCGTCCTCGATGCCGACCACGCGGTCACCCGTGCACCGGAGGACGCGGCGCCGGACGACGTCCATCGGGAGGGTCGGCGTGGCGCGGTAGAAGGGCTCGGCGGCGGGGGCGCGCCAGTCGATGACCAGCGGCTCGTAGTCGTCGTCGCGGACCCCGATGCGGCCCACGTAGCGGACCTCGCCGTCGGTGCGGTCGAGCCGGCCGAAGACGAGGCCCTCGTGCTCCCCGTCGAGCACCGCGAGGCGCTTGGCGGCCTGGAAGGCGAAGACGTCGCGCTCGTAGAGGCCGGTCCCGTCCTCCTCGCGGACGTAGGACCCGCGGTCGGAGTGGAACAGCGACCGACCCGCGCTGGCGACCTGCTCGGCCGAGCGGGTCGCGTCGCCCAGCCGGGCGTACACGCGGTCCACGTGGGCCTGCTCGACCGCGATCTCGGTCGTGAGCGGATCGGTGTGCGACTCGATGGCCAAGGGCCCATCCATCCAGCTAGAAAACGGACGGCCAACTATACGGCGGCCCCCGGCGGCCACCCCCGATCCGACCGGCCCCGGGCCGATGGCACCCGGACTGGGTCAGTCGCGCCGGCCGGCCACGGCGTACGCGGCCAGCGCGCCGCTCTGCACGACCGCCGACGGGCTGCTCCCCGCCGGTGAGGCCGCCCCCGCCAGCGCGACCCCCGGCTGGGCCGTGGCGGTGCCGGGCCGGCGGCGCCAGCCGCGCAGGCCGGTCGTGTCCAGCCCCCACCCCGGCGCGGGCACCCCGGCGTGGTGGTCGTGCGTCGTCCGCACGGTCCGGCCCGACAGCCGACGGGTCGTGCGGACGACCGGTCGGCCGTCGCCGTCGAGCTCGACGTGCTCGTCGACCTCCTCCGGGCCGGTGCGGTCCAGGACCGTGTGCGTCGCCACCGGCAGCCGGACGGGTCCGGCGCCGCGGAGCGCCTTCCGCAGCCCGCGGGCGGCCCCCGGCGGGAGCAGGCCGGCGGCGGTCCACGGGTCGACCGCGAGCACCACGGCGCCGGCCGGCTCGACCCCGGTCGCGGTCCGGACGCCGGTCACGCCGGCCGGTCCGGTCTCGACGCCGCGGACGGGGGAGGAGAGGTGCACGGCCACGCCCCGGAGCGCGAGCCGGGCCGCGAGCAGCTCGACGAGGACCGACGAGCGGCCGACGTCGCCCGGGGCCTCCGGACGGCGGCCGCGGGCGGGAGCCGGGTCGGGCGCGACCTGCCAGCGCCCGAACGTCCGGCTCACCAGCAGGTCGACGCCGGTGAGCGCCGGCGCCCGCTCGGGCGTGGTGCCCTGCCGGTGGGCGGTGCTGCGCACCAGCGCGCGCAGGTGGGGCTCGTCGAGGGAGTCGGCGAGGTCGGCGAGGCTCCGTCGGCCGCGGAGGCGGCGGACCACGTCGCGGGTGAGCGCCGAGGGGTCGTACGGCTCCTCGAGCCCGAGCGGCCGCAGGGTCTGCCAGACCTCGCCGAGGGAGTCGAGGAGGTGCTGCCAGCGCGCGGCCGGCCCCGGCCCGTACGCGTGGAGCAGGGCCTCGTGCTGCCGGCCGCGGTCGCTCGGCAGCACGAGCTCGCTGCCGTCGGCGAAGCGGTAGGTGGGGGCCGGTGCGGGCACGAGGGCCAGCCCGCTGCGGGCGAGCTCGGCCTCCAGCGGCCGGCCGCTCTTGCGGCTCAGGTCGCGCCACGGCGCCGGGAAGGTCAGCACGCCGGGGGCGTCGTCGACCAGGATCTTGCCGCCGCCGCCGCCGCCGCCGCCGCCGCCGTCGCCGGGGAGCGCGTACGGCGCCCACCGCCCGCCGAGGACGTCCGACGCTTCGTGCAGGACGACGGCGTGGCCCATCTTCGCCAGCCGGGCCGCCGCGGCCATCCCCGCCAGGCCACCGCCGACCACGGCGACCAGCGGTCCGTCGGCGGTCGGCACGAGGCGAGGGTAGGCGAGGGCGCCCGCGGCGGTGGCAGGCTGGCCCCATGAGCGAGCCCGCGGCCCCCGAGCTCCCGGAGGGCGACCGGCCCCGGGTGAGCATCACCTACTGCACGCAGTGCCGCTGGCTGCTCCGGGCGACCTGGCTGGCCGGGGAGCTGCTGACCTCGTTCACCACCGAGCTCGGCGAGGTCGCGCTGGTCCCCGGGGTCGGCGGCGTCTTCACCGTGGCCATCGACGACGACGTGGTCTGGGACCGCAAGCGCGACGGCGGCTTCCCCGACCTCGCGCCGCTCAAGCGCCTGGTCCGGGACCGCGTGGCCCCCGGTCGCAGCCTGGGCCACACCGACCGGCACGCGGCGGTCCCGGTCGCGGGCAGCGTGAAGGACAGCGTCGAGGGCGGGGCGTGAACCGCGCGCTGCTGCTCACCGTCTTCGACCGCCCGCACTACCTCGACCCCGTCCTCGACGCCTGGGCCGCGGTGCGCGGCCTGGCCGACTGGCACGTCCGGGTCGCCGTCGAGCCCAGCGACGTCGCGGGCGAGGTCGTGGGGCTGGTGGACGCGTTCGTGCGGCGGACCGGCCACCGCGACGTCGAGGTCGTGCTCAACCCGACCCGGCTCGGGGTCCTGGAGAACCCGTACGTCCACCTCGACGCGCTCTTCGCCGCCGGGCACGACTTCGTGGTCCGGGCCGAGGACGACCTGCTGGTGAGCGACGACGTGCTCGAGCTCTTCGCCCACGTGGCGACGACGTACGCCGCGGAGCCGACGGTCGCCACGGCCCACGCCTTCAGCGCCGGGCCGGCGGACGCGGACCACGCCGAGCTGGCTCGCACCGACGCCTTCTGCCCCTGGGTCTGGGGCACCTGGCGCGACCGCTGGACCGGGCTGCTGGGCCCGACCTGGGACCGCGACTACTCGACGTTCAACGGCTCGCCCGGCTTCGAGACCGGCTGGGACTGGAACCTGAACACCCGGGTCTTCCCGAGCCGCGGGCTCGGCGCCGTGGCGCCCCTCGCCAGCCGCGTCCGGAACATCGGCGAGGTCGGCGAGCACGGCACCCCGGACGACCTCGTGCCGGCCCCGAGCTTCGCCGCCCACGTCCCGACGCAGGTCTTCCGGGAACGCGGTCGCGTGCACTGAGCCGAGAGCGGTGGCGCCGGCCGTTCACCGAGTCGTCGCCGCGGGTTCGACACGCGGGTGGCGCGCGTCCCGCACAACTGTCGGTGCCCGGCGGTAGTGTTCGGAGAGTTCGAACAGGTGTTCGAGAGGCTGCTTGGGGAAGGGGCCCGACGACACCGCCGAACCACGGTGGCGTGTTCGCGGCACGCACCGACGTCTCGACCCCGGTGCGGACGGACCTCGACCCCCGTCCGCACCGGGGTCGTCGATCGTCCGGGCCCGGCTCGGCCTCCACCGCTACGCTGCGCAGGCCTGCGGTGCGGCGGACGAGCGGGCGAGGAGGAGGGTCGGTGGCGATGTCCAGACGACGGCGTTCGGTCGCCTCGGCACGGCTCGAGGAGGTCCTCGGCGCCCAGCTCGACGGGCTCGTCCCGGGGGAGCAGCGGGCGCTCGACGTCGTCGACCTCGGCGGCGGCACCGGTGGCCTCGCGCTCGACGTCGCCCGGCGCGGGCACCACGTGACCGTCGTGGACCCCAGTCCCGACGCGCTCGCCTCCCTGGAGCGCCGGCTGGCCGACGACCACCTCGAGGGCACCGTCGCCGCGCGCCAGGGTGACGCCTCCGACCTGGTCCGCCTGCTCGGGCGCGGGGCCGTCGACGTGGTCCTCTGCCACCGCGTGCTGGAGGTCGTCGACGACCCGGCGGCCGTGCTGGCCGACGCCGCCGCGGTGCTGCGTCCGGGCGGGGCCCTCAGCCTCCTGGTCGCGCAGAAGCACGCCCTCGTGGTCCTCCAGGCCGTGGCCGGCAACCTCGCCGCCGCCCGCCAGACCTGGGACGACCCGCGGCGCCTGGACTTCGCGGCGGTGACCGCGCTGGTCGAGGCCGCGGGCTTCGCCGTGCGCGAGGCCGACGGCATCGGGGCCGTCTCCGACCTCGTGGGCGAGGCCGTGGTGGAGAGCCCCGCCGCCTGGGCCGAGCTGCTGGCCCTCGAGACGGCGGTGAGCCGGGACCCCGCGTTCCGGGCGCTGGCGCCGCACGTCCACGTCTTCGCCCAGCTGCCGCCCGAGCAGGTGCTCAGCGGCTCCTGACCCCGGCCCGCCCGTCCCGTGCGTCGTGCCTCCGGCGGGCTGTCGGTGCCGCTTGCTACCGTAGAACGCGTGTTCGAATCCGTCCGCCACGCGCGTGCCGTCGGAGCCGCCCGGTGACCCGGACGATCATGCACGTCGACATGGACGCGTTCTACGCTTCCGTGGCGCTGCGCGGGCGGCCGGACCTGCAGGGGACGCCCGTCATCGTCGGCGGCGAGGGGCGTGGGGTCGTCCTGTCCTGCACCTACGAGGCCCGCGCCCGCGGCGTACGGTCCGGGATGTCGTCCTCCGAGGCCCGTCGGCTGGCGCCACGGGCGACGTTCCTGCCGCCGGACTTCGACAGCTACGTCGCCGTCTCCAAGGCCATCGTCGAGGTGTTCAGCTCGTTCAGCGCCGTGGTGGAGTCCGCCTCCGTGGACGAGGCCTTCATCGACGTGACCGGCGCCCTGCGGATGCACGGGTCCGCCGTGGCGATGGGGGAGCGGCTGCGGGCGACGATCGCCGACGAGCAGCACATCACCTGCTCGGTCGGGATCGGGCCGAGCAAGTTCGTGGCCAAGGTCGCGTCGCGCGCGGCCAAGCCGGACGGCCTGGTCGAGGTCCGGCCGGACCAGGTGACCGAGTTCCTCCACCCGCTGCCGGTCGAGTCGATGTGGGGCGTGGGGGCGGCCACGGCGGCCAAGCTGCACCGGCTCGGGATCGAGACGGTGGGCGACCTCGCGCACGCCGACGTCCGGGCGCTCCGACCCGTGTTCGGCCCGAACGCCGGCGCCGGGCTGAGGGCTCTGGCGTGGGGCCGGGACGCGCGGACGGTCGTGCCGTGGACGCGGGAGCGCAGCGTGGGGTCGCAGGAGACGCTCTCGGTCGACACCGACCGCCGTGAGGACGTGTCCCGCGAGCTGCTGCGGATGGCCGACAAGACCGCCCGCCGGATGCGCAAGCAGGGCCTCCTCGGCCGGACCGTGGTGCTCTGCCTCCGGTTCGCCGACTTCCGGGAGATCACGCGCGCGGTCACCGTGGACTCCCCGACCGACGTGGGCGAGGAGATCCACGCGGCGGTGATGGCCACGTACGACCGCCTCGGGCTGGACCGCGCGCGGATCCGTCGGGTCGGCGTCCGGGTGGAGGGCCTCGTGGGGGAGTCCCGGGCCCACCGGCAGCCGCAGCTGACCGACCCGGAGTTCGGCTGGCGCGAGGCCGAGCACGCCATCGACGAGACGGTCGCGCGCTTCGGGCCGGGTGCCGTCCGGCGCGCCGTGCTGGGCGGGAACCGTCGTGCGACGAGCGTCGCAGAGGCCAATTCGCTGGGGCTGTTCCCCCTGACCTGAAGCGCACCTAGACTGGCGAAGCCTACGGCGTGCACGTGGGTTTCTGTGTGACTGACGACGGTGTCGTCGCGGTTGGGTCTCGATCTCGCCGCGCGCCTCTCGACCGGCGGCCAGCCACGTAGGATGGCCGAAGTTGATCACGTGACCCGGTGGGAGGTGGCCGATGGCCCTCTCGAACGAGGAGCAACGGCTTCTCGAGCAGATGGAGGCCGCCCTGGCGGCCGAGGACCCCAAGCTCGTCAACGCCATGCGCGGAACCGGCACGCGCCGGGTCCACCGCCGGCGGGCTGCGCTGGTCTGGCAGCCGACCTGACCTCGCGCCCGGCGGCGGCCCAGCTCAGCGACGCGGGGGCTCAGCGACGGCGGAAGAGGGAGGCCGGGACCAGGAACGCACGGACGCGCCGCCCCAGCCCGGCCGGCGCGGTGATCGCCTCGCGCAGCGACGTGGTGGTCCCGGGCAGGTCGGCCGTCGCGCCGGGGTCGCCCAGGCTCGGGGCGTAGCGCGCGCGCTCGACGAGGGTGGCGACGCGGCCGAGGTCCTCGCGGTCGGACGGCTCGAGCCGCTGGCCGACCTCGCGGCCGACGGCGCGCGGGGTGCCCGAGGGCCAGGTGCCGCCGAAGTCGAGGACCGTGTCGCGCAGCTCCGCCCAGGCCGCCTCGACCTGCTCGTCCGTGGGTCCGTCCGCGGCCAGCCGGGCCCGGCGCCGCCGGATGCGGAGCACGGCCGGCGTGGCGAGCAGGAGCAGCAGCACGACCGCACCGGCGACGACCCCGACCGTCCGCCAGGGGAAGGTGGTGGTCGTCGTGGTGGTCTGGGTCGGCGTCTCCTGCGGGGCCGTGCTCGGCGCCTCGGACGCGCTCGGGGTGGCGGTGCTGGGCGCCGCCGACGCGGAGGCGCTCGGCGTCGGGGTGTCGCTCTCGTCGGTCGGGACGGTCCAGGCGGGCGGCGAGCCGGCCTGCACGCCCGGCGTCGGCTCGAAGCGCACCCACCCGTAGCCGGCGAAGTAGAGCTCGGGCCAGGCGTGCATGTCGCGCACCGAGACGTTGAACGTGTCACCGCTCCGGGCGCCGGGCAGGAAGCCGACGGCCACCCGCGCGGGGATGCCGTTGACGCGCGCCATCATCGCCATCGCGCTGGCGAACTGCTCGCAGTAGCCGCGCCGGTCGAGGGTCAGGAAGTTGACCAGGGCCTGGTAGCCGTTGCCCGGGCGCTGCTGGGTGTCGTAGGTGAAGTTGTCGGGGTCGCGCAGGTAGGCCTGGATGGCGGCAGCGCGGGCGTACGGGGTGTCCGCCCCGCGCGTGACCTGGCGGCTGAGGTCGACCAGGGACTGGGGCAGGTCCGGCGGGACCACGCCGGTGACGTCGCCGTCCGACGGCGCGCCCGCCCCGGCGCGGGCCAGCTCGGCGGCGGTGGGGGCGATGTCCCAGCTCTGGACCTGGTAGCTCAGGTTGGTCAGCACGTCGGCGCGGTTGTCGCTGTTGACGATGGTGAGGGACTCGCTGTTGTAGCTCCAGTCCCCGTTCGCGGTGAAGCTGCGGGCGGCGTACGGGGCGGGCAGGTACTGCGAGGAGAAGTCGACCGCGGTGATCTCGGTGGTGCGCACCTCCGGCACCGCGCCGCTGTAGCCGGGCGGCTCGGACAGCGTCGAACCGGTGTTGAGCCGGATCTGGGTGTTGCCGAAGCCGGCGGCCGAGAACTGGGGGAGCGCGGCCATCCGGAGGTACACCCCGCCGGGCTTGTCGGTGGTGTAGCGGAAGACGACGCGGTCCGCCGGCTGGTTGAGGTTGCGCTTGAGGTCGAGGCTCGGGTCGGTGAGCTGCAGCGGCCCGTTCCCACCGAAGCCGCTCCCCAGGCCGAGGCCGGGCAGGCTGATCGTCGGGAGGAGCACCGCGAGCACCAGCGCCAGCACGACGGCGGGGGCGGCCAGCAGACCCGCGGCCCGCCACACGGCCGGCCCGACGACGGAGACGGCGCGGGTGCCGGACGCACTCGTCCGGAACGAGGCACCCTGCGAGGAGTCGGCGCTGAGCCCGCGGGTCCAGGCGGACGCGTCGTTGAGGCCGTCGGCCACCAGCACGGCCAGGTAGCCGAGCGCCAGGCAGGCGAAGCTGAGGATCCCGGAGTCGTAGCCGAGCCCGATCGCCGGTACCGCGAACAGGGCGGCCAGGGGCGCCACGACCCAGGCGGGCCGGTCCAGGCCCGAGACCACGAGGTCGGCGAGCGCGGCGACCAGGCAGATCGACGTGGCGAAGATGAGGAACACGCCCGGGTCGGCGTCCATGGGCGAGCTCTGGGTCTGCATGTGGAGGACGCCACGGGCCCAGAGCCGGGGGTACGCGGTGACCAGGTCGGCGTCGCGGCTGACCGCGTAGCCCAGGACGAGCGAGCCGGCGACGACGCCGAGCAGCTGGGTCGCGAAGGCCAGGCTGGCGCCCGAACGGCGCCGGCGCAGCACCAGGCCGGTCGCGCAGACCAGGGCGATGCCGAGCCAGGTCACCGGGACGAAGAGCCGGTCGCTGGTCAGGGGCAGCACGGTCAGGGTGGCGAGGCCCATGGCGACGACCGTGGCCAGCGAGAGCCGGGTGTCGGGGCGGATCATGCGGGCACCACCGTGCGCTCGAGGGCCGCCCAGGCCTCGGGGACCGTCATCGAGGCGTCGACGACGACGACGCGCCACTGCTGGTCGGCCAGGATCTCGGCCGCGCGGGCGGCGGGACCGTCAGCGTCGGCGGTGGCGGCGCTGGCGGCGGTGGCGGTGCCCGGTTCGCCGGACGGGGGACCGTCCGTCCGGACCCGCGACCCGGTCGTCCAGGTGTCGACGTCCAGCACCATCGCGAGCCCGGTGGCCCGGCGGCGGCGCAGGCCGGCGACCGCGTACGCCTCCTCCGGCGTCAGGCGGCCGAGGACGGCGACGACGAGCTGCTCGCCCCGCTCGCCGCCGTGGTCGGCGAGGAGGTGGCCCAGGCTCGGGCCGGGCGTCGCCTGCAGGTCGGTCAGCTGGGCCAGGAGCGCCTGGGCGGCCACGGGTCCCCGCGCGGTCCCGGTGCTCTGCAGGGGTCCGTCGGTGGTGACCACGTCGACCGCGTAGCCGTCCTCGGCGAGCTGCAGCCCGACCGAGGCGACGGCGGAGACGCCCCACTCCAGCGAGTGGTGGATCCCGCGGCCCGCGTGCGCCGAGGCCCGGGAGTCCAGCAGGACGGTCGTGCTCGGGTCGAGGGCCTGCTCCTCGCGGCGGACCATCAGCTCGCCGGACCGGGCGGTGGAGCGCCAGTGGATGCGCCGGACGTCGTCGCCCTGCCGGTACTCGCGGACGAGGACGTCGTCGGCGCCCAGCACCCCGATGCGCCGCGGCCTCGCCTCGCCCGCGCTGCCGCCGCTGCCGCCGCCGGCCACGCGGCCCAGGTCGAAGACCTGCGGGGTCACGACGACCTCGCTCGTCGCGGTGAACGTGCGGTCGAGGCGGACGAGGCCGAACGGGTCGGTGGTGCGGACCATCAGCGGGCCGGTGCGGTAGTGGCCGCGGGCGCGGCCGAGCAGCGGGTACTCGACGGTGCGCTGCCAGTGCGAGGTCGCCCGGTCGACCAGGAGGCGGGGACGCTCACCGAGCTCGGGGGGCACCTGGTCCTCGATCTCCAGCAGGGCCGCGGGCAGCAGCGAGTCGTGGCCGAGGGTGATGCGGCCGTGCATCGGGGTGCCGAGCGCGACCTGGGCCGGCTCCACGGAACGTTCCGCGGACATCCGCAGGCGGGCCCGCAGGACGAGGACCAGCGCGACGACGGGCAGGGCCAGCAGCAGCAGGCCCACGCGCATGACGTCGCGCTGGCCGCTGATCATCGCGCCGAGCAGCACCAGCAGGCCGGTCCCGGCCAGCCACCGGCCGCGCGCGGTCAGGACGGACCAGACGCGTCGCACTCCCGCTCCCGCGCCGGGTGTCGCGCTCAGCGGGCCTGGGCGCGGTCGGGCACCCGGATCTCGGCGACGGCGCGGGTGATGACGTCCTCCGCGCTGCGGCGGGAGAGCTGCGCCTCGGACGAGAGCAGCACCCGGTGCGCGAGGACGGGCACGGCCAGCGCCTGGACGTCGTCGGGGGTGACGTAGTCACGACCCTGCAGCGCGGCGTACGCGCGGACGGCCCGGAGGAGCTGGAGGCTGGCCCGGGGGGAGGCGCCGAGCCGCAGGTCGCGCGAGGTGCGCGTCGCGCCCACGATGCTGACGAGGTAGTGCTTGACCGCCGGCGCCACGAACACGCCCGCGACCGCACGGATCAGGCCGCGGATCGTGGCCGCGTCGGTGACCGGGGTGAGGCGGGAGAGCGGGTCCGACGAGCCGTGCGAGTCGAGCATGTCCAGCTCGGCGCTCGGCGTCGGGTAGCCCATCTCGAGCCGGGCGAGGAAGCGGTCGCGCTGCGCCTCGGGCAGGGGGTAGGTGCCCTCCATCTCGATCGGGTTCTGCGTGGCGACCACCATGAACGGCGCGTCCAGCAGGTAGGTGGTGCCGTCGACGCTGACCTGGCGCTCCTCCATGGACTCCAGGAGCGCGGACTGGGTCTTCGGCGAGGCGCGGTTGATCTCGTCGCCCACGACGATGTTGGCGAAGATGCCGCCGGGCTTGAACTCGAAGTCGCGGGTCTCGGAGTTCCAGATCGAGACGCCGGTGATGTCGCTGGGCAGCAGGTCCGGGGTGAACTGCACGCGCCGCACCGAGCAGTCGATCGAGCGGCCGATCGCCTTGGCGAGCATCGTCTTCCCGACGCCCGGCACGTCCTCGACCAGCAGGTGGCCCTCGGCCAGCAGCACGACCATGGCGAGGTCGACGGCCTCGCGCTTGCCCTCGATCACCTGCTCGATGGCCTGACGGACCCGACTCATCACGGCGACCACGTCGGCGACGGAGTAGTCGGTGCCGGTCTGCCGGTCGGAGTCGACGCTCAGGCTCACAGGTTCCCCTTCGTCGGGCGGTCCGGACCAGACGTCGGCCCGTCGGCGGCTGTCGTGCCGGACGCACGGGCGCGTCACGCGGAAGTGCCCGCTCATCGTATGCGCGGGCCCGAAAGCCGGTCGGGCGCGACAGAAAGTCACCTCCGGGGCAGAAGCGGGGGCGACGTGGGGCTCAAGGGGAGCCAGGTGGGGCGAAGTGGAGTAAAGTGGCGGGCAGTGGAGATCGAAGGGCCGTCTGATCCCAGTCGGGCTGTCGAAGACGGCTGACCCCGGTCGCCGAGCGAAGGAGGGTTCCGTGTTCCTCGGGACCCACACGCCGAAGCTCGACGAGAAGGGCCGGCTGATCCTCCCGGCGAAGTACCGCGACGAGCTGGCGGAGGGCCTGGTGATCACTCGGTTCCAGGAGCGCTGCCTGGCCATCTGGCCCGTCGCGACCTTCGCCGAGCTGGTGCAGGGCGTCCGGGGGGCGTCCTCCAGCCAGCAGGTCCGCGACTACCAGCGGATGCTCGCGTCGGGGGCCTCGGACGAGACCCCGGACAAGCAGGGACGGGTCACGATCCCGGCTCACCTGCGTTCCTACGCGGGGCTCGACCGGGACTGCGTCGTCGTCGGGGCCATCAACCGGGTGGAGATCTGGGACGCGACGGCCTGGCAGACGTACGAGGCCAGCAAGGAGTCGGCGTTCGCCGACCTGGACGACGAGGTCTTCCCGGGCATCTGAGGTCTTCCCCCCTCAGCCGGGCAGCACTCGAGCACCACCAGCAGGACCGCACCACCAGCAGGACCGCACGCAGGACGTGCCGAGCGGCTTCAACCCGCTGGCCGGCGCCCTGGCACCACTTCCCCGGTGCCAGGTCGCCACCAGGCCTCGGGTTGGAACCACCCGGCACGTCCCGCGAGCGGGCCGGTCGGGTCGCATCTGACCCCGCCGGACGAGCACAGCCGAAGGGTCGAGCGGGTGATGGTGCAGGACGGCGAGGGCTCGGTCGGGCCGGCGCACGCGCCCGCCCACGTCCCGGTCATGCTCGCCGAGGTCCTCGCCCTCCTCGCCCCGGCGCTCGAGCCCACCCCGCAGACCCCCCACCCGGTGCTGGTCGACTGCACGCTCGGGCTGGCCGGCCACGCGTCCGCGCTGCTCGAGGCGTGCCCCGAGGCCCACCTGGTCGGGCTCGACCGCGACCCGCAGGCGCTGGCGATCGCCCGCGAGCGGCTCGCCCCGTACGCCGACCGCGTCACCCTCGTCGAGGCCGTCTACGACGAGCTGCCCGACGTGCTGGCCGACCTCGGCCGGCCCCGCGTCCAGGCCGTGCTCCTCGACCTCGGCCTCTCCTCGCTCCAGATCGACTCGGCCGAGCGGGGCTTCGCCTACGCGGCCGACGCGCCGCTCGACATGCGCATGGGCCGGTCCGGCCCGACGGCCGCCGAGGTCCTCAACACCTACGAGGTGCGCGACCTCGCCCGCGTCCTGCGCCGCTACGGCGAGGAACGCTTCGCCGACCGGATCGCCCGCCGGCTGGTCGAGGCCCGCGAGGTCGAGCCGTTCGCCCGGTCCGGCCGGCTGGTCGAGCTGCTCCGCGCCGCGATCCCGATGGCCACGCAGAAGACCGGCGGCCACCCGGCGAAGCGCACGTTCCAGGCGCTGCGCATCGAGGTCAACGGCGAGCTGGCCGCGCTCGAGTCCGTCCTGCCGAGCGCCGTCTCCGCGCTCGCGGTCGGCGGGCGCATCGCGGTCCTCGCCTACCACTCGCTCGAGGACCGGCCGGTCAAGCAGGTCCTGGCCGCCGGTGCCGCCGACCGGGCCCCCCGCGGCCTGCCCGTCGTGCCGCCCGAGCTCCGCGCCGAGCTCGAGCTGCTCACCAAGGGTGCCCAGCGCCCGACCGAGGCCGAGGTCGCCCTCAACCCGCGTGCGACGTCCGCCCGGCTGCGCGCCGCCGCTCGCATCTTCGACCCCCGTCAGGCGGGGGGACGACCCCCCACACCCCCCGATGGCGTTCCACTCGCTGGCGCTCGCGAAACCCCCCGAACGACGACCCGACCCGAGGAGGTGGGCGCATGAGCGCTCTCCAGGCCGCCCCGAAGACGACCCGCAGGCACGCGAGCCGACCGGACGAGCAGGTCGACCGCCCGGTCCTGCGGCCGCTGGTCACGCCGGGTCGCCGGATGGCGCGGCTGCCGTTCCTCGTCGTGCTCATCGCCGCCTTCGGGCTGGGCATGGCCGGGCTCCTGCTGCTGAACACCACGCTGCAGAACCAGGAGTTCGAGGCGCGCCGACTCAACAGCCAGGCCAGCCAGCTGACCTACGTGCAGGATGACCTCGAGTCGCAGCTGCAGACCGTCTCCGCGCCCGCGTCGCTGGCGCAGAAGGCGTACGAGCAGGGCATGCGGCCCAACGTCCACGCGGCGTTCCTGGTGCTGCCCGACGGCACCGTCAAGGGCGACGCGGAGACCACCAAGGGGACCGAGATGAGCCACCTCCAGCCGGGCGCCGGCGAAAAGCTGACCACGGCCCGCGCGGCGGCGGAGGCCGCCGAGAAGGCGGCCAAGGCGGCCGAGGAGGCGACGGCGGACCCGACCCCCGGGGCCACGACGACGACCAGCCCGACGACCAGCACCTCGGCGCAGCCGACGACGACCAGCCGCTGAGAGGCCTGCCGATGCCGCAACGCCGACCGCACCCCGCCGCAGCCGGGCGCACCGGCTCCGACGGGCGCGACCGCCCCGACGCCACCCGTCGCCGCGTCCCCGCCGGGGGCGAGGCGCACCGCCGCGGGGAACGGATCCTGCGGGACGGCTCCGCCGAGCGGGCCCGCTCGCGCCCGGAGCCCGCCGTCCGTCGGACGCCGAACAAGGCCGTGCCCGCGCCGCGGGCGAAGCCGCCGGTCCGCCGGCCGCCGCCCCGGACGCCGCTCACCGCGATCCGCGTCCCGCTCGGCTCGTCCAACCGCCGGCTGCACATCGTGCTCGTGATCATGGCCATGGGCCTCTCGCTCTGCGCCGGCCGGCTCCTGCAGCTCCAGGGCTTCGACTCGGCCCGCTACACCGCGGACTCGATCGACGCCCTCACCCGGACGCTCCCGCTGCTGCCCTCGCGCGGCGAGATCACCGACCGGAACGGCGCTGTCCTGGCGTCGACCCAGCCGGCGGTGGCCGTCACCGCCGACCCGACGCTCGTCATGGGTGACAAGCCCGAGCTCGCCGCCGGTCGCGTCGCGCAGGTCGCGGGCATCCTCGCGCCGTACCTGCAGATGACCACCGACCAGCTCGTGCCGCTGCTGACCACCCCGAACACGCACTTCGTCTACCTCAAGAAGCAGGTGCCGGCGCTGACGTACACCCGCCTCGCCGCCGACATCTCCAAGGCCGGCTTCTACGGGGTGTTCCGCGAGGCCGACCCGATCCGCACCTACCCGAACGGGTCGGTCGGCTCGTCGGTGGTCGGCTTCGTCGGGGCCGACGGCAAGGGCCTCGGCGGCCTCGAGCTGTCCATGAACCAGGAGCTGTCCGGCAAGTCCGGCACGGAGACGTACGAGAGCGCGCCGAACGGCAGCAAGATCCCGCTCGGCGACAGCAAGGTCACGCCCGCGACGAACGGCCTCAACTTCCGGCTCAGCCTCGACAGCGAGCTGCAGTGGATGGTGCAGGAGCGGCTGGCCGCGCAGGTCGTGCGGACCGACTCCGACTACGGCATGGCCGTCGTCATGAACGTCAAGACCGGCGAGGTGCTGGCGATGGCCGACGCCCCGACGTACGACTCCTCCAACCCGAGCGCCGCGTCCACCGAGGACCGCGGCAACAAGGCGGTCTCCTCGCCGTACGAGCCGGGCAGCGTGCAGAAGATCATCACCTCGGCCGCGCTCCTCGACTCGGGGACGGCGACGCCGGACACCCGCATCTCGATCCCGTACCGGCTCAAGTCCGGCCCGCTGACGATCAAGGACGCGTTCACGCACACGTCCGACCCGCTCAAGCTGCGGATGCGCGGGGCCGTGGCGCAGTCGTCCAACATCGGCATGGCGCTGCTGACCCGGCAGATGGACCGCAAGAAGCTGAACGACTACTACGAGAAGTTCGGGCTCGGCCAGACCACCGGCGTCCAGCTGCCCGGCGAGTCGGCCGGGATCATCCCCGGCGCGGACATGTCGGACATCCAGCGCGACCAGGTCGCCTTCGGCCAGGCCATCTCGGTCACGGCCATCCAGGAGGCGGCGGCCATCTCGGGCATCGTGAACGGTGGCATCTACAACCCGCCCACCGTCGTCTCGCAGGTGACCGACTCGGCCGGGAACACCGTCGACCTGGACAAGAGGGAGCCGCGCCGGGTGATCTCGGCCAAGGCGTCCGCCCAGGTCCGCGACGTCATGCAGGCCGTGATGGACAGCGAGAACGGGCAGAAGAACCTGCGGCTCGAGGCGTACGACAGCGGGGGCAAGACGGGCACCGCGCAGCGCGCCGACCCCGAGCTCCACAAGTACAAGGGCTACGTCACCTCGTTCGTCGGCTTCGCGCCGCTGAACGACCCGGAGATCCTCACCTACGTCGTCCTGAACAACCCGAAGGGCAGCTTCGACACGGGCACCAGCACGGCGAACCCGGTGTGGCGGGACATCATGAAGTTCGCGCTGCCGCGCTACTCCGTGATGCCGGACAAGACGAAGCCGAACCCCAAGCGCACGACCTGGTGAGCGCGACGAGGACCGGGCTCCGGCCGCGACGCACGTCGCCCGTCCCGCTGGACGTCCTGGTGCCCGGCACCGCCTCCTCGGTGGCGGTGTCCGGCGTCACCCTGGACGCACGGCTCGTGGAGCCGGGCGACCTGTTCGTCGGTCTGCCCGGCCGTCACCACCACGGGGCCACGTTCAGCGACGCCGCCGCCCGGGCCGGAGCCGTCGCGCTCCTGACCGACCCCGCCGGGGCCGCGCTGGCGGGGCAGACGCTCCCGCTGGCCGTGCTCGCCGACCCGCGGCACGCCATGGCCGGCGCGGCCGCCACCGTCTACGGCGAGCCGGCGCGGGCCTTGACGACCTACGGGATCACCGGCACGCAGGGCAAGACCACGACGGCGTACCTCCTCGACGCCGCGCTGCGCGCCGGCCGCACGTCGACCGGCCTGATCGGCACCGTCGGGTTCGCCCTCGACGGGCAGGACCTGGGTGGTTCGCGCACGACGGTGACCACCCCCGAGTCGCCGGAGCTGCAGGGCCTGCTCGGCTACCTCCTCGAGCACGGGGCGCAGGCTCTGGTCATGGAGGTCTCCTCGCACGCCCTCGCGCTGGGCCGGGTCGACGCGATCGTCTTCGACGTGGCGGCGTTCACCGGCTTCGGGACCGACCACCTCGACTTCCACGGCGACGTCGAGTCCTACTTCGAGGCGAAGGCCTCCCTCTTCACGCCCGAGCGGACCCGGCACGCGGTGCTCAACGTGGACGACGCCCGCGGCGAGGTCCTGGTGGGCCGCGCCCGGGCGGCCGGCCTGGGGGTCACGACCATCGGCGCCGGCCCGTACGCCGACGTCCACCCGGTGCGGACGGAGCTCGCCGAGCACGGGCGGACCCGCCTCGTGGCCCGCGTGCACGGCGAGCAGGTGGAGCTGACCCTGCCGCTGCCCGGGGAGTACAACCTGCGCAACGCGCTCACCGCGCTGGCGATGGTGGCGGCCACCGGGGGCGACGTGGCCGTCGCGGCCCAGGGCGTGGAGCGCGCGTCCGTACCGGGGCGGATGCAGCGCGTGGACCTCGGGGAGGGCTCCCCGGCCGTGTTCGTGGACTTCGCGCACACCCCGGAGGCCGTGACCGCCGCGATCGGCGCCGTGGCGGGCTCCGCCCGCGTCCTGGCCGTGCTCGGGGCCGGCGGGGACCGCGACCCCGGCAAGCGCGAGCCGATGGGTGCCGCCGCCGCGGCGGCCGCCGACGTCGTGGTCGTCACCGACGACAACCCGCGCACCGAGGACCCGGCGGCGATCCGGGCCCGGGTGCTGGCGGGCGCACGCGGGCTCGACCGGGCCGGCGTGCAGGTCGTCGACGGCGGTGACCGGCGGTCGGCGATCACCACGGCGCTCGGGCTCGCCGGGCCCGACGACGCGGTCGTCGTGCTCGGCAAGGGCCACGAGACCGGCCAGGAGATCGCCGGCGTGGTCACCCCGTTCGCCGATGCGGAGGTCGTGCGCGAGGCCTGGTCCCGGCTCCGCACGGACGGGGCCGCGTCGTGATCCCGCTCCGCGTGTCCCAGGTCGCGACCGTCCTCGGCGCCGAGCTCTGGCCCGGCTCCGGCCTCCCGGCCGACCTCGGCGTCACGATCACCGACGTCACGACCGACTCGCGATCCGTCGGCCCGGGCTCGCTCTTCGTCGCGCTCGCCGGCGAGCGGGTCGACGGGCACACGTTCGTCGCCCAGGTCCTCGCCGCGGGCGCCGTCGCCGTGCTGGTCGCCCACCCCGTCGACGGCGTCCCCGGGACCCAGCTCGTCGTCGCGGACCCGCTCGAGG
This sequence comes from Microlunatus antarcticus, assembly GCF_014193425.1. Classification (NCBI taxonomy): domain Bacteria; kingdom Bacillati; phylum Actinomycetota; class Actinomycetes; order Propionibacteriales; family Propionibacteriaceae; genus Microlunatus; species Microlunatus antarcticus. The sequence continues at coordinate 3,436,173 of NZ_JACHZG010000001.1, read as the reverse complement.
CGCTCGGGCGGCTGGCGCGGCACGTCGTCGACCGCCTGCGGCCCGGCGGGCTGCGCGTCGTCGGGATCACCGGCTCGCAGGGCAAGACGTCCACCAAGGACCTGCTCGGCGCCGTGCTCGCCGCCGCCGGTCCGACCGTCGCCCCCGCCGGCAACCTCAACAACGAGCTCGGGGTCCCTCTCACCGTGCTCCGGGTCGTGGGTTCCACGAGCGCCAGCGAGGGGAACCCCTCGGGGGGTGTGGGGGGTCGTCCCCCCTCAGGACAGGGCACCGAACACCTGGTGGTCGAGATGGGGGCCCGGGGGATCGGGCACATCGCCTACCTCTGCGGCATCGCCCCGCCCGACGTCGCGGTGGTGCTGAACGTCGGCCATGCGCACGTGGGCGAGTTCGGCGGCCGCGAGGCGATCGCGCAGGCCAAGGGCGAGCTGGTCGAGGCCGTGGGCGAGGACGGCGTCGCCGTGCTGAACGCCGACGACCCGCGGGTCTGGGCCATGCGGTCGCGCACGCGGGCCCGGGTGCTGCCGTTCGCGGTCGACCGGGCGCCCGACGGGCCCGACGCGGTCTGGGCCGAGGGCCTCGTCGGCGACGAGCGCGGCCGGTACGTGTTCACGCTGCACGTCCGCCGCGCCGGGGTGGAGGCGCAGGCCCCGGTGGCGCTGCGCGGCACGGGCCGTCACCAGGTCGCCAACGCCGTGGCGGCCGCCGCGGCCGCCGTCGCCCTCGGGCTCGACGTCGACCCCGTCGCCGGCGCGCTGAGCGCGGCCGAGCCCGCGTCGCGCTGGCGGATGGAGGTGCACGACCGGGCCGACGGCGTCCGCGTGGTCAACGACAGCTACAACGCCAACCCGGCCTCGATGGCCGCGGCGGTGGAGACCCTCGCCGAGCTCGGCCGCGGGCGCGGACGCACCTGGGCCGTGGTCGGCGACATGCTCGAGCTCGGGGCCGAGGCGCCCGCGCTGCACGCCGAGCTGGCCGTCCGGCTCCGGGAGGCCGGCATCGACGAGATCGTCGCGCTGGGGGAGTTCGCGCCCCTGCTGGTGGCCGACGCGCCCGGGCGTGCGCGGGTCGCGGAGTCGGTCTCCCAGGCGGCCGCGTGGGTCCGCGCCGGGGTGGCGCCGGGCGACGTGGTTCTGGTGAAGGCGTCGCGTGGCCTAGCCTTGAACCTCGTGGCCGACGAGATCCTGCGCACCCCCGACCCCGGGAGCGACGCGTGAAGGTCGTCTTCCTCGCCGGCTTCCTGGCGCTGCTGGGCACGCTCCTCGGCACCCGCCTGGCCATCACCTTCCTGGTCAAGAAGGGCTACGGCCAGCTGATCCGGGACGACGGCCCGACCTCGCACCACGTCAAGCGCGGCACCCCGACCATGGGTGGCCTGGTGATCATCGCCTCGGTGCTGCTCGCCTACCTGGTCAGCCACCTGATCACCTGGACCCTGCCGTCGGCCTCGGGTCTGCTGGTGCTGTTCCTCTTCACCGGGCTCGGGGTCGTCGGGTTCCTCGACGACTTCATCAAGATCAGCAAGCAGCGCTCGCTCGGGCTGCGGAGCAAGGCCAAGATCGCGGGCCAGTCGATCGTGGCGATCATCTTCGCCCTGCTCGCGCTGCAGTTCCCCGACGAGCGCGGCATCCGCCCGGCGTCGCAGGCGATCTCGTTCCTGCGCGACATCGACTGGTTCCCCACGCTGCCGGTCGTCCTCGTCGTGCTCTGGGTGATGCTCCTCATCGCGGCGGCCAGCAACGGGGTCAACCTGACCGACGGCCTCGACGGCCTGGCCGCGGGCGCCTGCGTGATGATCTTCGGCGCGTACACGCTGGTGAACATCTGGCAGTACAACCAGTCCTGCGCCTACGTCTCCTCGGCCGGCCCCAAGTGCTACGAGGTGCGCGACCCGTACGACCTCGCCGTCGTCGCGGTCGCCCTGGCCGGGGCGTGCTTCGGCTTCCTGTGGTGGAACGCCGAGCCCGCGAAGATCTTCATGGGCGACACCGGCTCGCTCTCCCTGGGTGGCGCGCTGGCCGGGATGGCGATCTTCACCCGCACCGAGCTGCTCCTGATCATCCTCGGCGGGTTGCTGGTGATCGAGGTGATGTCGGTCGTGCTGCAGGTGGGCTACTTCAAGCTGACCCACGGCAAGCGCATCTTCAAGATGTCGCCGATCCACCACCACTTCGAGCTGCTCAACTGGGCGCAGGTGACGATCGTCATGCGCTTCTGGATCATCTGCGGGCTCTTCGTCGCCGCCGGGCTCGGCATCTTCTACGCGGAATGGGTGGCCGGCAGCGCATGACGATCTCCTGGATGAGCCTCGCCGACGGGGCGTCGCCCTGGCCCGACGCGCACGTCGTCATCGCCGGCGTCGGCGTCTCCGGCTTCGCGGCGGCGGACGGGCTGCTCCAGCTGGGTGCCCGGGTCACCGTGCTCGACGACGCCGCGACCGAGGCGAACGCCGACAAGGGCGCGCTGCTCGAGGTCCTCGGGGCGACCGTCCGGCTCGGGCCGGGCTCGACCGCCGCGCTGCCGGAGGGCGCCGACCTGGTCGTCACCACCGGCTTCCCGCCGAGCGCGCCGATCCTGGTGCAGGCCCTCGCCGGGTCCGTGCCGATCTGGAGCGAGGTCGAGCTCGCCTGGCGGCTGAGCCGACCGGCCAAGGTCGTGCCCTGGCTCGGGATCACCGGCACCAACGGCAAGACGACGACCACTCAGATGCTCGAGGCCATGCTCACGGCCGCCGGGCTGAAGACGGCGGCCGTGGGGAACATCGGTCGCCCGGTGATGGAGATCGTGCTCGACCCGGAGCCGTACGACGTCCTGGCCGTCGAGCTCTCCAGCCACCAGCTGCACTGGTCGAGCTCGCTGGCCCTGCACTCGTCGGTGGTGCTCAACCTGCAGCCCGACCACCTGTCCTGGCACGGCGGCATGGAGGCGTACGGGGCGGCGAAGGCCAAGATCTACGAGGGCGTCTCGCACGCCTGCGTCTACAACGTCGCCGACCGCGCCACCGAGGCGATGGTCGAGCAGGCCGACGTCGTCGAGGGCGCCCGGGCGATCGGCTTCACCCTCGGCACGCCGGCGCCGTCGATGCTCGGCGTCGTGGACGAGCTGCTCGTCGACCGGGCCTTCATCGAGCAGCGGCGCGACTCCGCCCTCGAGCTCGCGACGCTCGCCGACGTGGCGCGTGCGGCCGGGGCTGTGGCGGGACCGGGGGGCGACGCCGTGCCGCCGCCGCACGTCGTGGCGAACGCGCTGGCCGCCGCCGCGCTCGCCCGCTCGTACGGCGTCCCGGCGACCGCGGTCCGCGACGGCCTGCGGAACGTGCGCGTCGGCGCCCACAAGATCGCGGACGTGGGGGAGCGGCGCGGGGTCCGCTACGTCGACGACTCCAAGGCCACCAACCCGCACGCCGCCGACGCCGCGCTGCGCGCCTTCGGCGACCCGGACGACCCCTCGGGGAGCCGTGTCGTGTGGGTCGCGGGCGGCCAGGCCAAGGGCACCCGCTTCGACGACCTGGTGGTCGCCCACGCGCCCCGGCTGCGGGCCGCGGTGCTGCTCGGGGTGGACGCGCCGGTGGTCGCCGAAGCGCTCGCTCGACACGCACCGGATGTGCCGGTGGAGGTCGTGACCAGCGCCGAAGATGGGCGCACGACGCCGACCGGCACCGCTCGCGGTGCCGCCGACGTCATGGCACGGGTCGTCGCGGCGGCCTCGTCCCTGGCCCGGCCGGGAGACGTGGTCCTGCTCGCGCCGGGCTGCGCCAGCCTGGACATGTTCGTTGACTACGCCGCCCGCGGCGACGCCTTCACCGAGGCGGTGCGCGCGCTCGCTCCCTGACCGGTCGCTCGTGGCCCGGGACGGGAACGGGTCGCACGTGGGACGAGAAGGAGGAAGCCACCCGTGGCGACCCTGACCCCCACCCGCCGCCCCCGCACCGACATCGCCCCGACCCCGGGGCGGGCGGTCGCCCTGTGGCTCCGCGCGGTGCTCGACCGCCCGATGACCAGCTACCACCTCGTGCTCGGCTCGGTCGCCCTGCTGCTCGTGGTCGGGCTGATGATGGTGCTGTCGGCGTCCAGCGTGAACGCCTACCTGACGACCGGCGACTCGTACTACTACGTCAAGCGGCAGGTCATCTTCCTGGTCATCGGCGTGGTCGGCGCGATCACGATCATGAAGCTCCCGGTCGGCACCCTGCGCTGGGTGAGCTGGCTCGGCCTCGGGCTGGCGACGCTCCTGCTCGTCCTCACCTACACCCCGCTCGGCCTCGACATCAACGGCAACCGCAACTGGCTGTCCACCGGCGTGGCCGGCTTCGCGATCCAGCCGGCCGAGTTCGCCAAGCTCGCGCTCGTCCTCTGGGGCGCCGACGTGCTGGCCCGCAAGCAGAAGATGCTCGACCGCCCGCTCCACCTGCTGGTGCCGTTCCTGCCCGTGTCGGGTCTGATCATCGCCCTCGTCGTGTTCCAGGGCGACGCGGGCACCGCGGTCGTCCTCGCCGGCATCGTGGCCGGGGTGCTGTGGATCGTCGGGGCCCCCGTCCGGGTGCTGACCGCGCTCGGCGCGGTCGGGTTCCTCGGGGTCGTCGGCCTCTTCGTCACCTCGCCGATCCGCATGCGCCGGCTCGCCGCCTACCTCGACCCGTCGGTCAACGTCAACGGGATCAACGACCAGGCCCAGGCCGGCATGTTCGCCATCGCGTCCGGCGGCTGGTGGGGCCTCGGCCTCGGCGCCAGCCGGCAGAAGTGGGGGAGCCTGCCCGAGGCGCACACCGACTTCATCTTCGCCGTGCTCGGCGAGGAGTTCGGCCTGTTCGGCTCGCTCGTCGTGCTGGCCCTCGTCGGGCTGCTCGGCTACGCCGGCTTCCGGATCGCGTCACGCTCCGACGACCCCTTCTCGCGCTACGCCGCGGGCGGGGTCACCACCTGGTTCGTCGTGCAGGCGCTGTTCAACCTGGCCGTCGTCCTGCGCCTCCTCCCGATCGCCGGCGTCCCGCTGCCGCTCGTCTCGTACGGCGGCTCGGCGCTGATCGGCAACCTGCTCGCCGTGGGCGTGCTGCTCGGCTGCGCCCGCCGCGAGCCCGACGCGCGGAACCTGCTGGCCGCCCGCCGCGCCGGCGACCGCCCGCGGATGACGGTGACCACCGGCAGCGCTGCGGGCACGGGAGCGGCCAAGGCCACCCGCCGGACCCGGAGCCGCGGGTGACCTCACCCGCGCCCGACGCGTACGCCTCGGCCGGGCGGCCGGTGTCGGTGGTGCTCGCCGGCGGCGGCACCGCGGGGCACACCTCGCCCCTGGTCGCGACCGCGCAGGAGCTGCTCCGGCTCGCGCCGGGCACCCGCGTCACCGCGGTCGGCACCGCACGGGGGCTGGAGACGACCGTGGTGCCGGCCGCCGGGCTGACGCTCGAGCTGATCCCGCCGGTGCCGCTGCCGCGCCGGCCCGGGCCGGACCTGTTCCGCGTGCCCGCGCGGCTGGCCGCCGCCGTCCGGGCCGCCGCCGCGGTGCTGCGCGAGACCGAGGCCGACGTCGCCCTGGGCTTCGGCGGCTACGTGTCCACCCCGGTCTACCTCGCCGCCCGACGGCTCGGCGTCCCGGTCGTGGTCCACGAGCAGAACGCGCTGCCCGGCCTGGCCAACCGCCTCGCCGCCCGGATCACGCACGACGTCTTCACCTCGTTCCCCGGCACGCCGCTGGCCCACGCGACGCTCATCGGGCTGCCGCTGCGGCGCGGGATCGCCGACCTCGACCGGGCGGGTGACCGGGCGTCCGCCCGCGCCGCGTTCGACCTCGGGGCCGACCGGCCGACCCTGCTGGTCAGCGGCGGCTCGCAGGGCGCGGCCAGCATCAACGGGGCCACCCGCGCCGCCGCCGACGACCTGCTCCGCGCGGGGATCAGCGTCCTGCACGTGCTCGGTCCCCGGAACTTCGCCCCGACCGACGTGCGGCGCGCCGACGAGGCGACCGGGGCCGCGTACGTGCCCGTCGCCTACGTCGAGGCGATGGAGCAGGCGTACGCCGCCGCCGACCTGATGCTGGGCCGCTGCGGCGCCGGCACCGTGATGGAGACCGCCGCCGTCGGGCTGCCCTCGGTGTTCGTGCCCTACCCGCACGGCAACGGGGAGCAGGCGCGCAACGCGGCCCCGGTCGTCGCCGCGGGCGGGGGGCTGCTGCTCGACGACGCCGCGTGCACCCGCGACTGGGTCGCGACGCAGGTCCCGGCGCTGCTCGGCGACCCGGCCCGGCTCGCGGCCATGACGCGGGCGCTGGCCGGCACCACGAGACGTGACGCCGCCACGGTCCTGGCCCGACGCACACTGGCCGTCGCGGCGGGGTCAGGTCCCCGCCGGCACGGGAAGGGGCACTGACGTGGGTCTGCTGGAACCGGTGGAGCTCGTGGGCCCGCAGGACCTCGGGGCGACCCACTTCATCGCGGCGGGCGGGTCCGGGATGAACGGGATCGCCTCGATGTTCCTCGACCTGGGCCTGCCGGTGAGCGGCAGCGACCGGTCCGACTCCGCCTACCTGCGCGGGCTGGCCGCCCGCGGCGCCGACGTCCACGTGGGGCACCGCGCCGAGCAGCTGGGGGGCGCGCGGACCGTCGTCGTCTCCTCGGCCATCCGCGAGGACAACCCCGAGCTGGCCGAGGCCCGTCGTCGCGGGCTGCGCGTCCTGCACCGCAGCGCCGCGCTCGGCTCGCTGATGCTCGGCCGACGCGGCGTGGCGGTCGCGGGGACGCACGGCAAGACCACGACGACGGCGATGGTCGTCGGCGCGCTGGTCGGGGCCGGGCTGGACCCGTCGTACGTCATCGGTGGCGCGTTCACCGGGTCCAAGAGCGGCGGGCACCTCGGGAGCGGCGACGTCATGGTCGTCGAGGCGGACGAGAGCGACGGGTCGTTCCTGCAGTACCCGGCGCAGATCGCCGTCGTCACCAACGTCGACCCCGACCACCTCAGCAACTGGGGGACCGCGCAGGCGTACGCCGACGGGTTCCTGCGCTTCGCCACCGCGGCGGGCGTCGCGGTGCTCGTGGTCAGCGCGGACGACCCGGGGGCCGTCGAGCTCACCGCCGCTGTCCGCCGCCGGGCGCTGGACGGCGCCGGGCACGTCCCGGAGATCGTCACCTTCGGGCTGGACGCCGACGCCGACGTCCGGATCACCGGCGCCACGTACGCGGGCACGGGCTCGAGCTTTCGGCTCGGGCGCGACGGCACGGGCGGTCCGATGACCCTCGACGTCCCCGGTGCCTACAACGCCGCCAACGCCGCGGCCGCGTACGCGGTCCTCAGCTGGCTCGGCGTCGACGACGCGACCGCACGCGAGCAGCTGTCGACCTACGCCGGGACGAACCGGCGGTTCCAGCTCGTCGGGACCGTCGACGGCGTCCGCGTCTACGACGACTACGCCCACCACCCGACCGAGGTGCTCAGCACCCTGCGGGCGGCCCGGACGGCCGTGGCCGACGGGGGCCGGGTGGTCGCCGTGCTCCAGCCGCACCTCTACACCCGCACGCGGGACCTCTGGCGCGAGCTCGCCGAGGCCACCTCGCTGGCCGACGAGGCCGTCGTCATGGACGTCTGCGGCGACCGGGAGGACCCGATCCCCGGCGTGACCGGTGCGCTGGTCGCCGACGCGATCCCCGCCGGGACGGCGCACGTGACCTACGAGCCGGACTGGGACGAGGCCGCCCCGGTCGTCGCCGGCCTGGCGCGCCGCGGCGACCTGGTCGTTACCCTCGGCTGCGGCGACGTGACCAAGGTGGCGCCGCTGATCGTCGACGCCCTCGCGCGCCGCTCCGACCTGTCGGTGCGCACGGTGGGTTCCGCGGCCCCCCAGGACGACGCGCCCCGGGCCGACCAGCTGCAGCCCGGGGGTGGCCGGTGACGACCACGGCGACCCCGCCGTCGACGCGGCCCTCGGCCCGCCCGTCGCTGGCCGAGCAGCGGGAGCGGCAGCGCCGTAGCCGGCGCCGGATCCTCCGGGCCGTGATCGCGCTCGTCCTCGCCGCGCTGGTCGGCACCGCCGTCTGGCTCGTCTACTTCTCGACCGTCCTCGACACCCGGTCCGTCGCCGTCAGCGGCACCCGGGCGCTCACGCCGGAGCAGGTGACCGCGGCCGCCGCCGTACCCCTCGGCCGGCCGCTCGCGCGCCAGGACCTCGACGCCGTCGCGCGGCGCGCGACCGCGCTGCCCCAGGTCTCCGCCGCCCAGGTGACCCGCGACTGGCCGAACACGGTCCGCGTCACCGTCACGGAGCGCGAGCCCCTGCTGGCCGTGGCCCAGCCGGGCGGCTTCCTCATCGCGGACAAGGCCGGCGTGGTCTTCGCTGCGGAGACGACCCGACCGACGGGCGTGGTCGAGGTCGCCGCAGACCCGGCGAACCGCCCGCTGCTCGTCGAGCTCGGCTCCGTCGTCCTCAGCCTGCCCAAGGACGTGCGCGACCAGGTGACGAGCATCGCCGCCACGACGCCGGACTCGATCCAGCTCAAGACCACCTCGGGCATCACGATCATCTGGGGCGACTCGTCGCAGTCGGAGCTGAAGGCCCAGGTGGCCGTGGCCCTGCTCGACTCGGGCCCGAAGACGACCATCGACGTCTCCGCGCCCCACACACCCGCCGTCCGGTAGCGCCCGGCGCGCGGGCACACCCTCCTGCCCTCGGCACACCTTCCTGTCGCGGGCACACCCTCCTCTTCTCGGCACACCCTGCAGGGTGTGCCGTCATGACCAGGGTGTGCCGCGGCGAGCAGGGTGTGCCGACGCGATCGGGGCGGCGGAGGGGGCCTACGGCCCGCACGCCCCACCTCACCCTCAAGTGGATCTCCAGAGATCCGGGGGTTACGGCGATCCGAGGGCGTGTCGGACGCCGTCACGTGGACTTGCCCGACGGCCCTCGCTAGATTCGCAGACGTTCGCGTCTCCCCTCGTCGACCTACCTTCCCCGGGTCGGCCCGTCGGGTCTCGACCCTTCGTCGAGGCTCGGAGGACCGGGTCGGAGGAACGTCGAACGAGCCGGTCGAGCGCGCAAGCGAGAACGAGAAGGAAGTACCCCCGTGGTGTCTGCGTCACAGAACTACCTGGCCATCATCAAGGTCGTCGGAGTCGGCGGCGGCGGTGTCAACGCCGTCAACCGCATGATCGAGGCCGGTCTGCGCGGCGTCGAGTTCATCGCCGTCAACACCGACGCCCAGGCGTTGCTGATGAGCGATGCCGACGTCAAGCTCGACATCGGTCGTGAGCTCACCCGCGGCCTCGGTGCCGGTGCCGACCCGGACAAGGGTCGCCAGGCCGCCGAGGACCACGCCCAGGACATCGAGGACGCGCTCAAGGGCGCCGACATGGTCTTCGTGACGGCCGGCGAGGGCGGTGGCACCGGGACCGGTGGCGCGCCCGTCGTGGCTCGGATCGCTCGTGCGCTCGGGGCGCTGACCATCGGCGTCGTCACGCGGCCGTTCTCGTTCGAGGGCAAGCGTCGCGCCGGCCAGGCCGAGGCGGGCATCGGCCAGCTGCGCGAGGAGGTCGACACCCTCATCGTCATCCCGAACGACAAGCTGCTCCAGATGGTCGACCACCAGATCGCCATCCTCGACGCCTTCAAGCAGGCCGACCAGGTGCTGATGCAGGGTGTCTCCGGCATCACCGACCTCATCACCACCCCGGGCCTGATCAACCTCGACTTCGCCGACGTCAAGGCGGTCATGTCGAACGCCGGCTCCGCGCTCATGGGCATCGGCTCCGCCCGCGGCGAGGACCGGGCGCGTGCGGCGGCCGAGATGGCCGTCAGCTCGCCCCTCCTCGAGGCCAGCATCGAGGGCGCGCACGGCGTGCTCCTCTCGATCGCCGGCGGCTCGGACCTCGGGCTGTTCGAGGTCTCGTCCGCGGCCGACCTGATCCAGGCGGCGGCCCACGAGGACGCGAACATCATCTTCGGCACGGTCATCGACGACGCGCTCGGCGACGAGGTCCGCGTCACGGTCATCGCGGCCGGCTTCGAGGGCGGCCAGCCGCCGCGTCGCCAGCCCGGCATCGCCCGTTCGGCCGACCTGCGCAACGGGGGCGGCGGCAACGGCCGACCGGCTCAGGCCCCGCAGGCGCCCGCCCAGGCGTCGAACCCGGGCCCGTCGTACGAGTCCTCGCGCCCCGTGCCCGCGGCCACGCCCAGCGGGGCGAGCGCCGGTCCGGCGTCGACCCCGCGCCCGGCCCAGCTCCGGCCGCCGAGCCCGCCGGCCGACGACGACCTCGACGTGCCCGACTTCTTGAAGTAAGCGGTCCCGGGCCGCCGCGGCGCGACGGGCCGCGCCGCCGAATCGGGGCAGCGTGTCGCCGGTCGTCGTCCGCGGCGGGCGCCGGGACGGCCGGTAGTGTCGTGGTCGCCGACCCTCTCCTCGAGCGGGTCGGCGACGGACGAGATCGAGACGGCGCCTAGATGATCGAGGGACGACGATGGCGGAAAGACTGAAGCGGGCTGCGGCTTGGCTGGGCCTGGTGACGGACGACCGCTACAACGAGTACGAGGCGGACGACGTCGAGCGCACCGAGGGGATCAGCCGTGAGGAGCTCATCGGGGGCCAGGACCGCGTCGCCGCGGCCGGTGGCACGGCTCCGGTCGTGGCCGGTGGCGCCGTCGGAGGCAGCGTCACCACGCTGCAGAGCAAGCGCCCGACCAGCGTCGCGGCGGTGGCCCACCCCGGTGCGGCGGTGCCCGTCGTGACCCCGGAGCCCACGCCGGCCCCGCGGGCCCGGACCGCCGACCTCTCGCGCATCACCACCGTCCACCCGCGGACCTACAACGAGGCCCGCACCATCGGCGAGCACTTCCGCGACGGCGTCCCGGTGATCATGAACCTCTCGCAGATGGAGGACGTCGACGCCAAGCGCCTCGTCGACTTCGCCGCGGGGCTCATCTTCGGGCTGCACGGGACGATCGAGCGCGTCACCAGCAAGGTCTTCCTGCTGTCGCCGCAGAACGTCACCGTGGCCACCGAGGACAAGGAACGCATCGCGAGCGGGTTCTTCAACCAGAGCTGACCCGCTCGGCCGGGCCTCGATGGCCCGGTCGATCGGGTGCCGCGACCGGGCGCCCGGTTTCTGCCGGCCAACTACGATGGGCTCCTCGCAGACGGGGACGAGGAGAGGGGTCGACGTGTCGCTCGTGGGTGTGATCATCGGATGGGTCCTGTGGCTCTTCATGCTGGTCCTGTTCGCCCGGATGATCCTGTCGTGGGTGCCCGTCCTGGTGCGTGAGTGGGAGCCCCGCGGCCCGCTGCTGGTCCTGGCGGAGGTCGTCTACTCGATCACCGACCCGCCGCTGCGCGCGCTGCGCAAGGTCCTCAAGCCGGTCCGGGTGGGCGCCATGAGCCTCGACCTCGCGTTCATCGCCCTGTTCCTGCTGGTCAGCATCCTGATGCAGGTCAACCGGGTCGTCTTCTACTCTCCCTCCTACTAGGAGATCGCGGCCCGCTCGTCGCGGGTCCGCTCCTCGCCGCGTCGGCCGTCACGCCTCGACGCGCTCGGTGTGCGTACGACCCCAGCCAGGTCGGATACGGTGGTCGGCGGGCTCGTGAGCCCCGTTCTGCTGTCTGACCAACTGAGGTGTGATCGATGACGCTGTCGCTCGACGATGTCCGCAACAAGCGGTTCCGGATGGCCCGCAAGGGCGGTTACGAGGTCCTCGAGGTCGACGAGTTCGTCGACCAGGTGGAGGAGAGCTTCGCGCAGCTGACCGAGGAGAACGCCAGCCTCAAGAAGCAGGTCGACGCGCTGAAGTCGGGTTCCGCCAACGAGGCCGCCGGTCCCGCCGAGCGCGAGACCGAGAGCTCCGCGCCGCAGGCCGTGGCCGCCGAGCCGTCCGCCCAGCCCTCGCAGCCCGCTCCGTCGGCGCAGCCGGTGGCCAGCACCCCGGCCGCTCCCGCCGAGCCCGTCGTCGTCACGACGAGCGCCGAGGCCAGCACCGCCGTCGTCCGCCTCGTGCAGCTGTCGACCGAGCAGGCCGAGCACCTGGTGCGCGAGGCCACGGACGAGGCGAGCCGCATCCGCGAGGACGCGAGCCGCAGCGCCCAGCAGGTCACCGAGGACGCCCGTACCCGTGCCGAGCGGCTGGAGTCCGAGGCCCGGGTCAACGCCGAGCGCGTCCAGGCCGAGGCCAAGACCCGTTCGGAGTCGTTGGAGTCGGAGCTCGCCCAGCGTCGTACGCAGCTCTTCGGCGACCTGGACCGCCAGCGCGACTCGCTCACCGAGACGGTCGCCCGGCTGCGAGAGTTCGAGCAGAAGTACCGCTCGGGCCTGCACGACCACCTGCAGGGCCAGCTCAGCACCCTCGAGCACGTGGGTCTCGAGCCCGAGGGGGGCCCGGAGCGCACCGCACCGCGGCAGCCGTCGAGCACGTCCGACGACGCCGCGACGTCCGGCACCGGTCCGACCGCCGCCGTCCGGGGCGAGGGCGACCAGGGCAGCACCACCGACGAGACGTCCGCCCGGCCGAGCGCCGGGGCGGCCTCCGGCTCGAGCGACACGCCGCGCCTCGACGCGCTGCTCGGCGACCAGCGCTAGCACCGTCCGGGCTCCGGCCGCCTTCCTCGAGGGGGCGGCCGGTCCCCGGTCGCGGCGCGCCGGCCACCGGCGCGCGGCGCCGCCGACCTCGTCAGGTGTCGGCGGGACAACGAAGCACGTCCGTTCGTTGAAGAAACGCAGGTGACCGCCTACTGTCTCTGCGTCAGTCCGAGCGAGGGGACCCCTTCATGAGCACCACCAAGACCACCGACGCAGCCACGGGCGGCGGGTCGGGCTCGGTCCGGGTCGCCCCGACCGTGAACGCCGCCCCCGTCGTGCACGCGGAGCGTCCGACCACCGACGTCGACCCGGCCGGCCTGCCGGTCCGCCCGGGCGAGGACCCGTGGACGGCCGAGGAGCTGGACGAGGTCCGGACCACGCTGGCCGACGACGTCGTGCGCTTCTCCGAGCAGCTGGCCACGTCGAACGCCGAGCTGCACAACCTGCTCCGTGACGGCACCGAGGGTGCCGGGCGCGACCCGGCCGACGTCGGCTCCGCGAACTTCGAGCGCGACGCCGAGATGAGCCTGGCCAACAACGCCCGCGAGATGCTCGACCAGTCGCAGCTCGCGCTGCGCCACATCGAGCTCGGCGTCTACGGCACCTGCGACAACTGTGGCCAGCCGATCGGCAAGTACCGGCTGCAGGCGTTCCCGCGGGCGACGCTGTGCGTGACCTGCAAGCAGCGCGAAGAGCGCCGCTGAACCCCTCGGACCCCGCTGACGCCGAGGGTCTCGGCACGGCCGAGCCCGAGGCCCCGGCCGGGGTCGGTCCGGTCGAGGGCAGGTCGGTGCCGGAGGTCGAGCACCGGCCGAGGCTGTGGCCGCTGTTCGGCGCCATCGCGCTCGTCGCGCTGGCGCTCGACGTGGTCACCAAGGTCGCGGTCGTCACCTACCTCGAGCCCGAGGTGGGCGTGCCGGTCGTCGGCAACCTGCTGACGCTGCGTCTCATCCGCAACCCGGGTGCGGCGTTCAGCCAGGGCGAGGGCTTCACCTGGGTCTTCGCCGTGGCCGCCGTGCTCGTGCTGGGCTTCGTGCTGATCCGGCTGGTCCCACGCCTGGGACACCTCGGTTGGACCGTCGCCCTGGCCCTGCTGGCGGCCGGGGTCGCGGGCAACCTCGCCGACCGGCTCTTCCGTGCTCCGGGTCCGTTCCGGGGGCACGTCGTCGACTTCCTGCAGCTGCCGCACTGGCCGATCTTCAACGTCGCGGACATGTGCATCACCACGGCCGCGGTCATGATCGTCGTGCTGTCGCTGATCAAGAACGTCGGCATCGACGGGCGCCACCCCGGCGACGACCAGCCGGGCTCCGCGTGAGCGACCCGAAGGTCCTGCTCGTCCCGGACAGCCTCGAGGGTGAGCGGGTGGACGCGGTCGTGGCCCGCGTCCTCGGCATCGCCCGCGGGCGCAGCGCCGACCTCATCGCGGCCGGCCGCGTACGCCTCGACGGTGCGCTGGTCGCCAAGTCCGACCGGGCGCTCGCGGGCGCCCTGCTCGAGGTGGACCTCGACGAGGAGCCGTCCGGGCCGCAGGTCGTGGCCCGCGCCGTGGAGGACCTCGCGATCCTGCACGAGGACGCCGACCTGGTCGTCGTCGACAAGCCCGCAGGTGTGGCCGCCCACCCCAGCCTCGGCTGGGACGGGCCCGACGTGCTCGGGGCCCTCATGGCGGCCGGCGTCTCGATCACCACGTCCGGCGCCGCGGAACGCCGAGGCATCGTCCAGCGCCTCGACGTCGGCACCTCGGGCCTGATGGTCGTGGCCAAGAGCGAGCACGCGTACTCCGTGCTCAAGCGCGCCTTCAAGGCGCGGACGGTGCAGAAGACGTACCACGCGCTCGTCCAGGGCCACCCCGACCCCTTCACCGGGACGATCGACGCGCCGATCGCCCGCCACCCGGGCTCGGAGTGGCGGATGGCCGTCGTCGCGGGCGGCCGCGAGAGCGTGACGCACTACGACACGATCGACGCCTACGTCGGGACGACGCTGCTGACGGTGGGCCTCGAGACGGGCCGCACCCACCAGATCCGCGTCCACATGGCCGCGATCCACCACCCGTGCGTGGGCGACCCGACCTACGGCTCCGACCCGGTCCTCGCGGCCCGGCTGGGCCTGGTCCGGCAGTGGCTCCACGCCGTCCGGCTGCGCTTCGTCCACCCCGGGACCGGCGAGGAGGTCGAGTTCGTCTCGACCTACCCGGCCGACCTCGTCCACGCGCTCGAGGTCGTCTCCACCACCTGAGGGTGCGTCTGCTCAGAGCTCCAGCGTCACGTCGGCGCGTTCGAGGACCACGGGGTCGTGCGAGGCGACGAGGACCGCCGCTCCCGCGCGCGTCGCCCCCTCGAGGGCGGCCACGACCCGGGCCGCCGAGACGTCGTCCTGCTGCGACGTCGGCTCGTCGAGGACCAGCACCGGCGCTCCCGACACGAGCACGCGGGCCAGCGAGGCCCGCTGACGCTCGCCGCCGGAGAGCACCCCCGTCGGCGTCCCCCGCTGCGCGGCCAGCCCCAGGCGTGCGACCAGCGCCTCGACCTTGGCGTCCTCGACGACCCGTCCCCGGAGCGAGGCCGCGAGGTCGACGTTCTCGGCCACGGTCATCGTCTCGACCAGGTTCGCGCGCTGGAGCCCGTGCGCGAGCCAGCGCCGCCGGTGGTCGGCGCGAGCCTCGCGGTCAAGGGCCGCCCAGGCCGTGCCACCGACCGTGACCCGTCCGCCCCGGGGGTCGGTGAGCCCGGCGACCAGGGTGAGCAGCGTCGACTTGCCGCTCCCGGACGGGCCGCGCAGCGCGGTCCACGAGCCGGGCCGCAGGGTCAGGTCCAGCCCGGTGAACAACGTGCGCCCGCCCCACCCGGCGTCGACCGCCACGAGCTCGACGAGCGCCGCCCCGGACGCCGGGACGGCCGTCGCCGCGGCTGACGATGGCGCAGCGGCAGGAGCCGCGGCCGGGGTGACGGCGGCCGGGTGCAGGATCAGCCCGCCGGCGTCGGCCCGGGCGGTCCAGCTCGCCGTCCGCCCCCCGCCGGTGGTGAGCAGCTCGCCCGGCACCCGGACCCAGCCGCGGCTGTCCGCGACCTGGGTGACCGCCGTCCGGCCCGGCACCCACTCCTCGGCCAGCCGGCCGTCACGCAGCCGGACGGCCCGGTCCACGAACGCGTCCGACCGCGGGTCGTGGCTCACCAGGATGACACCCGTCCCCTCGGCTGCGACGGCCTCGAGGAGCCCATACACCTGGTGGGCGGCGTCCTCGTCGAGCTCGCCGGTGGGCTCGTCGGCGAGCACCAGCGCGGGCCCGTGGGCGACCGCCGCGCAGAGGGCGACGCGCTGGGCCTCGCCGCCGGAGAGCCGACGGACGTCGGCTCGGGCGAGGTGGCCGAGACCGAGCCGGTCCAGGGTCTGCTGGGCCCGGGCGCGGGCGGGCGCCGTACGGGTGCCGGTCAGGCGGAGCTGGAGGGCGACGTTGTCGCGGACGTCGAGCTCGGGGAGCAGGTTGCGGCGGGCGTGCTGGTCGACGAAGCCCAGCGCCCGCGCCCGCCACCGGCGCCGCTCGCCGGCGTCCATCGCGTGCACCGCCGCTCCGCCCACCTCGACGCGTCCGGCGAGGACCGGCTGGTCACCGGTGACGACCCGGAGCAGCGTCGACTTGCCGGACCCGTTGGGGCCGGCGACGAGGAGGCGTTCGCCGGCGGCCAGGGTGAGGTCGGCGCCGCGCAGGGCCATGACCGGCTCGGCCCCGCTGCGGTAGGCGACGAAGACGTCGGTCACCTCGACCACGGGCCGCCCGTGGTCCGAAGGCCTACTGGGCTCGCTCACCGGAGGTCCAGCTCGGGAGCGGTCGGCCCTCGTTCACGGAGGCTGGTCGCCGCGGTGAGGACGGCGGCGAGGACCGTGCCCACGACGGCGGCGACGAGCACGACGGCGGTCGGGGCCGCGGCCAGCACGACCTGCAGCGGCGGGGTGGTGGGACGTCCGTCCGGTCCGGTGCCGAGCAGCCGGGCCGCGGCGGCGGCGAGGCCGGCGCCGGAGAGGAGCCCGAGCGGCAGCCCGACGACCAGGACGAGCGCGGCGCGGGTCAGCAGCACCCGGCGCAGCGCGCGCGGCTCGACCCCGTCGACCTCGAGGGCGAAGAGGTCCGCCGCCGCCAGCTCCCGGTCCCCGCGGACGCCGCCGACCACCGCGACCAGGCCGAGCAGGAGCGCGACCACCCCGGCCGCGCCGAGCAGGGCCACGAAGCCGGTCGTCACCGGGTCCTGCCCGAGCGCCTGTGCCACGTCGGTGCGGTAGGTGAGCGTCGCCGCGGAGGCCGACGCGGTCAGCTCGTCGTGCACCGCCTGCGCGTCCGCCGCGGGCGTCGCGACCCAGACCTGCGCCACGGGCCCGGTGCCGGGCGCGGTCCGGTCGACCAGGGCCGCGACGGCCGACCGGTCGGCGACGACGAAGCGGCTCGGCAGGGTCGGCATGCGAGGGAGGACGGCGACGACCCGGACCGGCTGCGTCGTCTGGTCGACCGTGAGGCCGAAGGTGCCGCGGGCGCCGGCCCGGGCCGCGGTCTCCGCGTCGACGGCGACCGGGAGGACGGGGCGCTGCGCGACCGGGATCCAGGACGGCAGCAGCACGGCCCGGGCGTCGCGGATCTGGTAGCGCGCGCTCAGGCCGGGGGAGCCCCCGGCGGCCTCGGGGGCGACGGTCACCGAGTCGGCTCCCCAGCCCGACCAGGACCACGCGACGGCGGTACCGTCCGCGTGCACGGCCCCGAGGTGCAGGGTCCCGGCGGGCAGCGGGCGGTCGGTGCTGCCCTCGCCGATGCCGTGCTGGCGCCGCGTCAGGTGGTCGGCGGACTCGCCGATCTCCAGGGCGCGGACCGCGAGCGCCGGTCCAGCGGGCAGGTCGGCGTACGCCTCCTCCCCGCGCTGCGCGAGACGGACCCGGCGCTCCTGCCCGTCGGGCCCGGCGACCCAGAGGCCGAGCGTGACGTCGGCGTCGAGGCCGCGGACCTCGAGGACGAGCCGGCGGGTGCCCGCCGGGACGGTCGGCCCGGGCGACGGCGACGCGGGCGTCCGCAGCAGGTCGGCGACCTCGGCCGCGCTCGTGCTGCTCCCGGTGACCGCGGACCAGCGTTGCACCAGCGGCAGGACGTCGGGGTCGAGGCCGGTCAGGGGCAGGGCGGTGGCGCCGGACGCCCCCGCGAAGGCGCTCACGACCGTGCTCGTCACGGGAGCCACCACGACCCCGGGGCCGAGCCCGGTCAGGCGCTCGGGGTCGACCACCGACGCGGGCTGTCGCACCTGCGTGCTCGGCGTGACCCGGACGTCGAGGGGGACGAGCGCGGCCGCCCGGTCCTCGGCGGAACGGTGCGTCGAGGCCGACCAGGCCCCGGCCAGGAAGGCGGTGGCCAGCGCGGCCGCGAGGAACCCGGCGGTCACGCTGGGCAGCAGCGGGCGCCGGGTGGTGAGCAGGGCGACCCGGGTGAGCGGGGCGGCACCCCGGCGCCCACCCCTAGCCAGCGCTGCGACCACGGGGGTCCAGAGCAGCGCCCCGAGCAGACCCGCCGCCAGCGTGAGACCGACCAGCGCCGCGACGGGCAGCGGCGCCCGGGGGTCGTCGGAGGGGCGGACGAGCGCGAGCACGGCCAGGCCGCCCGCCAGCAGCACGACCGCGGTCAGGGCGAGGCGCAGGGTGGCGGGACGGGCCGCCGGGCCGGCGGCCAGGAGCACGCTGCCCAGGACGGCGGCGAGCCCGAGCCCGAGCACCACCGGCCAGGTCGACGCCAGGGCGTGGAGCGCACCGGCGGACGGGTCGGGCCCGCCGCGGACGAGCACCGCGACGAGTGCCGTCCCGGCGGCCGTCCCCACGACGAGCCCGACCACGACCGCCATCGCCGTCTGCAGCGCGGCGACGCCCAGGACCTGGGCGGGGCGGGCGCCGCGCCGGGTCAGCAGAGTGCCGTGCTGGCGCTGGGCCGGTCGGCGCGCGGCCGCCAGCACCAGGCAGAAGCCGAGCTGGAGCGCCCCGGCGCCGACCCCGAGGACGGTGAACCGTCCCGTCGAGGCCTGCGCCCGGGCGGCTGCGTCGAGGACGACGCCGTCGGGCCAGGTGACGTTCAGCGGGCCGGCGACGAGGTTGACCTCGGCGGCGACCCGGTCGAGCGCGGCCGTGAAGGCGCCGGCGCCCCGGTCGGTGACGACGGCGGCGTCGAGCGGGGTGAACCACGCGAGGTTGCGGCCGTAGAGGGTGAGGGACGCCAGGTCGGCCATCGCGGCCGGGTCGGAGCCCAGGAGCAGCGGCTGGCCCGGAGCCACCAGGCCGAGGCCGACGAGCCGGGGCTCGCGCAGCGTCGCGGTGCCCGTGACCACGAGGCCGAGATCCCGGGCCGGCGCGGCGAGGTCGGGGGTGGACCCGGTCGAGGTGCTGACGACCAGGACCTCGCAGGCGGTGGGGGAGCAGGCGGTGGGGAGGCGGCCCGAGGTCAGCGCCACGTCGTCGGGGAGCCGGTCGAGTGCGCCCACAGCGGCGTCGGTGCCCTGTAGGGAGAGTGCGCGGTAGGCGAGGGCCTGCGTCGGGACGGGCAGGCCGGCCTGCGCGAGACCGGCGTCCACCCGCGCCGACACCGAGGCCAGCTCGGCGCCCCGGAGGTCCCGCGTGGTGACGGCCAGCACGCCGCGGGCCGGCTCGGGCACGGCGGAGACGGCCTGCTGGACGACGGCGACGGCGGCGCGCTCCTGCAGGCCGGCGGCGGCCAGCGGCATGAGGGCCGCCAGCGCCGTCCCGAGGGCGAGGAGCAGCCAGGGTCCGGGGCGGTGACGTACACCCGCCCAGGCCAGCCCGGCGCCGGTGCCCACCCGTCTCCCCTCGTCACGTCCACCCGTGGAGTGCTGGCGCAGTCTAACGACCAAAATGGTCTCGGTGGTGTGTCTGGGTGGTAGACAGATGCGGTGACCGTGCAACCCGGTGGCCGGTCGCCGGCGCCGCCCCACCTGGCGCCGCTGCAGGACCTGCTGAACACGGTCAACCTGGAGTCGGGCGAGGACGAGCTGGCGCCGGCGTCGTTCGCGGCCTGGGCCGGCGCCCGTGGGGTGGACGACGCGGACGAGGCCGACCGGGTGCGGCTGCAGGTGTTCCGAGAGGCGCTCCGGGACTGGGTCGGCACGCACGACGAGCAGGTGCCGGCAGGCGTCGCCGCCGGGATCGCCGCGGCCCGCCTCCGCGTGGCCGTCGACGGCGGTCGGCTCCGGACGACCTCGCGCACCGCGTTCGGGCGCCTCGTCGCCGAGCTCGTGGAGGGCGTGCGGACGGCGCAGCGCGACGACGGGTGGTCCCGGCTCAAGATCTGCGACCGGGGGTCGTGCCGGTGGGCCTTCTACGACCACTCGCGCAACAACAGCTCGCGGTGGTGCGCGAGCTCGATCTGCGGGGCCCGGGAGAAGTCGCGCCGGGCCTACCGCCGCCGGTCCCATCCAGACGCGGGCGGGGCACCGGTCGAGCACGAGAGGTCGGCTAGGGTCGATCCGTGAGAAGAGCCAACATCGTGTGCACGCTCGGGCCGGCCGCGGAGACCCTCGAGCGACTGGTCGAGCTCGTCGAGGCGGGCATGGACGTCGCCCGGCTGAACATGAGCCACGGCGGCTACGAGGACCACCTCCTGCGCCTCGAGAACACCCGCGCCGCGGCCAAGCAGGTCGGCCGCCCGGTCGGTGTGCTGGCCGACCTCCAGGGCCCGAAGATCCGGCTCGCCCGGTTCGCGAACGGCCCCGAGAACCTCGAGGTCGGGGCGCGCTTCACCATCACGATCGACGACGTGCAGGGCACCGCCGAGCGGTGCGGCACCACGTACAAGGGCCTCCCCGGCGACGTCTCGCCCGGCGACCTCATCCTCATCGACGACGGCAAGCTCACCCTGCGGGCCGTCGAGGTGACCGCGACCGACGTCGTCACCGAGGTCGTCGTCGGCGGACCGGTCAGCAACAACAAGGGCATCAACCTGCCCGGCGTCGCCATGAGCGTGCCGGCGATGAGCGAGAAGGACGCCGACGACCTGCGCTGGGCGCTGGCCCAGGGCGTCGACATGATCGCGCTGTCCTTCGTGCGCAGCGCCGAGGACATCCTCCTCGTGCACCAGATCATGGACGAGGAGGGCCGCCGGGTCCCCGTCATCGCCAAGATCGAGAAGCCCCAGGCCGTCGAGAACCTCGACGAGATCGTCGACGCCTTCGACGCGGTGATGGTCGCGCGCGGCGACCTCGGCGTGGAGCTGCCGCTCGAGGACGTGCCGCTGGTCCAGAAGCAGATCGTCAGCGCGGCCCGTCGCTGGGCCAAGCCCGTGATCGTCGCCACCCAGATGCTCGAGTCCATGATCACCTCGCCGCGGCCGACGCGGGCCGAGGCCTCCGACGTGGCCAACGCGATCCTCGACGGCGCCGACGCGGTCATGCTGTCCGGCGAGACGAGCGTCGGCGACTTCCCGGTCGTGACCGTGCAGACGATGGCCCGCATCATCGACAACGTCGAGAAGAACGGCTTCGCCCAGATCACGGACGTCGACTGGGACCCGCACACCACGAGCGGCGTGATCACCAAGGCGGCCGAGGAGGTCGCCACGCGGCTCGGGGCCAAGTTCTTGGTCGCGTTCACGCACTCCGGCGACTCGGCCCGGCGCCTCGCGCGCCTGCGGTCGGAGATCCCGATTCTGGCCTTCACCCCCATCGAGCAGACGCAGGGCGCGCTGACCCTGACCTGGGGCGTCGAGACGTTCCTGGTGCCGATGGTCGGGCACACCGACGACATGATCCGTCAGGTCGACCTGGCGCTGACCCAGTCGGGCAAGATCTCCGAGGGCGAGCTCGTGATCATCGTCGCCGGGTCGCCCCCCGGGGTCGCCGGCCACACGAACATGATCCGCGTCCGCCGCATCGGCGCGCCGCTCTAACCGAGGAGCAGATCGGCCTCCGCCGTGGTGACCGTGCCGGCGGTGCGACCCGGGGCGGTCGTGTACTGCCAGTACAGGTTGGTGTGGGCGATCACCTGAGCGGGCGGGGGTGCTCCGTACGCCGACAGGTCCTCGGTGGAGTGCGCGTCGCTGACCAGGGTCGCGTCGTAGCCACGCGTGAGCGCACCGTGCAGCGTCGAGCGGATGCAGGCGTCGGTCTGCGCGCCCGCGACGACCAGGCGACCGATGCCGCCGGCGGAGAGCTCGGCTTCGAGGTCGGTGTCTTCGAAGGCGTCGCCGTACTCCTTGTGCACCAGCGGTTCGGTGTCGAGGCGAACCAGCTCCGGGACGTAGGCCCAGGGCTCGCTACCGCTCGGCAGGTCGTCGCTGTGGTGCTGGACCCAGACGACCGGCGTACCGGCCGCGCGGGCCCTGGTCACCAGGACTCCGATGTTGGCGACCACCCGGTCGCGGTCGTGCGCCCCGGCCATGACGCCGTTCTGCACGTCGATCACCAGGAGCGCGGTCTTCGGTCGGTCCTCGAGGGTGGTCATGCTCGCGATGCTAGACCGGCCCTCTGACTGCGGCAGACCGACGTGTCCCCCTGCTCAGGGGACCAGGACGAGCCGCTCCGGCAGGTCCCAGGCGGACTCCACCTCGCTGAGCTGGCGCTCGACGAAGTCGACGGTGAGCCGGCCCTCGACGGCCGCGAGGAACATGGCCCCGACGGCCGGCGGCATGAGCTCCATCGGGAAGTTGCCGATGCCGTGCCCCGACAGCTGGATCGCCGTGCTGCGCAGGGTGGCGGCGCTGACGGCCAGGTCGGCACCCGCAAGGTTGCCGATGTTGACGAAGCGCACGGGGCGGTGCGGGTCGACCTTGTTCGTCACGAGCGCCTGCAGCACGGTGGCCGCGGGCTGTCCCCAGAGGTAGTCGAGGACGATGTCGTACGCGCCGTCCGGCCCGGCCGCCTCGGCCAGCGGGGCGGCGAGGTCGTCGCCGAGCGTGACGGTCGCGTCGGCCCCGAGCTCGGAGGCCCGCGCCAGTCCTTCCGGGTTGCGTCCGAGGGCGACGACGCGCGACGCCCCGAGCGCGCGGGCGGTCTGGACCGCGAGCAGGCCGGAGGTGCCGGTCGCCCCGACGACGAGGACGGTGGCGCCCTCGGCGCCGAGCCGGCTCAGCGGGACCCAGCTCGACGCCGCCGGGTTCACGAGCGCCGCGGCCGTCGCGGACGACAGGCCCTCGGGCACCTCGACCGCGGCGTTCGCCGGCACGGCGGCCCGCTCGGCGAGCATCCCGTACGGCGCCTGGACCCCCGCGGCGTACACGCGGCGGCCGTCGGGCAGCCGCACCACGCCGTCGAGCCCCGGCACGAAGGGGGGCTTCACCGCGGAGCTGTAGTGGCGGCCGGCGGCGATGATCCGCACGATGACGTGCACGGCCGAGGCGAGCACCTCCGCCTCGACCCGCCCCTCCGCGACCACCGGGTCCGCGAAGTCGGTGTAGGTCGGGGGCTGGTTGGTGTCGGTGACGACGGCTGCGCGCATGACGCCCATTGAACGCGACGTCGCCGGGGCACGCCCGCCGTGGGTCAGCCCCCGAGAGGGTCGCCGAACGCCGCGCGCTCCACCGGGCCGATCCCGAGCGTCTTGAGCCCGAAGGTCTGCGAGCCCTTCGTGGTGAAGCCCGTGCCCGCGCCGCGCAGCGTGGTCACGGCACCTGAGGCATTCTCGCCCGGAGCGCCGACGTCGAGGTCCAGACGCCCGTCGCCGTCGTGGTCGAGCAGCGTGACCGAGCTGCCGAAGCGGTCGCTCACCTCGGCCTTGCCGGGGATGCCGCGGGTGCCCTGGTCGTAGGTCCTGTTCCCGCTGGTGCGCCAGCCTCCCTTCGCGCCGTGCACGACGGTGACTCTGCCGCTTCCGCGGTTCTCCCCGGGCGCGCCGACGACGAGGTCGGCGAAGCCGTCGCGGTTCAGGTCGGCGAGGGCGAGAGAGATGCCGAAGGAGTCCTTCGGCTCGTCGACGCCGGGAACCCCGCGGCCGGACTGGGTCAGCACGAGCGTCCGGTCTTCGGCGACGGGTCCGGTGGGCCTCAGCCGGAGGATCCGCACCGACCCGACGGCGTCCGGTGTCGGCTCGGGGACCGCGACGACCAGGTCGGGTCGGGCTGCGCCGGTCACGTGGCCGATCGCGACCGAGGTCGGGCCGGCGTAGTCGAAGGAGTGCGCGAGGCGGGTGCACCCGGTCGGGCCTCCGGCCGCGCCGGGACAGACGCTGACCGAGCCGGGATAGGCGTCACCCGGCCTGTTCGATCCGTAGGAACCCACCACGAGGTCGGCCCTGCCGTCGCCGTCCAGGTCGCCCGCGGCCAACGAGCTGCCGAACCCGCGGTCCTCGTCCTGGCTCCCGCCACCGGGGCCTCGACCCTCGAGCGCCCGGGCAGACGCCTGGGTCAGACCGCGGGTGCCCCCGACGAACACCAGCACCGTGCCGTCCGTGGCGCCGGCGGCCAGGTCTGGATAACCGTCTCCGGTGAGGTCGGCGGCCACCAGCACGCTGGAGAGACCGGTCGGGTTGTCCTCGTCGTAGCGACCGGTGTACCTGAGCCCGGTGCTGCGGGCGGAATCGAGACCGCCGGAGGACCCGGGTATGACGGTGAGGACACCGACGCCCTGACCGTGGCCCTGGTAGGTGGACGTCGAGACGATCAGGTCCGCGTACCCGTCGCGGTCGAAGTCAGCGCTGGCCAGGCCTCGGCCGAAGCGGTCGCCCTCGATCGGTTCGTCCTCCAGGCCAGGGGTGTCCTTGGTGACGAGCCGCGGCTCGAGCGGGATCCTGCCGCGGACGTTCGGGAGCACCACCACGCCCCCCGCGTCGTAGTTGGTCGGGTCGCCGACCAGGAGACCGGTCGCCGACGCCACCAGCTCCTGGCGACCGTTCCCGTCGAAGTCGTAGGGCTTGGCCGGCTTGGTGGCCGCCGTGGCCGGAGAGCCCCAGCAGCCCAGGGGTGCGACCAGCCCTGCGGCCAGCAGCGCCAGGAGCACCCGTCGAGTCATCTCGGTCTCCTCGGTCGCCGGAAGGCCTACCCTGCGGCATTCCGGCGCCGAGCACAAGAACTCAGATGAAGGTGACGCCCTGCGCGAGGGGGAGCTGGCCCGAGTAGTTGACCGTCTGCGTCGACGGACGCATGTACGCCTTCCACGCGTCGGAGCCGGACTCGCGACCGCCGCCGGTCTCCTTCTCCCCGCCGAACGCGCCGCCGATCTCGGCGCCCGAGGTGCCGATGTTGACGTTGGCGATGCCGCAGTCGGAGCCGGCCGAGGACAGGAACCGTTCCGCCTCGCCCTGGTCGGTGGTGAAGATCGCCGAGCTCAGGCCCTGCGGGACCGCGTTGTGGAGCGCGATCGCCTCGCCGAGGTCGTCGTACGTCATCACGTAGAGGATCGGCGCGAACGTCTCCTCGTGCACGATGGCGGTCTGGTCGGGCATCGACACGACGGCCGGGCGCACGTAGTAGGCGTCGGGGTGCGCGTCGGCCAGCTCGCGGTCGCCGCCGGCCAGGACGGTGCCGCCCTGCTCCCGCGCCGCGGCGAGCGCAGCCTGCTGCGCCTCGTACGAGCGCTGGTTGACCAGGGGCCCGACGAGGACGCCGTCCTCCCGGGGGTCGCCGACGGCCAGGGACTCGTACGCCGCCACGACCCGCTTGGTCAGCTGGTCGGCCACGGAGGAGTGCACGAACAGGCGGCGCAGGGTGGTGCAGCGCTGCCCGGCGGTGCCCGCGGCGGCGAAGACGACGCCGCGCAGCGCGAGGTCGAGGTCGGCCGACGGAGCGACGATGGCGCCGTTGTTGCCGCCGAGCTCGAGCAGGGTGCGCCCGAAGCGGGCGGCGACGGCCGGGGCGACCTCGCGGCCCATCCGGACCGAGCCGGTGGCCGAGACGAGGGCGACGCGCGGGTCCTCGACGAGCTTGCGGCTGCCGTCGGCGTCGGTCAGGAGGAGCTGGTGGATGCCCTTCGGGGCACCGGCCTCGGAGACGGCCTTCGCGAGGAGGGCGTCGACGGCGATGGCCGACAGCCGGGCCGCGTCGGCCGGCTTCCACACGACGGTGTCGCCGCAGACGAGGGCGAGCGCGGTGTTCCAGGCGTAGACGGCGACGGGAAAGTTGAAGGCGGAGATGACGCCGACGACGCCCAGCGGGTGCCAGACCTCCTGCAGGCGGTGGCCGGGGCGCTCCGACGGCATCGTCTTGCCGAAGAGCTGGCGCGACTGCCCGACGGCCAGGTCGGCGATGTCGATCATCTCCTGGACCTCGCCGCGCGCCTCGGACGGCGTCTTGCCGACCTCGGCGGTGACCAGGGTGGCCAGGTGCTCCTTGTGCTCGGTCAGCAGCTCGCCCCAGCGCTTGACCAGCTGGCCGCGCAGCGGGGCCGGGGTGTCGCGCCACGCCGGGAAGGCCTCGGCCGCACGGCCGACGGCGGCGTCGATGTCGGCGACGGTGTCGAGCCGGGCGCCGATGAGCGGCTCGCCGGTGATGGGGCTCGCCACCTGGGCGTCACCGCCGACCACGGAGAGGTCGACGCCGCAGGCCTGGAGGGCGGCGCGGACGTCGTCGGCCAGGGGCGTCGTGGTGGTCAGGGTGTCGGTCATACGGATGCGTTCTCCTGGGTCGGGACGGGCGTGGTGTTGATGGCGTGGCCCAGGGCGGCCTCGGCCTCGGCGAGCGAGGCGGCCTGCTGGGCGGCGTAGAGGTCGTTCGGGTCGGCGATGGTGATCCCGACGACCTCGCTCAGCCGGACGAGGTCGTACGGCGTGCCGAGCTGGTCGTCGTCGCGCGAGCCCTCGTCGGTGAGGTTGGACTGGAAGATGCCGGCGGCCGAGCGAGGGAGGAAGTCCTCGTAGACGATCGGCTCGGCGACCAGGGCGCCGGACTCGAGCAGCTCGGCGAGCCCGGCCACGGTCCCTGAGCCTGTCGAAGGGCGGGCCGTCCCGGTGGCGTGGAACCGGAAGAACCCGAGCCCCGCGAGCGCGAGACCGGTCTCGGTCTGCGGCAGGTGCTCCCGCCACACCTCCGCGGCGACCGCCACGCGGGTGGTGCCCTGCGGTGCGTGGGCCAGCCGGCGGTCGACCTCCGCGGTCAGATCGTCGTAGAGGTCACGTCCGGTCGCGGTGAGCGCGATGCCGCGCTGCTCCACCTCGCCGAAGCGGACGCGGAGCTCGCCGCTGGTCGTGGTGCCGTCCGCCTCCCGGAACGTGCGCGGCTCGGCGAGTGCGCGGAACGACGTCTGCCGCAGCAGCACGTCCGGACCCTCCCAGTCGGGCGGGCCCTGGATCTCCGGGATCATCGCGATGCCCAGCGCGCTCATCCGCGCGTACAGGTCGTCGATGTCCAGCACCCGCGGTGTGAGGTGGTTGATGTGCGTGGCGGGCACGCCGCCGATGTCGGCGGCGACGGCGGAGATCGCCTCGAGATGGTCGTACCAGGCGCGGTCGATCGGCTCGGTCGACAGCGCGAACGATGCGGTGGCCAGAGTGAGGAAGCGGTCGGCGTCGTCGCTGCCGAGGCTGCCCTCGGCCGCGGCGCGGTCGGCCAGGACCAGGGCCTCCGGCGCGAACAGCTCACGGGCGGCCACGAACGCCTCGAGCCGTTCCTGCGTGGCGGCGTCGAAGAACCGGCGGTCGTCGGTGACCAGCATCGAGGTGAAGACGCGGAACGGGTTGCGGGCCAGCTCGTCGACGTCGGTGGGCCGGAAGGCGGTGGAGACGACCGGTACCGAGCTCGCCGAGGCGTCGCGGAGGTCGTAGAAGCCGACCGGGTGCATGCCGAAGCCGGCGAAGAGCCGGGCCACCTGGGCCATCTCCACGGGGGAGCCCACCCGGATCGCGCCGTGGCGTTCCGCGGTGACGCGGGAAATCGAGCCGAGCCGCTCCGCGTCGGCCCCGTGCGCCGCGACGAAGTCCTCGTTCACGGCGCGGGAGACGTCGACGAGCGTCGTGTACGCCGGGACCTCCTGGCCGTAGAGGTCGGCGAGCGACACGGCGAACCGGGCCCGCAGCTCCCACTGGGGGACGCTCACTGGTGACTCACTCCCTCTAGATGATGTGGACCTCGGCGAGCAGGCTGTGCCCGACGGGATCCGGGTCGAAGCGGGACACGTCGAACGGCGTCACGTCGAGGAACGGCTCGACCCCACGGTAGAGGTCGCGCACGACTTCTCCAACCGCGGGCGCCTGCAAGAATCCGTGTCCGGAGAAGCCTGTGGCGTAGAAAAACCCGTCCAGCTGCCGAGAAGCGCCAATGATCGCGTTGTGGTCCGGCGTGTTCTCGTAGAGCCCCGCCCAGCCGCTCTCCAGCGGGCGTCCGACGAGACTCGGGGCGACGACCTGCGCGGCCTCCTCGAAGGCCGGGACCCAGGCGTCGTCGAAGTCGCGCCCGAAGCCCTCGGGCTCGTCCGCGTTGGAGATCCCCAGCAGCATCCCGCCGGCGTAGTTGTGGAAGTAGAGCGTGGTCGACAGGTCGAGCGTGAACGGGACCGTCGGGAAGGCGGGCGTCGGGTGCGGCGTGAAGCCGATCTGGCGGCGCACGGGGACCACCGGCAGCGGCACCCCGGCCAGCTCGCCGAGGCGGGCCGACCAGGCGCCGGTCGCGCAGACGACCGCGTCCGTCCGGATGGTTCCGCGGTCGGTCTCCACGGCGCGGACCGCGCCCTCGCTCGTCTCGACCCCGGTGACGGTCGTGCCCTGGTGGAGCCGACCGCCCAGGGCCTCGAACGCTCGCGCGTACGCGCCGACGACCCGGCCGGGATCGGCGTAGCCGTCGCGCGGGGAGAACGAGGCGCCGACGAGCACCGACGGGTCGACCAGCGGATTCAGCGTGTAGGCCTCCGACGGCGTGATCATCCGTCCGCTGGCGCCCAGGCTCTGCTGGAGCGCGGTGCTGGCCTCGACCGAGGCCACCTCGGCGTCGCTGCGGCAGAGGAAGAGGTAACCGACCTGCCGCAGGCCGATGTCGGTGGAGAACCGTTCCGCGAAGCGCTCGAACGTCTCCAGGCTGCGCTGCCCGAGCAGCACGTTGCCCGGGTCGGAGAACGTCGCGCGGACGCCGCCGAGCGGCTTGGCCGAGGAGCCGCTGCCGAGCGTGTCGCGCTCGACGAGGACGACGTCGCGCACCCCCGCCTCGGCGAGGTGGAACGCGATGCTCGTGCCCATCACGCCGCCGCCGACGACGACGACCTCGGCGCGCTCGGGCAGCGGGGCGCGGGAGGTGGAGGAGGCGCTCATGTCTTGGTCAGTCTCTCGCGACCACGTCGTTAAGATCCATCGACACCTTCTCCACGGGTCGTTGAGGTCTGCTGCATGCTGGGGGCGTGAGATGGACGCTGGACCAGCTCCGCACGCTGGTGGCCGTGGCCGAGCACGGCACGATGAGCGGCGCCGCGGTCACCCTCGGCTACACGACCGGCGCGGTGTCGCAGCAGATGGCCGCCCTGGCCCGCGCGGTCGGGCGTCCGCTGTTCCTCCGTGACGGAGCCCGCCTGGCGCTCTCGGACGACGGGGTCGTCCTCGTCGAGCAGGCGCGGCTCGTGCTCGAGGCGGAGGCGCGGGCCGCAAGCGTCCTCCGGGGACCCTCGGCGGCTTCGGCGGTTCGCTTGGGGGTCTTCGGCTCCGCTGCGGTGGTGGGCCTGCCGGCCACGCGCGCCCGGCTGACCGGTGACCCGGCCGTCGCGCTGCAGGCGGTCGAGGTCGACGTCGAGGCCATGCCCGACGCGGTGCTCCGCGACGAGATCGACCTCGCGCTGGGGCTGGACTACTCCGACGCGCCGCTGCCGCCGCGGCGCGGGCTGGACGTGGCGCGACTGCACCGGGAGGGGTTTCTGCTCGTGCTGCCGCCCGGGGCCAAGCTGGACGCCGGGTCCGCCGAGGAGGTCCGCGCCTTCGCCGACGAGACGGACTGGATCCTCCCGCCGCCGTCGTCGACCTTCGGGCGAGCCGTCCGTACGGCGTGCGCCCGGGCCGGCATCGCCCCGCGCGAGCGGCACCTGGTCACCGACACCGCGGTCTCGATCGCGCTGGCGGAGGCGGGGCTCGGCATCACCCTTGTGACGCCGCTGATGTTGGCGATGCGGGCGACCACCGCCCCCACCGTCGCGCTGCCCGGACCCTCCACCCGCGACGTCGTCGCGCTGACGCGGACGGCGGCGCTCGACCGGACGGGCGTGCGTGCGGTCAGGTCGGCGCTGGTCGAGGCGTTCACCTTCTGAGGCAGCGGCCACGTCCCACGCGGTGGCGCGGTCGGAGGGGTCGGGTCAGGAGAAGCCGCCGGCGAGGGCGACGATGCCGATCGCCAGCCCCGCGAGGACGAGCAGCACGATCGTGGTGACCCCGACGTAGAGGCCGATGCGTTCGTTCAGGCTCAGCTGGAGCCTCCAGCCGAGGGCCTTCGCGGCGTCGAGCACGAGGTCCCGACCCGCCCCCGCGTTGAACGTCACCTCCGACTCCTTCGTCACCCCGTCCCGGCCGAGGGAGTAGGTGCGGTGGAAGCTCCGTCCCACCACCCGCCCTTTCGTGACCGCGAGCGCGGCACCCAGGGTCGGGCGTTCGCGGCCGTCCGTCCCGGCGACCCAGGTCAGCGTCCGGACCTCGTCGGTGATCCTGAGCCTGCGGGCGGCCTTCAGCACCTGGACGTGCTGGATCGACGTCTGGCTGAGCCGCCACTCCCGCAACCGACCGAACCACTGCGGGTCCTCGACCGCGAGGCGTACGTCGAACCCCTCGGCGGTCGCCTCCACCGCGTACGGCGAGCCCGCCGCGCGTGCCTGTACCGCTGCGATCAGGTCGTCCGTCGCGCTCACGCGCGTCACGGTAGAACGCCTGGGGTCCGTCGGTGCGGGTTTCGCTGCCGGTTGCGATCAGCACCTGAGTCCGAGTCCGCGTTGTCGGGCGAGGATGCGGGCGTTGAGGACCGGCCGCTGGTCCCGGTCGACCCACTTCGGTGGGATCCAGGCAGGGAGGTCGTCGATCATGTGGCAGGTCCACCCGCGGGCGGCGAAGTTGTGGTGGTGCCAGGCGCACAACAAGGTCAGGTTGTGCAGGTCGGTCCGGCCACCCTGGCTCCACTCGGTGACGTGGTGGCGTTCGCACCACTCAGGCGGCCGGTCGCAGCCGGGGAACGAGCAGCCGCCGTCGCGGGCGATCAGGGCGACGGTCTGGCCGTTGGTCGCGAGACGGCGGGTGCGGCCGAGCTGGAGGACGACGCCGGTCTTGGTGAGGACGGCCGGGTAGACGTCGGCCTGGTCGGCAAGGCGGACGATCGTCTCGGTCGACAGCATGGTGCCGTCGCTGGTCACACCCCAGCGGGCGCGGGCCTGGAGGTCGTCCTCGGGGATGGTGACGATGACGGTGGCGGGGGTGCCGCCGGAGTCGGGCAAGGTGCCGGAGCGCAGGAGCCGGTCGCACACCTCGCCCAACGCGTCGTGGGAGCGCTGGCCGTGGTGGCGCGGGTCGGGTTCCTCGACGGTGCGTCCGTCCTCGAGGACGACCGTCTCCAACCGTGGCTTGGCCAGCGGGCCGAGGACGGCGTGGAGCTTGGCGCCGAGCTCGCCGGTGAGGCGGCCTTCGACGGCGTACATGCCGTCGGTGAGCTTGCGGAAGGCGAGGTGGCGTCGTTCGGTGTTGAGCTGTTCGGCCGGGACGGTGCCGTCGGGGTCGATCCGGTCGACGACCTGCTGAGCGATCACCCGCAGCTCTTTCGGCCCGAACGTCACGGCGTACTCGGCGAGGAGCCGGTCGCCGAGATCGAGATCGGCCGGGTCGAACCCGCGCCGGTCCACACCCTCCAGCGCACGGACGCACACATCGACCTGCTCGGGGCTGACGTCCCCGGCCCGCTGCGCCGCCGCCAGCGCCGGCCGCAACGGCCCGAGCTCCTCGCCGGTCATGGCGACCCGCTCGCCGACGGCCTCGGCGGCACGGACCCGCCGGGCCGCCTCCCCGCGGGACAGGCGCAGCACCCAGGCGAGGGTGGCGGGCAGGTTCGGCTGCCCGACCGTCTCGGCCAGCCGGACCGACTCGGCCACCCGGACCGCGCGGTGGTCGATGAGCGACATCCGGTTCCGCGTCTGCTCGAACCGTTGCAGGAACCCGACCAGCCCTGCCTTGTCGAGGCCGTCCAACCCGCCGGCCTCGACGACCCCGATCAGCTGGTCGAGCGCCCCGACGAAGTCGTCGAGGGCGTCGTCGACGGGCATCGCCGCACCGCTCTCGCCGCCCTCGATTTCCATGGCTTCAACCTATGGAGGCCCGCTGACAGTTTCGAACACACGTTCGAAGGTGTCCACACGGGCTCAGCCAGATGTGCCTAGGTGTTGATCGCGACGAGTGCGCGGGCTCGGCTGAACCTCTGCTGCAGGTCTCGCAGGATGCGAAGTGCTTCTGGATCGTCAAATCCCGTGACGATGCGCCAGTCCCAGGCAGCCCCGGCGACGTAGCTCGTGAAGGCGATCTCCGTGCAGAGCAACGCTCGCGTCCAGTCGATCCGCGAGAGTGATGCGCTTGGCCACAGGCTCCCGTAGATGCGCTTCCTCTCGGCCCGGAAGTCGTCCAGCCCGTCGAAGCCCATCGCCACAGCCATTTCCTGGGTGCAGGTGACAGGACCTCCCCACACGTGCAGTCCCGCACGCAGGAGATCCAGCCCGTCCTCCGTCAGCTCGACCGGCACCAGCTCGTCCCGCGGGTTCACGCGACTGCTCCTTCGAGGATCAGGCCCGGGGAGCAGCCCGCCGCAGGCTGGCGAACAGGACCCAGACGACGCCGACGGTGAGCAGCATGGCGCCGGGGACGTGGATCCACAGGCTGGAGTAGCCGCCCCAGTAGGCCTGCAGGAACGTGTACGCGAACACGATCGCCGCGAGTGCTGCCGTGGCGATGGACACGCGTCCCTGCCGCCAGAGGAGGACGGCGGCGATCGCCGCCAGGCCACTGAGGACGTGGAGCACGATCGCGCCGGCGGCGTGCACCTCCTCGGGTCCACCGTTCGGGAACAGCTGCCCCGCGCTGATGAACTGCACGAGCACGTTCACGACGGACAGGGCGGCGAAGACCTGGAACGCACGGACGAGGCCGGAGGCGGCGGGTGCGCCCGCGCGTGCGGGTGCGTCGGCGGTGGTGGACATGGGTGCTCCTGGGGGAAGAGGGCAGGCGACAAGCAGTGGTTCCGAGGGTGTCATGGCGGCGCAAACTTGGCGGTCGAGCCAAGAACGTTGATTGTCAGACAATCGGCTGCTAGCGTCTGATTCATGGCGCAGCCGGTGAACGAAGAGCTGAGGGACGAGGAGGACGCGCTGCGTCCCGCGCTCGCCCCGGTGGCCTCGATCTCGCGCCGCGAAGCCGTTCTGGCGCAGATCCGCCGCGGCATCGTCGTCGGAGCGCTGCGGCCGGGGGACAAGCTCACCGAGCTGTCCCTGGCCGCCGACCTCCAGGTCAGCCGGGCCACCGTGCGGGAGGCACTGGGCCAGCTCGCGCAGGAGGGGCTCGTCGTCGCGGAGCCCTACCGCGGGTTGCGGGTGGCCGACCTCGACGCGGCCGCGCTCCGCGACCTGGCCCGCACGCGGGTGGCGCTCGACCTGCTCGCCGCGCGCGCCGTCCTCGACGACACGACCGGTCGGCGGCTGGGCGCCGTCCGGCTGGCTTGGGCCGCCTTCGAGAGCAGCGCGTTCGACGACGACCCGGTCGTCCGGCACGAGGGTCACCTGGCGTTTCACCGGGCGATCTGGAGCGCGGCCGACAACGTGGTGCTCGACCAGCTCTGGCCGGTCATCCAGGCCCACATGACCATCGCGCTGGCGCAGGACCAGGCCGTCCGTCACGACCCGGAACGTTCCCATCGCCTGCACCGCGACCTCATGGACGCGTTGGGGAGCGGTCTCGAGGTACGGGTCGAGACGACGTTCCGCGAGCACACCATCGCCAGCGTCGACGAGCTGATCGCGCTGCGCGACCCGACGGACCAGCACGAGAAGAACGTGAGGACACCCGCATGAAGATCCTGGTCATCGGCGCCACCGGCCTGGTCGGGGGAGCCGCGGCCGACGCCCTCGAGGCGTTCGGCGACGAGGTGCTCCGCGCCTCGAAGAGCTCGGAGCTGGCGGTCGACCTGACCGAGCCCGAGTCGATCCAGGCCCTCTTCGAGCGGATCGGCAGCGTGGACGCCGTCGTGTCCGCGGTCGGCTCCGTGCCCTTCAAGCCCCTCGCCGACCTGACCGCGGACGACTACCGGTCCGCCTACCTCGGCAAGGTCGCCGCCCAGCTCGACGTCGTCCGGATCGGGACCCCTCACCTCCCCGACGGCGGCTCGATCACCCTGACGACCGGCATCCTCGCCCGGGAGCCGATCCGCACCGGCGCGGCCGCCGCCATGGCGAACGGTGCGCTCGAGTCGTTCGTCATCTCCGCCGCGGCCGAGCTGCCTCGTGGTCTGCGCATCAACGCGGTCAGCCCCACGGTGCTGACCGAGGCCACCGGCTACCACTCGTCCTTCCCCGGCTTCGTCCCCGTGCCGGCCGCCGAGGTCGGCCGGGCGTTCGTGAAGTCCGTCCACGGGGTCCAGACCGGACAGGTCTTCGCGCTGTGACCCACGTCGTCGTCATCGGCGGTGGGGCCATCGGGCTCATGACCGCCTACCAGCTGGCCACGGACGGCGCGCGCGTCACGCTCGTCGACGCCCGGCGTACGGGTCAGGGTGCGGCCGAGGTCAACGCCGGCTGGGTCTGCCCGGCGGAGTCGGCCCCCGTCCCGGGGCCCGGGATGATCAGCACCTCCCTGCGCTGGATGCTGCGTCGCGACAGCCCGCTCTACATCCGACCGTCGCTCGACCCGCAGTTCGTCAAGTTCATGCTCGGCATGTGGCGCAGCTGCAACGCGCCCGCGCAGCAGGCCGGCTTCGAGGCCCACCTGCGCCTCGCGGCGAGCTCGGGCGAGGCGTACGACCGCTACCGCAGCGACGGGCTGGACTTCGAGCTGCGTCACGACGGCCTCCTGATGGCCTTCACCGACCCGCACAACCTCGAGCACCACCGTGGGCTCCTCGAGCTGGCCCGCCGCTTCGACCGGGACCCGCAGGTCCTGGTCGGCGACGACGTCCGGGTCCAGGAGCCCAAGCTCTCCGACCGGGTGATCGGCGGCATCTACTTCCCGCGCGAGGAGCACCTCGACCCGCCGGCCCTGATGGGTGCGCTGCACCGCCGGCTGCTCGAGCTCGGCGTGACGATCCTCGAGAACGCACCGATCGACGGCGCGGAGCACGGCTGGGCCTCCGGCGGCGACGGGATCCGGAGCATCACCGCCGGTGGGCAGCAGGTCGGCGGCGACGCGTACGTCCTCGCCGCCGGCGCCTGGACCGGCCCGATCTCGCGGCTCCTCGGGGTGCCGCTCCCGGTCCGGCCGGGCAAGGGCTACAGCATCGACGTGGAGCCGTACGACCTGCGCAGCTCGGTCAACCTCTCCGACGCCAAGGTCGCGGTGACGCCCCTCGCCCGCAACCTGCGCCTCGCGGGGACGATGGAGTTCGCCGGGCTCGACGAGGAGCTCAACCAGGTGCGCGTCGGCGCGATCCTGCGGGCGCCGAGCGCGTACTTCCGCGACTGGACCCCGCCGGCCGGGCCTGTCACGCCGAAGGCCGGCATCCGCCCGATGACACCCGACGGGATCCCCGTCGTCGGCCGCCTCGGGAGCCTGTCCAACACGTACGTCTCCAGCGGCCACGGCATGCAGGGCATCACCCTCGGCCCGGGCTCCGCGCTCGCCCTCAGCCGGATGGTGCTGCACGGCGAGACCCCCGACGTGCTCGTGCCCTTCGCCCCGCAGCGCTTCACCCGCGCCCTCGTCCGCAGGACCCCGACGCGCCGCGACCTCGCGGCCGACGCCGCCTGACCCGCCCCAGACCAAGGACCCCACCGTGCCTCGCAAGCAGACCCGGCTCACCGGCATCCTCGCCGCCGTCCCCACCCCGTTCACCGCCGACGGGTCGGCCGTCGACGAGGTCGCGCTCGCCGCGCTCGTCGACCGACTGGTCGAGGCCGGCATCCACGGCCTGGTGCCCTGCGGGACGACGGGGGAGTTCACGAGCCTCAGCCCGGACGAGCACCGCCGGGTCATCGAGCTCTACGTCGCCGCCGCGGCCGGGCGCGTCCCCGTCGTCGCCGGCGTCGGCTCGATGACCACCGCCGGCGCGATCGACCTGGTGCAGCACAGCGAGCGGGTCGGCGCGGACGCCGTCATGCTCGTGCCGCCGTTCTACGACCCGCTGGACTTCACGGCGCTCAAGGTGTTCCTGTCGGCCGTCGCCGCGGCGACCACCCTGCCGATCGTCTACTACAACGTCCCCGGCGCGACGGGTATCCGCCTCGACGCCGACCAGATCGCCGAGCTCGGCTCGATCGACGGCGTCGACTACCTCAAGGACACCTCGGGCGACGCGGTCACGCTGACCGACCTGATCGTCAGCCGCAGCGCCGACATCAAGGCGTTCAACGGCTGGGACACCCTCACGTTCACCGGGCTGGCCCTCGGCGCCGAGGCCTCGGTCTGGGGCGTGGCGGGCATCGTGCCCGAGCAGGCCGTCGCGCTGTGGGACACCCTGGCCGTGAAGGGCGACCTCGGCGCGGCCCGCGAGCAGTGGCGCGACCTGTGGGCGCTGAGCTCCTACCTCGAGTCGATCAGCTACGTCTCCGGGGTCAAGGCCGCGCTCGAGCTCGTCGGGCACCCGGTCGGTCCGACCCGCGCCCCGGTGCAGCCGCTGTCCGTGGAGCAGCGGGCCGGTCTCGTCGCCGTCCTCGGACCCTTCGCCGCGGCAGAGGCCTGACATGCGGCAGCTCCAGCTCGAGTGCATCGAGGCCCACGCCGAGGGTGAGGCCGGGCGTGTCGTGATCAACGCCGCCGGGCTGGTCCAGGGCGCGACGATGGCTGAGCGGCTCGCGTACTGCCGCGACCACCTCGACGACCTCCGGCGGTTCCTGCTGCGCGAGCCGCGGGGCTTCCCGGGGCTGTGCGCGGTGCTCGTGCTGCCGCCGGTCGAGCCGGGTTCGGACCTCGGCATCGTCGTGCTCGAGCAGGGCGGCTTCACCCCGATGTCGGGCAGCAACACGATCTGCACCGTGACCGCGGTCCTGGAGAGCGGGATCGTGCCGATGCTCGAGCCCGTCACCCGGGTCCGCATCGACACCGCGGTGGGCACGGTCGAGACCGAGGCGGTCGTCTCGGGCGGCAAGGTCCGCAGCGTCACCGTCGCCAACGTCCCGGCGTTCGTCGTCGGCCTGGACGTGCCGCTCGAGGTGCCGACCTTCGGGACGGTCGCGGTCGACGTGGTGTTCGGCGGCGGCTTCTTCGTCCAGGCCCCCGCAGCCGCGATGGGTCTGACGATCGACCCGGACCGGGGCCGCGAGCTCACCCGGGCGGGCGCGCTGCTCAAGCTCGCGGCGCTCGAGCAGCTGGACGTGCGCCACCCGCTGAACCCCGACATCGACGCGGTCGGCAACATCATGCTGCACTCCGGCGACCGTCAGCCCGGCGTGCAGGACCGCAACGCGGTCGTCCTCACCCAGGGCCGTCTGCGCGCCGACGACCCCAGCACGTGGACGGGTGCGCTCGACCGCTCGCCGTGCGGCACCGGGACGTGTGGGCGGATGGCCGCGCTGCACGCCCGCGGTCAGCTGGAGATCGGCGAGAAGTTCTCCCACCTCAGCGTCATCGGCACCGAGTTCGTCGGCGAGCTGCTCGGGACGACGACCCTCGGCGCGTACGAGGCCGTCCTGCCCACCATCACCGGCAGCGGCTGGGTGACCGGCCGCTCGACCTGGGTGCTCGACGACACCGATCCCTTCCCCGCCGGCTTCAGCGTCGGCGACATCTGGGCCCCCGGGCTCTGAGCCCCGTCGACGAGCCCAGCAGACGCAGAGAGAGCGAGCACGAGTGAGCCAGTACATCGACGGGCAGCGCCGGGAGGCCCTGACCGGGGCCCGCGACGTGGTCCGGGACCCCTCGACGGGCGAGGTGGTCGACGAGATCACGCTCGCCGGACCGGACGACGTGGAGGCCGCGGTCGCCGCGGCGCGGGCGGCCTTCCCGGCCTGGTCCGGTGCGACCCCGGGCGAACGTTCCGCGGTGCTGCGTTCGCTCGCCTTCCTGCTCGAGGCGGAAGCCGAGGAGCTGGCGCAGACCGAGAGTCGCCAGGCCGGCAAGCCGATCCGGCTCGCCCGCGAGTTCGACGTCCCGGGCACGATCGACAACACGGCGTTCTTCGCCGGCGCCGCGCGGACCCTGGAGGGCCAGGCGACCGCGGAGTACTCGGCCGACCACACCAGCTCGATCCGGCGCGAGCCCGTCGGCGTCGTCGGCTCCATCGCCCCGTGGAACTACCCCCTGCAGATGGCGGCCTGGAAGGTCCTGCCCGCCGTGGCCGCCGGCAACACCATCGTGCTCAAGCCGTCGGAGCTGACGCCGCTGACGACGCTGCGGTTCGCGGAGCTGGCCACGCAGGCCGGGATCCCCGACGGGGTCTTCAACGTGCTGACCGGGACCGGCGTCGACTGCGGCGCGCACCTGCTGCGGCACCCGCAGGTCGACATGGTCTCGTTCACCGGCTCGACGCGCGTCGGACGTACGGTCCTCGAGGCCGCGGCGACCACGGCCAAGCGGGTGCACCTCGAGCTCGGCGGCAAGGCTCCGTTCGTGGTGTTCGACGACGCCGACCTCGACGCCGCGATCCAGGGCGCCGTCGCGGCGAGCCTGATCAACACCGGTCAGGACTGCACGGCGGCGACCCGCGCGATCGTGCACCGCTCGCTCCACGACCGCTTCGTCGAGGGCGTCGCGGACCTGTTCGCCTCCGTGCGCCTCGGCCCGACGCAGGACCCGGCCACCGACCTCGGTCCCCTGATCAGCACGGCCCACCGCGACCGCGTGGCCGCCCTCGTCGACCGGTCCCGCGCGTACGCCCGCGTGGTCACCGGCGGCACCGTCCCCGGCGGTGGCCTCGCCGCGGGCTCCTACTACGCGCCGACGCTGATCGCCGACGCCGGGCTGACCAGCGAGGTCGTGCGCGACGAGATCTTCGGACCGGTGCTCGTCGTCCTGCCCTTCGACACCGACGACGAGGCGATCACCCTGGCCAACGACACCCCGTACGGGCTGGCCGCCTCCGCCTGGACCCGCGACGTCTACCGCGCGCTGCGGGCGACGCGCGAGATCCGCGCCGGCTGCGTGTGGGTCAACGACCACATCCCGATCATCAGCGAGATGCCGCACGGCGGGATGAAGGAGTCGGGCTTCGGCAAGGACATGTCGACCTACTCGTTCGAGGACTACACCGTGGTCAAGCACGTCATGTTCGACCTCACCGGCGTCGCGGCCAAGCCGTGGCACCGGACGGTCTTCACGGGCCCGCAGGGCGGGGGAGACCGATGATCAAGCAGCCGACGACGTCCACCGCGCGGCGCTTCGTCGACCAGGTCTGCCTGATCACCGGCGCGGTCGGCGGCATCGGCACGGCCATCGCCGGGCGGCTCGCGGCGGAGGGTGCGGTCGTGCAGGTCGCCGACCGCGACGCCGACGCGTGCGCCCGGGTGGTCGAGGACCTCGTGCTGGCCGGCGGGCGGGCGGAGGTGCGGGCGTTCGACCTCACCGACCCCGACGCCTGCGCCGCCGCCGTGCGTGACGTGGTCGACGAGCACGGCCGCCTCGACGTCCTGGTCAACAACGCGGGCGTCAATCGGCGCGGTGCGCTGCTCGACCTGGCCGCGGACGACTGGGCGGCCACGTTCGCCGTGAACGTCGACGCCCTCGTGCACCTGTGCCGGGCGGTGCTGCCGACCATGATCAACGCCGGCCAGGGGGCCATCGTCAACACGGCCTCGCAGTGGGGCCTGTCGCCCGCGCCCGGCCACGTCGCGTACAACACCTCCAAGGCCGCAGTCGTGGCCTTCACCCAGAACCTCGCCCGCGACTACGCGCCGGCCGGGGTCCGGGTGAACGCGGTCTGCCCGGGGGAGGTCTGGACCCCGATGCTCGAGGCGAACCTGGCCCGCAGCGGTCGCACCAAGGCCGACCTGGACGCGCTCGTCCCGTACGGGCGCGTCGGGCTGCCCGAGGAGATCGCCGCGCTGGTCGCGTTCCTGGCCTCGGACGAGGCGCCCTACCTCTGCGGCGCGGCCGTGGAGATCACCGGCGCGCAGGCCGTCGCGTGAGCGGGCTGGGGGAGGGCACCATGGGCCGCGGCCGGGTCGTCCTCGTCACCGGCGGCTCGCGCGGCATCGGCAGGGCGGCGGTCCGTGCGCTGCACCGCGACGGCTTCCACGTCGTGCTGCACCACCGTGCGTCGGGTCCGGCGGCGCAGGCGGTGGCCGCGGAGCTCGGCGAGGAGCGCGTGCACGTGCTGGCGGCCGACCTCGCCGTGGCGGGGGAGGCGGACCGGCTCTGGGGCGAGGCGCTGGCCTGGCGCGGCCGCGTCGACGTCCTCGTGAACAACGCCGGCGTCTACCTGGCCTCTCCGCTCGACGACGCCGACGCCTGGGACGCGGGCTGGGCGGACAACCTCATGATCAACCTGCTCGCTCCGGCGACGTTGTGCCGGCTGGCCGTCACGCGGTGGCAGGCCTCCGGCGGCGGGATCGTCGTGAACGTGACCAGCCGGGCGGCGCACCGCGGCGACGACGCCGACCACCTCGCGTACGGGGCGGCGAAGGGCGGGCTCCAGTCCCTCACCAAGGGGATCGCCCGGTCCTTCGCCCGCGACGGCGTGCTCGCGTACGACATCGCGCCCGGCTGGGTGCTGACCGACATGATGACCGACGGTCCGGAGGCCGAGGCGCTCGCCGCGTCGATGCCCCTGGGCGAGGTGACCCCGCCCGAGGACGTCGCCGAGGTCATCGCCTTCCTGGCCTCGGGACGTTCCCGGCACACCTCCGGGGCGACCATCGACGTGACGGGGGCCGACTACGTGCGGTGACCCGGAGCCCGTCCCCCCACGCGGGGCGTGGGGGCGCCCCCTCAGGGCACGAGGATCGTGCGCCCCCGGACCCGCCCGGCGTCGAGGTCGTCGATCGCCTGCTGGAAGTCGGCCAGCGCGTACGTGCTCGTGTGCAGCGTGACCTTGCCCTGGGCCGCGAGGGCCATGAGCTCGACGAGGTCGTTGTAGGAGCCGACGAGGTTGCCAATCAGGTTGATCTCGCTCGAGACCATGTCGATCGTCGGGACGCTGATGTTCTCGCCGTAGCCGACGACGAAGTAGCTGCCGGCCTGACGCAGCATGGCCACACCCTCGGCGGTGGCGCCGCCCTCGCCGACGAAGTCGATCACCGCCTCGGCACCCTTGCCCCCGGTGAGCTCCCGGATCGCGGCCACGTGTCCGCCGTCGGCGAGGACGGTGTGGTCGGCCCCGATCTCGGACGCGAGGGTCAGGGCCTCGGGGTTGCGGTCGACGACGACGAGGGTCGCGCCCGAGATCGCCTTCATGACCTGGACGCCGATGTGGCCCAGCCCGCCGGCGCCGATCATCACGCAGAAGTCGCCGGGATGCAGGATCCGGGCGGCCTTGGCGGCGGCGTGGTACGCGGTCAGGCCGGCGTCGGCGAGGGCGGCCACGGCCGCGGGCTCCAGCCCGTCGCCGAGCGGGACGACGCTGCGCGCGGTCGTCAGCAGGTACTCGGCGTAGCCGCCGTCGCTGTCGATCCCGGGGAACCGGTTGTTCTCGCAGTGCACGTCGTCGCCGAAGCGGCACGCGCGGCAGAGGCCGCAGGTCACCAGCGGGTGCAGGATCACCGCGTCCCCGACGGCGACGTTCGTCACCGCGGACCCGACCGCGTGCACCCAGCCGGCGTTCTCGTGACCGATCGTGTACGGCAGCGCGACCTGGGACTTCTCGGCCCACTGGCCCTCGAGGATGTGCAGGTCGGTCCGGCAGACGCCGGCGCCGCCGATGCGGACGACCACGTCGAGCGGGCCGTCGGCCGTGGGTTCGGGGACGTCGTTCAGCTGAAGCTTGTCGTGGTAGCCGATGACCTGGACGGCTCGCATGTCAGTGCTCGCTCTCGTGGGAGGGGGACGGCGGGGCGGGAGGCAGGGAGGAGGGGACGGCCGGGTCGTACGCGCTGGCCGCCTGGTCCTCCTCCGCCCCGGGGTAGCGGG
Source organism: Microlunatus antarcticus (assembly GCF_014193425.1). NCBI lineage: Bacteria > Bacillati > Actinomycetota > Actinomycetes > Propionibacteriales > Propionibacteriaceae > Microlunatus > Microlunatus antarcticus. The sequence continues at coordinate 3,394,537 of NZ_JACHZG010000001.1, read as the reverse complement.
TGGCCAGCAGGCCGCGGCAGAAGTGGGCGTTGCCCTCGACCGAGATCCGGGTGGTCCGGGCGAACCGGAGCCGCAACGGCACCTGGTCCTCGCTCACCGGCCGGCCGTGGTCGTCGACCATGACGAGTGCAGCCGGGTCGGTCGCGAAGCCGAGGTCACGACGTCGGCGGACGAGCGCCTCGGTCGTGCGCCCGGACGGCAGGTCGGCCAGCGTGAGCGTGTGCAGGTCGGCGACGGTCCAGGACGAGGTCCTCAGCAAGGCCGCGCAGGAACGTTCCATGGCGGCCGTGTGGGCCTTGCGGCGGAAGATCATCCGCAGCTCGTCCAGGCTGTCGTCAGCCTCGTGCTCGAACGTGCCGCGGTAGCCGCCGCCCGCCGCCAGACCCGAGTTGATCTTGGTCGAGTCGTGGTGGTCGTCGAGCCAGACGGCGACGTCGCGCAGCTCGTCCAGCGCCGTCAGGGCGTCCTGGGCGTCGGCGGCAATCAGGTAGGCGAAGTTCGGCGCGCAGAACGACGTGGGCAGGCGCAGGTGCACCTCGACGTCCACCCGGCCGTCGCCCGTGGGCTCCAGGTGGTGGCTCGCCACGAAGCCCAGGTCGGTGATCGGCTCGTCGAGCTCGGGGTCCATCACCGTGCCGAGGGCGGCCCACACGGCACCCGGGAGCGCGTCGGACGCGCGGACCGGGTGCAGGTCGACCGCGGTCACGCGACCGGGACGCGCAGGTCGGGGGCGGGCGAGGCCACGGGGACCTCGTCGGGCGCGGCCTGGACCTGGAGGTGCGCGGGCACGGGGATGTCGTACAGCGCCGCGGCGTTGAGGCCGAGGATCTTCTTGCGCTGGTCGGTGGTGATGGCGGAGTACTCGGGCTGCATGTCCTCGGGGATCTGGAAGTCGACGAACGTCTCGACGAGCCACTTCGGCGTCCACAGCGCGTAGTCGCTGGAGAAGAGGATCCGGTCCTCGCCGATCCAGTAGAGGAGCTCGCCGATGATCTGGGCGAAGTAGCGGGGCCGGGTGTGCATGAAGGGGATGGCGACCGCGAGGCCCCCGTACACGTTGGGTTCCTGCGTGGCGATCCAGCAGAAGTCCTCCAGCCGCGGCAGGCCGACGTGCTCGACGACGAAGTTGAGGTCGGTGAAGTCGCTGGCCACGCCGTCCACGTCCGCGACGTCGAACGCGTCGCGGTCGAGCGGGCGGATGGTGGGGCCCTTGTGCACGTGGATGTTCTTGATCCCGAGCGAGCGGCACGCCTCGAGGTACTTCACCGACCACGGATCCGTCAGCTTGTAGCCGCGCGAGTCGCCGTGCCACTCCGCGGTGTAGAGCTTGATGCCCTTGAGGCCGAAGCGTTCGGCGTCGAGGTGCAGCTGGTCGAGCCCCTGCTCGCCGTTACGCGGGTCGTACGAGTGGTTGTACGTGAGCTTGTCCGGGTGCGCCTGGGTGAGGGCCCACGCCTCCTCGGTCTGGCCGAAGCCACGGTGGTAGAACTCGCCGAGGTAGGCGGGCTGGAAGATCGCGTGGTCGACGTAGCCGTCGGTGAAGAGGTCCTTCATCAGCCGGTCGGCGTAGTAGAGGTACTGCTCGTAGCTCCACAGCTCGGACGCGGGGCTGAGGTTGCGGTGGTAGTCGTAGAAGCAGTCGATGAACTGCTTGCCGTGGATGTTCCGCTGGTTCTCGGGCCGCGCGTCCCACAGGGCGATGTGCGCGTCGACCACGAAGTACTTCTCGCCGTTGCTCTCGTACATCTCTCGACCTCCATGTCGACAGGTCCGCACCTCGTCACCTCGTCACGACGGTGCGGTCGGTCCAGCACGCAAGGGGCGTTCCGCTCGCCCCGGCGTGCTGGTTGACGGGGCGAGCGCTCCAGCAGGTGCAGCGCTGAGCCGACGGTAACCCGGCGGGGTGACCTGGGTCTCACGGGGGTCGGTCGTGTGCGACTGGTCTCGGTCGATCGGCACAGCCGACGCACAGGAGCGCCAAGAATCCAGCCAGGTTCGCTCACTACCGTCCGCGGCATGACATCGAAGAACTCGCTGAGAGAACGCCCCCTGTCCCGGCGCTGGTTCCTGGGAATCGTGCCGGTCGCGGTCGCCGGACTCGCCGCCTGCTCCGGTTCCACCATCGGGCCCGCCAGCTCGAGCGCCTCGTCGACCGCTTCCGCGGCGTCGAGCGCGGTGGCGACCGGGGCGGCCGCCGCCGGGAGCGTGGCCGCGTTCGCCCAGGCTTTCTACAAGACCCTCACCCCCGAGCAGCAGCCGACCGTGCTGCTCGACTACTCCCTGGCGACCGCCGAGCGTTGGTCGAACCTGCCCCAGGGCCTGCTGGGCGGCAGCACGGGCGGCGGGGGTGGGATGCCCTCCGGGATGCCCAGCGGCGGTCCTGACGGGGACGGTTCGGGACGCCCGTCGGGGATGCCGAGCGGTGGGCCCGCCGGGGGCGGTTCGGGCGGCGCAGGCGGGGGCAGCCAGTCCCGTGTCGGGCTCAGCCTCGGCGACCTCACCGAGGACCAGCTCGCCGCCTTCACGGCGATGATTAAGGCCGCGACGGGGAGCGGCACGGGCACCGGCTACGACGCGATCGAGCAGCACCTCAACGCCGACGACTATCTCGCGGCGAACGGCGGGGGCGACGACTACGGCCGCAAGAACTACTACGTGGCCCTCCTCGGCAGCCCGCAGGACTCGGGGACGTGGGAGCTGCAGTTCGGCGGGCACCACCTGGCCGTCGCGAACACCTACACCGACGGCCAGCTCGCCGGCGCGACGCCGTCGTTCCGCGGCATCGAGCCGAACGGGGCCTTCGACCTCGACGGCCGGACCAACGAGCCGATGAAGGTCAAGGAGGCCGCCTTCACGGCGCTGCTCACCGGCCTGGGCGCCGACCAGCTGGCGAAGGCGAAGCTGAGCGACACGTTCACCGACCTGGTCCTCACGCCGGGCAAGGACTGGGCCTTCCCGACGTCGAAGGAGGGCGTACAGGTCTCCGAGTTCTCGGCGGCCCAGCAGAAGCTCGTGACCGCCGCGATCGCCTCGTACGTCGAGGACATCGCCGACGCCGATGCGAAGACGATCCTGGCCCGGTACTCGGACGAGCTCGCCGACACCTACGTGGCGTACGCGGGCACCGTCGCCCTCACCGAGCAGAACGACTACGTCCGCATCGACGGTCCGTCGGTGTGGATCGAGTTCTCGATGCAGCACGGCATCGTGCTCGCCGGCAACCACCCGCACTCGGTGTGGCGCGACCGGACCACGGACTACGGCGGCACGAGGAGCTGATGCGGACGCTCACCCGCGCCCTGGCGGCGGTGTCGCTGGCGTTCGTGGTGCTCGTCCTGGGGACGGGCACCGCGTCCGCGCACGTGCTGCCCACCTCGACGGTGCAGCTCGTGGTCGGTGCGGACGCGGTCGAGGCGCAGGTCTCCATCCCCGTCGACGACCTGACGGCGGCGAGCGGCCTCGACCTCGGCGACGCCTCCGAGGCCGCGGTCACCGCCCAGGCCTCGGCGATCGACGCCTACCTCGTGGCCCACGTACGCCCGACCAGCGACGACGGTCGGGCGTGGTCGGTCGTCGCGGGTGCCCCGACCGTCTCGGGGGCCGGGGACGCCCGGACGACGGGGCTCTACCGGGAGGTGCGCGTGCTGCTCACCCTCACCCCGCCGGCGGGGGCCGACGTGCGCTCGTTCGACCTCGGCTACGACGCGGTGGTCGACCGCGTCGCGACCCACACCGTGATCGTGACCGTCAGCTCCGACTGGTCGGGCGGGCAGGTCTCGGCCCCGTACGAGGTCGGCACCGTCGTGCGCGACACGGTCACGGGCACGGTGGTGCCGCTGCACGTGGACCTCGGGTCGGGCAGCGACCTCCGGGGCCTCACCAGCATGGTGGTTCTCGGGATCCAGCACATCCGTGAGGGCACCGACCACCAGCTGTTCCTGCTCACCCTGCTCCTGCCGGCCCCGTTGCTGGTCTCCGCGTCGGGTCCGCGTCGGTGGGGCGGTCCGGTCACAGCGCGCTCGGCGCTCGGTCGGATCGCCCGCATCACCCTCGCCTTCACGTTCGGGCACTCGGTCACCCTCGCTGCGGGTGCGATCGGCGTGCCCGTCCCGCAGCAGGCCGTCGAGGTGCTGATCGCGGTGAGCATCCTGGTCGCCGCCGTGCACGCCGGACGGCCGCTGTTCCCCGGGCGCGAGGCGCTCGTCGCCGGGTGCTTCGGGCTCGTCCACGGCCTGGCCTTCTCCGAGACCCTCCGCGCGCTCGACCTCACCGGCGGTCGCCTGGTGCTGTCGCTGGTCGGCTTCAACCTCGGCATCGAGCTCATGCAGCTCGTCGTCGTCGCCCTGGTGCTGCCGCCGCTGGTCCTGCTGGCGCGGGCAGGTCGCTACAGCACCCTGCGCGTCGGCGCGGCCGCCCTCACCGGGGTCGCGGCGATCGGCTGGGTCCTGGCGCGTCTTGGGGTGGCGAACCCGGTCGCCGACCTCGCCGACCGGCTCGGTTCCGTGGCCGTCCTGGTCGTCGTCGTGCTCTGGGTCGTGGCGCTCCTGCAGGTCCGCCGCTCCGGCGCGGCTAGTGCGGCTGGCGCGGGTCGCCGGGGCTCTCGGCGAGCATCACCCGGATCCGCTCCTGCGACGACTCCAGCGACTCGCGGGTGACCGCGACCGCCGCCTCGACGTCGCGCGCCTCGACCGCCTCGAGCAGGCGGCGCTGGGTCGACCACGCCCCGTGGTCGGGGTGGAGCGAACCGGCGCCGTCGGCACCCAGCAGCTTGAAGGCGCGGCACCGCTGCCACAGGTCCTCGACCAGGCCGACGAGCACGGGGTTGCCGCCCGCGGCGTAGAGGACCGAGAGGAGCTCCTCGTCGGCGTCCAGGGCCTCGCTGACCCGGCCGGCGGCGACGGCCGCCCGCATCCGCTCGTCCGCCACGCGCATCCGGGCGACGTCTTCGGCCGCGACGGAGCGGCACCCCAGGCGGGTCGCCTCCACCTCGAGCAGGAGCCGGGTGGCGTAGACGTGCGCGAGCTCCGCCGGCGTGAGGTCGGCGACGACCGCGCCGCGGTGCGGGGTCCGGACGACGAGGCCGTTCTGCTCGAGCCGGCCGATCGCCTCCCGGACCGGCATCGGGCTGGTGCCGAGCTGGGCGGCGAGGTCGCGCAGCCGGAGCCGTGACCCGGCCGCGATCTCGCCACTGCGGATGCCCTCACGGATGGCGCCGTAGACCCGGTCGGTCACCAGCGAGGTCTCGCCGAGGGGAGCCAGGGTCATGAGCAGACCGTACCTGACGGGGCTTGCTTCTGATCTGTGATCACATCTAGGATCCGAAGGACCGCCGTCCAAGGAGCCCGCTGATGACCGTCCACGACACTGCCTCCGGTTCGTTCGCCGGCTCCGCGGGCGCGCTGCGCTGGCCGACCCTGTTCTCGCCGTTCCGGCTGCGCGGCAAGACGGTCCGCAACCGGATCACCTCGACGCCGCACTCGACGGGCTGGGGCCACGACGGTCTGCTCACCCAGGCGGAGGTCGACTACCACGTCCGCAAGGCCGCGGGCGGCGTCGGCCTGGTCATGACGTTCGGGTCGGCCTCGGTGGACCCGGAGAGCGCGGCGTCGTACGGGTCGATCTCGCTGTGGGACCCCCGCAACGACGCGCTGCTGCGCCAGCTCGCCGACCGCGTGCACGCCCACGGCGCGCTGACCATGGCGCAGATGACGCACATGGGGCGCCGCGGCAACTCCTGGCACTCCGGCGTCGCGCTCAAGGCGGCCTCCGACCTGCCCGAGGGCGTGCACCGCGAGGTCCCGGCGGTGCTGAGCGAGGCCGAGATCGCTGTCTTGGTCGACCGCTTCGGCCACTCGGCGCGGCGCCTGATGGAGCTGGGCTGGGACGGGGCCGAGGTCACCTCGCACGGCGGACACCTGATCGAGCAGTTCTACGACCCTTACGTGAACGACCGCACCGACCGCTACGGCGGCAGCTTCGAGAACCGGCTGCGATTCGGTCGCGAGGTGCTCGCCGCGGTGCGCGCCTGGACCTCGGAGGACTTCCTCGTGGGCTTCCGGATGTCGGCCTACCACGGGCTGCTCGAGGGCGCCGGCATGACCGACGCCGAGCTCGTCGAGGTGGCGCAGGGGATGACCGCGAACGGTGCGGTCGACCTGCTCAGCGTCTCCGGCGGCACCGGCTACACGGTGCGCAGCAGCTCGGTCTTCGTGCCCGGCGACGAGCTGGGCGAGAACGTGAACGGCCCGCACGCGGGTCGCCTGCGCCGCGCGACGGGGGTCGCGACCCTCGTCGCCGGGCGCATCCTCGACGCCGACCACGCCGAGGAGGCCCTGGTCCGCGACGGCGTCGACCTGGTCGCCATGACGCGCGCGCTGATCGCCGACCCCGACCTTCCGCGCACGTACGCCGCCGGCCGGACCCCGCGACCCTGCATCAGCCTCAACGAGGGCTGCATCGGCCGGCTCTACCAGGGCAGGCCCATGTGGTGCTCGGTCAACCCCGGGATCCGCGAGCCGGAGGTCGACCTGGGCCTCGACCCGGGCACCGGCGCCGTCGGTCCGACCCAGCACCGGCGGGTCGTGGTGATCGGCGGCGGTGTCGCCGGCGCGGAGGCCGCGTTCCGGGCGGCCGAGCGGGGGAGCAGCGTGACCCTCTTCGAGCAGGGCGACCGGATCGGCGGCCGCGCCGAGCTGGCGGGGCGCCGGCCGGGCCGCGAACGGTGGGGCCTCTACCTCGACTGGCTGGTCGAACGGCTGGCGGAAACCGGTGTCGACGTGCGGCTGCGGACCTCGCCCACCGTCGACGACGTGCTGGCGCTCGAGCCCGACTCCGTCGTCATCGCGTCCGGCTCCGCCCCGCGCTGGCCCTCCTGGGTGACGGGCGCCCCCTCGACCGTGGTCGACGCCGACACGGTCGTCGCCCGCACCCCGAGCCCCGAGGAGGCCGGCGCGGTCGCGCTGGTCGTCGACGACGAAGGCGGGTTCGTCGCCCCGACCGCCGCCGAGGCGCTCGCCGCCGCCGGGTGGACCGTACGGCTGGCCACGAGCCTGACGTCCGTCGCGGCGGAGGTGGACCCGACGCAGGTCTGGTTCGTCCGGCGCCGCCTCAAGCTGGCCGGTGTCGAGCTGGTCGACTCGGTCGGCCCGGACCACGACGGCACGTCCTGGTCGCTCGTCGACCTCGAGTCCGACCTCCGCCGACCGGCGGGCCGTGTGGACCTGGTTGTGCTCGCCGGCGTACGGCGCTCGGCCGACGCGCTCAGCGCCGAGCTCGCCGCCGCGGCGCCGGACCTGGAGATCGTCAAGGTCGGTGACGCGCTCGCTCCGCGGCACCTGCTCGACGCGGCGGCCGAGGGCGCCCGGGCCGGTGCGGCCTGGGGGAAGCCCGAGGTGTCGGCGCTCGCCCCGGCCACGGTCGGCGCCGGCTAGCCGAGGCGGGTCGCTCAGCCCTCGAAGGCGGTGAGCGCCGCGTCGTACAGCTCGAGCGCCTGGGCGACCTCGTCGTCGCTGACGTTGAGCGGCGGGACGACGTGGATGCGGTTGTCGGTGGCGAAGGGCAGCATGCCGCGGCTGATGAGGTCGGACTTGATCCCCGCGACGGTGGCGGTCGCGAGCGGCTCGCGCGTCTGGGGGTCCTTGACGAGATCGAGGGCCCAGAAGACGCCGGTGCCGCGGACCTCGCCGATGACCGGGTGCTTCGCCGCGAGCTCGGCCAGGCCCGGAGCGAGCAGGTCCCGCCCGACGCGCTTCGCGTTCTCGACCGCACCCTCCTCGGCCATGGCCTTCTGGGTGGCGACGATGCTGGCCGCGGCGAGGGGATGGCCGGAGTAGGTCAGCCCGCCGGGGAAGACGCGGTCGTCGAAGGCGTGCGCGATGTCGGAGGAGATGATCACGCCGCCGACGGGGACGTAGCCGGAGTTCACGCCCTTGGCGAAGGTGATCAGGTCGGGGCGGACGTCGTGCGCGTCGAGGGCGAACCACTCGCCCGTACGCCCGAAGCCGGCCATGACCTCGTCGAGGATGAGGAGGATCCCGTACCGGTCGCAGATCGCGCGGACCCCGGACAGGTAGCCGGGCGGGGGGACCATGATCCCGGCGGTGCCGGGCACCGACTCGAGCAGGATCGCCGCGATCGACTCGGGGCCCTCGGCCTGGACGGTCCGCTCGAGGTGGTGCAGCGCGCGGGCGCACTCCTCCTCGGGCGTGCTCGCCCAGAACTCCGAGCGGTAGAGGAACGGGCCGAAGAAGTGCACGTGGCCGGTGGCGTACTCGTTGGGGATGCGGCGCCAGTCGCCGGTCGCGACGATGGCCGCGCCGGTGTTGCCGTGGTACGAGCGGTAGCGCGAGAGAACCTTGTCGCGGCCGGTGACCAGGCGCGCCATGCGGATGGCGTTCTCGTTGGCGTCGGCGCCGCCGGCGGTGAAGAAGACCTTCTCGAAGCCCTCGGGAGCGCGCTGCAGGATCAGTCGCGCGGCCTCGGCGCGGGTCGCGTTCCCGTGCGCGGGGGCGACGGTCGTGAGCTTGGACAGCTGCTCGGTGATGCCCGCGATGATCTTGGGGTGCTGGTGGCCCATGTTCGTGAACACGAGCTGGCCGGAGAAGTCGAGGTAGTGGTTGCCGTCGTGGTCCCACACGGTGGTGCCCGAGCCGCCGGCGAGGGGCAGCGGCTTGAGCCCGCCCTGCTTGGACCACGAGTGGAAGACGACCGCCGCGTCGGCGGCGCTGACCTCGGCGTTCGAGGGCCCGCTCGTGGCCTCGTCCGTGGCGTCCGTCAGCTGGGCGTCGGTCGTCTCGGCAAAGGTGGTCACGGGTGCTCCTGAGGGCTCGGCGTCGGTCCTCGTCAGTCTCTCACCGCGCGTGTTGCGCTAGTGCGACGACGTCGTCGCGCGGGCGTGGTCGAGCACGGCCTCCGCGACGACGAGGTCCTGCCAGGCCATCCCGCTGCCCTTGAACAGCACCCGGCCCGCCGAGGCCCCCGCCTCGCCGCGGGCCACCGACGCGAGGGGGACCAGGTCGGCCGCCACGACGGCGCCGGCGGCCACGGCCTGGACGACGTCGCCGCACTCGCGCAGCGCGGTGGCCACGTCCTCCACCACGACGGTGGCGGAGCCGGCGAACGCGACGTCGACCTCGGCGGCCTCGGCCTCGTGCGACCCGACCGCCGCGACGAGAACGTGACCGCCCAGCAGCGACGAGTCGAAGACCGGTGTACGGGCCGTGGTCGCGCAGACGACGACGTCGGCGGTCCGGAGCGCCTCGGCGACCCCCGGGTCGTCGGTGGCGAGCACGGTCGCGCCGGCGGCGGGACCTTCGCTCGGCAGCGCCACCCGGCCGGGCGTCCGGACCACGAAGGTGACGGCGCCGAGGGTTACCTCGGCGGCGAGCGCGTCGACGTGCCCGACGCCCTGGGGTCCGGCGCCGAAGACGACGACCCGCTGCGGCCCTTCGGCACGACGCAGCCACGGGCGGAGCCCGACGATGCTCGTGGCCGGGGTGCGGAGCGTGGTGAGCGCGGTCCCGTCGAGCGTCGCGACCGGCTGCATCGTCTCGGCGTCGAAGAGGACGAAGACCGCGCCGATGCGGGGCAGCCCGCGCGCGGCGTTGCCGGGGGCGACGCCGACGAGCTTGACCCCGACGTGGCGCGCGCCCGCCGCCGGCATGACGATGAGCTCGCCCGCGGGCACGTCGACGAACGAGCGCGGCACGGTCGCCGACGGGTCGAGCCCGTCGCGCAGCGCCTGCTGCATCGCGTCGGACGCACCGGCCGGACCGAGGGCGAGGACGGCGGCGGCGTCGAGGTGGGGGAGGGTCACGACGTCACGATTTCACGTACGCGTCGCGCCCCGCGAACAGCGAGACGACGAGCTGGACGAGGTTGACCACGACCACGGCGACGAGCGTCGAGCCCCACGCGCCGGTCGCCTGGAACAGGGCGCCCGCGCCGATCGGCCCGATGATCCCGAGCAGGTAGCCCACGCTCTGCACCATGCCGGAGAGCCGGGCCGCGTCGGCGGTGCTCCGGCTCCGCTCGGCCACGAACGTGAGGGCCACGACGAGCGAGGCCCCGCTGCTCAGGCCCGCGACGACCAGCCAGAGCGCGTCGAGGCCGGGCAGGAGCAGCAGCCCCAGCATCGAGACCGCCATGCCGAGGCTCACGGCGACCCCGGCGAGGCGGTGGTCGCGTCGGCCACGCATGGCGAGCGAGACCAGCAGGCCGCCCGCGATGCCGGTGGCCTGGAAGAGGAACAGGTCCCAGCCGGCCCGGACCGGACTGACCCCGCGGGCCACCTCGATGCTCGGCAGCCAGGTGACCATCAGGTAGAAGAAGATCGCCTGCGTCCCCATGAAGGCGGTCACCTGCCACGCGAGCGGTGAGCGCCACACCGACGTGGCCGTACGGGCGGGCGCCCCGGGCAGGGGGTCCGGGACCGCGGCGTCGCGCGAGTGCCCCCGCAGGCGGGGCAGCCACGCCACCAGGGCGAGCACACCGACGACCCCCCACACCCCGATGCCCAGGCGCCAGCCGCCGATCTCGGCGATCGGCAGGGCCAGTCCCGAGGCCAGTGCGGCGGACAGGCTGAGCGTCGCCGTGTACGCGCCCGTCATCAGCGGCACCTCGCGCGGGAAGTCGCGCTTGACCAGGGCGGGGACCAGCACGTTGCACACGGCGATGCCGGCGCCGAGGGCGATGGTGCCCGCCCAGAGCGTCAGGGTCGGGCCGGGCAGCGAGCGCAGGACGGTCGCCGCGAGCATGACGACCATGGCGCCGAAGACGGTGTGGTCCGGTCCCCAGCGGCGGCTGGCCAGCTGGACGAACGGCGACACGACGGCGAAGGCGAGCAGCGGGACCGAGCCGAGCACGCCGAGCGCGGACGGGCTGAGCCCGGTGTCGGCGCCGACGAGCGCGATGACCGGGCCGAGCGCGGTGAGGGTGGGGCGCAGGTTCGCGGCGACGACCAGCAGGCTGAGCCCGAGGACCAGCGCCGAGAGCCCGCGCGCCGGGGGTGCTGCGGCCGTGGTCACCGCTGCAGTCTCGCGGAACGGTTCCGATAGCGTCGCTGCTCCGCGGGCAGCGAGACGATGTTCTCGCACGACGGTGGTCGAGCTGGAGGACGAGATGCGCTGGAGCCAGGTGCTCAACGTGGTCGACGTGCACTGCGGGGGCGAGAACGCCCGCGTGGTCACCGGGGGGATCGGCGACGTCCCCGGCGAGACGATGCTCGACAAGCGCGCCTACCTGACCGAGCAGCGCGACGACCTGCGCCTGCGGCTGCTCCAGGAACCGCGCGGCGGCGTCATCCACAGCGCCGACTTCGTGCTGCCCTCGCGTCACCCCGAGGCCCAGCTCGGCTACGTCATCGCCGAGTCGACCGAGTACCCGGTGATGTCGGGCAGCAACACGATCTGCGTGACGACCGCGCTCCTCGAGACCGGGATGCTCCCGATGATCGAGCCGGTCATGCACCTCGCCCTCGAGTCCGCCGCCGGGCTGATCCGCGTCGAGTGCACCTGCGCCGACGGCAAGGTCACGTCGGTCCGCTTCACCAACCAGCCCGCGTTCGTCTACCACCTCGACGCGCCCGTCGAGGTGGCCGGCCTCGGCACCGTCACGGTCGACGTCGCCTGGGGCGGGATGGCGTACGTGCTCGTCGACGCCGCGTCGCTGGGCTTCGGCATCACGCCGGACGAGGCCCGCGACCTCTGCGTGGTGGGGGAGGCGGTCAAGCTCGCCGCCGCCGCCCAGCTCCCGGCCGTGCACCCCGAGCATCCCGAGTTCCCGGGGATCACCAACTTCGAGTTCACCGGCCCGCTGGGCCGTACGCCGGAGGGCGAGCTGACCGCGCGGAACGCCGTCGTCGTCAGCCCGGGCCGCCTGGACCGCTCGCCCTGCGGCACGGGGACCTCGGCCCGGCTCGCCGTGCTCCACGCCCGGGGGCTCGTCACGACAGGGGAGAACTTCGTGCACACCTCGATCATCGGTTCCCGCTTCGACAGCCGCATCGAGGAGCTGACCACCGTCGGCGACGTCCCGGCGGTCGTGCCGAGCGTCGCGGGCCAGGCCTGGATCACCCAGCTCTGCCAGGTCGGGGTCGACCCGAGCGATCCGTTCCCGAACGGCTACGCGCTAGCCGACACGTGGGGGGCGGCACCACCGTCCCCGGTGGCCGTCCGGCTGGCCACCGCGGCGGCGGAGGCCCGGGCGTGAGCGCCGTGACCGGCGGTCACCACGACGTCATCGTCCTGGGCCTGGGCTCCATGGGCTCCGCCGCCGCGCGCCAGCTCGCCGCCCGGGGCCTGTCGGTGCTCGGGCTCGAGCGCTTCTGGCCCGCGCACGACCAGGGCTCCGGCCACGGCGAGACCCGCATCGTGCGCCAGTCCTACTTCGAGGGCGCCGCGTACGTGCCCCTGCTGCGCCGCGCGTACGAGGGCTGGCACGAGCTGCAGGAGACCAGCGGGCGCGACATCCTCACGCTCTGCGGCGGCCTCTACGTCGGCGACCCGGAGTCCAAGATCTTCAAGGGCTCCCGCCTCGCCGCCGAGGCGCACGACCTGCCCCACGAGGTGCTCGACGCCGAGCAGATCCGGGCCCGGTTCCCGGCCATGGACCCGGCCGACCACGCCTTCGGGCTCTACGAGGACAACGCCGGCTTCGTCCGCCCCGAGCAGACGATCCTGGCGAACCTCGACCTCGCCGCCCGCCACGGCGCGGAGCTGCGGTACGACGAGCCCGCCCGTTCCTGGCGGGGGACCCCGGGCGGCGGCGTCGAGGTCGTCACCGATCAGGGCACGTACGGCGCCGACCGGCTCGTTATCGCCGCCGGGGCCTGGGCGCCGGGGCTGCTCGCCGACCTCGGGCTCGCCCTGCGCGTCGAGCGCCAGGTCGTCGGCTGGTTCACCCCCGACTTCGACGCCGTCCCGTACGAGCGGTGGACGAGCGAGGAGCTGCCGGTCTACATCGAGGAGACCGACCTCAACCGGGACATCTACGGCTTCCCGATGGTCGACGGTCCCGCCGGGGGGATGAAGCTGGCCTTCTTCAACACCTTCGACCCGGCCGACCCCGACACGGTCGACCGCACCGTCACCGAGGTCGAGATCGAGGCCACGCGCACCCGCGCGCAGCAGCTCTTCCCGCACCTGACGGGACCGGTGGTGAAGTCCCTGACCTGCCTCTACACCACCAGCTCCGACCGCGACTTCATCGTCGGCGCGATGCCCGGCTCCCCGCAGGTGACGGTCGCCAGCGTCTGCTCCGGCCACGGCTTCAAGTTCGTGCCGGTCATCGGCGAGATCCTGGCCGACCTCGTCGTCTCCGACGCGACGGCGCACGACATCGCCCTCTTCGACCCCGCCCGCCCCAGCCTGCAACCCTCTGCCCGCCCCAGCTGACGCGGACGGCTCACCCCAGCCCGGCCACGGAGTGAGGAGAGGTGACGTCGGTGACGAGCGGCCGAGCCGAGCAAGGCAGCAGAGCCGGGAGGGTCTGGCGGAGACGGCTCCCCGAGCGTGGATGGGTCTGGCGGGAGCCCGAGCTTGCGAGGGCGGATGGTTGCGAGGGGAGCCGTCTGCGCCAGGCCCTCGCGGCGGGACCAGCCACCGTCACGCGAGATGTGAAGAAGTACCGAGGAGGGGACTCGAACCCCCATGCCCTTTCGGACAGACGGTTTTGAGCCGTCCGCGTATGCCATTCCGCCACCTCGGCCCCACACCCGCGCGTCGGTCAGTGTCCCACACCGGTCACCGAGGGCCCGAGTCCGTAACATCCGCTCGCTAGGGTGTGGCGCGTGACTACGACAGACACTCCAGCGTCGGAGACCTCAGCCATCCGCGTCGTCGTGGCCGAGGACGAGGCCCTCATCCGGCTCGACCTCGTCGAGATGCTGACCGAGGAGGGCTACGACGTCGTCGGCCAGGCCGGCGACGGCGAGGCCGCGGTGGAGCTCACCACGCAGCTGCGTCCGGACCTGGTGGTCATGGACGTCAAGATGCCCAAGCTCGACGGCATCAGCGCCGCGGAGAAGATCGCGACCGACCGGATCGCCCCCGTGGTGATGCTGACGGCGTTCAGCCAGCGCGACCTCGTCGACCGGGCCCGTGCCGCGGGTGCGATGGCGTACGTGGTGAAGCCGTTCGGCAAGGCCGACCTGATCCCGGCGATCGAGATCGCGCGGGCCCGGTTCGCCGAGATCACCGCTGTCGAGGCCGAGGTCACCGACCTCACCGAGCGGCTCGAGTCGCGCAAGGCCGTCGACCGGGCCAAGGGCATGCTCCAGACGGGTCTCGGGCTGACCGAGCCGGAAGCGTTCCGCTGGATCCAGAAGACGGCGATGGACCTGCGCAAGTCGATGCGCGAGGTCGCCGACGGCGTCATCGAGCACGGCGCCGGCGGGGCCAAGAAGAAGTAGGGCTTCTCCGCCGCGAACGCAGGTCAAGGCCTGTCCTTGACCTGACGTCGCGGAATGCCGCTTTACCCGCGGACCGACCTCGACCAGGCTGGTCCCCGTGGGAGACGCGGCGCTGGTGACGGGTGCGGGCAGCGGCATGGGGCTGGCGACCGCCCGACGCTACGTCGACGACGGTTGGACGGTGGTCGGGCTCGACGCCTCTGGCCCCGCGCTCGAGGCCGCAGCCGTCGAGCTGGGGGAGCGCTTCGTCCCGCTGGTCGCCGACGTGACGGACGGGGCCGGCCTCACCGCGGCGGTGAGCGCGGCCGCCGCCGGGCTGACGCTCCGGGCGGTGGTCAACGCCGCCGGCATCTACCCGCCCAGCACCCTGGACGACTACACCGACGCCCTCTTCCACCGCGTCTTCGACGTGAACGTCCTCGGCCTGCTCAACGTCTGCCGCGCCACCGTCCCGCTGCTCCGTGCGGCCGGGGGCGGCGGCATCGTGAACTTCTCGTCGGTCGACGCGATCGCCGTCTCCGAGGGCCAGCTCGTCTACAGCGCGTCCAAGGCGGCCGTCAGCGCGCTGACCCGGTCCCTGGCCGTCGAGCTCGCGCCGGAGATCACCGTGAACGGCGTGGCGCCCGGCTGGGTCGACACCCCCGGCAACGCTGCGACCGGGCGCATGGAGGGCGCGGCGCAGACCATCCCCCTGCGCCGCGTCGCCCAGCCCGCCGAGATCGCCCACTGGGTCGTCCAGCTCGCGGGCGGTGGTGGCTACGTCACCGGCGAGACCCTCGTGATCAGCGGCGGAAGCCTCATCCGCTGAGCCCGGCGCCACCCGATCCCACCGGCACCACCCCACCCGCACGACCCCGGGAGAACCGCATGACCTCCGCGACCTACTGCGTCATCGGCGCCGGCGCCGCCGGCCTCGCCACCCTCCGGACCCTGCTCGCGAGCGGCCGGGAGGTCGACTGCTTCGAGGCGACCGACCGCGTCGGGGGCCACTGGAACACCGACTACGAGGCCCTGCACCTCATCACCTCCCGCGACGTGACGGGTTACGCCGGCTTCCCGATGCCCGCCGACTACCCGCTCTTCCCCTCGCGCGACCAGGTCACGGCCTACCTGACCGCGTACGCCGACGCCCACGGCCTGCACGAGCGGATCACCTTCGGCATCCGGGTCGAGTCGGTCGTCCCCGTGCCGACGAGCGGGTCCACCGGCTCCGCCGGGTGGGTCGTGACGACCTCGGACGGACGCGAGCGGACGTACGACGGGGTGCTCGTGGCCAACGGCCACCTGCACGACCAGCGCGTCCCGGCCGTGCCGGGGGAGTTCACCGGGAAGCAGATCCACTCCGGGTCCTACCGCAGCACCGCCGACGTCGAGGGCACCCGCGTGCTGGTCGTCGGGTCGGGCAACTCCGGCTGCGACCTCGCCGTCGACGCGGCGCAGCACCGCCTGGAGACGTCCATCTGCGTGCGGTCGGGCCACATCTTCCAGCCGAAGACGTTCTTCGGCGTCCCCCGCTCGGAGCTGTCGTTCCTGAAGCAGTTCACGTTCGAGGAGCAGGACCTGCTCACCCGCCTGCTGATCACGGCGAGCAAGGGGACGTACGAGAACTACCCCGGCCTGCCGAAGCCCCCGTTCCGGACGCTCGCCGAGGGGGCGCCGGTGGTCAACGACCTGCTCCTCTACTGGATCCAGCACGGCCGCGTGACCGTGGTGCCCGGGATCGAGCGCTTCGAGGGCCGGACGGTGCACTTCACCGACGGCACCGCGGGGGAGTACGACACGGTCCTCTGGGCGACCGGCTTCCACCCGACGCTGCCGTTCCTCGACGACGACCTCCTGCAGACCGCCGACGGGGTCCCGCTGCGCACCGGCGGGGGCATCGTCCCGGCCGGGCTGGACCGGCTCTACCTGATCGGCCTGGCCGCCCCGCGCGGGCCGCAGATCGCCCTCTACCCGGTCCAGGCGACGCTGGCGCTGGCCATGGCCGAGCTGTGGGAGCAGGGCCTCGACACCTCCCTGGCCGGAGCGCTGGAGGCGGAGCAGCCGTTCGAGCAGCGCGTCGACATGCTCCGCCCGGTCTGGGAGGCGCAGATGGAGGCGACCCGGGACCTCGTCCAGCGACTTGCGGCCCGCCTGCACGCCCGCCTCGACCCCGAGCCCCCGCACCCGCCCCACGCCGAGGTGCCGGAGCAGGGGAGCTACGACGAGGCAGTCGTCTCCTGACCCACGGCTCTCCGACGCGGACGGCGAGACGTGAGGCGCACCCAGGTTGACTCGGGAGGTCGAGCGTCGGAGCCGGCCGCGGCGTCTGGACGACCGAACGAGAACGCCCGCGGCGGTGACCACCTCATCAGGTGACCACCGCCGCGGGCATTCGAGCGACGGAGGAAGACGCCGCGATCAGCCGGCGTGCGCGAGACCGTACGCGATGACTAGTGACCACCCAGGTACGCAGCGGTGACCGACGGGTCGTCGAGGAGCATGGAGGCCTCGCCCTCCGTGTTCAGGCGGCCGGACTCGAGGACGTACGCGTAGTCGGCGATCTCGAGGGCGGCGAGCGCGTTCTGCTCGACGAGCAGCACGGTCACCCCCTGCGAACGGATCTTCTCGATGGTCTCGAAGATGACGTCGACCAGGACCGGCGCGAGCCCCATCGAGGGCTCGTCCAGCAGCAGCAGCCGCGGGTCGCCGAGCAGCGCCCGGGCCACCGCGAGCATCTGCTGCTCGCCGCCGGACATCGTGCCGGCCTTCTGGCTGATCCGCTCCCGCAGCCGCGGGAACAGCTCCAGCACGTTCTCGCGGTCCTCGGCGATCTTGGCCGTGTCCTTGCGGGTGAAGGCGCCGAGGTCGAGGTTCTCCGACACGGTCATCCGCTGGAAGATCTTGCGGCCCTCGGGGGACTGGCTGATCCCGAGCTTGACCACGTCGTGGCCGGGGATGCCGTTGATCTTCTTGCCCTCGTAGACGACGTCGCCGCTCTTGGGTCGCAGCAGGCCCGAGATCGTCCGCAGCGTCGTGGACTTGCCCGCACCGTTCGAGCCGATGAGGGTGACGATCTCCCCGGCGTAGACGGTCATGGACAGGTTCTGCACCGCGGCGATGTTGCCGTAGCTGACGCTGAGGTTGTCCAGCTGGAGGATGACCTCCTTGCCCTGGCCCCGGGCCGCGCCGGCCTGCGGCTGCGGGGAGTCCTGCACCTCGGCGGTCATGCCTGCTCCTGCTCGGTCGTCGTCGGCTGGGCGGACGGCCCGGCGGCCACGGCCCCCGGCTTGGGGAGGCGCTTGCCCTCCCGCGTGCCCGTCTTGCCCAGGTAGGCCTCGATCACCTGCTGGTTGTTGCGGATGTCGTCCGGGGTCCCCTGGGCGATCATGGCGCCGCGGTCGAGCACGGTGATGCGCTCGCTGATCTTCATGATCACGCTCATGTCGTGCTCGATCAGCAGCACCGAGATGCCCTTCTCGTCGCGCACCCGGTAGACGAAGTCGTTGAAGTTCGACGACTCCTGCGGGTTCATGCCGGCCGTGGGCTCGTCGAGCAGGAGGACCCGGGGCTTGAGCGCCATGGCGCGCGCGATCTCGAGGCGGCGCTGGTCGCCGTACGAGAGGTTGCGCGCGAGCTCGCCGACGGTCTTGCCGATGCCGACGTAGTCAAGCAGCTCGCGGGCGGTCTCCCGCGCCTCGCGCTCCTCGCGACGCTGGCCCGGGGTCCGGATGATCGTCGACATGACGCCCGCCTTGAGGTGGGAGTGCATGGCGACCATGACGTTCTCCTCGGCCGTCATCAGGCCGAAGAGGCGGATGTTCTGGAACGTCCGGGCCAGGCCCATCGCCGCGCGCTTGTGCGGCTTGACCGCGGTGATGTCCTTCCCGTCCAGGTAGACCGCGCCCTCGGTCGCCTCGTACAGGCCGGTGAGCACGTTGAAGAACGTCGTCTTCCCCGCGCCGTTCGGCCCGATGAGGCTGACGACCGACTTCGGCGGGATGGAGAACGACACGTTGTCGACCGCGGTCAGACCGCCGAAGCGGATCGTGATGCGGTCGGCGAAGAGGACGTTCGCCTCGACCGGGTCGACCCCGGTGTCGGGCTCGTGCACGGACACGCGACCGTCGACGCCGCTCTCGGCGCTGTCGGGCCGACCGCCGTCGGCGGCCTCCGGGCTGTTCGGCGTGCTGCCGAGCTGGGTGACGTCGCCCAGGGTCTCGCGGAGACCTCCGTCGGAGCTGCTCACGACTCGTCCTCCCGTCGGGGTGAGGGGCTCGGGGCGGAGGCCGCCCCGGCCATGACGTCGGCCGAGTGCGCGATCTTGGCGTCGGCCTTCGCGTCGCTGTGCTCGACCGCGTCGGTCTCGGCCTCTGCCTCGAGGCTGTCCGCCCCGAGGGACTCGGCCTCCGTCCGGGACGGCATCGACATCAGCGCCTTGGTCCGGCTCTCGGGAATGAGGCCCTCCCGGCGGAAGAGCATCATGAGCACGAGCAGCAGGCCGAGGATCACGTAGTTGTAGCGCGGCAGGCTGGCGGCGAGGTCGGTCCCGGCGAAGGAGTCGATCTGCACGCCGATCTGCTTGAGCCCGTTGCTGTTCAGCCAGGACAGCAGGAACGCACCGATCGTGACGCCCCAGACGTTGCCCATGCCGCCGAGGACGACCATCAGCAGGACGAGCACCGACTTGCCGAAGTCGAAGCCGGACGGTGAGACCGCGGTCGTGATCGCCGAGGCGTTCGCGACGCCGCCGATGCCGCCGAAGAAGGCGCCGACCGCGTACGCGAGCAGCTTCACGCGGACGAGCGGGACGCCCATCATGCTGGCCGCCAGCTCGTCCTCGCGCAGCGCGAGCCACGCCCGGCCGAGCCGGCCCTCGCGGATGCGCAGCGAGACGAAGATGCAGATCCCGACGAGCAGGCCGAGGACGAGGATCTTCCACACGTTGCCGGCCGCGGAGTTCGTCAGCAGGGGAGGGGCGATCCCGGCGGCCCCCAGTGGTCCGGTGCCGATCGGGTCGATCGGGCCGATGCCGGGGTCGCCGTTGGCGAGGTTGAAGCCGGCGATGTCACCCGAGTTCCGGAAGAACTGGGTGATCACCTCGCCGAAGCCGAGCGTCACCAGCGCGAGGTAGTCGCCCCGGAGCCGCAGCGTCGGGGCGCCGATGAACAGACCCAGGATCGAGCAGAGGATGCCCGCGGCGATGCACACGAGCCAGAAGTTGATGTGCGTGCCCGGCGTGGTGGCCTTCACCGGCGAGAGCAGGTGGAAGTCCCACGACCAGTTGAAGGGGAACGCCATCAGCCAGCCGGCCGTGTAGCCGCCGAGGGCCCAGAAGGCCACGTAGCCGAGGTCGAGGAGGCCGGCGTAGCCGACCACCACGTTCAGGCCCAGCGCCATGATCGCCCACATCAGGCACTCGTTGATCGTCGCCACCGGGAGCCAGGCGAGGACGGGTGCGGAGACCGGCTTGACCAGGCTCGGGAGGATCTGGAAGTACAGGAAGAACAGGAAGAGGATGACGGCCACGTAGCCGATCGGCCACGCGAACCTCTTGAGGTCGCGCTGAGGCGCGGCCGCATGCGTTGCTGCAGCCATGGTCTACACCTTCTCCGTCGTCGGTCGCCCGAAGATGCCCTCGGGCTTGAAGACCATGAGGATGATCAGGATCGCGAAGACGACGCTCTGCGACCAGTCGGAGCCGAGCCCGTAGGCCCCGCCCTCGTTCATCGCCTGCACGACGCCGATCGCCACCCCGCCGACCACGGCCCCGGTCAGGTTGCCGATGCCGCCGAGCACCGCGGAGGTGAAGGCGATGAGGCCCAGCTGGGTGCCGGTGTCGTAGTAGGTCTGGGTCTGGCAGAGGAAGTAGAGGACGCCCGCCGCACCCGCGAGGGCGCCGCCGAGGCCGAAGACGAACGAGATGGTGCCGTTGACGTTGATGCCCATCAGCCGGGCGCCGTCCTGGTCCTGCGCGACGGCGCGCATCGCCTTGCCCATCTTGGTGCGCGACACGATCCAGGTCATGAGCAGCAGCAGCGGGACCGTCACCGCGACGACCATGAGGAGCTTGTAGATGAAGACGCCCTCGACCTGGGGCCCGCCCCAGGTGATCGGCCAGTTCTTCTGGGCCGAGCCGTTGACGTACTCCTGCTGCGCGATGCCGCGGAAGATGAAGGACAGCCCGACCGCGGTCATCAGCGGCGCCAGCTTGGGCGCCGACCGGAGCTTGCGGTAGGCCAGGAACTCGGCCGACATGTTGATGAAGCCGCCGGCCGCCATGCAGACGACCAGGGCCAGCAGCAGCGGCAGGATCGTGACCACGGTGACCTGGCCGACGCCCAGCAGGCTGACCATGAGGCCGGCCGCGATGATCGTGGTGAGCATGAAGAGGTCGCCGTGGGCGAAGTTGATGAGCTCGACGATGCCGTAGACCATCGTGTAGCCGAGGGCCACGAGCGCGTAGAGCAGGCCGTTCTGCAGGCCGACGAGCAGGGAGCCGATGAAGCGGTCGGGGTTCGCCACGAGGTTGGCGACGAACCAGATGAGGATTCCGGCGAGGACGGCGTAGGCGAGAACGCGCTCGACCAGGGGTCCGAGCCGGACCTTGGCCTTGCGCTGGGTTCCCCCGACGACGAGCGAGGCTGTGGCCATCGCGAGCCAACCTTTCGGACGGGAGGCGCTTCGGTGCGCCGTGAGTGGGTTGGGTCGGACGACCCGCGGGTGGAGCTGGGCGTTGCGGAGAAGAGCCCTGAGGGAGAAAGACCCCGGGCCCGGCTGCAGCAGCCGGGCCCGGGGTTCGTCCTCAGGAGATCGACTGAGACTTCTCGAAGGTCTCCTTGCCGTCCTTGATGATCTCGATCGTCAGGTCCTTCGCACTGGTGTCACCGGTGGTCGGGTCGATCTTGATCTCCTTGCCCAGCACCGACTTGTCGGCCGGGATGGTGATGCCGGCACCGCCGAGCACCTGCTCGGTCACGCTCTTGCGGCTGCCGTCGGACTTGGCGATCGCGTCGAGGATGACCTGGGTGGCGGCCACGCCGTACAGCGGGTAGGAGCCGTCCGGCGCCTTGCCGTACTTGGTCTGGTAGTCGGTGAGGAGCTTGGCGCCCACGCCACCGGCCGCGGCCAGCTGGTCCTGGGTCAGACCGGCGAAGGTCAGGTACATGCCCTTCGACTCGTCGAGCTTGAGCAGGTCCGGGTAGCCGGTGAAGCCGTCGGGGGCGAAGAGCTTGACCGCCCCGTCGTTCGGGCCGAGCACGGCGACCTTGTCCTTGACGAGCTGGCCACCGTTGTTGTCGTAGATGCCGCCGAGGTAGACCATGTCCGCACCCGAGGCCTTGACCGCCTGGTAGAGCGCGGTGTAGTTCGGCTGCTTGGCGTCCCAGTGCGCCGAGCCGACGACCTCGATGCCGTTCTTGACCGCGTTGTCGGAGAACGCCTTCGCCACGCCCAGGCCGTAGGTCTGGTTGTCGTCGAGGACGTACGCCTTCTTGACCTTCAGGTCGGCGGACGCGAAGGCCGCGGCCCCGGCGCCCTGGTAGTCGTCCGTGGTGATGACGCGGGCGAAGTTGCGGGTGCCGCTCGGGTAGTACTTCTCCGGCTCGCCGACGTCCCAGGTCTTGGTCAGACCCGGGTTGGTGTTCGCGTGGCTGACCATCAGCATCGGGCCGGTGCTGTCCTGGTTCAGGGTCGGCACCTCGATCTTGGCGCAGCCCGAGTTGTACGTGCCCATGATCGCGACCTCGTTGGTGTTGGCCACGTGGTCGGTCGCGTTCTTGGCGCACGCCGCGTCGTCCCAGGCGCCCTTGGCGGCGGTCGAGTCGTCGTACGTCTTGAGCGTGATGTTGTAGTTGCCGGCCTTGCCGCCCACCGAGTCCAGGTAGAGCTGGATCAGGTTGTTGGTCGACTCGGACGTGGACGCGCTGGCGCCCTGGAGCGGCAGGTCGGTGGAGATGACCAGGTCGGTCGGGGCGCTGTCCCCGGTACCGGTGCCGGTGTCGGCCCCGTTGGCGCACGCCGTCAGGGACAGTGCGGCGATCGCGCCCAGTGCGACGATGCGCGTCAGTGATCGTGCTGGCAAGGGATTTCCTCCTCGTACATGTCGGCCGGCGCACCGTGCGCCGACCGGGTCCTGCTCGTCGTACGGCCACCCGCCCGGTGGTGGAGCCGGACCGTAGGAGGTCCGGCCAGGGGGAAACCAGGCGCGTCGTGACACCGACCGAGGCCGTGCCAGACGTGGTGCGCTGCCGCAGCCTTACGCAGGGTTATATCCGACGTGTTACCGAAAATGACCACGCCGTTACCGGTCGTTATGACCTTGGGACCGGCGAGGGTCATTGTTATGGGTCGGCAGACAAAATTTCCTGCGTGAGGTGCGGGCAGTGGCGCAACATCCTTGCGCGCCGACCGGGACCTGTCTAGAGGACGGCCTCTCGGGTCCGCGGGTCCGTGCAGGCCCGGCGGAAGGCCTCGATCCGGGCCCGGATCTCCCGGCCGAGCAGGCGCTGCCCGATCGGCTCGGCCACGAACCGCAGCAGGCGCGGCCGGATGCTGTACGTGTACTTCCACGTCGCGGTGGTGCCGGGCGTGCCGTCGTGGACGGCCGGGTCGAAGCGCCAGCCGCCCCCGAACGTGGCGAAGAACCACGGCCCGCGCTCCATCGTCATGCCGACCGAGGTGGGCGGGCGGTAGGAGACGTAGCGGCTCACCATGGCGAAGCCGCGGACCGGCCCGACCCGGGCGCGGGTGAAGGTGCGGACGTCCTTGCCGGGGCGGTCGGCACCGATCAGGTGCTGCGCGCGGATGAAGGGGTCCCACGCCAGCCGGGTCTCACCGGTGGTCTGGCTGACCGCGAAGGCGACCTCGGGCGGGACCGGGACCCACACCTGGGCGACGACCTGGGGCACGCCCGCAGGCTAGGCGGGATCGGGGTCGTCGTGGCCCGGTCGGAGCACGTGGCAGGTGACGCGGGCCGTGGCCACGCGGACGCCCGACTCGTGCGAGATCACGACCTCGTACGACGTCACACGGCGCCCGAGGTGGAGGGCCGTCGCCACGCCGGTCACGCGGCCGGCGCGGGCCGGGCGGTGGTGGGTGACGTTCAGGTCGACGCCGACGGCCATGCCGCCGGGCTGGGCGTGCGCGTACGAGGCGATCGACGCGAGCGTCTCGGCCAGGACCCCGGAGGCACCCCCGTGCCACAGCCCGTACGGCTGGGTGTTGCCCTCGACCGGCATCGACCCGACCGTGCGCTGAGCGGTCAGCTCGGTCACCTGGAGCCCCATCTTGTCGTCCAGGGCGCTGGACGTCGTGGACCACCAGTCGGGGAGTGCAGCCTCGTCGATCACGCCCGCAAGCCTCGCACCTGCGAGCGCAGGGTCCTGTCAGTGGCCACGGATAGAGTTCCCACGTGCCGACCGCGACGAAGACGAAGCCGGGCGCGAAGGGTGCCGCCGCGGCACCGGCGCGGCCCAAGCTGCTCCTGCTGGACGGCCACTCGGTCGCCTACCGCGCGTTCTTCGCGCTGCCCGTGGAGAACTTCTCGACCGCGACGGGCCAGCACACCAACGGGGTCTTCGGCTTCACGTCGATGCTGATCAACGTCCTGCGCGACGAGGCGCCGACGCACGTCGGCGTGGCCTTCGACGTCAGCCGCAAGACGTTCCGCAACGAGCTCTACAGCGAGTACAAGGCCACGCGGTCGGAGAGCCCGAGCGAGTTCAAGGGCCAGGTCGACCTGGTCAAGGAGGTCCTCAAGGCCCTCAACATCGTCTACGTCGAGGCGCCGGGCTTCGAGGCCGACGACGTGATCGGCACGCTCACCACGCAGGCGCAGGACGCCGGCTGGGACGTGCTGATCTGCTCCGGCGACCGCGACGCGTTCCAGCTCGTGACCGACCGGGTCACCGTGCTCTACCCGCGCAAGGGGGTCTCGGACCTGGCCCGGATGACGCCCGAGGCCGTGCTCGAGCGCTACTTCGCCACCCCCGAGCGCTACCCCGACCTCGCCGCGCTGGTGGGGGAGACGAGCGACAACCTGCCCGGCATCCCGGGCGTCGGACCCAAGACCGCGGCCAAGTGGCTCGAGCAGTACGGCGACCTGGAGACCCTCGTCGAGCACGCCGGCGAGCTGAAGGGCAAGGCCGCGCTGGCCTTCCAGGAGCGCACCGAGTCGGTGCTGCTCAACCGGCAGGTCAACGCCCTCGTCCGCAACCTCGAGCTCCCGGTCACCATCGAGCAGCTCGAGCGGCAGCCGTGGAACCGCGAGGCGACCCACCAGCTGTTCGACGGGCTGGAGTTCCGAGTGCTGCGCGACCGGCTGCTGGAGGCGCTGCCCAACTCCGACGAGATGGTGGCCGAGGGCGGCTTCGAGATGGTCGGCGAGCGGCTCGAGGCGGGTGCGCTCGGCGCATGGCTGGCCGAGCACACCGTCACCGGGCGCACGGGCGTCGACGTGATCGGGCACTGGGCCTCGGGCACCGGTGACGTGCGGGCGGTCTCGCTCGCCGCGTCGGACGGTGCGGCCGCGTACGTGGACGTCACCGAGCTGCTGCCCGACGACGAGCAGGTCCTCGCCCGGTGGTTGGAGGACGCCGACCGGCCCAAGGCCATGCACGACGCGAAGGGTCCGCTGCTGGCGCTCTGGGCGCGCGGGTGGGAGATCGCGGGCCTGACCTCGGACACCCAGCTCGCGGCGTACCTGGTCCGACCCGACCAGCGCACCTTCGACCTGGCCGACCTGACCGTGCGCTACCTGAAGCGCGAGCTCAAGGTCGAGGGCGAGGAGGAGGTCACCGACCCCGACCAGGACGCGCTGGACTTCGGGGACGACGACTCGGGGGCCAAGGTCTCGGCGGACGCCTCGATGGTCCGCGCCCACGCCGTCATCGACCTCGCCGAGGCGCTCGACGCCCAGATCGCCGAGCGCAACGGCACGTCGCTGCTCAACGGCGTCGAGCTGCCGCTGCTGCGCACCCTGGCGCGGATGGAGCGCACGGGCGTCGCAGTCGACGCCGACCACCTCCACACGCTCGAGTCGGAGTTCGACGCGACCGTCAGCAATGCGGCCGCACAGGCGTACGAGGTGCTCGGCAAGCAGATCAACCTCGGCTCGCCCAAGCAGCTCCAGGTCGTCCTGTTCGACGAGCTCGGCATGCCGAAGACCCGCAAGACCAAGTCCGGCTACACCACCGACGCCGAGGCGCTCCAGGCGCTGTACGAGAAGACCGAGCACCCGTTCCTGGCCCACCTGCTCGTGCACCGCGACGCGATCCGGCTGCGCCAGACCGTCGACGGCCTGCTCAAGTCGGTCGCCGACGACGGGCGGATCCACACCACGTACGTGCAGACGATCGCCGCCACCGGGCGGCTGTCCAGCACCGACCCCAACCTGCAGAACATCCCGATCCGCACCGAGGAGGGGCGCCGGATCCGCGAGGCGTTCGTCGTCGGGCCGGGCTACGAGTCGCTCATGTCGGCCGACTACAGCCAGATCGAGATGCGCATCATGGCGCACGCCAGCGACGACGAGGCCCTCATCGAGGCCTTCAAGTCGGGCATGGACTTCCACACCGTCACGGCCTCCCGGGTCTTCGGCGTCGAGCCGGACGCGGTGACCGGGGCCGAGCGGGCGCGGATCAAGGCGATGAACTACGGCCTCGCGTACGGGCTGAGCGCCTTCGGCCTGAGCCAGCAGCTCCACATCGAGACGTCCGAGGCCAAGGCGCTGATGGACGAGTACTTCGAGCGGTTCGGCGACGTGCGGACCTACCTGCACTCGCTGGTCGCCGACGCGCGACGCACCGAGTACACGGAGACGATCCTGGGCCGGCGCCGCTACCTGCCCGACCTGCTGAGCGACAACCGCCAGCGGCGCGACATGGCCGAGCGGATGGCGCTCAACGCCCCCATCCAGGGGTCGGCCGCCGACATCATCAAGGTGGCGATGCTCGACGTCGAGCAGGCGCTGGACAGTGCGGGGATGCGCAGCCGGATGCTGCTCCAGGTGCACGACGAGCTCGTGTTCGAGGTCGGCCCGGGGGAGCGCGAGGCGCTCGAGGAGCTGGTCCGCGCCCGGATGGGGCACGCGGTGGAGCTGAGCGTTCCGCTGGACGTCTCGGTGGGTGTCGGCCGCAGCTGGCACGACGCCGCGCACTGAGTCTTCTGTCGCTCTGGCGGCGTTCGCCTGACGTCGTGACCTGAGACCGCTCACGTGAAGCGGCAGCCCTGGCGGTGGCCAGGTCTGGCGTGCTTCACGATCACGGTCCCAGGTCACGACGGCGAACGCTGATCGCCATAGCTCCGGGGCCTGAGCGCCTGTTCCGCGCTGCCGCCGGTCGCCACCCGCGGCACACCGTTCTTTACGAGGCGCCTTTGTCCTTTGTCCACTGCCCGCCACGCCGAACACGATCAGCGGTCGATCCGGGACCTCACGAGCAGGTCGGCCCTCGCCGCGGACTCCGGGTCGGCGCCGACGGCGTCGAGGAAGTCGACGCGGCCAAGGGCATAGAGGACGGCGTCGGTCACCGCCACCACGGTCGCCGTACGGGGCACGTCGCGGAGCAGGGCGATCTCGCCGAAGCAGTCCCCGGCCTTCATCACGCTCAGCTGCTCGTCCCCCCGGACGGCGTCGACGCGACCCGACCCGACGACGTAGAACTCCTCGCCGACGTCGCCGGCCTCGATCACCCGGGTGCCGGAGGCGACCCCGAGGCGCCGCAGCCGGGTGGCGACCAGCTCCTGGGCTGCGGGCGTCAGGTTCGCGAACAGCGGCTGGGCCTGGACGAGGCCGAGGAGTGCCGGCGGCCGGAGCGTGCGATCCAGCCGGTGCAGGCCGGGACGGCACACCAGGGTCACGGCCGCGACCGGCACGCCGAGCGCGACCAGCCCCCCGCCGGCGCCCAGCGTGGCGATCAGCAGCGGAGCGAGCAGCGCTCCCAGGGCGATGCCCGCGCACGTCGCGCTCTCGACCGCCCCGAGCACCCGGCCGAGCACCGGCCGGGGCGCGAGCCGCTGGAGCAGCGTCCTCAGGTGACGTCGACCAGGGGATTACCCAGGCCGAGGACGAAGAAGGCGGCGAACGCGACCACGGCGGCCGGGGCCAGGCCGACCACCAGGAGCGGCAGCGTCGACAGCAGCAGCCCCGTCCCGAAGTCGGTGGCCCGGGTGCTGCGGTGCGCGCGCCCGAGCGCGACCAGGCCGCCCACGACAGCGCCCACCCCCAGCGCGGCGCTGAGATAGCCGACGCCCGGCTCCCCGAGGTGGACCAGCTGCACCGCCACGACGACGACGTAGACCGCGCCGGCGCCGGCGACGACGGTCTCGAGGCACGCCAGACCGGTGACCAGGCGCAGGCGCCGGTCCGACCAGACGATGCGGAAACCCTCCATCGCGTCGACCGCGAGTCCGGGCGCAGGGCTGCCGGGGTCCGGGCACGGGTCGGCGCCGCGGCTCCTCAGCCCGAGGACGAGCACGGCGGACCACACGAAGGAGAGGACGTCGAGCGCGAAGACCACCGGGATGCTGGTGACCGCGAGCAGCAGCCCGCCCAGCGCCGGTCCGACGACGACGGCCACGCTCTCGACCGTGGACCCGACGGCGTTGGCGGCGGTCAGCTCGCGGGGGGACGTCACCAGGGACGGGGTCATCGCGGCGGACACCGGCCGGTACGGGGCCCCGACGACCCCGGTCACCCCCGCGACCACCAGGACCAGGAGCGGCGGCCCGCCAGAGAGGACCAGCAGTGCCGCCCCTGCGACCAGACCGGCACGGACCGCGTCGAGGCCCACCAGGACCGCCTTGGGCGGGAGACGGTCGACCGCCGCGACGCCGAACGGCACCGTCGCGGCCTTCAGTGCCAGCTTGATCGCCACGAACGCGCCGAGAGCGCCGGCTCCACCCCACTGGAAGGTGTAGACCGCCAGGGCGGTGGCGTACGCGCCGTCGCCGACCGTCGACCCGAGGAGCGACAGGTTGATCCGCCTGAGGTCCCGGTTGTCCCAGACCAGCCGGGCCGTCGTGCGCGGGTCGGCGAGCACGCCGCGCACAAGGGTCACCTGCCGAGATGCTGCCACGTCGGACGGCGCGTGGGAGTGGAGCCAGGTCCACTCCTGCACGCCGACGAGGTCGTCGGTCAGGCCGCGGGGAGGGGGGCGCAGCCGCCGAGGACGGTGCTGGTGAGGAACGCCGGGCCGAGCGCGGCCCAGGCTCCGCCGTAGTAGGTGGGGGTCTGCTGCTGCAGGGTCACGGCCTGCGCCATCCGGTCCCGTGCCCCCGCGACGTCGCCGGCCGCGGCCAGCGCGGCGGCCTCACCCTCGAGGCCGACCACCGACCGGTCCGACGTGAGCGGCCGGCCACCCAGGTCGCGTTCCGCGGCCGAGCCGGGGCTCTGCTCCAGCGCGGGGACCAGCCGGGCGGCCAGGGACCGGTCCTCCGGCGTGCAGGACTCGGCGTACCGCAGCGGGAAGCGGGTCGCGTCGTAGCCGTAGCGGACGCCCTGCCCGCCGTGGCCGGCCGCTCCCGGCATCGGGTCGACGTGACCGTCGGCGTGGACCTGGGCCCAGTCCGGCGGCAGGTCGACCTGCTCCAGCAGCCGGGCGTTCACGGCCCGGCTCCCGGCCGCCAGCTCGGCCCACCGGGAGTCGCCCGACGCGTCGCCGAGCACGGCGTACGCCGCGGGCGAGGCGTAGCTCGGGTTGAAGGCCCACGGCTCGCCGGTGGCCCAGCTGCCGGCGGTCAGCACGCGCCCCGCCGAGGTCGGGACGGTCTCCACGTCGAGGACCGCCTGGCCGAGCTTCAGCCCATCAGCGAGCAGGTCCAGGTCGCCGAAGGTCCGCCCCGCCAGGACGAGCGCCCGTGCGGCGTCGAGGTCGGCGTCCGCGGCCGACGACGCGTCGACCACGCTGCCGTCGGCCCACTGCCAGCTCAGCGTGCCGTCGGGGCGGAGGAGGTGCTCCCGCGTCCAGCCCCACACCTTCCGGAACGTGTCCCCGTCCCCGGAACCGACGGCGACGAGCATCGCGTACGCCTGCCCCTCGCTGACCGTGTCGCCCGCCTGGTCACGTCGGACGACGCGGCCGTCGGGGTCGACGTAGGTGCTCAGGAACGCGGCCGACGGGTCCGTGAGCCCCGGGCCGGGTGCCGCAGAACCGGGCGCGCCCGCACCGCACCCCGTCAGCCCGGTCGCCGCCAGCAGCAGGAGCACCAGCCCGACGAGCGCCGTGACCCCCGGAGGCCGGCGCGGACGGGTCCTGCCAGGGGTCTCCACACCCCGTCCATCGCGCGCGGGTGCTCCAGCGTTACCGACCGATCCGTCACGCCCGTGGGCCGGGAGCGCGAGGCGCGCCGACGGGGGGCGTCTCACGACCTCCACGGGATTGACCCCCTCGCGGGGCCCAGGTAGCCTCGGGTGTCGCTGTGGCCTGCGTTACCTCGGACGTAGCAGGTCACGCTCGTACGGAATCAGATGGTGGTCGTCCGGCGTTGTTCATCACAGCGCTGAGCAGCTTCGTTCTGCAGTACGGAGCGGGCCGCAGTGCACCACACACCACTCATCCACCATCCGGAGCACCTACTACATGACGTCCTCTCTCGAGGCTCCTCCCCAGGTCGCGATCAACGACTTCGAGTCGGACGAGGCCTTCCTCGCCGCCATCGACGCGACCATCAAGTACTTCAACGACGGTGACATCGTCAGCGGCATCGTCGTCAAGGTCGACCGGGACGAGGTCCTGCTCGACATCGGTTACAAGACCGAAGGGGTCATCCCCTCCAAAGAGCTCTCCATCAAGCACGACGTGGACCCGTTCGACGTGGTCTCCGTCGGCGACGAGGTCGAGGCCCTCGTCCAGCAGAAGGAGGACAAGGAGGGTCGTCTGATCCTGTCCAAGAAGCGGGCTCAGTACGAGCGCGCCTGGGGCACGATCGAGAAGATCAAGGAAGAGGACGGCGTCGTCACCGGCTCCGTCATCGAGGTCGTCAAGGGTGGCCTCATCATCGACATCGGCCTGCGCGGCTTCCTGCCCGCGTCCTTGGTCGAGATGCGCCGCGTCCGCGACCTGCAGCCGTACGTCGGCATGGAGCTCGAGGCCAAGATCATCGAGCTGGACAAGAACCGCAACAACGTGGTCCTGTCCCGCCGCGCGTGGCTCGAGCAGACGCAGTCCGAGGTGCGCCAGAACTTCCTCACGCAGCTGCAGAAGGGCCAGATCCGCAAGGGTGTCGTGTCCTCGATCGTCAACTTCGGTGCCTTCGTGGACCTCGGTGGCGTCGACGGCCTCGTGCACGTGTCGGAGCTGTCCTGGAAGCACATCGACCACCCGTCCGAGGTCGTCGAGGTCGGCCAGGAGGTCACCGTCGAGGTCCTCGACGTCGACATGGACCGCGAGCGCGTCTCCCTGTCGCTGAAGGCGACCAAGGAAGACCCGTGGCAGGCGTTCGCCCGCACCCACCAGATCGGTCAGATCGTGCCGGGCAAGGTCACCAAGCTGGTGCCCTTCGGTGCGTTCGTCCGGGTGGAGGAGGGCATCGAGGGCCTGGTCCACGTGTCCGAGCTCGCCGAGCGTCACGTCGAGATCCCCGAGCAGGTCGTGCAGGTCAACGACAGCGTGCTCGTCAAGATCATCGACATCGACCTCGAGCGTCGTCGCATCTCGCTGTCGCTCAAGCAGGCCAACGAGGGCGTCGACATCAACTCCGAGGAGTTCGACCCGACGCTCTACGGCATGACGGCGTCGTACGACGCCGAGGGCAACTACCTGTACCCGGAGGGCTTCGACTCCGAGACGGGCGAGTGGCTCGAGGGCTACGACGAGCAGCGCGCGGCCTGGGAGGCCCAGTACGCCGAGGCTCACGCCCGCTTCGAGGCGCACAAGAAGCAGGTCGTGGAGGCCGAGGAGGGCGCCAGCGCCGCTGCGGCCCCGTCGACCTACTCGTCCTCGACGAGCACCTCGGCCGCGACCAGCGAGGAGGACGGCACCGCCGCTCCTTCCGCGCCGGCCGCACCGGAGGGTTCGCTGGCTTCGGACGAGGCGCTCCAGGCGCTCCGCGAGAAGCTGACCGGGAACGCCTGACCCACCCGGTAGGACACGTCAGCAGGCCCCGCTCCGACTCGTCGGAGCGGGGCCTGCTGCGTTCTCGGGCGACAGCGCCACGTCCTTGACCATTAAATTGGGTTCCGGAGCAATCCGGTCGCAAGAGCCGTCACGAACCGTGGGGGAACGCCCAGGATCCGGGCCGCTCGTGGGCAGGTCGGATCACGGCGATCAGCGAGACGTGCCGGCGAGCCGCGCCGCGGTGTTCCCCCAGCCGGGCGGCGCGGCCGGACGCGGGCCCTCCCACCCCCGGGGGAGGGCCCGGCCCGTCTCCCTACGCTGAGGCTCATGACGGCGGCCCGCGCGCGACGCATCGGACTCACCGGCGGGATCGCGTCCGGCAAGAGCACCGTGGCGACCCTCCTCGAGGAACGGGGCGCGCTGGTCGTCGACGCCGACGTGCTGGCCCGCGAGGTCGTGGAGCCCGGGACGCCGGGGCTCGCGGCCGTCGTCGACCGGTTCGGGCCCACCGTCCTCACCCCTGACGGCCGGCTGGACCGCGCCGCACTCGGGCGGCTCGTGTTCTCCGGCGACGCGGCGGGGTCGGCCCGTCGCGACCTCGAGGCCGTGGTCCACCCCGCCGTCCGGGCCCGCGCGGCCGAGCTCGAAGCCGGCGCGCAGCCCGGCCAGGCCGTCGTCCACGTCATCCCGTTGCTGGTCGAGACGGGTCAGGCCGACGCCTTCGACCTGGTGGTGGTCGTCGACGTGCCGGAGGACGTGCAGCGGGCACGGCTGCTGGCCCGCGGCGGTCTCGCCGAGGCGGAGGCCGACGCGCGGATCGCCGCGCAGGCCACCCGGGCCGCACGCCTGGCGGCGGCGGACGTGGTGCTGGACAACGCCGGCGACCGCGACGACCTCGTCCGACACGTCGAGGAGCTCTGGGCCCGAATAGGCCCGCGCTGACTCCCCGGGCTGCGATACTCCGTGCCGAGCCGGTCGGGATCTGTGCCCGGCGTCACGCCGACGACCCGGGTCCGGGTCAGGCCGAGGAGGACCCCTGATGGAATGCCCCCGCTGCCACGCGCAGATCCCGGGCACCGCCCACTTCTGCCCGGAGTGCGGCTCCGACCGCCGGACCGGTGACACGGCCCGCCGACGGTCGTTCGCCGCGAAGCCCGACGAGCCGGTGGCCTCGTTCGCGCTCGTCTCGTCGATCATGCCGCGCGGCTCGGGGCAGCGACCGCAGACGTACCGGATCGCGCTGACGTTCGCCCTCGTCGTCGCGCTCGTGGCGGCGATCTTCGGGGCGATGCCGATCGCCGTGCTCGTCGCGGCCTTCGCCGTCCCGATCGTCTACATCGTCTACATGTACGACGTGAACCTCTGGGAGGACGAACCGCTCCCGGTCACCGGCCTCGCCTTCGGCCTCACCGGGGCGCTGGCCCTGGTCTGGACGATCCTGTGGACCTGGCTGCGCGGGCCGGTCCCGTTCGCCACGCCGTCCTTCGACGGCACCGGCAACGGCGCCCCCACGCTGGGGACGTTCCTGCTGGTCGCCGTGCTGGTGCCCGTGGTCGGCGAGGCGATCCGCCAGGTCGGTCCCGTCCTCCTGGCCAGCCGCCCGCAGTTCGACGACCTCATGGACGGTCTGACCTTCGGGGTCATCAGCGGCGTCGCGTACGCCACCTTCGACACCCTCGTGCGGCACTGGGCGCTGCTGACCGGTGGCCTGCAGGACGCCGACCCAGGTCTGTGGGTCTCGCTGATCTTCCTCGAGGGCTTCGTCAAGCCGCTCCTGATGGGGACCGCGACCGGGCTCGCCTGCGCCGAGTTCTCCGGCCTGGGCCGCGGCTACGACGGCCTCACGCCGCGCTACCTCCGAGCGGTCGTGCTCGCGGTCGTCGCGAACATCGCCTACCAGGCGGGCACGTACCTCTTCTCCTTCGTCGGCAGCGCCACCCTCGGGGTGCTGCTGAGCATCCTGTGGGGTCTGTTCATCCTGGCCATCCTGATCCTGCGGCTGCGGGTCGTCCTCCACACGGGCCTGATGGAGGCCGCCCTCGAGCACCACGCCCGGGGGGCCGGCGTCGGACCCGACGGCGAGCTCGTCCACTGCGCGCAGTGCGAGATGCCGCTGCAGCCCGGGGCCGCGTTCTGCGCCGCCTGCGGCACGGCCCTCGCGGCCACCACGAACGCCCCCCGGCCGAAGGTCGCGGCCACCGCCGCGACGTCCGGCCCGACCCCCGGCCCGACGCCGGGCGAGGAGACCGTGGCCCTGCCGCGAACCAGCCACGACGGGGAGGAGCAGGCATGAGCGAGTCCCAGGGACCGCGCCCCGACCAGGGGCAGCCGTCGTACCAGCCCGGCTACCCGCAGCAGCCGGGCTACCCCCAGCAGCCGGGCCAGCAGGGCTACCCGGCGCAGGGGTATCCGCAGCCGGGCTACCCGCAGCAGGGGTACGCCCAGCCGGGGTACCCGCAGCAGGGGGGACAGCCGTACGGGGGTCAGCCCGGGCAGGGCGGCTACCCGCCCCAGGGGCCGGGTGGTCAGCCCGGCTACCGGCCGTCGGGCCCGACGGGCGGCCCGACCAAGAAGAGCCCGCTGCTGATCATCGGGATCGTGGTCGCGGCCATCGTCGCGCTCGTGGCCATCGGCGGCATCGCCATCGGCCTCAGCTCGGGCGACAAGGACGTGCCGGACACGACCATCACGCCCGGTCCGCAGACCCCGCCGCCGGACGAGCCGTCCGCCGACCCGACCCCCTCGTCCTCGCCGAGCAGCGAGCCGTCGGGCGGGTCGACGCCGGGCGGCGGCGGCAACGGCGCAGCCATCGACCTCGGCAACGACGTCACCCTCGTGCCGGCCGACGGCTGGGACGTGCGCAAGCAGACGGCGTCGCTGGCCCAGCTGACCGACGGCAAGAACGTCTTCATCGGCCAGACCGCCAAGCTCGACACGGGCACCAACCCGAGCCAGGTCTGCACGGCCTGGCACAAGCAGCTCGCGGGGAGCGAGGGCGGCGGCAAGTTCTCCGAGCCCAAGAAGGCGGACGTCGGGTCGGAGAAGCTGACGGCGGCCACCTGCTCGGCCCAGATCACCGCCAGCAGCGGCCAGGGGTCGAGCTCGCTCCTGCTCGTCACGGTCGTCTCGGTGCGCAGCTCCGACGGCGTCACGGTCCTCGGCACGGTCGCCTTCACCGCCTCGGCGGACCAGGACCAGCTGGCCAAGGACTTCGGCGCCATGTCGGCGAGCATGCTGCAGTCGCAGGCGGCCGGCTGACCCCCTCCGAGCGTCGGCAAGGGCGGAGCCGGGCCCTGCCTGGACGACCGAGCGAGCAAGGCCCCGACCGGCCGAAGGGGCGGAGGCACGGACCAGGGCCTTGCGAGCGCGGGAGGAAGGCAGGGTCTTGAGGCGGAGCCCGGGCGCGAGGAGGAGAAAACTGTCGGAGGGCGTGCGTACGCTCGACGTATGCGTCCGATCACCGACCTCCAGCGCACGGTAGCGCCGTTCAAGATGGAGGCGGGCTTCCAGCCCTCGGGCGACCAGCCGACCGCCATCGAGGACCTCGAGCGACGGATCCGGGCCGGTGAGCAGGACGTGGTGCTGCTCGGCGCGACCGGCACCGGCAAGACGGCGACGGTGGGCTGGCTGACCGAGCGCGTGCAGCGTCCCGTGCTCGTCATGCAGCCCAACAAGACGCTCGCCGCGCAGTTCGCCAACGAGCTGCGCCAGTTCTTCCCGCACAACGCCGTCGAGTACTTCGTCTCGTACTACGACTACTACCAGCCCGAGGCGTACATCCCCCAGAGCGACACCTACATCGAGAAGGACTCCTCGCTCAACGAAGAGGTCGAGCGGCTGCGGCACTCGGCGACCAACTCGCTGCTCACGCGGCGCGACGTCATCGTCGTCGCGACGGTGTCGGCGATCTACGGCCTGGGCACCCCGCAGGAGTACGTCGACCGGATGGTCCGCCTGAAGGTCGGGGAGGACGTCGACCGCGACGCCCTGCTGCGCCGTCTCGTGAGCATCCAGTACGCGCGCAACGACCTCGCGGGCACGCGCGGCACGTTCCGGGTGCGCGGCGACACCCTCGAGGTGTTCCCGATGTACGAGGAGCTGGCGGTCCGGGTCGAGTTCTTCGGCGACGAGATCGAGCGGCTCTCGACGCTGCACCCCGTGACGGGCGAGGTGGTGACCGAGGACCAGGAGATCTACGTCTTCCCGGCCAGCCACTACATCGCCGGTCCGGAGCGGATGGAGCGGTCCATCCGGGACATCGAGACCGAGCTGGGGGAACGGCTCGGCCAGCTGGACGCCCAGCACAAGCTGCTCGAGTCCCAGCGCCTGCGGATGCGCACCAGCTACGACATCGAGATGATGCGTCAGATCGGCAGCTGCTCGGGCATCGAGAACTACTCCCGCCACATGGACGGCCGCGGGCCGGGCACGCCGCCCAACACGCTGCTCGACTACTTCCCCGAGGACTTCCTCCTCGTCGTCGACGAGTCCCACGTGACCATCCCGCAGATCGGGGGGATGTACGAGGGAGACATGTCCCGCAAGCGGACCCTGGTGGACCACGGCTTCCGGCTGCCGAGCGCGATGGACAACCGGCCGCTGCGCTTCGAGGAGTTCGCCGAGCGGATCGGGCAGACCGTCTACCTGTCCGCGACGCCGGGGGACTACGAGCTGGCCAAGGGCGACGGCTACGTCGAGCAGATCATCCGCCCGACCGGGCTGGTCGACCCGCAGGTGGTGGTCAAGCCGACGTCGGGCCAGATCGACGACCTGATCGCCGAGATCCGGATCCGGGCCGAGCGGGGCGAGCGCGTCCTGGTGACGACCCTGACGAAGAAGATGTCCGAGGACCTGACGGACTACCTGCTGGAGAACAAGGTGCGGACGCGCTACCTGCACTCCGAGGTCGACACGCTCCAGCGCATCGCCCTGCTGCGCGAGCTGCGGATGGGGGAGTACGACGTCCTGGTCGGCATCAACCTGCTGCGCGAGGGCCTCGACCTGCCGGAGGTGTCGCTGGTCTCGATCCTCGACGCGGACAAGGAGGGGTTCCTCCGGAGCGCGAAGAGCCTGATCCAGACCATCGGCCGCGCCGCGCGCAACGTGTCGGGCGAGGTGCACATGTACGCCGACTCGATCACCGACTCGATGGCCGCCGCGATCGACGAGACCAACCGCCGCCGCGACATCCAGGTCGCGTACAACCTCGAGCACGGCATCGACCCGCAGCCGCTGCAGAAGAAGATCGCCGACATCACCGAGATGCTCGCCCGTGAGGACGCGGACACCGACTCGCTGCTCTCCGGGTCCGGCGCCGGCCGGCAGCGGGGCAAGGGCAAGTCGCCGGTGCCGAGCCTGGGGATGGAGTCCGCGGCGCAGGCGCGCAAGCTCGCCGGGCTGCCGGCGGGCGAGCTGGCCGACCTCGTGCAGCAGCTCACCGAGCAGATGCACGTGGCCGCGGCCGACCTGCAGTTCGAGGCCGCCGCCCGGATCCGCGACGAGGTGTCCGAGCTCAAGAAGGAGCTCCGGCAGATGGTGGAGGCCAACCGGTAGGCAGGCGCGCGGTTCGCCGGGCGCTGCTCCTGCTGCCATACTGGGCGGCTGGAGGGGAGTACTCCCCAAGCGTGGGCATCGTCAGCACGGAACGTCGGACCTCGGGTCCGCCGGACCCGGTGTCCTCGGTCAGCCTCAGGCTGGCGGAAGAGACCTCCGAGACTGCTGCGTTCGCACCAACCCCCGTCTCGGAAGGTTCACCCCTGCATGGACGTCCACGGTTACGCCTGGGCCGCCACGATCGCGATCATGGTCGCGATCCTCGGCTTCGACATCTTCGTCATCGGACGGCGGCCCCACGAGCCGTCGATGAAAGAGGCCGGCACCGCGATCGGCGTCTTCGTCGCTCTGGCCGTCGTCTTCGGCCTCGGGGTCTGGGGCGTGTCCGGCCCGCGCTACGCGGGTGAGTTCTTCGCCGGCTGGCTGACCGAGTACAGCCTGTCGATCGACAACCTCTTCATCTTCATCATCATCATGACCAAGCTGAAGGTCCCCCGGGAGCTGCAGCAGTTCGCGCTCCTCGTCGGCATCGTGCTGGCCCTCGTGTTCCGCGGCATCTTCATCGCCGTCGGCGCCGCGGCCATCGACCGCTTCAGCTGGGTCTTCTTCCTCTTCGGCGCCTTCCTGCTCTACACCGCGATCCGCCTGGTCCTCGACTACCGCAACCACGACGACGACGAGGAGGCCCCGGACAACCCGCTCATCCGCTTCGTCCGGCGCCGCTTCCCCTCGACCGACGACTTCGACGGCCCGCACCTCACGGTCAAGCGCGACGGCAAGCGCCTGATCACCCCGATGCTCATCGTCATCGTCGCGCTGGGCAGCACCGACCTGCTCTTCGCGCTCGACTCGATCCCCGCGATCTACGGCCTCACGCAGGAGCCGTACCTGGTCTTCACGGCGAACGTCTTCGCCCTGATGGGTCTGCGTCAGCTGTACTTCCTGCTGGGCGGCCTGCTGCGCAAGCTGGTCTACCTGTCGATCGGGCTCTCGGTCATCCTGGCCTTCATCGGCTTCAAGCTGATCTTCCACGCGATGCACGAGTACCACCTCGACGAGCGGCTCGGCATCCCCTTCAGCCTCGAGATCCCCATCTGGCTGTCGCTCGTGGTCATCATCGGCACGCTGACCGTCACCGCGGTCGCCAGCCTGGTGAAGTCCCGCTGGGACGACGACCACGCGGAGCCGACCGCTCCCGCTCGCTGAGATCCGGCCGGTCCGGAGACCGTGGGGCTGGACCCCGCACGGACCCGGAAAACAGAGGAAGTCCGTACCTACCTGCTCGGGGGTTCAGGTAAGGACGGACTTCCCGTGTGACGGACGAGGATGATGCTCGGGGGTTCATCACCCTCGTCCGACACCAATTACTTTAGGGCACGACCTGAACCAGCTGCTCAGGTTCGGGCGTCAGCAAGCGGACATGACCGCTATCTGACACGCCCTGCGGGAACGCCGTTCAGACCGGCAGGGCCC
This sequence comes from Microlunatus antarcticus, assembly GCF_014193425.1. Taxonomy (NCBI): domain Bacteria; kingdom Bacillati; phylum Actinomycetota; class Actinomycetes; order Propionibacteriales; family Propionibacteriaceae; genus Microlunatus; species Microlunatus antarcticus. The sequence continues at coordinate 3,356,071 of NZ_JACHZG010000001.1, read as the reverse complement.
GGGTCGCGTCACCCAGCACCTCGGCCTCGCCCGAGGTCCGGGTGGAGAGGTCGTTCGCGATGACGGCGAGCGAGGCGGACACCATGTCCAGCTCGGCCGGGTCGATGCGGTCGAGGGTCGCGGCCAGCCAGCGGTGGCTCTCGGTCGTGATGGCCTCGCCCCGCTCGGTGACCTGGACGATCGTGCGGCGCCGGTCGCGCGGGTGCCGGACGCGTTCGGCCACGCCCTGCCGTTCGAGCCGGTCGACGAGCGCCGTGAGCGCGCTGCTCGTGAGCCCCAGGTTGCGGGCCATCTCGGACTGGCCGCTGCTGCCGTGCACGGCGAGGAACGACAGCGCCTGGCTCTCCGTCGTCCCGAGGCCGATCGCCTCGGCCACCACCTGGCGGTAGTGCTCGCCGGCCAGGATCAGCCTGCGCAGGTTAAGGACGGCCTCGTCCATGCTCGAGGTGGTGTCGATGTGCTTCTCCTGCCACAGGGAGTCCGCGACGGACTCTGTCGGATCGCGAGGTCTTCGACTGCTCGAGCTCCGACACCCGGGGGCGTCAGCACCGCTTCGCACAGCCGAAGCAGCGCAGTTCCTCCGATCTACCACCTGCTTCGTAGACGATCGTAGCGCCGAAGCCGCTCGTCCATCGAGCTTCTCGAGGCTCTGCTCGGCGCGCGTCGGCCGGGTCGTGCACAACGCAGAGGAAGTCCGTGGCTACCTGCTCGGGGGGTCAGGTAAGCACGGACTTCCCATGCGTCGGACGGGGACGATGCTCGGGGGTTCATAGCCCCCGTCCGACAACAACGACGTTAAACCACGATCCGGAAGATTTCCGGTGATCTGCGTGTCCGAAGTGGACATGCCCGGAAGATGACACCACCGAGCACCCCCTCGCCGGGGGTGCGCGGCGTACGCCGGCGGTCAGCCGGCGAGCAGCGCCCGGGTGGGCACGGGGTCGACCTCTCCGGTGACGACCCCGGTCGCGACGGCGTCCAGGTCGTCGGCGACGACCGCCAGCCCGTCCGCGAACCCCGCGAGCCGCTCGGGGTCGAGGAGCCGGAGCGCGTGCTCGAGGCACTGCTGGCTCTCGGTCGCGATCTGCCGTCCCCGCTCGGTGAGCCGGACGACCGTACGACGGCGGTCGTGCGGGTGGCGGGTCCGTTCGGCGACGCCCTGGCGCTCCAGCCGGTCGACGAGGGCGGTCGACGCGCTGCTCGTGAGCTGCAGGTCGCGGGCGAGCTGGGACTGGCCGCGCCCGTCGTGCAGCGCGAGGACCGAGAGCGCCTGGCTCTCGGTGCTCCCGAGCCCGATCGCGTCGGACACGGCCTGGCGGTAGCGCTCGGCGGCGAGGACGAGGCGGCGGAAGTTACGGACGGCGTCGTCCAGGTCGTCGGCGGCGATGTCGCCTCCTGTCGGCAGGGGACGTCCGCGGACGTCGTCGGGTTGCGCTCCGACCGGACGGCCTGGCGCTCTCCCCCGACGGAAGCACGCAGGACCGGACGCGGTCAGGCCGGTAGTTCCTCCGACGTACTACCTGCTGCGGGAAAGACGATATCAACAAGTCGCTCGACGGGAGAGCATTCCAACGAGAAAAGGTTCTACCCGTCAACCAGGACGGGCCCGGTGCCTCCGAGGAGACACCGGGCCCGTCAGGCGCGGATCAGGCGGCGACGGCCGTCGCCGCCGCCACGGCGGGCTCGAGCGCAGCGGCCACCAGCGTCGCCACGTCGGTGGTCAGGACCACCTCGACCGCGTCGGTGACCTCGGTCGGGACCTCGTCGAGGTCGGGCGCGTTCCGCTGCGGGACGAACACCGTCGTGAGGCCCGCCCGCTGGGCGGCGAGCAGCTTCTGCTTCAGCCCGCCGATGGGCAGGACCCGCCCGTTGAGCGTGACCTCGCCGGTCATGCCCACCTCGCCGCGCACCGGTCGCCCGGTCGCCATCGAGGTCAGCGCGGTCACCATCGTGACGCCCGCGGACGGACCGTCCTTGGGGACGGCCCCGGCGGGGACGTGCACGTGGATCGGCCGGTCGAGCACGGACGGGTCGGTGATCCCGAGCTGCTCGGCGTGGGCCCGGACGTAGGAGAGGGCGATGTGCGCCGACTCCTTCATCACGTCGCCGAGCTGGCCGGTGAGCGTGAGCCCGCCGCCGCCCTTCGCCGAGCCCTCCGACGCCGGCAGGACGCTGGCCTCGATGAACAGGGTGTCGCCGCCCAGGCCGGTCACGGCCAGGCCCGTGGCCACGCCGGGGACCGAGGTCCGCTCGTGCGCCTCGGGGGTGAAGCGCGGACGACCGAGGAACTCACGCAGGTTGGACTTGGTGATCGTCAACGGGCCCTCCTTCGCCTGCTCGCCCGGCTTGGCCAGGCGGGTGGTCGCCTTGCGCATCGCCTTGGCCAGCAGCCGCTCGAGCTGGCGTACGCCGGGCTCGTGCGTGTAGTCGGCCGCGATCTCGCGGAGCGCCTCGTCGTCGACCTGCACCTCGTCGGTGGTCAGCGCGGCCCGCTCCAGCTGCCGGGGCAGCAGGAAGTCGCGGGCGATGGCGACCTTGTCCTCCCCGGTGTAGCCGTCGAGGGTGACGAGCTCCATGCGGTCCAGCAGGGGCTGCGGGATGTTCTCGATCACGTTCGCCGTGGCCAGGAACAGCACGTCGGACAGGTCGAGGTCGACCTCGAGGTAGTGGTCGCGGAACGTGTGGTTCTGCGCCGGGTCCAGCACCTCGAGCAGGGCGGCCGAGGGGTCGCCGCGGTAGTCCGAGCCGACCTTGTCGATCTCGTCGAGCAGCACGACCGGGTTCATCGAGCCGGCCTCGCTGATCGCGCGGACGATGCGGCCGGGCAGCGCGCCGACGTACGTACGCCGGTGCCCGCGGATCTCGGCCTCGTCGCGGACGCCACCCAGGGCGACGCGGACGAACTTGCGGCCCAGCGAGCGGGCGACGGACTCACCGAGGGAGGTCTTGCCCACCCCGGGAGGACCGGCCAGCACCATCACGGCACCGGAACCACGCCCGCCCACGAGCTCGAGCCCGCGCTCGGCGCGACGGGCGCGCACGGCGAGGTACTCCACGATCCGGTCCTTGACGTCCTCGAGCCCGTGGTGGTCGGCGTCGAGCACCTCGCGGGCCGCACCGATGTCGGTCGAGTCGGTCGTCTTGACCGCCCACGGCAGGTCGAGGACGGTGTCCAGCCAGGTGCGGATCCAGCCCGACTCGGGGCTCTGGTCGCTGGCCCGCTCGAGCTTGCCCACCTCGCGCAGCGCGGCCTTGCGGACGTCGTCGGGCAGGTCGGCGGCCTCGACGCGGCCGCGGTAGTCGTCGGCCCCCTCGGGCTCGTCCTCGCCCAGCTCCTTGCGGATGGCGTTCAGCTGCTGGCGCAGCAGGAACTCGCGCTGGCTCTTCTCCATGCCCTCGCGGACGTCTTCGGAGATCTTGTCGTTGACCTCGGTCTCGGCGATGTGGGACTTGACCCACTCGACGAGCACCCGCAGCCGGTCGGCCACGTACGGGGTCTCGAGCAGCTCGCGCTTCTGCTCGTCGGTCAGCCAGGAGGCGTAGCCGGCCAGGTCGGACAGCGCGGCCGGGTCGGTCACCTTGTTCACGGTGTCGATGACCTGCCAGGCGTCGCGCCGCTGGAGCGTGGCGACGAGCAGGTGCTTGTACTCCTCGGCGAGCGCGCGGATCTCGTCGGTCTCGAAGACCGCGTCGAGCTCCTCGGCCTCGATCCACAGCGCGGTGCCGGGCCCGGAGACGCCGGAGCCGATCTTCACGCGGCGGTCGGCCTTGAGGACCGCCGCCGGGTCGCCGTTCTGCAGGCGGCCGAGCTGGACGATCGAGGCGACCACGCCGTACGAGGCGTAGCGGTCGTCGAGGCGGGGGGCGACGAGCAGGGTGTCGTCGCTGTGCGCACGGGCCGCGTCGATCGCGGCCTTCGTGGCGTCGTCGAGCTCGACCGGCACGACCATGCCGGGGAGCACGACCAGGTCGTTCAGGAAGAGGATGGGGAGTCGTGTGGTCGTCATGGGTCGAGCCTCCGTTCGGGGCCGCTCAGGTGTGGTTGAGCGACATCGACTCAAGGCTGGGGAGGTCCGGTTTCTTCCCCGCGTCCTCTGGGGGCGAACACGGCCCGGGCCGGTGACGGCGGGCGATCCCCTCCCTCGACGTCAGGAGCGCGGCCCGCCGCTCGAGACCCACGACCCCAGCGGCTGGTCCGGCCCGTCCTGCTCGTCCTCCTCGACGGTGGTCACGACCATCCCGCGCGCCTGGTAGTTGGCCAGCGCCGCGGGGCCGTCGAGCGTGCAGGTGTGGACCCAGACCCGGGTGGGGCGGGGGAGGTCGCTCCGCTCGTGCACGGTCCAGGCGTGCCGGAGGCCGTGCTCCAGGAGGAGGCCGCCGTAGCCGTGGCCGATCGCGTCCTCGGCCAGCCCGAAGTAGCGGATCTCGACCTCGAGACCGCTCTCCCGGCGGGTGGGGTGGAGCTGGACGTAGCCGGCGGGCGCGCCGCCGCGGTAGAGGACCCAGAGCTCCTCGCCCTCGTTGGCGAGCTCGTCGAGCCACTGCTGCCGGGACCAGCCCAGGCGTTCGGTCCAGTGCCAGGGGCCGCCCACGAGGCCGTAGAGGAAGCGGGCGTACTCGGGGGAGATCTGGAGCACGCGCTCCAGGCGGACGCCGTCGGGCAGGGGCCGTGCCGCCCGCTCCGGCGGCTCCCGCATCTCCAGGGTGGTCGTCACGACGCGCAAGCCGGCGCTCCTAGGGGGTCGGTCGGGTGAAGACGGGACCGGCACCGTAGCCCACGGTCCGTACCCCCGGTCCGAAGCCCCCGTACGAGGTGGCCGGCCGGGAAGGACCCGGCCGGCCACCCGCGGGCCGCTCGTCGACGACCCGCTGCTGCTCCTCGAGCGGTTACTTCACCAGCTGGGCCACCGGGCTCGCGGTGCCCTCCGGGTGCAGGGTCCAGAAGCGGCCCGAGCCGGTCGGGGAGAACGAGACCCCGGCGATGCCCGGCGTGGTCACCGTGACGGCTCCGGTCGTGATCATCGGGATGAGCGGAGCCGCGTCGGCGATCTCCTTCTGGGCCTGCTGGTAGGCCGCGGTGCGGTCGGCGGACGTCGGCTGCAGGGCGAACTTCGCGTTGTCCGCGTCGACGGTCTCCGAGCTCCAGAGGGGGTAGTTGTTGATGCCGCCCTTGGTGGCCCAGTAGCCGATGACGATCTTCGGGTCGTCGGTCCAGGCCGACCAGTTGAACAGCTCGAGCCCGGGCGGGCCGACCTTGGCGCCCGGCTCCGTCTGCGACCGCGCGTTGACCACGTCGAACAGGCCGGCCTGGGTCTGCGGCGTCAGGTTGGCCTTGATGCCGATCTTCGTCAGGTTGGCCTGGATGAGCAGCGCGGTGTTGGTCTGGTCGTCGTCACCCTGCAGGTAGTAGAGGGGGACGTCGATCGCGGGCTTCCCGGCCTCGGCCATGAGCGCGTTGGCCTTGTCCAGGTCGGTCGTGTACTGCTCCCAGGCCGGGGTGTACTCCGGCGCGGAGTCCATGACGATGGACTTGGCCCGGGTGCCGCGGCCGTAGGCGACGTTGTCGAGCACGTCCTGGTAGGGGAGCGCGTACGCGATGGCCTGGCGCACGCGCTGGTCCGCGAGGGCGCCCACCTGCTCGGCCGGACCCGCGGTGATGGCGAACATGTCGAAGAAGCCGGTGTCCTGCCACACGACCTTCAGGCCGGCCTCGCCGAGGGTGTTCACCTGGGCGTTGGTGAAGCCCGAGTCGGCGTAGTTGATCGTCTGGTTGCGCAGCAGCGAGCTGACGCCCGACGTGGTGATCTGGATGTTCACGTCCGGGTAGGCCGGCTTGGGCATCCAGCTGTCGTCGGAGGCCGCGAGGGTGATGCTGGTGCCGGGCTTGCGGTCCGTGATGGCGTACGGGCCCGTGCCCACGGCGTTCTCCCGCAGCCACGCCGAGCCGGTGGGGTCGCTGTCGGTGACGTGCGGCTTGACCGCGTCCTCGTCGAGGATGCTGGTGTACGCCTGGCTGAAGATCGCCATCAGGGTCGGGGTCACCGGCGTCGGCTTCCCGGCGGAGGTGACGAAGTCGATGGTCACCGTGGACGGGTCGACGACCTTGATCTGGTCGGGGGACTGCAGGCCGTTGGCCTTGAAGTCACCGACGCCCGGGGTCTTCCAGATGCGCGACAGGCTGAACTTGACGTCCGAGGCGGTGACCTCGTCGTCGGTGCCGTGGAACTTGACCCCCTGGCGCAGCTTGAACGTGATCGAGGAGTCCTTGGTCGTCCAGGACTCGGCGAGCAGCGGGACCACCTCGGCCCCCTGGAACTTGAGGGATCCGTCGGCCTGCTCCGCGAACTTCGGCGACAGCAGCGGCTGGTAGATGTTCCGGGTCAGCGCGCGGTCCTGGCCGGTCGAGAGGTTGGCCGGGTCGAGCGAGGTGACGTCGGCGGGCCAGGCCGTGGTGATGGCCGTGGTCGCGGCGGGGGCCTCGGTGTCGCTCTGCGAGCCGGCCGACCCGCAGCCGGTGAGCACGGTGAAGGTGGTGAGGCCGACCAGCGCGGCGACGGCGCGTCGGGTCTGGGTGCTTCCGGGCATGGGTGTTCCTGTTCTGTGCCGGGCGTCGGCACGAGGGAGGGAGAGCGTCTTCGGTGGTCCGGATCGGTGGGCAGCCTGCGTCAGGCGATGCTGCTGAGCACCTCCGGGTGGCCGGACAGCACCACGGGGCAGGCCACGAGGTGCGGCCCCCCGGAGACGGTGAGCAGCGGCGGCCGGGCGGTGTGGCACGACGGCTGGACCTCGGGGCAGCGGGACGCGAGGCGGCAGCCGGCCGGGAGGTGGACCGGGCTGGGGATCTCGCCCCGGAGCCGGATCCGCTCGGTGGTCGTGCCGTACTGGGTCGACATCGCCGCGGAGAGCAGGGCCCGGGTGTACGGGTGCTGCGGGTTGGTGAAGACGTCCTCGGTCCGGCCGGTCTCGACGACCGAGCCGAGGTACATGACGAGGACGCGGTCGGCCATGCGCCGGACCGAGGACAGGTCGTGGGAGATGAGCAGGTAGCCCAGGCCGCGTTCTTCGCGGAGCCGCGAGAGCAGGTCGAGCACCTGGCCGCGCACGGACACGTCGAGGGCCGAGGTGGGCTCGTCGAGCAGCAGGTAGGTCGGGTCCACCGCCAGCGCGCGGGCGATCGCGACCCGCTGGCGCTGGCCACCGCTGAGCTGGCGGGGGTAGCGCCCGAGCAGCGCGGCGTCGAGCCGGACGTCGGCGAGGAGCTCCTCGACCCGCGCGCGACGTTCCTGGCGCGACCGGCGGCTGTGCAGCCGCAGCGGCTCGTCGATGGTCTCCCCGACCGTCATCTGCGGGTTCAGCGACGTCATCGGGTCCTGGAACACCATCTGCAGCCGCTGGTACGCCTGCCACAGCGACCGGCGGCGCAGGCCCGTGAGGTCCACCTCGTCCAGCATCACGCGGCCCGCGTCCGGCTCGACGAGGCGCGCGATGCACCGCGCGAGGGTGGACTTGCCGGAGCCGGACTCCCCGACGACGGCGACCGTCTCCCCGGGAGCCAGCGTGAGGTCGACACCGTCGACCGCGGTGAGCTGGGCCCGTACGCCGCGGTCGCGCACGGCGAACCGCTTGACCATCCCGTTGACCACCAGGGCTGAGCGGGTCATCGGGTGCCTCCGAGCGTCTGGCTGGCGGCGACCAGCTCGGCGGTGTAGGGGTGGGTGGGGTTCGTGAGCACCGAGGAGGTCCGTCCGGACTCGCAGATCTCGCCGTGCCGGAGCACGACGACGTCGTCGCAGGTCTGGGCCACGACCCCCATGTCGTGGGTGATCAGCAGCGCGGACAGCCGGCCGCCCTTGATCATCTCGACGATGAGCTCCAGGACCTCGGCCTGGACGGTCAGGTCGAGGCCGGTCGTCGGCTCGTCCAGCAGGAGCAGCTCCGGCTCGCAGGCCAGGGCGATGGCGAGCTGGACGCGCTGGGCGGTGCCGCCGGACAGCTCGTGCGGGTACTGCCGCAGGCGCCGCTCCGGCTCGGGGACCCGCATCTGCTCGAGCAGCTCGACCGCCCGCGTCCGGGCCGCCGCCTTGCCGAGACCCTGGTGCAGCCGCACGACGTCCACGAGCTGTCGGCCGACGGTGAAGACCGGGTTGAGCGCGCTGCGCGAGTCCTGGAAGACCATGGCCACCGTGCGGCCGCGGACACCGCGGAAGGCGGCCTCGTCGTACCCGCCGAGGTCGGTCCCGTTCAGGTGGATCGAGCCGCCCGTGCGCTCGAACGTGGCGGGGGTCAGCCCGACGATGCTCAGGGCGAGCATCGTCTTCCCGCTGCCGGTCTCACCCACCACCGCGGTGAGGGCGCCGCGGCGGAAGGCCACGTCGACGCCCTTGAGGATCGGGGTGACCCGGCCGCCGTGCCGCCCCCGGAACCCGCCGGAGTAGTTCTCGAAGGCGACGATCACGTCGGTGGGGTCCGGCTCGTGGTCGAGCTCGGGCACCACCTCCAGCGTCGTGGAACCGGTCTGCTCCATCTCAGCTCCCGCGTCGGACGAGGTCGTGGTCGGTGAGGCCGTCACCGAGCAGGTGGAAGGCGGCGGCGACGAGGAAGATCCCGACCCCGGGGAAGAACGAGGTCCACCACTGCCCGTCGACGACCCCGGACTGGCCGCCGGCGATCATCGAGCCCCACTCGGCGGAGCCGGGCTCGATCCCGAGACCGAGGTAGCCCAGCGACCCGATGGTCGCGATGACCCAGGAGGCGTTGATGCCGGCGTACGCGATCAGCGGGCGGGTGGAGTTGGGCAGCAGGTGCCGGAACAGCACCCCGGCGGGCCGGCGCCCGATCATGGCCGCGGCCTCCGCGAACTGCCAGTTCTTCTTGGTCAGCACCTCGGCCCGGGCCAGGCGCATGTAGTCGGGCAGCGGGATCAGGACCACCACGAGGATGAGGTCGCGCAGGCTGCCGCCCAGCGCGGTGATGACCAGCATGGCGAGCAGCAGGGCGGGGAAGGCGTTCATGACCTGCAGCAGCCGCATCGACACGGCGTCGAACCAGCCGCCGACGAACCCGCTGATCCCGCCCCAGAGGGTGCCGACGACCAGGGAGATGCTGACCACGAGGGCGGTGACGCCCAGGTCGGTCCGGGTGGCGGCCAGCGCCCGGGAGAACACGTCCGAGCCGGTGGCGTCGGTCCCGAACCAGTGGTCGGCGCTCGGCGGGGCGTTGAAGGGGCCGACCGCCTTGGCGAGCGGCGGGTACGGCGTCCACACCAGCGACACCAGGGCGGCGGCGCAGAGCACGACGATGATGACGGCGCCGACCTTGACGGCGTCCTGACCGGCCCAGAGCTCGCGGATCCGGGAGCCCGCCCCGGTGGCTTCCGGCTGAGCGGCGTCCGGCTGGGCGGCGTCCGACAGGGTGGCGTCCGTCGGGGAGGTCTTCGCCTGCGTCGCGGCGCTCATGCGCGGGACCTCGGGTCGACGAAGCCGTAGACGATGTTCAGGACCTCGTAGATGAGGACGTAGATCGCCGAGGCGTAGAGGACGAAGGCCTGGATGACCGGGAAGTCGGAGGTCCGGATGGCCTGCAGGGAGTAGTTGCCGACCCCGGGCCAGCCGAAGATCCCCTCGACGAGGATCGAGCCGCAGAGGGTGAAGGCGACGATGCCGGCCAGGATGGTGACGACCGGGAGCAGCCCGTTCTTGAGCGCGTAGACGAAGCGGATGCGCGTCGTGCCGAAGCCCAGGGCGCGCGCCGTCCGGATGTAGTCCGAGCCCAGCGACTCCACCATCGCCGTCCGGACGACCTTGGCGATCGGGGCCGCGAGACCGATCGCCAGGGTGACGACCGGGAGCACCAGCTGCGCGGCGGCCTTCCCGGCGGTGTCGAACCGGCCCGTGAGCACCCCGTCGAGGACGTAGAAACCGGTGATGTCCGGTGGTGGTCGTACGCCGATCGGTAGTCGCCCGATCGGTCCGGGCAGCACCTGGAACTGGACGGTGAAGAGCCACACGAGCATCAGGCCGACCCAGAACTGGGGGGTCGCGATCCAGGCGATCGAGACCGTGCGCGAGACCCGGTCGAACGCCCGCCCGGGGCGGGCCGCCGAGAACACCCCCATGACGACGCCCACGACGACCCCGAAGAGGAGGGCGTACGAGGCGAGCTCGGCCGTGGCGGCGAAGCGGTCCGTCAGGTCGGTCAGCACCGGGCGTCCGGTCTGGAAGGACTTCCCGAGGTCGCCCTGGGCCAGCTGGGCGAGGAAGAGGGCGTACTGCTCGGGCAGCGGCTTGTCCAGACCGAGGTCCGCGCGGACCTGCTCGCGCGCCACGGCCTCGTCCGCGGCGCTGGCGAAGCCGGCCGAGCCCAGGAACAGGTTCGTGGGGTCCGGCGCGACGACGTGGGTCACGAGGAACGTCAGCGTGACGACCGCGAGGATCACGCCGAGGCTGCCACCGACCGAGCGCAGGATCGACAGGACCCGCGTGCGGCCGCGGCCCCGGACCGCGGGCGCCGTGTCCGGCGCGAGCGTGACCTCGAGGGCCGAGGTGGTCGTCATCGGACCGGCTCGGCGAGAGCGGTGTCGACCGCCCGGGTGTCGACGAGCGAGGAGTAGTCGGCGGCGGTCGAGACCAGTCCGCCCTCCCGGAGGATGTCCATCCACCGGTTGCACGCGGCCTCGTCGACGACCACGGACTCCCAGGTCCCGTTCTCGACCAGCTCGGCGGTGGCGGCGGCCCGCGCCGCCTCGGTCGCTCCCGGCCAGTGCTCGGCCAGCAGCCCGGCGGTGGCGGCGCCGGCGTTGATCGCGTCCATCGCCTCCTGCAGCGCGGCCAGGAAGGCGGTCAGCGGCGCGAGCAGCGGGTCCAGCCGCTCCGGGTCGGTGTAGAAGACGCTGTTGGGCATCACGCCGCCCGGTCCGGCGAGGCGGTAGGTCTGGTGGACCAGTCCGGCCGTGCTCAGCTTCGCCGCGCTGAAGGCGTCGACGACCATCGCGTCGCCGTGCCCGCCGAGGAACAGCTCGGTGAGCATCGGGCCGGACAGGTCGCGGACGAACCGGGCGCTCGCCGGGTCGACACCCGCGGCGCGGATCAGGCCGGCGGTGAACTCGTACGGGGCGGTGCCGCCGGCCCCGGGGACGAGGACCGTCCTGCCGGTGATCCAGCTCCAGTCGAAGTCGGCGACCGGCTCGCGGGTGATCACGGTCTTGGAGAACCGGGCGTTGATCTGGCCGACGGTCACCAGCTCGCGCCCGCGCCCGGCGTACATCGCCGGCACCCACAGCCCGCCGAGCACGACGTCGGCCTCGCCGGACGCCAGGTCGTCGAGGACCTCGGTCCAGGGGTCGCGGTCCCACACGCGGACCTCCAGGCCGCGGGCGGCGAAGAGCCCGGCGGCCTCGGCGTAGTACAGGGGCAGGTAGTTCTGACCGTGCGACGTGGCGGAGACCGACAGGGAGAGCATGAGAAATGTATACAAAACAGGTGTTTCGGCCGCGTTCCACCGGCATTACACATCGGTAAGAGCCAACTCACCCCGCTGGCGGTGTATACGTCCTAGCATGGGGCCGTGGTCGACGAGCCCAAGCCCCTCCAGGTCCACCAGCTGCTGCGCCGCAAGATCATGCTCGGCGAGTACGCGCAGGGCCAGGTGCTGAGCGAGACCCGGCTGGCGCAGGACCTGTCGGTGTCGCGCGTCCCGGTGCGCGAGGTGCTGCCCCTGCTGCAGCTCGAGGGCTTCGTGGAGACCGCACCCCGCCGCCGCAGCGTGGTGACGACCTGGACGCCGAAGCTGATCGACGACCTGTTCGACGCCCGGCTCGGGGTCGAGGTGGCGGCCGCGGCCGCGGCAGCGCGGCGGATGCGCGAGACCCCTGACCCGGCCGTGATGTCCGCGCTCACCAGCGCCATGAGCCGGTCCGAGCGGCACCTCGCCGAGGACCACCCGATCGAGCTCGCGCTGTCCAACGCCGAGCTCCACCTCGCGTTCGCGGCCGCCTCGAGGAACCCCCTGTTCGAGGGCCTCATGCGGCTGCTCGCCGGGCGGATGGCCTGGATGTTCTACCTGACGTCGGGCCGGGACCTGCGGGGGCAGAGCGAGGAGCACCAGGCGCTGCTGGACGCGGTCCGGGCCGGCAACGTCCGGCTCACCGAGGCGCTCATGTACGCCCACGTCGAGTCCGGTAGAGACGCCACCCAGGAGGCCCTGAGCGGCCTCTGGACCTCCGGTGCCCGCGCCGCCGGGGACGCCGTCGCCTGAGCGGGCTCAGCCCGGCCCGCCCCGCCCGGCCGACCTCCGCGCCGGTCAGCCGGGCTGCTGGCCGGCGTCCTGGAGCTGCGGCGCGGTCATGGGCAGGTCGGTGCCGACGCCGGTGAGCCGGGCGCGGTCGATCGCCAGCGCCGCGACGGCCAGGTCCTGCGCGCCGATCCCCACCGAGTTGAACAGGGTGATCGCGTCCGGGTCGACCCGCCCGGGGTCGCGGCCGGCCACCACCGCCCCGAGCTCCCGGAGCCCGGGGTGCGGGGGGAGGGCGCCCTCGGCGATGGCGAGGAGGATCTCGCCCGACTTGGCCATCGACGTGCTCGCGCTGTCGACGAAGAGCTCGGACCGGGCGATCCCCTCGGCGTCGATCTCACGGTGGGTCGGGCGCGGCGGCGCCCCCACCGCGTTGATGTGCTGACCCGCGCGGAACCAGCGTCCCTCGACGACCGGGGTGCGCGACGGGGTCAGGGTGCAGACGACGTCGGACTGGGCCACGACGTCGTAAGCGCTCGTCGCCCGGGTGAGCGGGAGGTCGAGGCCGAGCTCGTCGCACGCCAGCGCGAAGTCGACGAGGGTCTGCTCCGACCGGGTCCAGACGACGACGCGCTCGAAGGCGCGGACCTCGGTGAGGGCCCGGACGTGCTCGACGGCGAGCGCGCCGGCGCCCACCAGGCCGAGCGTCCGGCTGTCCGCCCGGGCCAGGTGGGCGGTGGCCACGGCGGACGCGGCGGCGGTGCGCTGCCGGGTGAGGACCGCGCCGTCGAGGACGGCGACGCACTCGCCCGTGACCGTCGAGCTGACCAGCAGCGTCGAGCGCTGCGGGGGGAGCCCGCGCTCCCGGTTCTCCGGGATGTCGCACATCAGCTTGACCACGGCGAGGCCGAGCCGGTCGGACAGCGCGGCCATCGGCAGGAGCACGGCGTCGCCGACCCCGCTGGCCAGCAGCGCGGGCGGGCCCTGGGTCATGGTGCCGAGACCCAGGTCGAGATGGATCTCCTCGACGGCGCGGACGACCTCGGCGGTGCTCAGGAGACCGGTGAGGTCCTCCCGGCTCAGGAACAGGGTCATCGGGTGGGGAGGGGGGTCGACAAGGGGGTCTCCACGACGGTCGGGACACACGGACAGGGGCGTACGTGCGCTCTCTGTGTATACAACTTTCGTGACGGTGGGGTTACCTACGGTCACCGCAGGACGAAAAGCGGTCGACACCCGAGCAGGCCGACCGACGACAGGTCCCCGTCCCGCTCGGGAAGATGTATACGAGAGTTCACCGGGACCGGGCCTGCGGTGCTGGACCAGGGGGTCAGGCGTCCGCGCTGAGGGTGATCCGGACCTCGCGGAGCTGGTCGCCGAACGCCTGCAGCACCCGCAGCCGGGGGTCCACGGTCGGGAGCACCCGCGGCTGGAGCAGCGGGCCGAGCCCGGCGAGCCGGGGGTCGGCCAGGACGGCGAGCACACCCGCCCGGTCGCCGCCGCCGACCACGGCCGTCAGCTCGCCCAGGTGGGGGCGCAGCAGGGTCGCCGCGACGTCGGCGGCCTCGGCGTACGCCTGCTGCGTCTGGTTGGCCCGGCGTCGGGCGTAGCGCTGCTGCGACCAGCCGCCGGCCTTGGTGGTCCCCTGGACGTAGGTGCTGCCGACCTTCGACCCGATCAGCCGGGAGCCCTCGAACCAGCCGACCGCGTACCCGCCCCGGCGGACCAGGACGGCCCCGACCGTGCGGTCGACGAGGGCGTGCTCGACGACCGACGGCAGGTCCGCGGCCGACGGCAGCGGCGGGAACGGGACCTCGACGACCGCGACCGCCCCGTCCGCCGCGGTCAGCGTGAGCTCGGCGGCCGTCCCCGACGTCGTGACCGGGCCGTGGCGGGCCTCGAAGCGCGTCACCCAGCCGGCGAGCCGCTCGGCTACGACCAGGACGACGCGGTCCGCCCCGCCGTCGCCGGGGGGTCGGGTGCTGGTCACCGGTCGATCCTCCGTCAGGAGCGGCCGGCCCGACGACTCTGCGCCCCGGCGGCGTGGTCGCGCTCGCAGGAACGGGCGCAGCGTGGCCGCCGGGGCGCGGGAGTCGGGTGGTCTCAGCCCTGGTTGCTGAACGCCGCGTCGAAGGCGGCGTCGGGGGCGTCGAAGGCGAGCCGCTTCACGAACTCCAGCGCCTCGGGGGCCCCGACGAGCCGGTCCATGCCGGCGTCCTCCCACTCGACCGAGATCGGGCCGGTGTAGCCGATCGTGTTGAGCATCCGGAAGCAGCGCTCCCACGGGACGTCGCCGTGCCCGGTGGAGACGAAGTCCCAGCCGCGGCGCGGGTCGGCCCAGGCCAGGTGCGACCCCATCCGACCGTTCCGCCCGTTGCCGACCTGGAGCTTGGCGTCCTTGCAGTCGACGTGGACGATCCGGTCCTGGAAGTCCCAGAGGAAGCCGACCGGGTCGAGGTCCTGCCACACGAAGTGGCTCGGGTCCCAGTTGAGGCCGAAGGCCTCGCGGTGCCCGACCGCCTCCAGGGCGCGCGTCGTCGTCCAGTAGTCGTACGCGATCTCGCTCGGGTGCACCTCGTGCCCGAACTTGACGCCCTCCTCGTCGAAGACGTCGAGGATCGGGTTCCAGCGGTTCGCGAAGTCCTCGTACCCGGCGTCGACCAGGGACTGCGACGCGGGCGGGAACATGGCCACGTACTTCCAGATCGACGAGCCGGTGAAGCCGACGACCACGTCCACGCCCAGCTTGCGCGCGGCCCGGGCGGTCATCTTCATCTCCTCGGCCGCCCGCTGCCGGACGCCCTCGGCGTCGCCGTCGCCCCAGATCCGGTCCGGCAGGATGTCGCGGTGCCGGGCGTCGATCGGGTCGTCGCAGACCGCCTGGCCCTTGAGGTGGTTGCTGATCGCGAAGACCTGCAGGCCGTGGCGCTTGAGGGTCTCCAGCTTGGCCGGGACGTACGCGGCGTCCTCGACGGCGGCCCAGGGGTCGAAGTGGTCGCCCCAGCAGGCGATCTCCAGCCCGTCGTAGCCCCACGACGAGGCCAGCCGGCACACCTCCTCGAACGGCAGGTCGGCCCACTGGCCGGTGAACAGGGTGATCGGTCGGGTCATCGGTGCTTGCTCCTCCACGGGTGGTCAGGGGTGGGGCCGCCGGGGCCGGGTGGCCCCGACGGCTCCGGGCTCGACTCAGGACTCGAACGCGGTCCCGGCGTACTGGTCGACGTTCTCCGACGTGACGACCGGGGCGTAGAGCTGGACGACGCGCGGGACCTCGACCTCGGGCAGGTCGCCGAGGCCCTTCTTCTGCACGAGCAGGCGGGCGAGCTTGATGCCGTCGGCGCCCTGCGTGGACGGGTAGACGACCGTCGCCTTGAGCACGCCGGTGCCGCTCTTGATGTCGCGCATGGCGTTGGCCGAGCCGGCGCCGCCGATCATGACGAACTCGCTGCGGTTGGCGTTCTTGATCGCCGCCAGGACGCCGACGCCCTGGTCGTCGTCGTGGTTCCAGATGGCGTCGATCTTGGGGGCCGCCTGCAGCAGGTTGGCGGTCGCCTTCTCCCCGCCCTCGACGGTGAAGTCGGCGGCGACGCGGTTGTCGACGTTCTGACCGCACTTCTCGAGCGCGTCCTTGAAGCCCTTGCTCCGGTCCTGCGTCAGCGGCAGCGAGTCGATGCCGGCGATCTCGGCGACCACGGCGTCGGTCTTGCCCTGCAGCTGGGTGCAGAGGTACTGCCCGGCCGAGACGCCCATGCCGTAGTTGTCGCCGAGGACGGTGACGCGGGCGGCGTTCGGGTCGCTGAACTCGCGGTCCACGTTGATCACGGGGATCCCGGCCTCCGTGGCCTTCTTGGCCACGGCGGTCAGCGCCGCGCCGTCGAAGGGCAGGATGACGATCGCGCCGACCTTGTCGTTGATGAAGGTCTCGACCTGGCTGATCTGCTGGTTGACGTCGTTGGTGCCGGCCGCGACCTTCAGCTCGACGTCGGGGTTCTCCGCCGCGGCCTTCTTCGCGTTGTCGGTGATGGCCGCCATCCAGCCGTGGTCGGCGGCCGGGGCGGAGAAGCCGATGACGACCTTCTCGCCCGGGGCGTCGTTCCCGGAGCCGGCGCCCGGTGCGGGGGCGCTGGCCGCGGGCGCGCTGGTCGTGGGCTCGGGGGTGTTGCTCGTGCAGCCGGCCACGGCGAGCAGCGCGGTGCAGCTGAGGACGGTGGCGGTGCCGAGGAGGCTGCGGTGCAGACCTCGGGAGGGACGGACGGACATGGCGACTTCCTTTCGACGGTGAACGGGTCGGGTCTCGGGGTGGGTCAGGTCTTGCGGGCGGCGAGGCGCTGCTGGAGCAGGACGGCGGCGACGATGATCAGGCCCTTGACCACCGACTGCGCGGAGATCGAGAGGTTGTTGAGCGTGAAGACGTTCGACAGCGTGGTGAAGATCAGCACCCCCAGCACCGTGCCGACGATGGTGCCGCGACCGCCCGACAGCAGCGTCCCGCCGATGACGACGGCGGCGATGGCGTCGAGCTCGTAGAGCGTGCCGTGGGTCGAGCTGCCGGTCGTGGTGCGGGCGACCAGCATCAGGGCGGCGATGCCGCAGCACACGCCGAGCAGCACGTAGAGGTACATCGTGTGCCGCTGGACCCGGATGCCGGCGAGCCGCGCGGCCTCGGGGTTGCCGCCGACGGCGACGGTGCGGCGGCCGAACGTCGTGCGGTTGAGCACGACCCACCCGATGGCGGCGACCGCCGCGAAGAGGATGACCAGCACCGGGATTCCCAGCACGTCGGCGTCGAGGACGCCGACGAACGCGGGGACGTTCACGATCTGCGTACGCCGGTTGGAGATGATCTCGGCCAGCCCGCGGGCGCCGGCCAGCATGGCCAGGGTCGCGATGAAGGGGACGATCCGCCCGTACGCGACGAGCACCCCGTTCACCAGGCCGCAGCCCGCGCCGACGGCCAGGGCGGCGAACACCATGACCAGCCAGGTGGTCTCGTTCGCGATCGTCTGGGTGGCCAGCGTCGTGCACCAGACCGAGCTGAGCGCGACGATCGCCCCGACCGACAGGTCGATGCCGCCGCCGGTGATGACGAACGTGAGCCCCACGCTCACCACGCCGATCACGGCGGCCAGCCGCAGGATGGTCAGGACGTTCGCGCCGTCGGCGAAGCGGTCGCCCCCGGTCACCACCCCGGCGACGCAGAGGATCAGCAGGGCGACGACGAGGCCGAGGTTCCGGCCGGCCGCGGTCCGCAGCAGGTGCGCCAGCCCCCCGCCGTCGGCGTCGAGGTCGGGCGTGCGGGACGGTTCGTGCTGCGCCCCCGGCGACGGGGTGGCGCGGCCGACGACCGCGGTCTCGGGCTCGCTCATGCGGGTGCTCCTTCCATGACCAGGTCCAGGACCTGTGCTTCGTCGAGGGCGGACGCGGGGGCCTCGTGGACCACCGCCCCCTCCCGCATCACGAGGACGCGGTCGGCCAGGCCGAGCACCTCCTCGACCTCGCTGGAGACGACCACGACGGCCACCCCGGAGTCGGCCAGCGCCCTGATCAGGGTGTAGATCTCGGTCCGCGCCCCGATGTCGACGCCCCGGGTGGGCTCGTCGAGCAGCAGGACCTTGCACCCGCGCAGCAGCCAGCGCGCCAGCACGACCTTCTGCTGGTTGCCGCCCGACAGCGTGCGGACGGCCCGGTCGACGCCGGCGGGCCGCACGTCCAGCGACGCGGTGACCTCCCGCGCGGCGACCCTCTCGGCGTGGTGGTCGAGGAACCCGGCGCGGGAGAAGCGCTGCAGGCTCGAGACGGTCACGTTCGCGGTCACCGACTCGTCCAGCAGCAGGCCCTGGCTCTTGCGCTCCTCGGGGCAGAGCCCGACGCCGGCGGCGACGCGGGCCGCGACCGACCCGTTGGGCATCGTCCGACCGTTCACGCGGACGGACCCCGACGTCGCGCGCCGGGCCCCGTACAGGGTCTCGAGGACCTCCGAGCGTCCCGCACCGACGAGCCCGGCCAGCCCGAGGATCTCGCCCGCGTGCACCGCGAAGCTGACCGGGGAGAAGAGGCCGCGCCGGGCGAGGGCGTCGACCTCGAGCACCGGCGCGGCCGTGGTCAGGGCGGCCGGCTCCTGAGGTCGCGGCGGGAAGACGTACTCGATGGAACGTCCGGTCATCAGCCGGATCAGCTCCCGCGTGGGGGTCTCGCTCACCGGCAGGTCGGTCGCGACGCTGGTCCCGTCCTTCAGCACGGTGATCCGGTCGCCGATCTGGCGGATCTCCTCGAGCCGGTGGGAGATGTAGACGACGGCGACGCCCTGGGCGACGAGGCCGCGGACCACGCGGAACAGGTTGGCGACCTCGCCGGAGTCGAGGACGGCGGACGGCTCGTCGAGGACCAGCAGCCGGGTGTCGTGGGAGAGCGCGCGGGCCATGCTGACGATCTGCTGCGAGGCGGGCGAGAGGCTGCCGACCAGGCGGTGCACGCCGATGCCGGCGTGGCCCATCCGCGCCAGCAGCTCGCGGGCCCGGGCGCCGGCCTGGCCGCGCCGGGTGAAGCCGGCGGTGGACAGCTCGTGGCCCAGGAAGATGTTCTCGGTGACCGAGAGGTCGGCGACGAGGTCCAGCTCCTGGTAGATCGTCGAGATCCCGACCTTGATCGCCCCGACGGGCGAGGGGAACGAGACCGGCCGGCCCTCCCAGCGGATCTCGCCCCCGTCCGGCTGGTAGGACCCCGACAGGACCTTGATCAGGGTCGACTTGCCGGCGCCGTTCTGCCCGAGCAGGCAGTGCACCTCCGCCGCGCGCACGGTGAGGTCGACGCCGCCGAGAGCGAGCACGCCGGGGAAGCGCTTGAGGATGCCGCGCATCTGGAGCAGCGGCGGGGCGTCCTCGGACGGCACGGGCTCGTACGGCGTGGTGGGTGCGGTGGTCATGCGGGCGCTCCTGCGGGGACGGCCCCGGCGCGGGGCGAGGTCACGGCGGTGGGGTCGTCGAAGATCCAGGTCAGCGCCTCGAGCGCGCCGCCGCGGGCGGCCGCGGTGAAGCCGAGCGCCGAGGACTCGACCCGGCAGCCGGCCGGCTGGGGCGCGAAGACCCGGTCGGGCAGCGACCTCCGCAGCGGTTCGGCCAGCCAGGGCCCGAGGAGGGCGAAGTAGCCGCCGAGCACGAGCAGCCCGGGGTCGAACAGGTTGACCAGGAACCCGGCCCCGGTGCCGAGCCAGTCCGCGGTGCGGTCCAGCGCGTCCAGCGTCCGGCGGTCGCCGGCCTCGGCGCGGGCGATCAGCGTGGCGAGGCGCGCCACGAGGTCCAGCGTCGGGTCGCGGACGGGGTCGTCGGCGTCCGCGGCCCCCGACAGCAGTGCGTCCAGCCCGGCGACGGTCTCCCAGCACCCCCGTCGGCCGCAGCCGCACCGGCGACCGCCGGGGTCGACCTGCAGGTGGCCGACCTCGCCGGCGAAACCGCGTACGCCGCGCAGCAGCCGGCCGGCGGCGACCACACCGGCACCGACGCCGACCACCCCGGTGAGCAGCACGAGGTCGGCGACGTCGGCCCGGCCGGGGGCGTCGACCTCGGCCCGGGCGGCCAGGTTCGCCTCGTTGTCGAGGAGCAGCGGGCAGGCGGGGTCGTCGAGAAGCGCACGCATCTGCTCGACGACCGGCGTCTGCGCCCAGCCCAGGTTGGGGGCCCGCAGGACGCGGCCCGTCGAGCGCTCCACCAGGCCGGGGACGGCCACGGTGACCCCGACGAGCTCGCCACCGGCCGCGGTGAGCGAGGCGACGATCTCGAGGACGAGCGTGGCGAGGCGGGGGAGCGCGACGTCGGCGTCGAGCGGGCCGGCCTCGAGCGGGACCCAGCGCTCGGCGACGACCTCGCTCCGGACGTCCAGCGCCACGACGGAGAGGTAGCCGAGGTTCACCTCGGCGCCGACCGTGAAGAAGGTGCCGCCGCGGAGGTCGACGTGCTGCGAGGGGCGCCCGACCGCACCGCGCTCGGTCTCGCCCTCGGCCACGAGCCCCCGCTCGACGAGCTCGGCGACCAGGCTCGACACGGTGGCCTTGTTCAGGCCGGTCTCGGCCGCGATGGTCGCCCGCGAACGGGCCCCGGCCGCGCGGAGGTGCGACATCACCAGGGCGAGGTTGTGGCGCCGGACCGCGAGCAGACCCGCGGACGTGCCGGCGTCCGCGAGCAGCGAGCGATCACGGACCATCACCACAGGCTCCTTTGTCTGTTGGTCCAACAAACTAAACCGCGCCCAGAGTGACGTCAAGCACATCCAGGGGGGACAGTCGCGGCGCGGACTGAGGTGCGTCGGTGCACCGAGCGCGTTCTCGTCCAGCGTCGGCGTTTGGGGCGGGGTCGTTTGCTGGAGGGTCGGACGGGGAAGAAGCCCGTCCGAGAGATCGACACATCGCACCGGTGCGACACACACGGAGGATCAGCGAGCAGCCACCAGCCGAAGGCCTGGCTCACGTCCGGGTGTGCCCGCGCGCCGTGCGCGTCGACGACACCCTGACGGAGGAACCGCGCATGAAGGTGGTCTACAACTCGTTCGACGGTCGCTACAGCGACAGCCCCCGGGTCCTCTACGAGACCTACCGCGACCAGTACCCGGGCGAGCACCTGTGGCTGGCCGACCCCGCCCACCTGCACGGCTTCCCGGCCGACGTCGCGACCGTGCCGATCGAGGGCCCGGCTGCCGTGGCCGCGCTGGAGTCGGCCGACCTGGTCGTGGCGAACACCCACCTCGAGGCGGAGTGGACCAAGGCTCCCGGGGCGACCTACCTCCAGACCTGGCACGGGACGCCGCTCAAGCGGATCCACCACGACGTGCTGTGGGCGCCGGAGGGGCGGCTCGCCGAGCTCGACCGCGACGTGGCCCGCTGGGACCACCTCGTCTCGCCCAACGCCGTCAGCACGCCCCGGCTCCGGGCCGCCTTCGGCTGGACCGGCAGCGTGCTGGAGACCGGCTACCCGCGCAACGACGTCCTGACGTCCGCGTCCGCCCCGCGGACCCGGGCCCGGGTCCGCAAGGCGCTGGGCATCCCCGACGGCGTCACGGCCGTCCTCTACACCCCGACCTGGCGCGACCGCGACCACTTCGAGCCGCCCGTCGGCGGGCTGGAGTTCGCCGTCCCCCTGGACGAGCTGGCCGCGTCGCTCGGCCCGGGCTTCGTCCTGCTGCCCCGGCTGCACTACAAGGTGACGCACCTGCGCGACGCACCGGCCGTCGAGGGCGTGGTCGACGTGTCGTACCACCCGGACGTGGCCGAGCTGTTCCTGGCCGCCGACGTCATGGTCACGGACTACTCGTCCACGATGTTCGACTTCGCCGCGACGGGGAAGCCGATGGTCTTCTACGCGTACGACCTGGAGGCGTACCGCGACTCGCTGCGTGGCTTCTACTTCGACCTGGAGCCGGTCGCGCCGGGGCCCGTCCTCAGCCGGCCGGAGGAGCTGCTCCACGCCCTGCGCACGCTCGACGAGGGGCACGCCGCCCATCGGGCCCGCTACCGCGCGTTCCGGCGGACGTTCTGCTCGTGGGAGGACGGACGCTCCACCGAGCGGCTGCGCCCGGTCTTCGAGGAGGCGGCCCGCCGCCCGCGGCGTCAGGAACGCTTCGTCGTCCCGAGGAGCACCCGGACGTCGGTCTCGAAGCGGCCCGCGATCACGCGGTAGCCGGCGTTGCTCGGGTGCCCGTTGACCGGGTTGGCGTAGCGGGACCCGTCGCCGTCGACGAACCAGCTCTCGGCGAGCGGGTCGACGAACGGGAGGTGCTGCTGCGTCCCGTAGCCGGCGAGCACGCACTGGGCGACCAGCCGCGGTCCGTCGGGCTTCCCGTACGGGGTCGCCGGGCCCATCAGGAGGACCGCGGTCCCGGGGAACTTCGCCCGGACCGCGTCGACCGTGCGCGAGACGGCGTCGGTGAGCGCGAGGTAGGGGGTGTCGCGGTCGTTCGACCCGCCCTGCAGCACCACGAGGTCGAACGTGCCGCCCTGGACGCCGGCCAGCCGTTGGAGGTACGTGCCCTCGTTGCGCGGGCCCGGGTTGACGTAGCCCGTCCCGCCGACGCCGTTGACCGTGACCTTCCACCCGAGCGGCTTGCCCACGAGGTAGGCCCAGCCCTTCGTCTCCGGCTCGGCGCCGTACCCCTCGGTGTAGGAGTCGCCGAGGACCAGGACGTCGGGGTTCTTGGGCAGGACGAGGCTGCCGGGGACCAGCGTCGGGCGCGGGTCGGGAAGGGTGCAGGTCGGCTCGGGGGCGGGCGGCGCGGCCGGGGTGCTGCAGCCGGAGACGAGCCCCAGGACGGCGAGGGTGGCGACGACGGCCAGGCCGAGGCGGGTCCTGGCGCGGGAACGTCGGCTCACGGGATCACGACGACGCGCTCGAGCATCGCGACGACGACACCTTCCGGTTGTTCCTGAGACCTGCATGAACGAGCGGAAGGTTACCGCCCGTCCCCTTTTCGTGCAGCGTTCGGCACTATGAGAGCCGTCACCGCAGGAACGTTTGGCCTCAGACTCAGGTTCCCTTAGGGTGAGGGCGTTGCTGGCGATGATCTCGTTGTCGCCGGTGCGGGCCACCCCGGAGCCCGAGAGTCACCGCGTGCGTGCGTCCGAGGACCCAGCACGAGTTAGGGATGACTCGTGGGCACCACCTCGGGGAGAAGTGCTGACTGACGTGACTCAGATCGATCCAAGGCCGCAAGCGCCTCACCACATCCTCGCCCGCACCGGATTCAGCACCGCACCGCCCGCGGCGCGCTGGATCGAGGCCTACCGTGCCCGGCTCACCGTCGGGGACCTCGTCGTCGTCATCGCCGCGGTCGTCGCCGCCCAGCTCGCCCGCTTCGGCACGACCGGCGACGCCGTCCTGCTGCCGAGCTCGATGGTCAGCTACTCGATCGTCTCCGCCGTCCTGGTCGTGCTCTGGGCGCTGGCCCTCACCGCGTTCCACACCCGGGAGAGCCGCATCGTCGGCTCGGGCCCGGAGGAGTACCGCCGCATCGCCCACGCTTCGTTCGCGCTCTTCGGCACGGTCGCGATCCTCGCGTACCTGCTCAAGCTCGACGTCGCCCGCGGCTACCTCTTCGTCGCCCTGCCGGTCGGACTCTCGCTGCTCCTGCTGCAGCGCAAGCTGTGGCGCACCTGGTTGCACAAGCAGCGGGCCCAGCGCCGCTACCTCTCCAGCGTCCTCGTCGTCGGCTCGCACCGTGCGGCCGTCGCGATGGCCAAGGTCTTCGAGCGTGACCCGAACGCGGGCTTCCGCGTGGTCGGGGTCTGCGAGCCCGGCTGGGGCCACGCGGGCCGGGTCCTCGACATCGAGGGTCACCACGTCCCGGTGCTCGGCGACGAGTCCACCGTGATCGACGCCGTCGAGGCCACCCAGGCCGACATGGTCGCCGTCAGCAACACCGAGTTCTTCGGCAACGAGGGCATGCGGGCCCTGGCCTGGCAGCTCGAGGCCGCGGGCACCGACCTGGTCGTGGCGCCCGGCGTCGTCGACGTGGCCGGCCCCCGGCTGCAGGTCCGCCCGGTCGCCGGCCTCCCGCTGCTCCACGTGGACAAGCCGCAGTACCGCGGGGCGGGCAAGTTCGGCAAGCACGCCGTCGACGCTCTCGGGGCGGCCGTCGCCATCCTGCTGCTGTCCCCGGTCATGATCGTCATCGCGCTGCTGGTCAAGCTGACCAGCCCGGGCAAGGTCTTCTACCGCTCCGAGCGCATCGGCCTGAACGGCGAGCCGTTCGGCATGCTCAAGTTCCGCTCGATGCGGCAGGACGCCGACAAGGTCCGGCTCAACCTGCTCGACCTCAACCAGGGCGCCGGCCCGCTGTTCAAGATGCGCGACGACCCCCGAGTCACCTCGCTGGGCAAGGTCCTCCGGCGCTTCAGCCTCGACGAGCTGCCGCAGCTGTTCAACGTGCTGACCGGGCAGATGAGCATCGTCGGCCCCCGCCCGCCGCTGCGCGACGAGGTCATGACGTACTCCGACATGGTCCACCGCCGCCTGCTGGTCAAGCCGGGCATCACCGGCCTGTGGCAGGTCAGCGGACGTTCCGACCTGTCGTGGGAGGAGTCGGTCCGCCTCGACCTCTACTACGTCGAGAACTGGTCCCTCATCCAGGACCTGGTCATCGTCTGGCGCACCGTCGCCGCCGTCCTCGGCAAGAGCGGCGCGTACTGAGCCTCGGCCCGCCGGCCCGCACGCCTCGTGCCCCAGACCCCTCGTGGGTCTGGGGCACGTGTCGTTTCGCTTGGGTCTCGCGTGCGCGTTCTGCGCGAGTGGCGCCATCGGGCACGCGTACTCGGCGTGGCGCGGGTCGAGTGGCGCCAGCGGTGACGCGGGGCGAGGGGTCAGGGCGAAAAGCGCAGCAACGGGGGAGCACGTGCCCCGCAGGTGCGCGCTCCCGCACCTCAGGGCGGCGTGTCGAGGTGCGGAACTGCGCACCTGGCGACCGACCTGACGAGTGGCGCCACCGGGCACGCGTACGCGGCGTGTCGCGGGTCGAGTGGCGCCAGTGGTGACGCATCTCGAGGGGGGTTAGGGCGACAGCGCAGCAACAGGGAAGTGGGTGCCCTGCGAGAGTGCGCTCCCGCACGTCAGGGCGGCGCATCCAGGTGCGCGAGCGCACACTCAGCGACGAGTGGCGCCACCGGAGACGCGTACGCAGCGTGACGCGTGTCGAGTGGCGCCAACGGTCCCGCCGGCCGACGGGCCAAGCTACGGGGCAGCCTGCTCCGTCGTTGCTGCGCCTTGGTCTGAAACCTTCGCTCGCAGGTCAGCTGGACTCCAGGCGCCCCAGGCGCATAGAACCCCTCAGGCGCGGTCGCCGCTGGTGGACTCGGCGTCGACGTACGCGGTGGCGGCCTCGTTCTCGACCGGGTCCGCGGGCGGGAGGTCGGAGCCGATGATCGAGGGCAGCAGGCGGGTCACGACGATCAGGTAGAGGACCGCGGAGACGAGGCGGACGAGCGCCGTGGCGATCGGGATGCCGATCGGGCCGAACAGCACGAAGAACAGCCAGTCCGCAAGCGCGTTGAGCACCGCGAACGTGGCCGCGAACCACACCAGCAGCCGCTGCCGGCGGGCGATGATGAGCATCCGGCCACCGCAGGAGATGCAGAGGCTGAACGGCATCGACAGGAACAGGATCGCGCCCCACCGGAGGCCCTGGAGCCACGGGGACGGGAGGAAGTCGAACGTGCTGGCCAGCAGGCAGACGCCCGACCCGACGAGGCCGACGGCCACGTTCACGGCGAGGAGGATCCCGAAGTCCTTGCGGAACATGGCCCGCCCGGCCGCGTACTCGTAGCTGGGGAGCCGCGCCCAGCGCGACAGGCGGCGGACGACGAGGCCGAGGTTGACGACCTGGGCCGCGGCGAAGAACAGCTTGTCGGCCATCTCGTACGACGACAGCGACCCGACGGGGCTGCGGGCCAGGAAGATGCGGTCCGTCACGGGGCCGGACTGCGCGGTCAGCGCGGAGGCCGACTGCCACACGAGGCCGCGGGTCGGGATGTCGGCGGCCTCGGTGCTCGAGGGCAGCCGGCGCGACGTGCGGTAGAGGATCGTGAGCCGGACGAGCTCGCCGAGGACGAAGCCGGCCGCGTAGACGAAGAGCGGAGCGGTCGGCCAGGCCAGCACCAGGACGATCGGCACGACGGTGCGCAGCGACTGCAGGCTGATGGGGAGGGCGACCCGGCCGTGGGCGATGTTGAGCCCGGAGAACGCGCTGGACACGCCCCCGACGAGCGCCATCAGCAGCATCACGCCGGCCAGCGCGGCGAACTCGTACGGGTCGGTCCGTCGGAACGCGTAGACGACCGTGAGCGGCAGTCCGACGGCCACGCAGGTGGCGAGGGCGAAGAGGAAGATCCGGCGCGCGTACGAGCGCAGCACCGCCTTGCCCGGGGGCGTGCCGCGCCCGATGAGGCGGCCCATCTCCGCGACGCTGTTGGCCTCGATCGCGTTGCCGACGACGTTGGTCAGCGTCAGCGAGACCGACGCCGCGAGCAGGAGCTCGTCGCTGCGCGAGGTCCCGACGAGCCAGGACAGGACGAAGGAGAAGGCGAAGCCGGGGAAGAGGACGAGGGCCGCGACCCCCGTGGTGAGGATGTCGGAGCGTGACCGCACCTTCGGCGTCCCCGTGCCCTTCGGCGTCTCCTGGGGCGGGGACGGGTCCTGAGGCGGAGGTGCGCCCTGGGGGGCGGGCGCGTCCTGGGTCATGGCTGGGCGGGGCGGGGCACGGGGACGAAGTCGGGCATCATCGCCGCGGAACCCTTCTGCGAGACGACGCGCGCGGGGGCTCCCGCGACCGTCACCTCGTCGGGCACGTCGCGCCCGACGACGGCGTTCGCGCCGATGACGACGCGGTCACCGATCGTGATGCCGCCGTAGATCACCGCGCCCGGCGCGATGTAGCAGTAGTCGCCGATGGTCGGGACCCCGCTCGGGCTCAGCCCGATGTTCGTCGCGGAGTTGATCCGGCACCAGGCGCCGACCTTGGCCTTCGAGTGCACGACGATGCTGCCGTAGTGGGCGATCCCCAGCCCCGGTCCGAAGACGTTCGGCGGGATGGTCAGGCCGAGCCGGGTCGAGAGGCGCATGAGCTGTGCGCGGTACCAGGAACGTCGCACGCGGGCGACCGGTCCGGGCTGCGCCAGCAGGAGCTCCACCCGGCGGAGCACCCGCAGGTAGTGGACCTCGGGCCGGCGGAACCGCTGGACGAAGGTCCAGCGGGACAGGCCGGCCGCCGTGAGGTCGTCGCGCAGGTAGCGCTCGTAGTCGGACCGCGTGGAGATCATGGGTCAGCGCACGCCCGCGACGGCTGCGCGGGCAGCGACCTGGGCGCGCGCGCCGCGGCGTGGTCGCACGATCCCGTTGTCCACCGCGTCCACCGCGTCCACCGCGTCGTCGACCGTCCCCGGCACGGGGGCGTCGGCGCTCGTCCGCGTGGCGATGACGACCAGGCCCACGGCGATCAGAGCGGCGGGGTTGCTCTCCCAGAGGGGGAAGGCGGCACCGGCGACGACGTACGCGGCGATGGCGGCGATGCCGTCCGCCCGGCCGGTCCGCACGACGCGGACGACGACGACGGCCACCAGGACGAGCAGCGCGGCCGTGCCGATCACGCCGCCGCTGACCAGGGTGCCGAGCACCGAGTTCTCGAGCGGGAGCACGGCGCCGGACTGCGCGGTGGCGATGGCGGAGTTCCCCGGCCCGTAGCCCACGATCGGCCGCTCCAGGAAGAGGCGGCCCGCGAGGCGGACGACGTAGTCGCGGTAGAGGCTGGAGGCCGCGCCCTCGGCGCTGCCCGCCCGACCGGCGATGGTCGGGAGCGCGGGGAGGACGACCAGGGCGACGACGCCGAGCACGATCCCGAGGAGCTTGTTGGCGATGCTCGTGCGGCCCGAGACGAGGGTGACGAGCAGCCCGACCGCGAGGCCGGCGACGAGGGCGTACACACCGCTGCGGGAGCCGGTGAGGCCGGCGGCGAGGGCGCAGGCGGCGAAGCAGATGAACGCGGTGCCGCGGGGGGCGCCGACGCGCGTCATGGTGAACGCGGCGAGGCAGGCGGTGACGGAGAAGAAGGTGCCGTTCATCAGCGGGTGGCCGAGCGTCGTGCTGACCCGGTAGAGGGCCCAGTGCTGGTCGAAGCTGTAGTACGGCGACAGCGGGTTCGTCTGCAGCAGCGACTCGATGACCGCGACGAGCGACAGGCCGATCCCGAGCACGAACCACGCCTGCAGCAGCGTCGTCGACGTGCGCCGGTCGATGGCCGGGGCGAGCGCGGCCGGCAGGGCCACGGCGATCGCGACGACGATCAGCCAGTTGACGCTGCGCGACGGGCTCAGCCCGATGTAGGACAGCCCGAGCAGCACCGCGAAGACGGGGACGAGCCAGCGCAGCGAGCGGAAGAAGGAGGGACGCCCCCGCGTGAACGACAGCCGGACGAGCCAGATGAGCAGCACGACCACGGCGGGGGAGTAGAAGCGGCCGACGAAGTTGGGCACGCCGACCAGGTAGCCGACCGGCAGGAGCGCGAAGAGCCACAGGGCCACGCTGGGCAGGATCCACAGGGGCAGGCAGGCCGCGACGACGAGGACGGCGAGGCCGACCAGCACGACCGTGCCGACGGGCGACGCGGCGGCGATGCCGCCCAGCGCGAGGACGACCAGGACCACGGGGACCAGCAGGAGGGCCTGGGACGGCTCAGCCGCAGGACGGACAGTCGACATGCATCAGGCCTTCGATCGGTGACAGGTGCGCTCGTCAGGGACCGCCCCCAGGCCTGACGAGGTGCCGCCAGGCGCCCGGTCGGGGACGTCGCGACTCCGCGCTGCGCGCCCAGCCTCGCTGGCGTCCCAGCCGCTGTCAATCCGATCCGTGGGGTTGCCGCCCGCCGTCGTCCGGCTCACGCGGACGTCCCGGGCGGCTGTGGGCAGGATCACCGCTGCCGCGCGGCGTCAGCGCCTCAGCTCGGGCTTGAAGCCCGGGGCCACCTCGCGGGTCGTCGGCCACTGCGCGACCTTCGCGCCCAGGGCGTCGTACGTGCCGATCAGCTTGGCCGGGTTGCCCCCGACGACCGAGCCGTCCGGCACCGAGCGGGTGACGACCGAGCCGGCGGCGACGACGCAGCGGTTCCCGATCCGGACGCCGGGCATGATCGTCGTGCCCGCGCCGACGAACACGTCGTCGCCGATCTCGATCCGGGCCAGCCAGTAGTGCCGGCGCCCCTGCTCGTCGGGGAAGAGCCAGCCGACCCCGTCGTGGGTGATGAACGTGACGTCGCTGCTCACGGTGACGCGGTCGCCGATGGTCAGCAGCTCCCACTCCGAGCTGATCTGCAGGGAGTAGATCCGGCAGCCCTCGCCGATCGTGACGCCGAGGTCCCGGGCGGCCTGGACGGGGCCCTTGACCCGGCTGAGCGCCCGCCACCGCCACCACCGCGGGAGCCGCGAGACAAGACTGGGCACGTCGCTCCTGGGGGGACGAGGGGGCAGGGAAGGACGCCGACACTAGCGCAGGGAGCCTGCGCCGGTGCCGGCGTCCGTACCGAGGTCGGACCTGGTCCGGGCGGTCCCCCGACGGGACGCCCGGTGCGGTCCGGGGTCAGTTCTGGCAGGGCTTGTTGGTCACCCCCAGAGCGGCGGAGGCGGCCGTGTTGTTGCAGCTGACGACGTTGCCCGCGGCCTCGTTGGCGGGCATCCGGACGCCGTAGCCCGGCAGGGTGTCGGTGACGCCGTTGTTGTAGACGACGTTGTTGAGGCCCCAGTCGGTGTCGGTGTTCCAGATCTGGATGGCGTCCTGCGGGCTGTGGCTGCCGGTGTTGCCGGCGACGACCCAGCTGTTGCCCATGACCTGGACGAGGGAGTCGGTGTCGGCCGAGGTGATGGCCGCCCCGTCGAGGGTGTTCTTCCACATCGTGCCGTCGGTGGTGCCGGCCTTCGCCTCCATGGGCTCCGCCGTGGTGGCGCGGATGTCGTTGAAGGCGACGAGGTTGCGGTCGCTGGTGTCGGGGGCGCAGTTGTTGTAGAGGCACCAGTTGCCCTGCGCCGTGCCGATGTAGACGCCCTCGCCGTAGCCGGCCGAGTTCAGGCCGGTGGTGGAGATGGAGTTGCCGATGACGGTGGAGTCGGTGGTCTGGTTCTTGAGGTGGATGGCCTCGTCGCCGATGTTCTCGACGCGGAGGTCGGCGACCGTGACGGCCTTGGAGTAGAGGACGGCGACGCCCTTCTGGACGTTGCGGACGGTCATCCCGGCGAGCACCAGGTTGGACGCCCCGTTGACGCGGAAGCCGTAGCCCTTGGTGACGTCGGCGTTGTCGATGACCGCCGCACGGGGACCGCAGATCCAGACCGGCTTGTCCGGGGTGCCGGTCGAGCCGATGTCGTAGTTGGCGCCGTACGTGCCCGGGTTGAGCCGGATGACCGTTCCGGCGGTGGCCGAGGAGATCGCCGAGAGCAGCTGCGCCCGGGTGGAGACGGTCACCGTCGCGGTCGGGCAGGTGCTGTAGCGCTGCGGGAAGGCGGCGTACGGGTCGCCGCCGTTGGTGAACGAGGCCGGCAGCGACGCACCGGAGTCGTTGCCCCAGGTGTCGCGGGCGACGACGGTCCAGGTGAAGCTGCCGCCCTCGGCCAGGCCCACGTTGCTGAACGAGGTGGTGTCGGCCGAGGTGGTCCCGACGAGCACCTCGGTGGTGGAGCCCGCGGCCCGCCGGAAGACCCGGTAGGAGGCCACGTCGCCGTCCGGGCTCTTGGTCCAGGTCAGCTTGGCGCCCGTACGGGTCCCCGTCGCCTTGAGCGCCGTCGGCACCGCGGGGGCGTAGATGTCCGGGGCGACGAACGCGTCGAGCGTGATGTTGCGGCCCTGGGAGTCGGCGCTCTTGTTGCCGGTCCGCACGATCCGGATGGTGTGGCCGGTCTCAGGGAGCCCGGTGACCTCGAAGACGTTCTGCGCGAACTTCGTCGCGGCGGAGTAGAGGTCGACGGTGGTCTGCTTGACGCCGTCGATGTAGACGTCGGCCTGGCCCGAGGAGGTGTTGGTCCGGGCGAGCCAGCGGATGCCGCTGGTGGCGAAGGACATCTCGGCGTAGCCGTCGGAGCCCAGGGTCGCGAACGAGCTGCCGCTGTCGGTGCCCGCGCCGGTGGAGGCCGTGCGGCTCCAGGCGCCCTTCATCAGGATGTCGTCGGTGTCGTCGTCCTCGTACGTCCCGGCCGGCACCGCCTTCATCGTGATCGTGACGTCGGCGACGGTCGAGCGGGGGGACTCGTTGCCCATCGCGTCGAGCGAGGTGACCTGGTAGTGGTAGGTCGCCCCCGGCTGCAGGCTGTCGTCGGTCCAGCTCGTGGCCGCCACCGGCGCCGTGGTCACGGCGGCCATGGGCCCGTCGGCGAGCGCGCGGTAGACGCGGTAGCCGACGACGTCGCTCTCCGGGGAGGCGGTCCAGCCGAGCTGGGCCGTCCCGCGGCCCGGGGCGGCCACGGGGGCCGTCGGGGCGGAGGGCGGGTAGATGTCGGGGGCGACGAAGGCGTCGAGCATGATCGAGGTGCTGGAGGAGCTCGCGTTCTTGGTGCCGGTCCGCACGACCCGCAGCGTGTGCGGGGTCTCGGTCAGCCCGCTCGCCTCGAAGACGACCTGCTGGTACTTCGTGGTCGCGGAGTAGAGGTCGATGCTCGCCTTCTTGACCCCGTCGAGGTAGACGTCGGCGATGCCGGAGTAGCTGTTCGTCCGCGAGACCCACCGGATGCCGGAGGTCGTGAAGGAGATCTCGGCGTATCCGGCGGCGTTGAGCGTCGAGTACGAGCCGCCCGAGTCCATGCCGGACGTGACGACCGACCAGGGGCCGTTGAGCGTGACCGCGTCGGCGTCGTTCTCGTAGACCCCGGCCGGCTGGGCCTCGATGGGCAGCGTCACCGAGGTGGTGGCCGAGGCGTCGGAGGCGTTGCCGGAGGTGTCGACCGCGACGACGTCGTAGGTGTAGGTGACGCCGGGGCGGCGGGCGAGGTCGGTGAAGCTCGTGACGTCGGCGGTGGTGGTGCCGACCTGGGTCCGGGTCGTGGTGACGCCGCCGAGCCGGAAGACGCGGTAGGCCGCGACGTCGGGCTCGGGGTTGGCGGTCCAGGCCAGGTTGACGTCGGCACCGGACAGGCTCGCGGTGAGGCCGGCGGGGGCGCCCGGGGCGTGGATGTCGGGGGCGACGAAGGCGTCGAGCATGATCGCCGCGCTGGTCGAGCTCGCGTTCTTGGTGCCCGTCCGGACGATGCGGAGCGTGTGCGGGGTCTCGGTCAGCCCAGAGACCTCGTACGCGACCTGCTGGGTCTTGGTGGCGGAGGAGTAGAGGTCGACGCTGGCCTTCTTCACGCCGTCGAGGTAGACGTCGGCGTTGCCGGAGTAGGTGTTCGTCCGGGTCATCCAGCGGATGCCGGAGGTGGTGAAGGAGAGCTCGGCGTAGCCGGCGCCGCTGAGGCTGCTGGTGGAGCCGCCGGAGTCCTGGTTGGACGCGACCTTGGTCCAGGTGCCGTTGAGCGTGACGGCCGGGTCGTCGTTCTCGTACGTGCCCTGGCCGACGGCGTTGATCGCGGTGGTGACGGTCGCAGCGGCGCTGCGGTCGGACTCGAGGGCCGAGGTGTCGACCGCGCTGACCTGGTAGCTGTAGGTCGTGCCCGGCGCGAGGCCGTCGTCGACGTAGCCGGTGCCGGTCACCAGCCCGGTCGAGATCTTGGTGAACGGCCCCGTCCCGGTGGCGCGGAAGACGTTGTAGCCGGCGACGTCGGGCTCGGGGTTGGCGTCCCAGCCCAGCGAGACCTTGGTGCCCGTGGCGGGGGCGACCACGCCGGTCGGGGCGTCGGGGGCGTGGACGTCGGGGGCGACAAAGGCGTCGAGGGCGATGTTCAGGCTGCTCGAGCTCGGGTTCTTCGCGCCGCTGCGCACGATCCGGATCGTGTGCGGGGTCTCGCTGAGCCCCGTGACCTCGTACGCGACCTGCTTGGTCTTCGTGGTCGACGAGTAGAGGTCGACGCTCACCTTCTTGACCCCGTCGAGGTAGACGTCGGCGATGCCGGAGTAGCTGTTCAGGCGGGTGATCCAGCGGATGCCCGACGTGTTGAAGGACAGCTCGGCGTAGCCGGCGGTGCTCAGGGTGCTGGTCGAGCCGCCCGAGTCCTGGTTCGACGCGACCTTGCTCCAGGTGCCGTTCAGCGTGACGGCCGGGTCGTCGTTCTCGTACGTGCCCTGGCCGACGGTGTTGGCCGGCGTGGGGGACGCGGTGGGGGTCGCGGTCTGGGTGGGCGACGCGGTCGGGGTGGGGGTGGGCGTCGGGGTCGGCGTGGGGGTGGCCGTCGGGGTCGGGGTCGGCGTGGGCGTCGGGGTCGGCGTGGGTGCGGCGGCCGGGGTGTAGGTGGCGGCGGTGCTGCGGGCCGACTCGTTGCCCGCGCGGTCGACGGCGGTGACCTGGTAGCCGTAGGTCGTGCCGATTGTGAGGCCGCTGTCGAGGTAGCTGGCGGCGATGACCGGGTCGCTCGAGATCTCGGTCCAGCTGCCGGAGCCGGTGGCGCGGTAGACGTTGTAGCCGGCGACGTCGGACTCGGGGCTCGCGGTCCAGGTGATGCGGGCGCCCGTGCCCTCCTTGGCCGCGGCGACGCCGGCCGGGACCGTCGGCGCCGTGGCGTCGACGACGTCCAGGTAGTCGAGGGTGACGTTCCGGCCGGTGGAGCTGTCGTTCTTGGTCCCGGTCCGCACGATCTTGAGCGTGTGGGTCCCGTCGGTGAGGCCCGCGGCGGAGTACACGGCCTGCTTGACCTTGCTGGTCGCGGAGTAGAGGTCGACGGTCGTCTTCTTCACGCCGTCGAGGTAGACGTCGGCGAGACCGGAGAAGTTGTTGGTCCGCGTGCTCCAGGTGACGCCCGTGCCGGTGAAGGTGAAGGTGGCCGAGCCGTCGGCGTTGAGGTTCGCGTACGAGCCGCCCGAGTCGGACGACGAGGTCGCGGTGCTCCAGGCACCCGTGTAGGTGATCGAGGAGGCGGTGTTCTCGTAGCGGCCGGGCAGGACCCCCGCGTCGGCCGCCTGGGCCTGGACCGGGACGAGCAGACCTGCGACCACCGCGAAGGCGGCGACGGTGCTCGTGCCGGCGATCCGGGCGGCGGTGCTGATTCTGGGCAGGCCAACAGAGAGGGTGCGCATGGGGGGGCCTTTCGACGACCGAGCCGTGGTGTCGGCTCTCGACCTGATGACGTGCCCCCGAGGGCTTGTCCGGCCCCCCGGTCGGGGAGCTTTCCTTGCCGTCCCGCAGATCGTAGGCAGCCTCGATCCTGGCTTTCCGGCGGAATCCGACGGTTTCAGGAATGAGGTATCGGCTCAGGAATGACCGCGGCGCTCATGTCTGAAGATCGCTTAACGCCGGCCCGGGTTTGGGCCGTTTGACCACGTTGTCAAGGCGGTTTGTCTAGGAATGTCTCAGTTCGATTCAGCAAGGTCTACCCGTGAGTTCTTAGGGTCCGGACCTTGCCTGACAACGTCGCCCCGTGCACGTCTCGCCAATCGCGTCTTTGGTCTGAGGGAAAGGCGTTCAGGTCCGACGACTTCCTGAGTGGAACGTCCGGCCGTGACGTTGCGCGACGAACGACACCACCGGGCTCCGGCCCGGGGGCTGACCGCTCGGATGGGGCGTGGCGATCCGGAGGGGAACCGGTATCGTCGGCGCGCCAGGGCCGGCACACGGGCCGCGCGCCGGGCCCGAGACGGTCGTCGAACGTCGGACGGGACCCCCATGCAGATCCTCAGCACCTCCACGGTGCCGGGCGACGACGTCGTCCACCACCGGATGGCCTCCGGCGGGCGTTCGCTGCGCGGCCGGCTCTCGGCCTGGCTCGAGCGCGCCGCGGACGCGGACGCCGTCGTGCTGAGCGGGTCGGTCTCGCTGGGCACGCGCTACGACCAGCTGATCGCCGCCCGGACGTTCGCGACGCGCTACCCCGACCGCCCCGTCGTGCTGGCCGACTGCACCTGGGAGCCCGGGAGCCGGGCGCTCGACCGCCTCTTCCGTACGCAGCGTCCGGTGGCCGTCGACCGGCCGGCCCGTCACGGACGGCGCACCACCCGCTTCGCGATCGGCCGCCTGCGGGCGCCGAACATCCACTGCTGCGTCCTGTCCAGCGAGGAGGGGCGCTCGTTCCCGGGCTTCTGGGGGATCGACCCCGCGAACGTCCACGTCACGCCCTACTGGGCCAGCAACCTGGGGGCGCTCCAGGCGGCGCGGGCCTCGTACGAGGACGCAGCCGGGGAGCAGCGTGACGACGCCGAGGTGCTCGTCTTCGCGGGCGGCGACTCCCTGCGCGACTACCGGCCGCTGCTGGCGGCCGCCGAGGCCGTCCGCGCCCCGGTGCGCATCGCCACCCGCCTGCCGGTGCCGGACCGGCTCCCGTCGAACGTGACGGCCGGCCCCGTGTCGGGGGAGGAGTTCCTGCGGCTCGCGGTCGGCGCGCCGGTCGCCGTCGTGCCGCTCGTGCCCGACGCCCTCCGCAGCGGCGGGCAGAAGACCTACCTCGGCGCCATGGGCCTCGGTCAGACCGTGATCGTTCCCGGGGCCCCCGGCGTGCTCGACCACGTCCGGCCCGACGTGACCGGGCTGGTTCCGGCGGCTGACGACGCGGACGCCCTCGCGGACGCGGTCAACGCGGCGGTCGGCGACCCGGCCCTGCGGGAACGCCTCGGCGCCGCCGCGCAGGCGGACGTCGCCGAACGCTTCTCCCCCCAGGCCTACGGCGAGCGCCTGTACGGCATTGCGCGCAGCCTGGTGGAGCGCGGCTGAGTCGCTGGAGGACAAGCAAAGGCGCAGGAACGAGCGAGTACGCGCCAGGCAAGAGGACAAGCAAAGGCGCAGCAACGAGCGAGTACGCGCACCGCGAGTCGCCCGTCGCCTCGAGCGGTACCGGATCCCGCTTTCTGACGCCTTTCGACCGGGAAGGCGTACCGCTGGAGAGTGCATGTAACCGGTGGCGCCACTCGACGCGCGACACGCCGCGTACGCGTGCCCGTTGGCGCCACTCGCGACGATCAGCTCGAGCCCGCACGCGAGTGTGCGCTCATGCACCTCGACCGGCCGCCGCGACGTGCGGGAGCGCACTCTCGCGAAGGTTGACCACTGGCGGTCGTACCTCTGACGCCAGACGTCGCAGGTTGAGCTCGTCCGCGTGACCTCAAGTGCCACAAGTCGCCCTGACGAGCGGGAGCGCGTCCCCGCGAGGCACCCGCTCCCCGTTGCTGCGCTCTTCTCCTGAAAGCCTCCGCGAGCGGTACCTGATCCCGCCCCCCGGACCCTGCGGACCGGGAACGCCTACCGCTGGAGCAGATCCGTAACCGCTGGCGTCACAAGCTGACGCCCAGGCGCGCACCCGCGAAGCAGCCCCACTCCCCGTTGCTGCGTCCTCGTCTGAAGACTCAGAGAGCCGACGAACGACCTAGCGCGTGATGTGACGCAGCACGTGCTCGAGCGCCGCGCCGCTCTCGGCGGGGGAGAAGCGTTCGAGCCAGGCCGGGGCCGAGACGGGCGCGAGCGTACGGGCGCGCAGCACGGCGTCGGCGTAGTCCGCCGGCTCGGAGCCGATCGCGAACTCACCCGTCACGTGCGGGACGATCGCGTCGGCGCTGCCGAGCGCGCGCGAGGAGGCGACGCTGGGGATGCCGGCGGCCGCGCCCTCGACGAGCACGTTCGCGAAGCCCTCGGCGGCGGAGGTCAGGAGCACGACCGCGTCCGGCTCGGCCTCGTCGAACCAGCTCGTCACCCATCCGCGGAACGTGACGGGCACGCCCAGGCGCTCCGCGGCGCTGCGCACCTCGGCCTCGAGCGGGCCCTTGCCGAAGAAGTCGACCTTGGCGTCGATCCCGTCGCGCTCCCGCAGCAGGGCCGCGGTCTCGACCGCAAGCACGGGCCGCTTCTGCGGGACGAGCCGCGCCGGGATGGTCAGCGTGACGCTGGTGCCGTCGGTCGGTCCGGCGGCGACACGTGCCGCGGCGGCGTGGCCGGGGTCCTTACCCGTCGCCGGGTTGGGCACGACCCAGACGCGGTCCGGGTCCAGGTTGTAGACGCCTGCGGCCTCGGCGGCGACCGGGTGCGAGATCGCGACGTACGCGTCCGCGCGGCGGTAGAGCTGGTGCGCGAGCCCGAGCTCGACCTTGTACGACAGGCCGTGGATCCGGCGCAGCGGCGCCTCCACGTTCCGCCCGCTGATGACGGTCCGCGGCGCGTTCGCGAGGCCGCGGGTGGCGAGCAGGACGAGCAGGTTCCAGTGCGGCATGAGGCCCATGAGAACGTCGTAGCCCGCGCCGGACACGTGGCTGCGCAGCGCGCGCACGCGGGCCGGGAACGAGCTCGCCGTCAGCGCGACGACCGGCACGTCCGGGTGCGTCGCGTCGGGCTCGTGCGTGGTGAGCAGCGTCGGGTGGTGACCCTGGCGGGCCAGGTGCTCGGCCCACTGCACCGCGACGAACTCGGCGCCGCCCCCGCTGAGGCTCGGCAGCAGGATCCCGACGCGCAGGCCGTCCTGCGTCGCGGGGGTTCCCGAGGTGGCCGTCATGCCTGGGGGCCGAACGTCTTCTTCGCCCAGTCGAGGTGGCGTGCGAGGCCCTCCTCGATGGTGACGGTCGGCTGCCAGCCGAGCACGCGCGCGATCTTGGCGGTGTCGCCGCCGGTGCGGAAGACGTCGCCCTTGACCGACTCGGTGTGCTCGACGCGCAGCGGCTTGCCGTTGAGGTCGGAGATGATCCGCAGGGTGTCGAGCACCGAGACGTTGGAGCCGCCGGCGACGTTCAGCACGGTGCCGGGCGTCACGCCGTCGGTCGAGGCGGCCGCGATGTTCGCCGCGACGACGTCCTCGACGTAGGTGAAGTCGCGGATCTGCTCGCCGGTGCCGTAGATCGAGATGAGCTCGTCGAGCACGGCGGCGCGGACGAAGCGCGTGAAGGCCATGTCCGTGCGCTGGCCCGGGCCGTAGACGGTGAAGTAGCGCAGGGAGACCGTCGGCACGCCGAAGTTCGACGCGTACAGCGAGCACAGGTGCTCGGCCGCGAGCTTGGTGACCCCGTACGGGCTCACCGGCTGCGGGCGGTCGTCCTCCGACGTCGGGTAGCGCTCGGCGTTGCCGTAGATCGACGACGACGACGCGTAGACCATCCGCTTGAGCCGCGGGGCGTCCTTGGCCGCCTCGAGCAGGCGCTGCGTGGCCTCGATGTTCTGCCGGACGTAGATGGCGAAGTCCTTGCCCCACGACATCCGGACGCCCGGCTGGCCGGCCTGGTGGAAGATCCAGTCGACGTCGACGAGCAGCGCACCCAGATCGACCGTGTTGAGGTCGGCCTGGACGAAGGTGAAGCCGGTCTCCGGGATGGAGGCGAGGTTGCCGCGCTTGATCGACACCTCGTAGTAGTCGGTGAGCACGTCGATGCCGACGACCTCGTGACCTTCGCTCAGGAGCTGCTTGGCCAGGGTGCTGCCCACGAACCCGGCCACGCCGGTCACGAGTGCTCTCATCGGGGGTTCCTCACGTCGAACGTCGGGGGTACGGGGGTGGAGAAGGGCGGGGCCGCGGGCACGGGTCAGGCGGCCGTGACGTCGTAGATGCGCTTGATCAGCACCGGGGCGCTGAGGTCGGCGACCGCCGCGCGCACCTGGGTGCGGTCGAGGTGGGCCGCCTCGCGGACGCGGGCGGCGAGCTCCTGCGGGTCGCGGCTGCAGACGAAGCCGGTGCGGCCGTCGACCACGAGGCCGCCGGTGTCGGAGCCCTCCGTCACGACCGACGGCAGGCCCGAGGCCATCGCCTCGACGAGCACGCGGGGGTAGCCCTCGTAGCCCGGGTGGGAGGTCATGAGGAACACACCCGCGGCGCCCATGCGGTCGGCCACCTCACGGGGGGCGACGCGGCCGGGCACGCTGATCCGACCGGCGATGCTGGGGTGGAGCGCGTCGACCTGGGCCCGGACCTGCTCGAGCATCGTGCCCTGCCCGAGCAGGTCGAGCTTCCACGGCTGCTCGGGATCGGTGTCGACGAGGGTCGCGAAGGCCTCGACCGCGAGCGCCGGGTCCTTCGGCACCTCGAGGCGCCCGACCCAGATCACCTGGTGAGGGTCGCGCTCGGCCTCGGGCCGGTCGGTGATCAGCGCGGGGTCGAACCAGGTGGGGGAGAACCGGGCGCGGGGGTTCCACCCGCGAACGACGCCGGAGTACTCCTGGTTGAACACGACGACGTCCGCCGCGGCGCCGACCGTACGGCGCTCGAGCACGCCGTGGGCGTCACCGGTGAAGCGCCAGAACGAGTCGGACGTGCTGCCCGTCAGACCCTGCTCCTGGGTGTGGATGAAGTACGCCTGCGGCCGGCGCACCAGCAGCTTGAGGGCGAGCGCGGAGTTGAGGCCGTGCACCTGCACGATCTCCGCCCGCGGCAGGCGGCTGCGGTAGCGCGCGAGGCCGGCCATCAGCCGGACGGAGTGGGGGACGCGACGTGCGCCCTCCGCGGGGTCGAGCGCGACGACGGGCAGGAACCAGAAGGGTCGGCCGTCGCCGAGGTCGTGACGCTCCCACCGGCCCAGGACGCGGCCGGGGTGACCGATGCCCG
This sequence comes from Microlunatus antarcticus, assembly GCF_014193425.1. Taxonomy (NCBI): domain Bacteria; kingdom Bacillati; phylum Actinomycetota; class Actinomycetes; order Propionibacteriales; family Propionibacteriaceae; genus Microlunatus; species Microlunatus antarcticus. Next base: position 3,316,749 of record NZ_JACHZG010000001.1, on the reverse strand, counting down.
TGTCGACGCCGACGACCGCCACCTCGGCGGACTCGGGGAGGTAGCGGCACATCCCGCGCAGGCAGGTGTCGATGCCGCCGGGCGAGGAACGGGCGGGGTCGAACTGGTGGACGATCAGCCGGTCGACGTGCGTGGGGGGTGCCTGGGGGTCGGGCACGCTCATCTTGTGGGTCAGCCTCTCGAGCGACGGTCTTGCGGGGCACGGCGCGGCCGGTCGGGACGAGCGACGTCCGCCGGGGCGGGTCGCCCATGCCTCCCGGCGGGACCGACGTGGCGTCTCGTCGACGAGTCCGGCGTGCTCGTGCCGGTCACCACTCTCGGCAGGATTTAACCACGGCTGGCCGACACCGGTAAATTTGAGAGTTCGGTCACGCGTGGCCCGCCGGAGACGGCCCTGCTGACGCGGGGCAGCGGGCGGGGTGTATACGTCGACGGCGCCGCACACCTCTCGACCGGGCCTCCGGGGGGTCGGGCTGTGACAGACTTTCGCCCGACGCCACCCCTGGGGTGCCCATCGAAAGGCTTTGCTTAATGGATCTGCGCGGCTATCTCAAAGTCCTGCAGCGACGCTGGATCAGCATCCTGGTCATCACGCTCGCCACCCTCGCCGTGACGGCGGGCATCACGTTCGCCCTGACGCCCCAGTACACGGCCTCGACCCGCCTGTTCTTCGGCGTGCAGGGTGCCCAGTCGGGCAGCGACCTCGCGCAGGGCTCGACCTTCGCCGAGGCGCAGCTGACCTCGTACGCCCAGGTCGCGACCTCGCCGCTCGTGCTCGCGCCGGTCATCCAGAACCTCGGCCTGCAGCTCACGCCGTCGCAGCTGGCGTCGAAGGTCTCGGCCTTCGCCCCGACCGACACGGTGATCATCCAGGTGACGGTGACCGACACGGACGCCGCACGGTCCGCGGCCATCGCGAACGCGGTCGGCCAGCAGCTCGCCTCGGTGACCAGCGACCTGTCGCCGCGCCGCCAGGACGGGTCCCAGTCGGTGAAGGCGACGATCCTCGCGCCGGCCCAGGTCCCGACCGACGCGTCGTCGCCGAACATCCTGCGCAACCTCGCCGCCGGCCTGATCCTCGGCCTCCTGCTCGGCATCGCCGTCGCCATCGCCCGCCGCCTGCTCGACACCAAGGTGCGCAACGAGGCCGACCTCGAGCAGGTCACCACGGTGCCGGTGCTGGGCGTCGTGCCCTTCGACTCCGACGCCGAGGCGCACCCCGTCGTCATCCGCGACGACCCGCTGAGCGTCCGCGCCGAGGCCGTCCGCCGCCTGCGCACGAACCTCCAGTTCGTCGAGGCCGCCGAGCAGTCGCGCTCGGTCGTCGTCACCTCGTCGATCCCGGGCGAAGGCAAGTCGACCGCGGCGCTCAACCTGGCCGCCTCGCTGTCCGACGCCGGCCTGAACGTCGTGCTCGTCGACGCCGACCTGCGTCGCCCGAGCATCGCCCGCTACGTCGGCATCGAGGGCTCGGTGGGCCTCACCACCGTGCTCATCGGCGAGGCCGCGCTGGACGACGTCCTGCAGCCGTGGGGGGACAGCTCGCTCCGCGTGCTCCCGTCCGGCCAGGTCCCGCCCAACCCGAGCGAGCTCCTCGGCTCGGGCGCGATGGCCGACCTGCTCGACCAGCTCACCGAGCGCTTCGACATGGTCATCCTCGACAGCCCGCCGCTGCTGCCGGTGACCGACGGCGCGATCCTGGGCCGCCTGGCCGGCACCACGCTCGTCGTGGTCGGCGCAGACCGCCTGCACCGCTCGCAGCTGCGCGGGGCGCTCGAGTCCCTCAGCACCGCCGGGGTGCACGTGTCCGGCGTCGTCCTCAACAAGGTCGCCGCGCACAACTTCGGCCCGTACGAGTACGGCTACACCTACATGCAGCGCTCGGACCAGGCCACGGTCGCCCCGAAGCCGCCGCGTCGCGCCGAGGGCAAGCTGCCGCGCGACCAGGACCAGGAGATCGAGCCCGCCCGCGGGTGATCTCGAGCCCCACCAGCAGGACCCTCACCAGCACGACACCGCAGAGCACGACGGCGGCCGCGACCCGGCCGTTCGTCGTGCTCTGCGTCTGTGAAGGGAACATCTGCCGCTCGCCCGTCGCGGCGGTGCTGCTCCGGCAGGTGCTGGGCGCCGACGTCGAGGTGGCCTCGGCCGGGACGCGGGCGGTCGTGGGCGCGCCGGTCGAGCCGGCCATGGAGTCCCTGCTCCGGCAGCGTTCCCCGGCGGGCAGCGGGGACTTCCACGCCCGCCAGCTGCGGCCGGAGCACCTCCGCGCCGCGGATCTCGTCGTCACGATGACCCAGCGGCAGCGGGGGAAGGCCGCCGGCCTGGCCCCGGCCGTCGTGCGGCGCACCTTCACGCTGCGTGAGCTCGCGCGGCTGCTCTCCGAGGTGGGCCCCGAGGCTCTCGCCCCCGGAACCGTCACGGAGCGGCTGCGGCAGGCCGTGCCCCTGGCGGGTGCCCGGCGGCACTACGTCGCCGACCCCCGTGACGACGACGTCGCGGACCCGTACGGGCGTGACCGGGCGGCGTACGTCCGGGCCTACGACGACATCGCCGACGCGGTGGACCGCGTCGGCGAGGTGCTCGTCGGAAAGAGCTAGGCGGCCTGGTCGGTCGCCCGTGCTACGGGATTCGGGTCTACGGCGTCGGGCAGAAGGCCGGCGGCGGCACGATCGTGCGGGAGGCCGCCTCCACGAGCAGCTGGCGGGACGGGTGCTCGAGGTCGAGGACCCCGGCGAGGCCGTGGGACTCCAGCGTCTCGGCCAGGCCGGACTGGTGGTCGTCGACGTGCTCGTGGTGCGCGGAGCGTCGGACGGCCAGGACCGGGCTCTTGCCCAGGCTGAACTGCTGCAGGACCGAGCCGACCCCGCTGTGGGCGACGACGACGTCGGCGGCCTCGGAGAGCTGGTTGAGGCGCTCGACGCTCACCTGCTCGTAGACCTCGCCGGGCAGGTCGGTGCGCGTCGTGGAGCCGAGCTGCCAGACGACCTCGTCCTCGGGGCGCAGCATCGACAGCACGGCGTCGACCGCGCGGTCGAAGCGGTAGGGCGCGATGGTGCCGAGGGTGACCAGGACCTTGAGCGGTCCCTCCGTGGTCGGGCTCTGCTCGACGGTCCAGTCCTGGAGGATGCTGCCGGCGTACGACCACCGGGCACCCGCCCAGGAGGTGTACTGCGTGGCGGTGCGGACCCGGGGGACGTGGGCGAGGATGCGGCCGGTCGTCGAGGGACCGTGCGGGCGGGCGAGGCTCTCGACGTAGAAGGTCGGGATGCCGTTCCAGGCGGCGAGCGGCAGGATCGTCGCGGCGACCCCGGCCCCGGTGCTCACGCAGGCGTCGAAGCGCTCGCGACGCAGCAGGGGGAGCACCTTGCGTGCCGCTCGCACCGCAGCGCGGACGTCACGGGGCGACACGTAGTCGACGAAGAGGTGCGGACGGTCGCGGAGCGCGTCCACGCTCTGCGCGGTCTCGAAGGTGACCCAGCGCGAGCCGGCGGACGGCTGGATGCGGTCGGCGATGAGGTTCAGCTCGGCGAGGTGACCGCCGGTGGAGGTGACCCAGAGGACCTTCGCACCGCGGGGGATCTCGTCCAGCATGTCGGCGGGGGCGGAAGCCGGACCGGTGAGGGTCGACGACTCGTGCGTGTCGTCCGCTAGGCGGCGCAGAGGCACGGACAACGCGCTCATAGAGCCTTCCGTCTGGGCACCGCGTATGCGGTGCCGGACCTCGTCCCTTCAGCCCCCCGGCCGATGGAACTCTTATGACCCCCCCAGCCGTTCCGTACAGTACCGGAGGCGGCCGCCCGAGCGCCAAGCCAGAGTCGATTCAGTTGCTTGTGATCTCAATCTCAGGTGCGGACAAAGTCTGCCCGTGGCCACAGACCGTGGCCCCCCTCCGGCGCGGGTGGTGGCTCGTTCAGCCGGAGCGGGTGGTCCGCAGGCCGCGTTCCACGAGCACCGCGCAGGCGGCGCAGAGGCCCGCGACGACCACGAGCAGCACGCCCTCGTCGGCGAGGTGCGCCAGCTCGGAGAGCACGACCGGCAGCACGAAGCCGACGTAGATGAGGGAGTAGTAGATCCCGGTCAGCCCGGCGACCCGTTCCGGGTCGGCGAGGGCCTGCGTCTCGACGAGCCCGGTGAGGATGCAGATCCCGTACGCCGTGCCGAGCAGCGCGGCGGCGACCAGCGCGAGCGCCACCGACCCCGTCCGGACGTCGAGCGCGAGCAGCAGGGCGCCGACGGTCGTGAGGCCGAGCCCGACGACGGCCTGACGTCCGCGGACGAGACGGCCGAGCCGGGGGACGAGCGGCTGCACGCCCGCCCCGAGCGACAGGGTGACGACCGCGGCCAGCGCGGCGAAGGCGACCGTGTAGCCGCCCGTGCGGCCGGCGACGAGCGCGGGCCCCACCACGAACGCCAGCGCCGGCGCGCCGAAGACCCAGGGCGCCATCGGGACCACGACCCGCAGGAAGCGGGCTCGGCTCGCCGGCGGCAGGTAGAGCTCCTCACGCAGCGGACGGGGCGGGACGGTTCCGCGGCGACGCGTCTCCGGGCTGCGCAGCAGGGGGACCGCCGTCACCAGGCAGAGCACGATCTGCACCCCGTACGGGAGCAGCGTCGGCGCGGGTCCCCACTGCGCCAGCGCGCCGGCGACGGCGGCCCCCAGCCCGAAGCCGAGGGTCAGCGTCAGCGCGGCCCGGCGGGCCCGGGTGCTCGGGGCGGCGGCGACCGACAGCTCCTTGACCCACGTGGTCCCGGCGACCATCGCCGCCGCCACGCTCACGCCGCTGACGAACCGTCCGGCGCAGAGCGCCGCGGGGCTCGCGCTGCCGAGCGCGAGGACCACGCTGCCGAGGACGCTCAGCACAAGGGCCGCGACCACCAGGGGGCGGCGGCCGAGGCGGTCGGCGACGGGGCCGGTGAGCAGGAAGCCCGGGACCAGCCCGAGGACGTAGAAGGCGAAGAAGAGGTCGACCTGCACCGCCGAGTAGCGCTCGACCTGCCGGTAGAGCAGCAGCAGCGGCGAGAAGTGGTTGCCGCCCCACGCGACCACGAGCATCGCCGGGGCCACGCCGAGCCAGGACCGGGGCGTCACTCCCGCGTCCAGCCGCGCAGGAAGTCGAGGACGACCTGCGCCGGCATCTCGCACGGGCGCAGCACGTCCCCGCCGCTCGTGCGCCAGACGTTCGCGCTGACCGCGTCGGCCCCGCCCAGCTCCTCGGCGTAGAGGGTCGTCGTACCGCCGCCGGCGTGGTCGGCGCGGGTCAGGCCCCAGGTGCGGCCCGCGTACGCGACCGGCGTCCACCCCAGCGGCACCCGCTCGACCAGCCCGTGCAGCTCCTCCGGGCCGACCTCGGGCCCGTCCTCCGGCTCGTCGGTCATGCCGGGTCCGCTGCCCGGTCCGACGGGGCGGCGGCCTTGGCCTCGACCAGCGCGTGCGCACGCCGGACGCGGACGACCGTGTTGGCGGCGCAGGCGGCGAGCATGACGACCAGCAGCAGGGCGAAGACGCCGACCGGCCACACGTAGACCTCGGCCAGCTCGTACGTCTCCTTGACCGCGATGAAGAAGGCACCCGCCGCGACCATCGCCCAGCCGGTCGCCACGCTCGTGAACTCGACGAAGCCCTCGACCTCCTCGGCGGTCAGGGCGTCGAGCACCTGCCGGCGGTAGGCCCGCTGGCGGCGGCGCTGGAGGAGGTACGCGACGGGCGGCAGCAGCCACCACCAGGGCGACAGCGGCGGCTGCGGAGCCGTCTGCCGGGCCGCCCGGGTGACCCCGCCGCGCCGTTCGCCCTGCTCGTCGAGCTCGACGGCGGCCTGGTAGAGCGGCCCCGCGACGAGGAGCCAGGCACCGACGAAGCCGGACCAGGCGATGAGCTCGTGCACGCGGACACGCTAGCGAGCGGTCCGTCTACCCGCGGGACCACGCGCTGACGTGGGCGGGGACCTCGATGCCAGGCGTCAGGTCGGGCGCCGGCTCGGGCGTCCCGGGCACGGCGCTGCGCAGCGGCAGCACGCCGGCCCACCAGGGCGAGGCGAGGTCCTCCTCGTCGTCGCCGGGCGGGCCGGAACGGCTCTTGTACGAGACCTCCGTCAGGTCGAGGCGCAGCACGGCGGTGGCCGCCAGCTCGCGGCGGCTGGGCCCGCGGACGTGGTCCGAGCGGCCGGGGGCGATCGCGTCGACCAGGTGCCGGAGGGCGTCGTCCTTCTCCGCCGGGTCCGTGAGGAGCACCGCCCGGCCGTGCACGACCACGCAGCGGTAGTTGGCGGAGTGGTGGAAGGCCGAGCGGGCCAGCACCAGCCCGTCGAGGTGGGTGACGGTCACGCAGACGTCGAGGCCGTCCTCGAGCGACTGCCGCATCGCCCGCGCCCCGGTCGAGCCGTGGAGGTAGAGGGCCTCGCCGACCCGCACGTGGAGCTGGGGGAGCACGACGGGAGCGCCGTCGGCGACGAACGCGACGTGGCAGAGGACCGCCTCGTCGAGCGCGGCGTGCACGGCCTCACGGTCGTACGCGACCCGCTCCCGCAGCCGTGTCGGGGTGGTCCTGCTCGTCGGGGGATAGGTGCTCGTGGTCATCGGTCTCACGTCCGCTGATTGATCTAGTACAATCGGCTGATTGTGACAGAACGTTACCGGCTGGCCGGAAGCACAGCAAGCGAGATCCTCGCCTCGGTGGAGGCGGCCGTCCGCGACGGCGAGCTCGTCGCCGGCGACCTGGTCCCGACCGTACGGGCGCTGGCCGACCAGCTCGGGGTGGCACCCGGGACGGTCGCCAGCGCCTACCGCACCGCGCAGCAGCGCGGGCTGATCGAGACCCACGGCCGCAACGGCACCCGGGTGCGCGCACGGCCGGCGCTGGGGGAGCGCAGCGGGGGGTCGGCGGTCCCGGAGGGCGTCGTCGACCTCGCGTCCGGTCAGCCGAGCGCGGCCCTGCTACCCCGGCTGGACCCGGCGCGGCTGCGCTGGGACCGGGCGGCCGCGCCCGACGTGCTGGTGCTGCCCGCCCTCGCCGACCTGGCGCGCACCCGGCTGGCGGCCGACGGCGTGCCGACCGACCACCTCACGCTGGCCGGTGGCGGCCTGGACGCCATCCGCCGGGTCCTCGCCGCCCGGCTGGCCCCGGGCGACGCGGTCGCGGTCGAGGACCCGGGCTGGCCCAACCTGCTGGACCTGCTCGCCTCGGTCGGCCTCCGAGCGCTCCCGGTCGCGGTGGACCAGGAGGGTCCCCAGGCGCCGGCGCTGGCCGCCGCCCTGCGGAACGGGGCCCGCGCGGTCGTCGTCACCTCCCGCGCGCAGAACCCGACGGGCGCGTACGTCACCGCCGAGCGGGCCGCCGCGCTGCGTCGCGTCCTGGCCCGTCACCCCGAGGTGCTGGTCGTCGAGGACGACCACGCGGCGGAGCTGGCCGGAGTTCCGCTCGCCGGTCTGGCCGGGGCGACGCAGGCCTGGGCGTTCGTGCGCTCGCTGTCCAAGCCGTACGGGCCCGACCTGCGCCTGGCCGTGGTGGCCGGCGACGAGGCGACCGTCGCCCGGGTCGAGGGCCAGCTGCGGATCGGGTCGGGCTGGGTCAGCACGTTGCTGCAGGGCGTCGCGGTCACGCTGTGGTCCGACCCGGGGGTCGACGAGGTCGTGGCCGCGGCGGCGCGGGCGTACGACACCCGCCGGGAGGCCCTGCTCCGCGCGCTGGCGGGCGCGGGCCTGGCGGCCACCGGCGCGACCGGGCTGAACGTCTGGCTGCCGGTGCCCGACGAGACCCGCGTCGTGGCCGACCTGCTCGCCGCGGGCTGGGCGGTCGCGCCGGGAAGGCGGTTCCGGCAGGGGGCGGGGTCCGCCGTGCGGATCACGGTCAGCCACCTCGAGCCCGACCGCGTCGACGACCTCGTCCGAGCCCTCCGCGACGCGACGCGGGGACGTTCCGGGGGTCCGGTCACCGCCTGAGCCCTGGGAGTCTCGACTCCGCTCGATCCGACGACCGAGATGAGCCGGGCCGCTGCTCTTCACGCTCGGTGGAGGCGCACGTCGTCATCTCGGTCGTCGAATCGCGCACGAGAGCAGGGCCCGCGGCCGTCACCAACCGCGGGCGCGCCACTCGCCCAGGTGCGGCCGCTCGGTGCCGATGGTGGTGGCGTCGCCGTGGCCGGGGTGCACGACCGTGTCGTCGGCGAACCGGTTGAAGACCTTGGCCTCCAGGTCGTCGATCAGCGAGTCGAAGTCGGCTGGGCTCCAGGTCTTGCCCGGGCCGCCCGGGAAGAGGCTGTCGCCGGTGAAGAGGTGCGTCGGGCCCTCCGGCCCGCGGTAGGCCAGCACGATCGAGCCGGGGGTGTGGCCGACCAGGCCGACGACCTCCAGCTGCTCCGTCCCGAGCGCGACGGCGTCGCCGTCCCAGACGCCGTCCGGCGTCGGCACCCCCGCCCCCTCGGCGATCGCCTCGGCGTCCGGTCGGCCGGCGACGAGACGCTCGGAACGTCCCGCCAGCGCCGCCAGGGCCGCCCAGTGGTCGCGGTGGCGGTGGGTCGTCACGATCGTCGCCAGCGGCCGCTCCCCGAGCAGGTCGAGCAGCGTCGCCGCGTCGTCCGCCGCGTCGACGAGGAGCAGGCCGGCCCCGCCGTCGAGCAGGTAGGCGTTGTTGTCGCCGGGCCCGACCGACACCTTGGTGGCGGTGACGGTGGGGGACAGGGCGAGGGTCAGCGGCGCGCCGCCGCGGGTGACGTGAAAGGTCTCGGGCACGCCGACAGTCTCGCGCGTCGGTCCATCGTCGGTCGGTGGCGGACCGTCAGAGGCTGGGCAGGCGGAGGCCGCGGGTGCCGGGCACCGCGTCCGGCTCCACGCGATTGGTGAGCCAGCCGACGAGGGCCGGTGCCGGGCCGTGCACGACGAGACCGGGACCGACCTGACCGACCGTGGTCGTGAAGCCGGAGTCGGTGTGCAGCTCGACCCGGGGGAACTCGTCGCGCGCCCGGGCGCGAAAGGCGACCCACTCGATGAGCCACTCGGCGACCTCGGGCTCGATCCGGTCCATCTCGTGGCCGACGCCCAGGTCGACGTGGTGGATCTCGACCTCGAAGAGCCGACCGAGGGGCAGCAGCCGCGCGGGCACGACCAGCCCGCCGCGCAGGTGCACCGCGGCCGACCACCCCGTCGGCGTGCCCTCGGTGCTCCGGGCGGCGGGGTCGACCCGGTCGAGGCTGTCGAACGCCTCGGCCAGCCGCCCGGCGCTGGCGTCGAGGTCGGTCTGCAGCTCGAGCCCCGTACGCCCGGCGCCGTCGTCGATCTCGGCCGCCCGGGCCTCGGGGGAGGCGTACATCGCCTGCGGGACGCCGCTCCGTGCACCCGAGACGAGCCGGGTGAAGCCGTCCGCCTGCCGCGCCACGTGCGAGGCGACGTGCGCCCGGCTCCAGCCGGGCAGCCGGCTGGGCGCGGCCCACTGCGCGTCGGTGACCGCGATCGTGCTCCCGAGGAGGTGCTGCGTCGCGGTGGTCAGCAGGGCGCGCAGCCCGGCGAGCTGGTCGTCGGGGGAGGGTTCGCTCACGCGCTCAACCTAGGGGCTGACCCGCCGGCGCCCGCGATCGTGGCCCTCCGCGCGTTCGGTCGCGGAGGCCGTCCGGACGCGGCTGACCGGGGAATACCGGGCCCGTCCGGCGCCGTTCGAATCTGTCAGTGAGCACACCTAGTCTTTCGTCCGTGCCTTTTCCGGAGAACCGTCTCGTCGTCCGCGGTGCTCGTGAGCACAACCTGCGGAACATCTCGCTCGACCTCCCCCGGGACGCGCTGATCGTCTTCACCGGTCTGTCCGGCTCGGGCAAGTCGAGCCTCGCCTTCGACACGATCTTCGCCGAGGGTCAGCGCCGCTACGTCGAGTCGCTGTCGGCGTACGCGCGGCAGTTCCTGGGCCAGATGGACAAGCCCGACGTCGACTTCATCGAGGGCCTGTCGCCCGCCGTGTCGATCGACCAGAAGTCGACGAGCCGCAACCCGCGCTCCACCGTCGGCACCATCACCGAGGTCTACGACTACCTGCGCCTCCTCTACGCCCGCGCCGGCCGCGCGCACTGCCCGGTCTGCGGCGAGCCGATCAGCAAGCAGTCCCCGCAGCAGATCGTCGACCGGCTGATGGGGCTGGAGGAGGGCACCCGCTTCCAGGTCCTCGCGCCGATCATCCGCGACCGCAAGGGCGAGTACGCCGACCTCTTCCGCCAGCTCGCCACGCAGGGCTTCAGCCGGGCGCGCGTCGACGGCGAGATCGTCCAGCTCACCGACCCGCCGGTGCTGGACAAGAAGTACAAGCACTCGATCGACGTCATCGTCGACCGCATCGCGGTGAAGTCGACGATCCAGCAGCGCCTGACCGACTCGGTCGAGACGGCCCTCGGGCTCGCGCAGGGCATCGTGACGATCGACTACGTCGACCGCGGCACGGACGACCCGGAGCGCGAGCGGACCTACTCGGAGAAGATGGCCTGCCCCAACGGGCACGACATCGCCATCGACGAGCTCGAGCCGCGGCAGTTCTCGTTCAACGGCCCCTGGGGTGCCTGCCCCGTCTGCTCCGGCCTCGGCACCCGGATGGAGGTCGACCCGGAGCTGGTCGTCCCCGACGACGAGCTGTCCCTGGACGGCGGCGCGATCGCGCCCTGGGCGTCGGCGCACGTCGCCGACTACTTCCAGCGGCTCATCCAGTCGCTCGCGGAGGAGCACGGCTTCAAGACCACCACGCCCTGGCACCGCCTGCCGGCCGCGATCCAGAAGCTGCTGCTCTTCGGCGTCCCCGGCCAGGTGCACGTGACCTACCGCAACCGGTACGGCCGCGAGCGCAGCTACAACGCCAAGTACGAGGGCGTCGTCGCCTACATCGAGCGCCGGCACTCCGAGGCGGAGACCGACACCTCCCGCGAGCGCTTCGCCGGCTACATGCGCGAGGTCCCCTGCCGGACCTGCAAGGGCGCCCGGCTCAAGCCGACCTCGCTCGCCGTCACGCTCGGCGGGCTCAACATCTCCGAGATCGCGGCCCTGTCGATCGACGACGCGGCCCGGTTCCTGCGCGAGCTCGAGCTGAGCGACCGTGAGCTCCAGATCGCCGAGCGGGTGCTCAAGGAGATCAACGAGCGGCTGCGGTTCCTGCTCGACGTCGGCCTGGACTACCTCTCGCTGAGCCGCCCGACCGCCAGCCTCTCCGGCGGCGAGGCCCAGCGCATCCGGCTCGCCACGCAGATCGGCTCGGGCCTGGTCGGGGTGCTCTACGTGCTCGACGAGCCGAGCATCGGCCTGCACCAGCGCGACAACCGGCGCCTCATCGAGACACTCGTCCGCCTCCGCGACCTCGGCAACACCCTGATCGTGGTCGAGCACGACGAGGACACCATCCGCGTCGCCGACTGGGCCGTCGACATCGGCCCGGGAGCGGGGGAGCACGGCGGCCACGTCGTCGTGTCCGGTCCCGTGCAGGAGCTGCTCGACAGCGAGGAGTCGATCACCGGGGCGTACCTGTCCGGTCGCCGCTCGATCCCGATGCCGGCGCTGCGCCGCCCGCGGGTCAAGGGCCGCGAGATCGTCGTGCACCAGGCCACCGAGCACAACCTGCAGAACGTCACCGTCGGCTTCCCGCTCGGCCAGCTGATCGCCGTCACCGGCGTCTCCGGCTCCGGCAAGTCGACGCTGGTCAACAGCATCCTGTACGCGGCGCTGGCGAAGAAGATCTACAACGCCCGCGAGGTCCCCGGACGGCACCGCTCGATCACCGGCGCGGACGAGATCGACAAGATCATCCACGTCGACCAGTCGCCGATCGGACGCACGCCGCGGTCCAACCCGGCGACGTACACCGGCGTGTACGACCACGTGCGCCGGCTGTTCTCGGAGACGCCCGAGGCGAAGGTCCGCGGCTACCAGCCCGGACGGTTCTCGTTCAACGTCAAGGGTGGTCGCTGCGAGAACTGCGCGGGCGACGGCACGATCAAGATCGAGATGAACTTCCTGCCGGACGTCTACGTCCCGTGCGAGGTCTGCCACGGCGCCCGCTACAACCGCGAGACGCTCGAGGTGCACTACAAGGGCAAGACGATCTCCGACGTGCTGAACATGCCGATCGAGGAGGCCGCCGACTTCTTCGCCGCGATCCCGGCGATCGCGCGGCACCTCGTCACGCTCAAGGAGGTCGGGCTCGGCTACGTCCGGCTGGGCCAGTCCGCCCCGACCCTGTCGGGCGGCGAGGCGCAGCGGGTCAAGCTGGCCAGCGAGCTGCAGAAGCGGTCCACGGGCCGCACCCTCTACGTGCTCGACGAGCCCACCACCGGTCTGCACTTCGAGGACATCCGCAAGCTCCTCGGCGTGCTCCAGCGGCTGGTCGACTCGGGCAACACGGTGGTCGTGATCGAGCACAACCTCGACGTGATCAAGACCGCCGACTGGCTGATCGACATGGGTCCGGAGGGCGGCAACAAGGGCGGCACCCTCGTCGCCGAGGGCACGCCGGAGCAGATCGCGGCGACCCCGGAGTCGTACACGGGTGAGTTCCTCAAGCCGCTGCTGGAGGGCCGTGAGGTCCCGGTGGGGCTGGTGCAGGAGGCATTCGCCGCCCGCGTCGCCGCGCCGATGACCAAGGCCGCCGTCAAGCGCGCCGCGGCGGCGGAGAAGGCCGCGGCCACCAAGCGCCAGCCGGGCGAGATCCCGACCAACGGACGCCCGGTCAAGAAGGCGGTGGCCAAGAAGGCCGTCGCCAAGAAGACCGTGGCAGCCGCGCGCAAGGCGAGCTGACGGTGGGTCCCGCGCGCACGGCGGCGTACGGGTTCATCGGCACGGGGGCGATCACGCGGGCGATGGTCGAGGGGCTCAGCGCCCTCGACCCGGCCCCGCAGATCGTCGTGTCGCCGCGCAGCGCCTCGGTCGGTGCGGCGCTCGCGGCCCGCTTCGGGAACGTCCGGGTCGCGGCCGACAACCAGGCCGTCGTGGACGCGTCGGCGTGCGTGGTGCTCGCGACCCGGCCCGACATCGGCGTCGCGGTGCTCGAGGGCCTCACCTTCGCGGCCGACCAGCTGGTCGTGAGCGTCGTCGCCGGTGTGTCCGTCGACGCCCTGCTCGCTGCCGTGGCTCCCGCTTCTGAGGTCGCCCGCGCGATTCCGCTGCCCTCAGTCGCGGCGCGTCAGGGCCTCGTGCCCGTCTACCCGGCCCAGCCGGCTGAGCTGGCGATGTTCCGCGAGCTGGGCGAGGTCGTCGCGCTCGACGACGAGACCGCCTTCGACTCCTTCAGCGCGGCCTCGGCCTTCGCCGCGACCCAGCTGGACCTGCTGGCGACCGTCGAGGCCTGGTTGGTCGGCCGCGGCGTCCCGGGCCCGGACGCGAGCGCGTACGTCCGGGTCCTGATCCGCGGGCTGAGTGACGCCCTGGCCGAGGAGCCCGACCGCGAGCTTGCCCTGCTGGCGAGCGACCACGCGACCCCGGGCGGGCTGAACGAGCAGGTCCGGACGTACGTCCGCGGCCACGGCGTGCACGAGCTGGTCGCCACGGCCCTCGACGACGTCGCCCGACGGGTCGCCGCGGCCTCGCGCTGACACGACGCGTGGCGAGCCGGCAGCGGGCCGTGCGGGGGCACCGGCCGCGCGCCTGTGCGTCAGCCATGAACGTGCGGACGGGTGAACCCTCGGACGACGTGCCTCGTTGATGCGGGTGTCCGCCACCACGCCCTCGCGCCCCCTGGAGCACCGATGACCTCGACGACCGACCGCACAGCCTCCCCGACCGACCCCGCGAGCCCGGGCGGGCCCTCCCGGCGCGCCGTCCTGCGGACCGCGGGCCTCGTCACCCTTTCCGGCGGGGCGGTGCTCACGCTGGCTGCCTGCGGCGCGGAGGGGCAGGCCGGCGACCCGGTCCCCACCTCGGCTGCGCCCAGCACCAGCGCCGCGTCACCCAGCGCGAGCAGCTCGGCGAGCGCGAGCGAGTCGCCCTCGGAGGCGGCCTCCAGCAAGGCGCCCAGCGGCCCGAGCGTGGCGACCGCCGACGTCCCCGTGGGTGGCGGCGTGATCCTCGACGACGCCGACTACGTGATCACGCAGCCGACCAAGGGCACGTACAAGGCCTTCAGCAAGATCTGCACCCACCAGGGCTGCAAGGTCGGATCCGTGTCGGGCGGCGTCATCATCTGCCCCTGCCACAAGAGCGAGTTCTCGATCGAGGACGGCTCGGTCAAGCAGCCGCCGGCCAGCAAGCCCCTGGCCGAGTCCGCGACCACCGTGTCCGGCTCGAAGGTCTACGTCACCGGATAGGTCGGCGAGCGAGGTCGACCGGCTGACCGGCAGCGGACCTGCGCGCCTCGGGAGGACCTCGGGGGACGGTGGTCCCCCGAGGTCGGAGCCGGAGCTAGCGGACGGCGATCTCGATGTCCTTCTGACCCGTCACCGTGAGCTTCTGCAGCTTGGTGGCCGCAGCGGCCGGGGGCGCCGAGTCGTCGGACTCGTCGTCCTGCGGCTCGAGCACCAGCTGGGCGGTCACCGCGTCGTTGCGCGGAGCCGAGGTCAGCTGCGAGATGACGCCGTCCAGCGAGCCCTCGGTGTCGGACGCGCATCCCTGACCGATGAGCAGGCACTCCAGGCTGGCGTCGTCGTCGCCCGCCTGGGCGAGGTCGACACCGCCGGTGGCCGACACCGTCCCGACCTGACCCTTGGCCGACTTCGGCACGGTCATCCGCAGCTTGACGTAGGACGACGTCGTGCTCCGGAACGGGCTCATGTCGACCCGGACGGTGAGCTTGTCCCCGACCTTGGCCTGGACGAGGTCGCCCTTGACGTAGGGGCCGCCGTTGACCGAGACCCGCATCCGGGTGATGTGCAGCTGGTCGAACTTCGTCGACAGCTCGTTCGCGAAGGCGACCTTGTCGATGCGGACGTCCTCGAAGTCGTTGTTGAGCAGCGCATCGGCTGCGGAGGCGACGTCGAAGGCCGGGTCGATGGTCACGTCGTCGCGCGAGGCCCAGCGGTTCGTCCGGGTCACGGCGAACGTCTTGCCGCCGGCCCGGGTGCCGGAGATGGTCCAGCTGCTCGAGCCGGCACCGTCCCCCCACTCGTCGAAGACGGCGTCCTGGCTCGAGAAGACGATGTCGGGCAGCAGGCCGGGCAGCGAGCCACGGTCGACCACCGTGGTCGAGCCGTCCCGGACCTTCCCGGAGTTCAGGTTCTTCACCCGGGTGGACACCACACTGCCGCTGGGCACCGCGGTCAGGTCGGCGCGGATGCCGGCCGTGCGGTCCTGGTCGACGGTGCCGAAGCTCGGCCCGACGTTCGCCATCTTGAACGAGCCGAGCGTGTTGTCGGTGACGATGGCGATCGAGGTCGCGTCGTTCGCGCCGTACGAGGCCGGTCCGGACAGGTTGAACGGGTGGCCGAACGCGATGGCCTGGTCGCCGCAGACGTAGGTCGTGGTCCCGATCGCGGCGGCGGTCAGGTCCCCGTAGGACAGGGTGGCGGCGAAGTTGCCTCCCGCTTGCGGCCGGGAGGTCGGCGCTGCCGCCGTGGGTGCGCTCCGGCGGCCGGCGGCGTAGGCCTTGACCGACCACCCGGCGGCGTCGGTGGCCGCCTGCAGCTTGTCGAGCCGGGCGGTGCCGATGCCGCTGACCGCGAGCGGGCTCACCAGCTGCTGCAGCGTCCCCTTGGGGGTGGCGACCCCGGCCGCGGCAGCCAGCTTCGTCTTCGCGGCCGTCGACAGCGTGGCCTTCGGGCTGGCGGGTGACGCCTGCTTCGACCGAGCGGTGCTGGTCGCCTTCAGGTCGAGCAGGTCGAGCATGTCAGCGGCCGGGGTGAGCCCGCCGATGGGGGAGGGGGCGGTGGTGAAGCCGTAGGAGACGGACCCGAGCAGCTTGCCGTCCACGTAGACCGGGGAGCCGGACATCCCGGCCCAGATGCCGCTGCCCTGGTCGACGACGTGCCCGCCGGCGACGTCGGAGACCTTGACGATGATCATGTCGCGCCCCGCTCCGAGGCCGTCCTCGAGCACACCGAGGACGTCGACGACGAACGGCTGGGGTGTCGTCCCGGTCACGACCGTCTGGCCCTCGCCGCGCAGCCCGGGAGCCACCGACGCGAGCGGGTACGCCGTCGGGCACTCGACCGCTCTCGCGCTGACCTGGGGTGCGGCCTGGGCGGGTGCGGTCATCGACCCGGCCACCAGGGCCAGCAGCACTCCCGCGCCCGCCGCGGGGACCAGACGTCGCCGGTGCCGTCTCGTATCGGCCATGGGGTCGTTCCTTCCGTCCGGTCGACACTCATCCCGCGGAGCACCCGAGCGGCTCTGCGCAGGTCGACACCGAGACCCTACCGAGACTGAACGCAGCCTGAGACGCATGTCGAAAGAATCTCAGCAGCCACGGCGAGCGCCGGGGGCCGCCCGCGGAACCGCACGACGGATCCGGACCGGGCTCATCCAGGTCGTCACGTCCTGCACTCGAGCGGGGTGCTCGCCCTTGGTCGGGGCGGTCGGGGAGACGCCGGAACTGTCGGTGGGCGCACCTAACCTGGGGCGCGTGCCACCTTCTCGTACGCGGCGGGCGCCGTTGTCCTACCGGCCGGCACCGGGGTCCATCCCCGAGCAGCCCGGGGTCTACCGCTTCTCCGACGAGAACGGCCGGGTCATCTACGTGGGCAAGGCCAAGAGCCTGCGCCAGCGGCTGAACTCCTACTTCGCCGACCCGCGCGGGCTGCACGAGCGCACGCGGCAGATGGTGACGACCGCGACCAAGGTCGAGTGGACCGTCGTCCAGACCGAGGTCGAGTCCCTCCAGCTGGAGTACTCCTGGATCAAGGAGTACGACCCCCGCTTCAACGTGAAGTACCGCGACGACAAGTCGTACCCCTGGCTCGCGGTGACGCTGAGCGAGGAGTTCCCGCGGGTGACCGTGGGGCGTGGCGCCAAGCGCAAGGGCAACCGCTACTTCGGCCCGTACTCGCACGCCTGGGCGATCCGCGAGACCGTCGACCAGCTGCTGCACGTCTTCCCGATGCGCTCGTGCCGGTCGGGGGTGTTCCGCAACCACCAGCTCCTCGGTCGGCCCTGCCTGCTCGGCTACATCGACAAGTGCTCGGCGCCCTGCGTGGGGAAGGTGAGCCCGGAGGAGCACCGGGAGATCGTCGACGACTTCTGCCAGTTCATGGGCGGCCAGGCGACGCCGATGATCCGCTCGATCGAGCGCAAGATGCGCGCGGCGAGCGACGAGATGGACTTCGAGCGCGCCGCCCGGCTCCGCGACGACGCGCAGGCCATGCAGCGGGCGCTCGAGCGCAACGCCGTCGTGTTCACCGACGGCACCGACGCAGACGTCATCGCGCTGGCCGAGGACCCGCTGGAGGTCGCGGTGCAGATCTTCCACGTCCGCGGCGGCCGCATCCGCGGCGAGCGCGGCTGGGTCGCCGACCGCTTCGACGAGGGCGGGACGCCCGAGCTGGTCGAGCAGTTCCTGCTCCAGCTGTACGCCGAGGCCGACAACGAGCCCGACCCGCGCGACGCCGTGCCGCGCGAGATCCTCGTGCCCGAGCTGCCGACCTCGCTCGACTCGCTCACCGAGCTGCTGACCGAGCGGCGCGGGTCGCACGTCGGCATCCGGGTGCCGCAGCGCGGGGACAAGCGGACGCTCATGGAGACGGTGGCCAAGAACGCGGACGAGGCACTCATCCGCCACAAGACGACGCGCGCGAGCGACCTGTCCACCCGCAACCGGGCGCTGGAGGAGATCCAGGAGGCCCTCGAGCTGCCGAACATCCCGCTGCGGATCGAGTGCTTCGACATCTCGAACCTGCAGGGGACAGAGGTCGTCGCCTCGATGGTCGTCTTCGAGGACGGCCTGCCGCGCAAGAGCGAGTACCGCCGCTTCGTGATCCGTGGCGTCGAGGGCCAGAACGACGTCGCGTCCATGCACGAGGTCATCACCCGGCGGTTCCGCCGGATGATCGACGACCGCAAGGCGGCGACCGCCGCGACCGACGGGGCGACCGGCGAGGGTCCGCTGCTCATCGACCCGGAGACGGGCGCGCCGCGACGGTTCGCGTACGTGCCGCAGCTGGTCGTCGTCGACGGCGGCCCGCCGCAGGTCGCCGCCGCCGCGCAGGCGATGGACGAGCTCGGGGTCGACGACGTGGCCCTGTGCGGCCTGGCCAAACGGCTCGAGGAGGTCTGGCTGCCCGACTCGGGAGTGCCGGTCATCCTCCCGCGCACGAGCGAGGGGCTCTACCTCCTGCAGCGCGTCCGCGACGAGGCGCACCGCTTCGCCATCACCCACCACCGCGGCCGGCGGAGCAAGTCCATGGTCGAGTCGGTCCTGGACCAGGTCTCCGGCCTGGGGGAGGTGCGGCGCCGCACGCTCCTCAACCACTTCGGCTCGCTGCGCAAGCTGCGCGCCGCCACGGTCGAGGAGATCGCCGCGGTGCCGGGGTTCGGGACCAAGACCGCGCTAGCGGTCAAGATCGCGCTGGACGCCAAGCCGGCGGGCGAGGCGATCGACATGAGCACGGGTGAGGTGCTGGCGGAGCGCTGACGCTTCCGTCGGGGGCTGGGTCGTGCGCCGGCGACCGGTCGGACGGCGGCGCCGCGCAACCATCCGCCCGGACGCGGCCGTCTTCGCTGCGTCTTTCGTCTGTCGACGCGCCCGGGCTCCCGCCAGACCCATCCACGCGCGGCGCCGCCGTCCGACCGACCGCCTCTCGACCACCTCCCGGCGGTTGCAGCTTTGCCCGGCACCACCTGACCCGTGCGGTCGGGCCGCGCCCGCGGCTCTGCGCAGCGCGAGTCGTGAAGTGCCTCCGCGGCAACCTGCGGGTCGCCTTCGCGGCGACGGGCGGGTGCGGGTCCTGCGGGGTTGAGGTCGACCGCGGATAATGGCGGGGTGAGCACCGAGACGGCGACCGCCCCCACGCCGCCCGCCGAGCCCGTCGTCCCTGCTGAGCCCGCTGAGCCCGTCGCCGAGGTCGAGGGGGCGGACGCCTCGGCGACCGCCCTCGCGCCGCTGCGGGTCGTCGTCGTGAGCGGGATGTCCGGGGCCGGACGGTCGACCGCGGCGGACAACCTCGAGGACCTCGGCTGGTACGTCGTCGACAACCTGCCGCCGAGCGTGCTGCCGGAGGTCTGCGCCGAGGCGCGGCGGACGGGGATCCGTCAGCTGGCCGTGGTGCTCGACGTACGGACGCGGTCGTTCTTCGAGCAGCTGCCGACGATGTTCTCCGAGCTCAAGCAGGGTGGGACCCTGCCCGAGATCGTCTACCTCGAGGCGTCGGACGAGGTGATCGTGCGGCGTCAGGAGTCGGTCCGGCGCCCACACCCGCTGCAGGGCAACGGCCGGCTCCTGGACGGGATCCACCGGGAACGCGACCTCCTGGCCACGCTGCGGGCGGCGGCCGACCTCGTCATCGACACCTCCTCGCTGAACGTGCACCAGCTCGGCTCCCGGATCAGCCACGCGTACGGCGGCCCGGACCACGCGCTGCGGGTCACGATCCTGTCGTTCGGCTTCAAGAACGGCGTCCCGCTGGATGCCGACATGATCTTCGACGTGCGCTTCCTGCCCAACCCGCACTGGGTGCCCGAGCTGCGCCCGCAGACCGGCCTCAGCGCCCCGGTCAGCGCGTACGTGCTCAGCCAGGCCGGCGCCTCCCCGTTCCTCGCGTCGGTGGAGGACGTGCTGAGGACGGTGGCGTCGGGCTACCTGCAGGAGGGCAAGCGCTTCGCGACCATCGGCATCGGGTGCACCGGCGGCAAGCACCGCAGCACGGCGATGTCGGAGGAGCTCGCGCGTCGGCTCCGCGCCGACGGGCTGCCGACCACCGTCCTGCACCGGGACCTCGGGCGCGAATGAGGCCCTCCGGCGAGCCGCGGTCGCCCATCCGCCTGCAGGGGCGGCCGATGGTGGACGTGCGCCCGGCCGTGGTGGCGTTCGGCGGCGGGCACGGCCTGTCCGCCTCGCTCTCGGCCCTGCGCCGGGTGACCGACCGGCTCACGGCCGTCGTGACGGTCGCCGACGACGGCGGCTCGTCCGGCCGGCTCCGCGACGAGCTCGGCTGCCTCCCGCCCGGCGACCTGCGGATGGCCCTGGCCGCGCTCTGCGGGGACGACGAGTCCGGCCGTACGTGGGCCGACGTCCTGCAGTACCGGTTCGTCTCGCCCGGCCCGCTCGGCGACCACGCGATCGGCAACCTCCTCATCGCCGGTCTGTGGGAACGCCTCGGCGACCCCGTGGCGGGGCTGGACATGGTGGCCCGTCTTCTCGGCTGCACGGGCCGGGTCCTGCCCATGGCGTCGGTGCCGCTGGACATCGAGGCCGAGGTCATCGGGGTCTCGCCCGACCGGCCCGACGAGGTCTCGTCCGTACGCGGCCAGGCCCGCGTCGCCAAGACGACGGGGGAGGTCTGCTCGGTCCGCCTGATCCCGCAGGACCCGCCCGCCAGTCCCGAGTCGGTCGAGGCCGTGCTGGACGCGGACTGGGTCGTGCTCGGCCCGGGCTCGTGGTTCACCTCGGTCATCCCGCACCTCCTGGTCCCGCAGCTCGCGGAGGCCATCCAGGCGACGACCGCCAAGCGGATCCTCGTGCTGAACCTCGAGCCGGCCGAGGAGACCGCCGGGTTCTCGGCGGCCAAGCACATCGAGCTGCTCGCCGACCACGCCCCCAAGCTGCGCCTGGACGTCGTGCTGGCCGACAGCGCGTTCGCCTCCGACGACCCGCATCTGGTGGCCTGGGCCGACTCGCTCGGCGCCGACCTGGCGGTCGCGGACCTGGCCGCGCGAGACGGTTCCCCGCGCCACGACCCGCTCCGGCTGGCGTCGGCGTACGCCGAGATCATGGGCGTCTGAGCCCTGTCCTGAGGGGGGCGACCCCCCACACCCCCCGCCCGAGCTCCACTCGCTGGCGCTCCCGGAACCCGCCCGTACCAGGCGGTGCGCCGCGCATTCTCACCCCTCCCGGAACTTCTGGGGGTCCGTGACACGCGTGGCATCATTCCCAGCATGGCGATGACGGCGCAGGTGAAGGCTGAGCTCGCGACCTTCAAGGTCACGAAGCCCTGCGATCGCAAGTCCGAGGTGGCGACCACCCTCCGCTTCGCCAACGGCCTCCACGTCGTCAGCGGCAAGATCGTGATCGAGGCCGAGCTCGACACCGGTGCCGCCGCCCGCCGGCTGCGTACCGACATCGCCGACGTCTTCGGCCACAGCAGCGACCTCGTCGTGGTGAACGGCAACGGCCTGCGCCGCGGCACGCGCTACGTGGTCCGCGTCGTCAAGGACGGCGACGCGCTTGCCCGTCAGACCGGCCTGGTCGACTCCCGCGGGCGTCCCGCGCGCGGCCTCCCCGCCCAGGTGGTCAGCGGGGGTCTGTGCGACTGCATCGCGGCGTGGCGCGGCGCGTTCCTGGCCCACGGCTCGCTGACCGAGCCGGGCCGTTCCATGGCCCTCGAGGTCACCTGCCCCGGGCCCGAGGCCGCGCTGGCCCTCGTCGGGGCCGCGCGCCGGCTCGGCATCCCGGCCAAGGCCCGCGAGGTCCGCAACATCGACCGCGTGGTCGTCCGCGACGGCGACGCGATCGCCGCCCTGCTCACCCACCTCGGCGCCCACGACTCCCTGATGGCCTGGGAGGAGCGTCGGATGCGCCGCGAGGTGCGCGCCTCGGCCAACCGGCTGGCCAACTTCGACGACGCCAACCTGCGCCGCTCCGCCCGCGCGGCGGTCGCGGCCGGGGCCCGGGTCGAGCGGGCCCTGGAGATCCTCGGCGACGACGTCCCCGAGCACCTGCGGATCGCGGGCAGCCTGCGCGTCGAGCACCAGCAGGCGAGCCTGGAGGAGCTGGGGCAGCTCCACACCCCGCAGCTCACCAAGGACGCGGTCGCCGGCCGGATCCGGCGCCTGCTGGCCACGGCCGACAAGAAGGCCGTCGAGCTCGGCATCCCGAGCACCGAGGCGTCGCTGACCTCGGACATGCTCGACGACTGAGGTCGTCGGCCGTGTAACCACGGCGTAACCACCGGGCCTACTGGTATCAGACCAGTCTGCGGGCGGTCGTAACGGGCGTGCGTCGACTTCGTTATCGTGGCGGATGGCCGTTCACAGCGGCCGGCAGACCCCATCGACGAGGAGATTGCTTCATGACCGTGCGTGTCGGCATCAACGGCTTCGGCCGGATCGGGCGCAACTTCTTCCGCGCCATCCAGGCCTCCGGGGCGGACATCGAGGTCGTCGCGTTCAACGACCTCGGCGACGACGCCACCCAGGCCCACCTGCTCAAGTACGACTCCATCCTCGGCCGGCTCGGCCAGGACGTCGAGGTCGTCGACGGCGGCATCAAGGTCGGCGACAAGGTCGTCAAGTCGTACGCCGAGCGCGACCCCGCGAACCTGCCCTGGGGCGAGATCGGCGCGGACGTCGTCATCGAGTCCACCGGCTTCTTCACCGATGGGCTGAAGGCCAAGGCGCACCTCGACGGCGGCGCCAAGAAGGTCATCATCTCGGCTCCCGCCAAGAACGACGACTTCACCGTCGTCATGGGTGTGAACGACGGCGACTACGACCCCGCCAGCCACAACATCATCAGCAACGCGTCCTGCACGACGAACTGCCTCGCGCCGCTCGGCAAGGTGCTCGACGACGAGTTCGGGATCGTCAAGGGCCTCATGACGACGATCCACGCGTACACGCAGGACCAGAACCTGCAGGACGGCCCGCACGCCGACCTGCGTCGCGCCCGCGCGGCGGCCCTGAACATCGTGCCGACCTCGACCGGTGCCGCCAAGGCGATCGGGCTCGTGCTGCCGCAGCTCAAGGGCAAGCTCGACGGCTACGCGCTGCGCGTGCCGGTGCCGACGGGCTCGGCCACCGACCTTACGGTGGAGCTCGGTCGCGAGACGACCGTCGCCGAGGTCAATGCGGCGTTCAAGGCCGCCGCCGAGGGCCCCCTGAAGGGCTACCTCAAGTACACCGAGGACCCGATCGTCTCCTCCGACATCGTGACCGACCCGAGCTCCTGCATCTTCGACTCGGGCCTGACCAAGGTCATCGGCAACCAGGTCAAGGTCGTCGGCTGGTACGACAACGAGTGGGGCTACTCCAACCGCCTCGTCGACCTCGTCACGCTGGTCGGCAAGTCGCTCTGAGCCAGGCTCGTCCTGTGAGCCCGTCGGAGGTCCTCCTCCGGCGGGCTCACGCCACGTCCGGCACCCGAAGCACGACCCAAGGAGAGCCCAGATGAAGTCCGTCGCCGACCTGGGGGACCTGCGCGGCAAGCGCGTCCTCGTCCGCTGCGACCTGAACGTCCCCCTCGACGGGGAGACGATCACCGACGACGGCCGCATCCGGGCGTCCGTGCCGACCCTCACCCAGCTGCGCGAGGCCGGGGCGCGGGTCGTCGTGATGGCCCACCTGGCCCGGCCCAAGGGCCAGGTGAACCCGAAGTACTCGCTCGCCCCGGCGGCGAAGCGCCTCGGTGAGCTGCTCGGCACCGACGTCGTGCTGGCGCAGGACGTGGTCGGTCCCTCCGCCGAGGCGATGGTCGCCGGTCTGGCCGACGGCGAGATCGGGATGCTCGAGAACGTCCGCTACGAGCCCGCCGAGGAGTCCAAGGTCGACGCCGAGCGCGTCGAGCTGGCCCAGAGGTACGCCGCGTTCGGCGACGTCTTCGTCTCCGACGGCTTCGGCGTCGTGCACCGCAAGCAGGCCAGCGTGTACGACGTGGCCTCGCTGCTCCCGAACGCGGCCGGCGGGCTCGTGCTGGCCGAGGTCGAGGTGCTGAAGCGTCTCACCGAGTCGCCCGAGCGCCCGTACGTCGTCGTCCTCGGCGGCGCCAAGGTGTCGGACAAGCTCGCCGTGATCGCCAACCTGCTCGGCACCGCCGACACCGTCGTGGTCGGCGGCGGCATGCTCTTCACCTTCCTCGCGGCCCAGGGCCACGAGGTCGGCACCAGCCTCCTCGAGCGCGACCAGATCGACACCGTCCGCGGCTACCTCGAGCAGGCGGAGGCGACCGGCAAGCGGATCGTGCTGCCGACCGACATCGTCGTGGCGCCCGAGTTCAAGGCGGACGCCACGCCGACCGTGGTCGCCGCCGACGCGATGCCGGCCGACCAGCTCGGCCTCGACATCGGTCCGGAGTCCGCGAAGGCGTTCGCCGACGTCGTCCGCGGCGCGAAGACCGTCTTCTGGAACGGTCCGATGGGCGTCGCCGAGTGGGCGGCGTTCGCGAACGGGACCCGGGCCGTGGCCCAGGCCCTCACCGAGGTCGACGGGCTGTCGGTGGTCGGCGGGGGAGACTCCGCCGCGGCGGTGCGCGACCTCGGCTTCGCCGACGACGACTTCGGCCACATCTCCACCGGCGGCGGCGCCAGCCTCGAGTACCTCGAGGGCAAGACGCTGCCCGGCCTGGCCGTCCTGGGCTGAGCCGGCACCACCCGTACGTCCCCCCGCACCACTCCCGAGCAGACGAAGGACCACCTGTGCCCCGCACGCCGCTGATGGCCGGCAACTGGAAGATGAACCTCAACCACGTCGAGGCGGTGGGCCTGGTGCAGAAGCTGGCCTGGACGCTGGAGGACAAGAAGTACGACCCGGCGCGCTGCGAGGTCGTCGTGCTGCCGCCCTTCACCGACCTCCGCTCGGTGCAGACGCTGATCGACGGCGACCGGCTCAAGCTGGTCTACGGCGCGCAGGACGTCTCGGCGAACGACGCGGGTCAGTACACCGGCGAGATCTCGGCGGCGATGCTGGCCAAGCTCGGCTGCCGCTACGTCACCGTCGGGCACTCGGAGCGCCGCTTCTACCACCACGAGGACGACGCGCTGGTCAACATCAAGGCCCGCAAGGCGATCGCGGCCGGCATCGCGCCGATCATCTGCGTCGGGGAGGGCCGGGACGTGCGGCAGTCCGGCGACCACGTCGCCTACGTCGAGGCCCAGGTCCACGCGGCCCTCGCCGACATCACGGCCGAGCAGGCCGCCTCCGTCGTCATTGCGTACGAGCCCGTGTGGGCGATCGGGACCGGCGAGGTCGCGAGCCCGGAGAACGCGCAGGAGGTGTGCAGCGCGGTCCGCGGCGTCGTGGCCGAGCTCTACTCCGACGCCGTCGCCGACACGGTTCGCGTGCTCTACGGCGGTTCGGTCAAGGCCGACAACGTCGCGGCCACCATGGCCCAGCCCGACGTGGACGGCTGCCTGGTCGGCGGGTCCAGCCTCAAGGTGGACGAGTTCTCCGCCATCGCGCGGTTCTACGACCTGCCCGCCTGACCCACTCGCGGCACCCGCCGTCGCAGTTCCTGCCCCACGAGTCACAGGTTCTTCACGTTCACGTGAAAATCCGACGCTGGCCACACCAGATCTGGTGTGGCCAGTGCCAGTTTCTCGTGCAGAGCGGGTCGGCCGGCCGACCTCCCGCCACGACGGGTGCCGACGCTCGGACGTACGGTCCCGTCGTGGGCCTGGGTTAAAGTTGGCGCGTGCCTGTGCTCGTGCCCCTGATGACCACCCCGATCCTGATCTTCACGATCGTGCTGGTCGTGACCAGCGTGACGCTGGCGCTGTTCGTGCTGCTCCACAAGGGCCGCGGCGGTGGCCTGTCCGACCTCTTCGGCGGCGGGATCTCGTCGTCGATGGGCGGCTCGTCGGTCGCCGAGCGCAACCTCGACCGGCTGACGATCATCATCGCGGTGATCTGGCTGGCCTGCATCGTGGCGCTGGGGCTGCTCTACAAGCTCGGCTCGTAGGACCACGACCTCCGTCGGCGCGCCGACCGGACGTCTCACATTCGCACGTCCGAGGATGTGCACGGGCGACGGGCGTGATGTGCTCGCCCCACAAGCAATGATCGGGGGATCAGACGGTGGCTGGTAGCGGGAGTGCGATCCGGGGTAGCCGGGTCGGCGCAGGACCGATGGGCGAGGCCGAGCGCGGGGACACCGCGGCGAGGCTCTACGTCTCCTACTACTGCTCGTCCGGGCACGAGACGCGGCCGGCCTTCGCCGCCGACGCCGCCGTCCCGTCGGTGTGGGACTGCCCGCGCTGCGGGATGCCGTCCAACCTGGACTCGAAGAACCCCCCGCCCCCGCCGAAGAACGAGCCGTACAAGACGCACCTTGCGTACGTGAAGGAACGGCGGAGCGACCACGAGGCCGCCACGATCCTGAGCGAGGCGCTCCAGACGCTGCGCGACCGGCGTGCGCGCGGCGAGGTCATCTACTGACCGTCCCGCCGCGGCCACCTCCGCGGTACGCCGGCTTCGAGGGCCTGTACGCGTCGGACGCCGTGGACCTGGCGGTCGCGACGTTCCTCGGGGTCTTCGCCGGGGCAACGGTGGGTGCCCCCGTACGCGACGCCCACCGCATCGACGAGGTGCTCGCCTGGCTGGCCGGCATCCCGATGAACTCGGGCCTCCTCGGCACGACCGACCGGACCACCTGGGAGCTCCTGCAGCCGTACGTCCTCGAGACCGCCTGTCTCTGGGAGCAGGCCCGGGTCGCCTCCACCCGGACCGTTGGCGGCGACCACGCCCGGACCGTCTGCTGCCTGCTCCGGCGGGGGGAGAACGTCCTCGGGTCCGCCGACCCGCAGCGCACGATGCGCGAGCTGCTCGACGGCGTGGAGCTGCGGTGACCGACGCGACCATCCCGGCTCGGCCCGACGTCCTCGCGCGCTACCTGCACGGGGCGGTCGCGCTGGTCGTGCGGGTCGCGCTCGTCGTCCAGCTCGGGCTGATCCTCGCGGGCGGGACGGACGTGAACACGGGGGAGACCGCGGCCGACACCGGCGTCGCGATCCGGCTCGCCCGGCTGGTCAGCTACTTCACCATCCAGAGCAACGTCCTCGTGCTGGTCGCCTCGATCACCCTCGCCCTGGCGCCCACGCGGGACGGACGGGCCTGGCGGGTCCTGCGGCTGGACTCCTTGCTCGCGATCGCCATCACGGGGATCGTCTACAACACCCTGCTCGCGCGGCTCGTGCACCTCGACGGGCTCGCCCTGTGGACGAACGCCGCCTTGCACATCGTGTCGCCCGTCGCGACGATCGGCGTGTGGCTGCTGGTCGGGCCGCGGCCCCGGATCACCTGGGGCGCTGTCGCGTGGGCCTTCGTCTGGCCGGTCGCCTGGATCGTCGGCACCTTCGTCCGCGGGGCGATCACGGGGTGGTACCCGTACCCCTTTATGGACGCGGCGGACCTCGGCTACCCGCGGGCGATCGGCGTCACGAGCCTGGTCGTCGTCCTGGCGCTGGTGCTCGCGGTCGCGCTGAAGGCGCTCGACGGGCGCCTGCGCCCGAGGAACCGGCGCCCGCGCGCCTGACTCCCGCCGCGACTAGCGGGACGAGCCCGCGACGGTCTCGACGTCGGCGGGCAGGTCGGCGGCCGCAGCCGTGTCCACGAGCCAGATCGTCGCCTCGGTCCCGGAGGCCAGCGCGGCCGGCACGGGGTCGGGACCGGTGCCCAGCACCCCCTTCGCCACCGCCTCGGCCTTCTCGGCCCCGCTCACGCAGAACCACACCTGGCGCGACCGGTCGATGACGTCCATGGTCACGCTGATCCGGTCCGGAGGCGGCTTGGGCGAGTCCCGGACGGCGATGACCGAACCCGGCGTCCGCAGCGACGGGTGACCCGGGAACAACGAGGCCACGTGCCCGTCCGGGCCCATGCCGAGCAGGCAGACGTCGAAGACCGTGTTCCCGAGCTCGGCCGCGTACGCCGCGGCCGCCTCGTCGAGGTCGAGGTCGCCGTCGGAGGAGGGCATGACGTGCACGAAGCGCTCGTCGAGGCGCAGGGGACCGCGCAGCACGTCGAGCGTGCCGTCGGCGTTGCGGTCGGGGTCGCCGGCCGGGACGAAGCGTTCGTCGCCCCACCACAGGGAGACCCGCGACCAGTCCACGTCGCCGGGCCCGTCGGCGGCGAGGCGGGCGTACGCCTTCGTCGCGATGCCGCCGCCGGTGAGGCACACCTGGGGCGTGCGCCCCCGCGCCTGGAGGTCGGCGAGGGTGCTCGTCAGCCGGGCGGCCAGCGCCTCGGCGACGGCGTCGGGGCCGTCGTGGACGACGATCTCAGCGGGGGTGGGCACGGTGCGGCACGCTCCTTCGGCAGCAGCCTCCGCGCGGTGCGGAGACACGACGCCGGACGGACCACGAGGGTCCGTCCGGCGTCAGGGTCAGCTCTCAGCTGTTGGGGTCGTCGACGTCCGTCGACTCGCCCGGCGTCTTGCCCTTCTTGGCGTCGTCGAGGGCGGTCTGCACCGTCTCGACGAGCTCGGCCCAGGACTTGTCGAACTTGTCGACGCCCTCTTTCTCGAGCACGTCCCAGACGTCGTCGAGGTCGACCCCGACGGCCTCCAGCTGCGCGAAGGTCTCCGACGCCTCCTCCTCGGTCCCGCTCACGCGGTCGCCGGTGAGCTCACCGTGGTCGGCGAAGGCCTGCATGGTCTTCTCCGGCATGGTGTTGACGGTGTTGGCCACCACGAGCTCGGACACGTAGACCGTGTCGGGCAGGTCCGGGCTCTTGACCCCGGTCGAGGCCCACAGCGGCCGCTGCCGGTTGGCGCCCTTCTCCTGCAGCGCGGCGAAGCGCTCCGAGGCGAAGACCTCCTCGTACGCGGCGTAGGCCAGCCGGCCGTTGGCGATGGCCGCCTTGCCCTTGAGCGCCTTGGCCTCGTCGCTGCCGATGGCGTCGAGCCGCTTGTCGACCTCGGAGTCGACGCGCGAGATGAAGAACGACGCGACCGACTGGATGCGGCTGAGGTCGTGGCCGTTGGCCGCGGCCTGCTCCAGACCGGTCAGGTAGGCGTCCATCACCGCGCGGTAGCGCTCGAGCGAGAAGATGAGCGTCACGTTCACGCTGATCCCCTCGCCGATGGCCGAGGTGATGGCCGGCAGGCCCGGCTTCGTCGCGGGGATCTTGATCAGCACGTTGGGCCGGTCGACGATCTTCCACAGGTCGGACGCCTGGGCGGTGGTGCCCTCGGTGTCCATGGCCAGACCGGGCTCGACCTCGATGGACACGCGTCCGTCGACCCCGTTCGTCGCCTCGTACACGCCCTTGAACAGGTCGCACGCGTGGCGCACGTCGTCCGAGGTCAGCGCCTTGATGGCGTCCGCCACGGCGGTGTCCCGGGCGGCGAGCTCACGCACCTGGTCGTTGTACGCCGCCCCGTTGGAGAGCGCCGAGGCGAAGATCGTCGGGTTGGTGGTGACACCGCTGACCGACGAGTTCTTGATCAGGCCCTCGAGGTTGCCCGTGTTCAGGCGTTCGCGGGACAGGTCGTCCAGCCAGATGGACACGCCTTCGTCGGCGAGGCCCTTCAGTCGATCGCTCATGGTCGTCCTTCGTTCGCGAGATGGGTGGGTGTGATGGTGCTCAGCTGATCGTGGCGCCGGCGTCGGGCTCGTGGTCGCCGGTGTTCTTGGGGCCGGAGGCCGCCGCGTGCAGCGGGGCTCCCGCCTCGTCGGCGTGGGCGAGGCTCTCGCGCGCCGCTGCGGCCACGGTCTCGGGGGTGAACCCGAACTCCTTGAACAGCAGCGCACCGTCGGCGCTCGCGCCGTAGTGGTTGATGCTGACGATCCGGCCGGCGTCGCCGACGATGTCGCGCCAGCTGCCGGAGACCCCGGCCTCGACGCTGACCCGCGCCTTGACGGCGGCCGGGATGACCGACTCGCGGTAGGCGTCGTCCTGCTCGTCGAACCACTCGCGGCACGGCATCGAGACCACGCGGGTCTTGACGCCCTCGCCGGCCAGCACCTCGGCCGCGGCGACCGCGAGCGGGACCTCGGAACCGGTGGCGACGATGATCACGGTCTTGTCCGCGTCGGCGTCGCCGAACTCCTTGAGCACGTACGCGCCCTTGGCCACGCCCTCGGTGGTGGCGTAGCCGTCGGCCCCGCGCGGCACGATCGGCAGGTTCTGCCGGCTGAGGATCAGCGCGGCCGGCCGGTCGGAGTTGTGCAGGATCGCCGCCCAGGAGGCCGCCGTCTCGTTCGCGTCGGCCGGGCGGACGACGTCGAGCCCCGGGATGAGCCGGAGGGAGGAGACGTGCTCGATCGGCTGGTGGGTCGGGCCGTCCTCGCCCAGGCCGATGGAGTCGTGGGTCCAGACGTAGGTGACGGGCACCCGCATCAGGGCCGACAGCCGCACCGCACCGCGCATGTAGTCGGAGAAGGTGAGGAAGGTGCCGCCGTAGGGACGCGTGCCGCCGTGGACCTTGATGCCGTTGAGGATGGCGCCCATCGCGTGCTCGCGGATGCCGAAGTGCAGCACCCGGCCGTACGGGCTCCCCTGGAACTCCTCGGTCTGCCGGTCGGTCGGCAGGAAGCTCGGCTGGCCCTTGGGGGTGGTGTTGTTCGAGCCGGCCAGGTCGGCTGATCCGCCCCAGAGCTCGGGCAGGCGGGGAGCGAGCGCGGTGAGCACGCTGCCGGAGGCGGCGCGGGTGGCGACGCCCTTGGGGTCGGCGTCCCAGGTCGGGAGCGCCTCCTCCCAGCCCGGGGTCAGCTCGTCGTCGACCATCCGGTCGTAGAGCGCCTTCTCGTCGGAGCGGGTGGCGGCCCAGGTGTCGAAGCCCTTCTGCCACTCGGCCTGGGCGGCCTCACCGCGGTCGCGCAGCCCGCGGGTGTGGGCCAGGACCTCGGGGTCGACGTCGAAGCTCTTCGCCGGGTCGAAGCCGAGCACCTCCTTGAGGGCCGCCACCTCGTCCTTGCCGAGCGCGCTGCCGTGGGCGCCCTCGGTGTTCTGCTTGGTGGGCGAGGGCCAGGCGATGATCGTGCGCAGCTGGATGAAGGTGGGCTGGTCGGTGACCTTCTTGCCCTCCTCGATGGCGTCCAGCAGGGCCTTGACGTTCTCCTTGTACTCGCCGCCCTCGAGCCAGTCGACGGTCGCGACGTGCCAGCCGTACGCGGCGTAGCGGGCGGCCGTGTCCTCGGTCAGCGCGATCTCGGTGTGGCCCTCGATCGAGATGAAGTTGCGGTCGTAGATCAGCGTGAGGTTGCCCAGGCGCTGCGTGCCGGCGAGCGAGGACGCCTCGGAGCTGATGCCCTCCTCGATGTCGCCGTCGGAGGCCAGGCAGTAGATGTGGTGGTCGAAGACCGACTCGCCCAGGGGCGCGTCCGGGTCGAGCAGGCCGCGCTCGCGGCGGGCGGCCATCGCCATGCCGACCGCGTTCGCGATGCCCTGGCCGAGCGGGCCGGTGGTGATCTCGACGCCGTCGGTGTGGCCGTACTCCGGGTGGCCCGGGGTCTTGGAGCCCCAGGTGCGCAGCGCGCCGATGTCCTCGATCTCGAGGCCCCAGCCGCCGAGGTAGAGCTGGAGGTAGAGCGAGATGCTCGAGTGGCCGCAGGAGAGCACGAACCGGTCGCGGCCGGGCCAGTGCGGCTCGGCCGGGTTGTGGCGCATGACCTTCTGGAACAGCAGGTACGCCACCGGCGCCAGGCTGATCGCGGTGCCGGGGTGGCCGTTGCCCACCTTCTGCACCGCGTCGGCGGCGAGGACGCGGACCGTGTCCACCGCCTTGGTGTCGAGGTCCGTCCACCCTTCGGGGAAGACGTCGTCCTCGGTGGGGGAGGTGGTCGCAGTGCTGGTCACAGGCAGTCCTTCCGGGGTGCAGGCGAGGAGCGCCGACCGCGGTTGCGCCGACGACTCCGACGCCCTGACCTTATCCAGCGGAGCGCGCTCACGGACAGGGCCTACCCGTGGTGGGCACCGACCATTCACCCAGACGTCACGCGCGGGTGCGTCCGAACGGCGTGGGACGCGGGTCACGCGGTCGTACGGCCGTCCCGGGACGGCCGCGCACTAACCTGGGCGATGCACCCCCGCGCGCCTGCTGCGCGCCCGCCGCCCGCCGGCTGGGCCCGAGGTGCCGGACGTGAAAGAGTGCAACCTGTGACCGCCCTGGACCTGACCGGCGACGCAGCCGCGGCGGACCGCGGCGACGTGGCCGACCGCACCGGTTCGAGGGCCTCGGCCCGGGACGTGGTCTCGGCCTACGTCAACCTCACCAAGCCGCGCATCATCGAGCTCCTGCTCGTCACGACCGTGCCGGCCATGTTCCTGGCTGCGCGGGGCGTCCCGCCGCTGATGCTGGTCCTGCTCACCATGCTCGGCGGCTGCTTCGCCGCCGCGAGCGCCAACGTCTTCAACTGCGTGCTCGACCGCGACATCGACGAGCGCATGCGGCGTACGCGGCGCCGTGCCCTCCCGCGGCACATGGTCGGTCCGCGGTCCGCGACCGTCTTCGGCGCCGTCCTCGGTGTCGCCGCGACGCTGGTGCTGGGCTACGGCGTCAACTGGCTCTCCGCGTTCCTGGCCCTCGGGGCGAACGCCTTCTACGTCTTCGTCTACACGCTGCTGCTCAAGCGCCGTACGCCGCAGAACATCGTCTGGGGCGGGATCGCCGGCTGCTTCCCCCCGCTGATCGGGTGGACGGCCGTCACCGGCCACATCGCGCTGGCCCCGTTCGTGCTGTTCGCGATCGTCTTCTTCTGGACCCCGCCGCACACCTGGGCGCTCGCGTTCCGCTACCGCGCCGACTACGCCGCGGCCGAGGTCCCGATGCTCCCCGTCGTCCGGTCCGCGCCCTACGTCGCGCGCCAGATGCTGATCTACAGCGTGGTCACGGTGCTGGTCTCGCTGTCCCTCTGGCCGATCGCCGACACCGGCTGGCTCTACCCGTCGGTCGCCGCCGTGGCCGGTCTCGTGTTCCTTGTCGAGGCCTTCCAGCTCTACCTGCGGGCCCGGGCCGGCCTCGTCGACGCCGCGCTGCGCCCGATGCGGCTGTTCCACTGGTCCAACTCGTACCTCGCGCTGATCTTCGTCGCCGCCGCGGTCGACCCGCTCCTGCGCTGACGCTTGCCCCTTGGGCGCGCTGCTCGCTCACTTCTGACTGCTCGTTGCCGCCTCGCGGCGCGTGCTGAGCGCAGATCCCGAGCTGACGCTCCGACGAGCAGTCAGAAGTGAGCGCGGAGTGGGCCGAGGATGAGTCCGTGACGCAGTCCGTGGAGCTCCTGCTCGACCCGGTGTCCGAGGGGGTCGTGCTGGGGGAGTGGGCACGCCTGGCCGAGGCCGGTCTGCCGACCGAGCAGCGGGTGGAGCCCAGCCCGACGCACCGCCCCCACGTGACGCTCTGGGCGGGCCCGTCGATCCCGCCCGAGGTCGACGCCGCCTGGCCCGACCTGATGGCCGGGCTCGAGCTCCCGCTGCTGCTCGGCTCGCTGCTCGCCTTCGGACCGCGGCGGGGGCAGGTGGTCCTGGTGCGTCAGGTCGTGGCGAGCGCCGCGCTGCTGGACCTGCAGACGCAGATCGCGAAACGGTGCGGCGTCGAGCCCGACAGCCACTTCGCGCCCGGTCGCTGGAGCCCGCACGTCACCCTCGCGCGACGCGTACGGGTGGAGCAGCTCGGCGAGGTCGTGGCCGTGCTGGGCGAGGTGCCCGACCTCACGGCGACCGTCCGCACCGCCCGCCGCTGGGACGGCGACGCGAAGGTGGCCTGGGACCTGACCTGACCCCGAGAACGACCACAGCCGCGTACCGGCGAGTCAGCCGCACAGGTCGGGACCTGTGCGGCTGGCTGCGAGGTACGCGGCTGTGGCCGCGGCGGTGACCGCTGGGGTCAGCGGCGACCGGTGCTGAAGTTCGCGGCCGAGTGGCTGCCGGCGCCGGCCGAGCCACCCGTGGAGCCCGAGCTGCTGGTCGAGTAGGCGAGGGAGTTGCCGCCCCCACCGCCACCGGTCGGACGACGACCGCCGGAGGCCGGACGCGCAGGTCCACGACCGGTCTTGGCCGGACCCTGGGCGCTGCGACCGCGACCACCACCGGCGCCACGCGCACCACCGCGGGACTCGCCCTGCGGCGCCGCGCTGCCCGAGCCCGAGCCGCGACGACGACCGGCGCCGGCGTTGCGCGGACGCGAGTCCCCGCCGCCGTTGTCGGAGGAGGCGGGCACCTCGAGGCCACCCGGCAGCGCACGCGCTCCGGGGGCGACCGTGGTGAGGACCGGGTCGGACATGCTCTGCACCCGGGTGGTGGTCGGGTTGATGCCCGCCGCCTTGGTCAGCGAACGCACCTCGCGCAGCTGCTCGCCCGTGGCGAGCGTGACGACGGTGCCGTCGCTGCCGGCGCGGGCGGTACGACCGGAACGGTGCGTGTAGGCCTTGTGCTCGACCGGCGGGTCGGCGTGGACGACCAGGGCGACGTCGTCGACGTGGATGCCGCGGGCGGCGATGTCGGTCGCGACGAGCGTCGTGGCCTTGCCGCTGTGGAAGGCGTCCATGTTGCGCGTCCGGGCGCCCTGGCTCAGGTTGCCGTGCAGGTCGACCGTCGGGATGCCCTTGGAGTTGAGCTGACGGGCGAGCGCCTTGGCGCCGTGCTTGGTGCGGGTGAAGACGACCGTACGGCCCGGCGCGCTGGCCAGGTCGATGAGGACGGGCAGGCGCTGGTCGCGGTCGACGTGCAGCACGTGGTGCGTCATCGTCGAGACGGGGGACAGCGCGGAGTCGGCCTCGTGGACGACCGCGTTGGTGAGGAAGCGCTTCACGAGCACGTCGACCTGGTTGTCCAGGGTGGCCGAGAAGAGCATCCGCTGACCGTCGCGCGGGGTCTGGTCGAGCAGGCGGCGGACGACCGGGAGGAAGCCCAGGTCGGCCATGTGGTCGGCCTCGTCGATGATCGTGATCTCGATGCCGCCGAGGTTGCCCTGGCCCTGCTTGATCAGGTCCTCGAGCCGGCCGGGGCAGGCGATGAGGATGTCGACGCCCTTGCGCAGCGCCGCGACCTGCGGCCCCTGGCCGACGCCGCCGAAGACGGTGCGGGAGGTGAGGCCGGTGGTGGCGGCGAGCGGCGCGAGGGCCGCCTCGATCTGACCGACGAGCTCACGCGTCGGGGCCAGGATCAGGGCCCGGGGGGCACCGGGCCGACGCTTCGGCGAGGTGGCCGACAGGCGGGCGACCAGGGGGAGCAGGAACGCGTAGGTCTTGCCGGAGCCGGTGCGGCCCCGGCCGAGGACGTCGCGCCCGGCGAGGGAGTCGGGCAGCGTCGCGGCCTGGATGGGGGTGGGCTCGGTGATGTCCCGCTTGGCGAGGACGTCGACGAGGGAAGAGGGCACGCCGAGCGTGCTGAAGTCGTGCTGGGTCAAGGAGTTCCGTCCATGATGTCCCGCCGACACCGGCCCGAGATTCTCTCGGGAGGCGCCTCGTACGGAGCCACGGAGGGCTACGACGTACGGACTGCTTGCGGCAGGAGCGAAAGCAAGCTGATGCACTGATCATAGCGCCGCATCGAGAGGTTGAAGTGACAACCACCGCCCTGAGGGGCGTGCGCCTCGTCACGCCGGCGCCGTCGGGGTCACGCGTTCGACATCTGCCCGGGCTTCACTGGGGGCGTGCAGCACGAGCAGGAGGCCGAGACGCCCATCACCGTCGCGATCGAGCGGCGGGTGGACGCCGACCATCAGGCGGAGGCGCTGGCCTGGGTGCAGACCGGGACCAGCCTGGCGAGCCGGATGCCCGGCTACCTGGGTTCGGGCTGGGTGCGCGCCCACGGCTCGTCGTCGCTCTGGTACACCCTCTACCGGTTCGCCGACGCGGCCTCGCTGGCGGGCTGGGAGTCCTCGGACGAACGGCGCTGGTGGCTCCGCAGCGGGGAGGAGTTCGTGCACGACGCCCGGGTGGAGCGGCGTACGGGCATCGAGGGCTGGTTCGACGTCCCGGCCTCGTCGCTCCTCGAACCGGCGGCGGGCCCGGTCCGGAGCGCTCCGCCACGGTGGAAGCAGGCCGTCAGCATCTGGCTCGGCTTCTTCCCGACGAACCTCGTCTTCAGCCTGCTGGTGTCGCTGCTGCCGGTCTGGGGCGTCGTGCCCCTCGCGGCGCGCGTCCTGATCACCACGGTCGTCCTGACCCCGGTGATGACCTACGTCGTGCTGCCCTTCGTCACCGCGCGGCTCCGGCCGTGGCTCGAACGTCCGCCGTCCGGGCGTCGGGACCCGGGGCCGGCCGGGCCGTAGGCGCGCGGCGGACGGCGAGCAGCACGTTCGTCGCCGCGGCGACCGAGAGGGACGCGCCGAGCAGGTGCAGCGCGACGAGCGGGACCGGGACACCGAGGTGGTACTGCGCGAGCCCGAGGGCGGCCTGGAGCACCTCGACCGCGATCAGCAGGACCACCGGGAGGGCGCGGCAGACGACCAGCAGGGCCAGCGTGGCCGCGATCGTCACCCAGACGGCCGCCGCGTGCAGGTGCGTGACGAGGACGCCGTCGAGGCCGTTGCGCACGGCGTTCAGGTCGCCGGCGTGCGGGCCGCTGCCCGTCACGACGGTGCCGAGCCAGACCGCCGCCACCATGCCGGCGAAGGCGACGCGGGCCAGGACGAGGGTCCAGGTGCTGCTCACCCGGACGACCCGGGCTCCGCGGGTGGACCGCACGAGCCCGACCGCCAGGCCGACCAGGGCCATGGAGACGACGAAGTGGAGCCCCACGACCCAGGGGTTGAGGTGGGTGAGGACGCTGATGCCGCCGATGACGATCTGGGCCGGGATGCCGAGCAGCAGGCCACCCGCCAGCCAGCGCAGGTCGCGACGGCGCCCCCCGCGGACCTCGAGCCGGGTCTGGTCGCGCAGGCGGAGCGCGGTGATCCAGGTGAGCGCGACCACCGCGATGAGCACGAAGGTGAGCAGCCGGTTGCCGAACTCGATCGCGCCGTGCACGCCCAGCTCGGGGTGGGAGACGAAGGAGCTCTCGCTGCAGCGGGGCCAGGTGGGGCAGCCGAGGCCCGACGCGGTCAGGCGTACGAGCCCGCCCGTCACCACGATCAGGATGTTGATCGCCAGCGCGGCGACGGCCCACCGGCGCAGCGCGACGGGACCGGTGATCAAGCGCAGCAACCCCATGCCTCCCATCATGCGGTCCAACGGAAGGAGCGCCGGGCGAGGAGCCCTGCGACGACGAGCCACACGGCGAGCACGGCGAAGGGCCAGCCCAGGAGCAGACCGGTCGAGCCCGTCCGCAGGCCCTCGCCCAGGGCGGCCGTGGGCAGCGCCTCGACGACCGGCTGGAGGGCCCGGGGGTAGCGGGAGACGCCGATGACCAGGCCGCCGCCGACGAGCAGCACGACGTAGACCAGGTTGGCGACGGCGAGCGTGGCCTCGGCGCGCAGCCGACCCGCGAGGAGGAGGCCGAGCGCCACGAACGTGGCCGCCCCGAGGACGACGAGGGCCGCGCTGCCCAGGAACGAGCCCGCCGTGTACGCGGGCCGCCAGCCGAGCAGGAGGGCGGCGGTCACCAGGACGACGAGCTGGCCGAGCAGCACCAGGCCGACCGCGAGGGCCTTGCCCGCGAGCAGACCGCCGCGGCCCAGCGGCGTGGCGGCGAGCCGCTCGAGCACGCCGTAGCGCCGCTCGAAGCCGGTGGCGATGGCGACGGACGTGAAGGCCGACGACCACACCGCGAGCCCGAGCACCGAGGGCGCGGCGGAGGCGAGCGGCACGAACCGGCCGTGCGTCGCCGCGGCCAGCACGAGGATCGCCAGCGGGATGACGAGCGCGAGCAGGAGCTGTTCGCCGTTGCGGACCAGCAGCCGGAGCTCGGTGAGGGCGTGCCGCACGACACGTCGTCCGGCCGGTGCGGCCCCGGGGGCGGGGGAGAGGTCGAGCACGGGCTGGAGGC
The DNA here is from genome assembly GCF_014193425.1 of Microlunatus antarcticus. NCBI lineage: Bacteria > Bacillati > Actinomycetota > Actinomycetes > Propionibacteriales > Propionibacteriaceae > Microlunatus > Microlunatus antarcticus. The sequence continues at coordinate 3,279,141 of NZ_JACHZG010000001.1, read as the reverse complement.
GGGGCGTGGTCATCCGACGACCCCGTGCGTCCGGGCCAGGAACACGCTCTCCAGGCTCTCGCCGCCGGCCGTCAGCTCGTCGACGGTGCCGGACGCGGCGACCTGGCCGCGGTCGATCATCCAGACCTGGTCGGCCAGCGCCGTGGCCTCGTCCATCGCGTGGGTCGTCAGCACGATCGAGACGCCGGCGGCGCGCAGCTCGCGGAGCAGCTCCCAGGTCGCGCGCCGGGCGTGCGGGTCCATGCCGGCCGTCGGCTCGTCCAGGAACACCAGCTCCGGGCGCCCGACCAGGGCGCCGGCGAGGTTGACGGCCTGCTGCTGACCGCCGGACAGCCGACGGTAGGGGGTGCGGGCGTACGCGCCGATGCCCAGCCGCGCGACCAGCGCGTCGACGTCGAGCGGGTGGGCGTAGAGCGAGGCGAGGTAGCGCAGCAGCTCGACCGCGCGGATCCCGGACCACGAGCCCGTGCTCTGCGGCATGAGGCCGACGGCCGCCGTGACCTCCGGCGAGCCGGGGGCCCGGCCGAGCACGCGCACCTCGCCGCCGTCGGGGGTGACGAGGCCGGTGCAGCACCGCAGCAGGGTGGTCTTGCCAGCCCCGTTGGGACCGAGGAGCGCGGTGAGGGCTCCGGTCCTGGCCGTGAGACTGAGGCCGTCGAGCACCGTCCGGCCGCCGAGGTCGACCGCGAGGTCGCGCACCTCCAGCGCGGGACCGGACGGGCTGGGCACGCCGTGAGTCTAGGCGGCGGGCGCGTGCCGGAACGGCCGCGTGAGGGCCGTCACGACGGCCGACCGGGGCGCCGCCCACAATGGGCCGATGGACCTGCCCGTGATGCCGCCGGTCGCGCCGATGCTGGCCAAGGCGACCAAGACCGTCCCCACCGGCGACCTGACCTACGAGCCGAAGTGGGACGGCTTCCGCTCGATCATCTTCCGCGACGGGGACGAGGTCGAGATCGGCAGCCGCAACGGCAAGTCGATGACGCGCTACTTCCCCGAGGTGGTGGAGGCCGTCCTCGCCAGCTTCCCGGAACGGTGCGTGGTCGACGGCGAGATCATCGTCGTCGACCCCACCGGCGTACGGCTGGAGTTCGAGACCCTGCAGCAGCGAGTCCACCCCGCCGCCAGCCGGGTCAAGCGGCTCTCGGTCGAGACGCCCGCGAGCTTCGTGGCCTTCGACCTGCTCGCCCTCGGCGACGAGGACTGGACGCCCCGGCCCTTCGTCGAGCGTCGGGCCGCGCTCGAGCGGGCCCTCGCGCAGGCCCGGCCCCCGGTCCACCTCACCCGGGTCACCGACGACGCGGCGGTGGCGACGGAGTGGTTCACCCAGTTCGAGGGCGCCGGCCTGGACGGCGTCGTGGCCAAGCCCAACCAGCAGCGCTACGCGCCGGACAAGCGGGTCATGTTCAAGATCAAGCACGAGCGCACGGCGGACTGCGTGGTCGCCGGCTACCGGGTGCACAAGAGCGGCCCGGACAGCATCGGGTCGCTGCTGCTCGGCCTGTACGACGGCGCGGGCGAGCTCGTCTCCGTCGGGGTCATCGGCGCCTTCCCCGCGGCCCGGCGCCAGGAGCTGTTCACCGAGCTGCAGCCGCTGGTGACGACCTTCGACGAGCACCCGTGGGCGTGGGCCAAGCAGGAGGAGGGCACCCGGACGCCCCGGGCCTCGGAGGGCAGCCGCTGGAACAACGGCAAGGACCTCTCCTTCACCCCGCTGCGGCCCGACCTCGTGGTCGAGGTCCGCTACGAGCACATGGAGGGGGAGCGGTTCCGTCACATGGCGCAGTTCAACCGCTGGCGCCCCGACCGCGACCCGCGCTCGTGCACGTACGAGCAGCTCGAGGAGCCGGTGAGCTACGACCTCGCGGACGTCCTGGGGGCGCCGACCGGCGCCTGACGCCCGCACTCCTCGTTCACCACCCGTTCGTCCACCTGTCAGTGGCCTGTGCGCACAATGCGGGTCCGCGCCGGCCGGCGCAGGTCTAGGGGGACGAATCGATGTCGATGCGACGCTGGCTGCTGGCCGGGATCCTGACCGTGGGGCTGGTCGGCCCGCTGGGCGCGCTGCCGGCCGACGCGGCGGCGCTCAAGCCCCACCAGGACGTGGTCGGCTACGTCGACCCGCTGATCGGCACGGCCAACGGGGGCAACACCTACCCCGGGGCGGTCCGGCCGTTCGGGATGCTCTCCTGGTCCCCGACCTCGACCGCGGGTGACCAGACCGGCACCGGGGCGTCCAACGGCTACGCCTACGACACCACCCGGATCCGGGGCTTCTCGCTGACCCACGTGAACGGTGCGGGCTGCTTCCCCGGGGCCGCCGGGGACCTGCCGGTCTTCCCGCACGTGGGCGAGGTCGCGACCTCCCCGAGCGCGGACACCAAGGACGAGGTCTACGCCAGCGACTTCAGCCACGACGACGAGGTGGCCGAGCCCGGCCGCTACCGCCTGGGCCTGGCCAACGGGGTGAAGACCGACTTCGCGGCCACCACCCGGGCCGGCGTCGGTACCGTCGCCTTCCCCCGCGGCTCGACCGCCAACCTGCTCTTCCGCACGTCGAACTCCCTGAACGGCAGCGAGGACGCCGAGACCACGATCGACCCGGCCACCCGTACGGTGTCGGGCTCGGTCCTCACCGGCGGCTTCTGCGGCCGGCGGGCCAACGGCGGGGGCAGCAACAAGTTCTCCTCCTACCGGTTGTACTTCACCGCGCACTTCGACCAGGCGTTCGTCCGCACCGGCACCTGGGTCGACGGCACCGTCCGGCCGGGCACGACCACGGCCACCGGCGGCGAGGGCTACGAGACCGGGGCGGCGCGCGCCGGCCGCGGCTCGGGCGGCTACGTCGGCTTCGACACGACCTCGGACCGTCCGGTCACGATGCGGATCGGCCTGTCGTACACGAGCGGCCAGGCGGCGGAGGACAACCTCGCCGCCGAGCTCCGCCCGACGGCCACGGTGAAGAAGACCGCGTCCGCGGGTCGGAAGATCTGGAACGCCCAGCTGCGGCGGATCGACGTCGCCGGCGGACGCCGGGACAAGCTCACGACCTTCTACACCGCGCTGTACCACGCCTTCCTGCAGCCGAACGTGAACAGCGACGTCGCGGGGACCTACCGCGGACCGGACCAGAAGATCCACCGGCTGGCGGCGGGCCAGGGGGCTCAGTACGGCAACTTCTCCGGCTGGGACCAGTACCGGGCCCACACCCAGCTGCTGGCGCTGCTCGAGCCCGAGCTCGCCGGCGACTTCGTCCAGTCGATGCTCAACGCGTCCCGCCAGAACGGCGGGGTCTGGGACCGCTGGCTCCTGACCAACAGCCCGACCCGGGTGATGGCGGGTGACCCGAGCGCCGTCGCGGTGGCCGGGATGTACGCCCTCGGGGTCCGCAACTTCGAGGTCGGCGCGGCCTTCGACTCCCTCGTCCGCCAGGCCACCGTGCCGAACCCGGCCGGGCTGTCCGACTACGGCTGCCCCGGTCAGTGCGCCGGCATGCGGCCCAATCTCGCTGCGTACGAGCGGCTGCACTACGCGCCCCAGGACGAGTGCCACTGCTGGGGCGGCGCGGGCGAGACGCTGGAGGACTCGACCGCCGACTACGCCCTCGCCCAGTGGGCGAAGAAGCTCGGCCGGGACGACGAGGCCCGCTTGTTCACCGCCCGCGCCGGCTACTGGGAGAACACCTTCAACCCCGAGGCCACCCCGGAGGCCGGCTACCAGCAGCCCCGGCTCGCGGACGGCTCCTGGATGGCGCCCTTCGACCTCGACAGCGGGGTGGGCTTCGCCCAGGGGACCTCGGCGACCTACACCTGGATGGTCCAGCACGACGTGCACCGGCTGTCGGCACTGATGGGCGGGGACCGGGTGGCCGCGGCCCGGCTCGACGACTTCTTCCGGCTTGACGACGGGTCCTGGGCCGTGACGCCCACCCCCGACGGCTACGACCCGACCAACGAGCCGGGCATCCACGTCCCGTGGCTCTACAACGCCCTCGGCCAGCCGTGGAAGACGCAGCAGACCGTCCGGACGTACCTGGACCTGGTGTACGGCACCGGTCCGGCCGGGCTGCCCGGCAACGACGACCTCGGCACCATGTCGGCCTGGTACGTCTGGGGCGCCCTCGGGATGTACCCGCAGACCCCCAGCCGGGGCGAGATGCTGCTGTCGAGCCCCACGTTCCGCAAGGTGTGGATCAGGCGGGCCGGCGGGCCCACCACGACCGTGACCGCCCCCGGCGCCTCGGCCAAGGCCGTCTACGTCCGCGGCGCCGAGCTGGACGGGCGCACCTGGAACCGTTCCTGGGTCCCGGCCTCGCTGCTCACCCGCGGCGGGGACCTGGAGATCCGTGTCGGGGCCAAGGCGAAGAAGTCCTGGGGCTCGAGCCCGCAGGAGGTCCCGCAGGACCGCTGACGTGACCGAGCCGCGGCTCGCCGGGGGACCGGGGTCGCGCTCCGGGCTTAGGTCCGCCTTGGTTGAACGCTGTGCGAATAAGAGCACACTGGCCTTGTGTATTCAGCAGGCGAGGCGACGCGGGAGGTGTCCGGCGACGAGCCGGAGACCGATCCCGGCGCCACGACGCGTCAGCGCGTCGCCCGCTCGATCCTCGAGCACGGACCGTCGACGGCCGCCGAGCTCGCGACCCGCCTGGGCCTGACCGCGGCGGGCGTACGGCGCCACCTCGACGGCCTGGCCGAGCAGGGCCTGCTGACCTCGCGGGAGCAGCGCGTGTACGGCGCGCGTGGCCGGGGTCGTCCCGCGCGGGTCTTCGTGCTCACCGACGCCGGTCGGGACAGCTTCAGCGCCGGCTACGACGACCTCGCCGTCCAGGCGCTGGAGTTCCTGGCCGCGACGGCCGGGGCGGGTGCGGTCGGCCGGTTCGCCGAGGCGCGGGTCGCCCCGCTCGAGGAGCACTTCCGCCAGGCGCTCGCCGGCGCCGACGCGACCGAGACCCCGACGCAGACCCTCGCGCGGACGCTCTCGGCCGAGGGCTACGCCGCTTCTCTGCGGCCAGCCGTCGCGGGGGAGCAGCTGTGCCAGCACCACTGCCCGGTCGCGCACGTGGCCGAGCGCTTCCCCGAGCTGTGCGACGCGGAGACCGAGGCGTTCTCGCGCCAGCTCGGGGTCCACGTCCAGCGGCTCGCCACGATCGCGCACGGCGACGGCGTCTGCACGACCCACATCCCGAGAACCACTTCGACCACACCGACGTCACACGGGTCAGCCGGAACATCCGGTCGCGACCCGGGCTTGAACCTGATGCACGCCCCCGATCACGAGGAGCACACATGACCGACATCCTTGACGAGACCGCCGTCACCACCGGGACCGCTACCGGTCCGGTCGCGCCCGGCACGGGGCAGAGCCAGGACGAGCACCTCGACGCCCTCGGCCGTTACCGCTTCGGCTGGTCCGACTCCGACGCCGCCGGCTCGATCGCCAAGCGCGGCCTGAGCACCGCCGTCGTGGAGAACATCTCCGCGCTCAAGAGCGAGCCGCAGTGGATGCTCGACCTGCGCCTCAAGGGCCTCAAGCTCTTCGACCGCAAGCCGATGCCGGCCTGGGGTGCGGAGCTGAACGACATCGACTTCGACAACATCAAGTACTTCGTGCGCTCGACCGAGAAGCAGGCCGCGACCTGGGACGACCTGCCGGCCGACATCAAGAACACGTACGACAAGCTCGGCATCCCCGAGGCGGAGAAGGCGCGCCTGGTCTCCGGCGTGGCCGCCCAGTACGAGTCCGAGGTGGTCTACCACAAGATCAACGAGGAGCTCGAGAAGCAGGGCGTCATCTTCCTCGACACCGACACCGCGCTGAAGGAGTACCCGGAGCTCTTCGCCGAGTACTTCGCCACGGTCATCCCGGTCGGGGACAACAAGTTCTCCGCGCTGAACTCGGCGGTGTGGTCCGGCGGCTCGTTCATCTACGTCCCCAAGGGCGTGCACGTCGAGATCCCGCTGCAGGCCTACTTCCGGATCAACACCGAGAACATGGGCCAGTTCGAGCGCACGCTGATCATCGTCGACGAGGACGCGTACGTGCACTACGTCGAGGGCTGCACCGCGCCGATCTACTCGTCCGACTCGCTGCACAGCGCGGTCGTCGAGATCGTCGTGAAGAAGGGCGCCCGCTGCCGCTACACGACGATCCAGAACTGGTCGAACAACGTCTACAACCTCGTCACCAAGCGCGCCACCTGCGAGGAGGGCGCCACGATGGAGTGGATCGACGGCAACATCGGCTCCAAGGTGACCATGAAGTACCCGGCCGTCTACCTCATGGGCGAGCACGCCCGGGGCGAGACGCTGTCCATCGCCTTCGCCGGCGAGGGCCAGCACCAGGACGCGGGCTCCAAGATGGTCCACTGCGCGCCGTACACGTCGAGCTCGATCATCTCCAAGTCCGTCGCCCGTGGTGGCGGCCGCACCTCGTACCGCGGTCTGGTGCAGGTGCAGGACGGGGCGCACCACTCGGCCTCGATCGTCAAGTGCGACGCGCTCCTGGTCGACTCGATCAGCCGCTCCGACACCTACCCCTACGTCGACGTCCGCGAGGACGACGTGTCGATGGCGCACGAGGCCACGGTCTCCAAGGTCAGCGACGAGCAGCTCTTCTACCTGATGAGCCGCGGGATGGGCGAGGACGAGGCGATGGCCATGATCGTCCGCGGCTTCGTGGAGCCGATCGCCCGTGAGCTCCCGATGGAGTACGCCCTCGAGCTCAACCGCCTGATCGAGCTGCAGATGGAGGGCGCGGTCGGCTGACGCCGGCCCCGACCCCACCGATCCACCGATCCACCGAAGGAAGCTCTCACTTGTCCGTCCAGATCGACGCGCCCCTCGAGGTCGTGCCGGCCGCTGCTCCCGACGGTTCCGTCGCGGCGGTCGCCGGCGCGGTGGAGACCGTCTCGTCCCACCTCCACCCGGTCGCCTCCTACGACCTCGCCGACCACCCGCGCCCCACCGGGCGTGAGGAGGTCTGGCGGTTCACCCCGATCAAGCGGCTCCGCGGCCTGCTCGACACCGAGGGTGCGGAGAAGGGCGAGATCACGGTCGCCGTCGACGCCCCCGACCAGGTCGAGGTGCGCACCGTCGGTGCGGCCGAGGCCCGGGGCTTCGAGGGACCGGCGCCGGTCGACCGGATCGCGGCGCTCGCCGTCGCGAACGCCGGCGACGCGACGCTGGTCGACGTGCCGGCCGAGGTCGAGCTGACCGAGCCCGTCACCATCACGGTGACGGGCGAGGGGCTGGGCGCGCCCGCGTTCCGGTCGCTGGTCATCAGGGTGGGGGCGTTCGCGAAGGCGACGATCGTGCTCGAGCACCTGGGGTCCACCGTGCTGGCGAGCTCCGTGGTCCTGCTCGTCGGCGACGGCGCGCGCGTCGACCTCGCCGGTCTGCAGCTCTGGGACGACGACGCCGTGCACGCGGGTCACCTCGGGATCCGGGTCGGTCGGGACGCGCACGTGCGCACCCTGACCGCCTCGCTGGGCGGGGACCTCGTCCGGCTCGTGCAGACGGCGGAGTACGCGGGTCCCGGCGGCGAGATCGAGCAGCTCGGCCTCTACTTCGTCGACGCCGACCAGCACCTGGAGCACCGGCTGTTCGTCGACCACAACGCGCCGCGCACGACCAGCAACGTCGACTACCGCGGGGCGCTGCAGGGCGCCGGTGCCCACTCCGTGTGGGTGGGCGACGTGCTGATCCGCAAGGTCGCCGAGGGCATCACCACGTACGAGTCCAACCGCAACCTGGTGCTCACCGACGGCTGCCGCGCCGACTCCGTGCCCAACCTGGAGATCGAGACCGGCGAGATCGCCGGGGCCGGCCACGCCTCGACGACCGGCCGCTTCGACGACGAGCAGCTCTTCTACCTGCGCAGCCGCGGCATCGACGAGGTCGAGGCCCGTCGGCTCGTCGTGCACGGCTTCTTCGCCGACATCATCCGCCGGATCGGCGTGCCGTCGGTCGAGGACCGCCTGCTCGCCGCCGTCGAGGAGGAGCTCGCCATCAACGTGGGCGCGCCGGCCTCCTCGGGTCGGGTCGCCGAGCCGGAGTCGGAGACCGAGGCCGACGAGGACCTCGAGGCGCCGATCGTCGCGCCCGAGCACGTCGAGGGTCGCGACGCGGACGACGCCGGGCACCACGCCTTCGAGGCCGACGACGACCTCGCCGTGATCGCGAAGCAGCAGTCGTGAGCGGGGGTCTCGTCCGGGCCTGCGCCGTCGCCGACGTGGCGCCCGGCTCGGCTCTCGCCGTCGAGATCGACGGCACCGAGGTCGCCATCGTGCGCACCGGTGACCGCTACTACGCGATCGCCGACGAGTGCTCGCACGCGTCGGTCCCGCTGTCCGAGGGCGACGTCGACGGCTGCACGATCGAGTGCTACCTGCACGGCTCGCCCTTCGACCTCCGGACGGGCCAGCCCCTCGGCCTGCCCGCCACCGAACCCGTACCGGTCTTCCGCTGCCGTGTCGACGGCGACGACGTCCTCGTGGACCTCGCCGCGCGACCGGACCCGGACGACGACCAGACCACCTCAGCCCCGGCGGGGACCGCTCCCCGCAGCCTCAGCCAGGAGTAACAGATGTCCACTCTCGAGATCCGCGACCTGCACGTCTCGGTCAACACCGAGTCCGGCGCCAAGGAGATCCTCAAGGGGGTCGACCTCACCATCGCCAGCGGCGAGGTGCACGCGATCATGGGCCCCAACGGGTCCGGCAAGTCCACGCTGGCCTACTCGATCGCCGGCCACCCCAAGTACACGATCACCTCGGGCACCGTGACGCTCGACGGCGAGAACCTGCTGGCCATGAGCGTCGACGAGCGCGCCCGGGCCGGGCTGTTCCTCGCCATGCAGTACCCGGTCGAGGTGCCCGGCGTGAGCGTCGCGAACTTCCTGCGGACGGCCAAGACCGCCATGGACGGCGAGGCGCCCAAGCTGCGCACCTGGGTCAAGGACGTCAACGAGGCGATGGACCGCGTCCAGATGGACCGCGAGTTCGCCAACCGCAGCGTCAACGAGGGCTTCTCGGGCGGCGAGAAGAAGCGTCACGAGATCGTCCAGCTCGAGCTGCTCAACCCGCAGTTCGCGATCCTCGACGAGACCGACTCCGGGCTCGACATCGACGCGCTGCGGATCGTCTCGGAGGGCGTCAACCGCTTCTCCGCGCAGGGTGACCGCGGCGTCCTGCTGATCACGCACTACACGCGGATCCTGCGCTACATCAAGCCCGACTTCGTGCACGTCTTCGTCGCTGGCCGCGTGGCCGCGCAGGGCGGCCAGGAGCTCGCCGAGCAGCTCGAGGCCGAGGGCTACGACAAGTACGTGCGCGCGGCCGCGGCGGCGGTCTGACCATGACCGCCCAGCTGGACGGGCGCACGCCGCTCTCGGGCGGCGCGCAGTACCCCGACGTCATCGAGCCGGCCGAGCTGACCCTCGCCGAGGGCCTGCCGACCGACGAGCCGATCCCCTTCGACGTCGACGCGATCCGCGCCGACTTCCCGATCCTGGAGCGCACCGCCCCGGGCACGGACGGGCCCGTCCCGCTGGTCTACCTCGACAGCGCGAACACCTCGCAGAAGCCGCGCTGCGTCGTCGAGGCGATCGAGGACCACTACCTCAGTCACAACGCCAACGTCGCCCGGGCCATGCACCTGCTCGGCGCCGAGGCGACGGAGGCGTTCGAGTCCTCCCGGGCCGTGCTGGCCGAGTTCGTCGGGGCCACGTCCAGCGACGAGATCGTCTTCACCAAGAACGCGTCGGAGGCGCTGAACCTCTGCGCCCACACGCTCGGGGCCTCGCTGCGCCCGGGCGACGAGATCGTCGTCTCCGTGATGGAGCACCACTCGAACATCGTCCCGTGGCAGCTCGTGGCCGAGCGGACCGGCGCTGTGCTGCGCTGGTTCGACGTCACCGAGGAGGGCCGGCTCGACGTCGAGGGCGGGCTCGCGTCCGGGCTGATCAACGAGCGCACCAAGATCGTCTCGATCACCCACGTCTCCAACGTCCTCGGCACGATCAACCCGGTGGCGCAGGTCGCCGCGGCGGCCCACGCGTACGGGGCGACGGTCGTCGTCGACGCGTCCCAGTCCGTGCCGCAGATGCCGGTCGACGTGCACGCGCTGGGGGCCGACCTGGTCGCCTTCACCGGGCACAAGATGGTCGGTCCGACCGGCATCGGCGTGCTCTGGGGTCGCTACGACCTGCTCGCCTCGCTGCCCCCGTTCCTCGGTGGCGGCGAGATGATCGAGACCGTCCGGATGACCGGTTCGACCTTCGCCCCGCCGCCGCACCGCTTCGAGGCGGGGACGCCGCCGATCGCGCAGGCCGTCGGCCTGGCCGCGGCCGCGCGCTACCTCACCGCGCTCGGTATGGAGCAGGTCGCCGCGCACGAGCACCTGGTCACCGCGTACGCGTTGGACGGGCTGGCCACGGTGCCGGGGCTGCGCGTCCTCGGCCCGAGCAAGGCCGTGGACCGTGGGGGAGCGATCTCCTTCACCCTGCAGACCACGAGCGGCGAGCAGATCCACCCGCACGACGTCAGCCAGCTGCTGGACGCCCGGGGGATCGCCGTCCGCGGCGGGCACCACTGCGCCCGGCCGCTGCACGAGCGCTTCGGGGTGCAGTCCTCGACGCGCGCGTCGAGCTACCTCTACACCAAGACCTCGGAGATCGACGTGCTCGTCGACGCGCTGAACCGCACGGTCGGCTTCTTCAGCCGGCCCCCGCGCACCCGGGCTCCGCGTCCGAGCCGGACGACCACGGAAGGCGGCGCGCGATGAACGTCGAGGACCTCTACCAGGAGATCATCCTGGACCACTACCGGGCGAAGCACCACAGCGGTCTTCGGGACCCGTACGAGGCCGAGGTGCACCACGTGAACCCGTCCTGCGGCGACGAGGTGACCCTTCGCCTGCACCTGGAGGGCGACACCGTCGCGGACGTCTCGTACGAGGGCCTGGGCTGCTCGATCTCCCAGGCCTCGACCTCGGTGATGAGCGACCTCGTCATCGGTCGGCCCGTCACGGACGGGCTCGACCTGCACGCCGAGTTCCTGGCCCTCATGCAGGGGCGGGGGACGATCGAGCCCGACGAGGACCGCCTCGAGGACGGGATCGCCTTCGCGGGCGTGGCGAAGTTCCCGGCGCGGGTGAAGTGCGCGCTGCTGGGCTGGTCGGCGTTCAAGGACGCGGCCGCCCGGGCCCTGAGCGAGCAAGAGCTGACCGAGCACCAGCAGCACCAGACCGAAGGAGCGTCATGACGAGCGAGCTGACCACCGAGACCCAGGGCATGCGCCCGTCCGAGCTGGTCCAGGACGACCTGCCCGACGTGAACGGTGCCGGTGACTACTCCCCGGCCGCCCGGGCGACGGTCGCCGACATCGAGGAGGCGCTGAAGGACGTCGTCGACCCCGAGCTCGGGATCAACGTCGTCGACCTCGGCCTCATCTACGGCCTCAACCTCGAGGACGACGGGTCGCTGACCATCGACATGACGCTGACGTCCGCGGCCTGCCCGCTGACCGACGTGATCGAGGACCAGACCGACACCGCGCTCGAGGGCCTCGTCGAGCGCTTCGTCATCAACTGGGTCTGGATGCCGCCGTGGGGCATGGAGAAGATCACCGCCGACGGCCGTGAGCAGCTCCGGGCCCTCGGCTTCAACGTCTGAGGCTCGGACGCCGGCTGTGCCAGAACCCGCGGTGACCCTGCGCCCGCAGCGGCCGTCCGACCTCCCGCTGCTGGTGGGCGGGGACACGCCGTTCGACGACTTCGGCCCGCTCGCCACCGGGTCGCACCCGGCCCCGTCCCGGATGGACGACGCCGGGGCGCTGACCGTCGTCGACGAGGCGGGTCAGGTCGCGGGCGACGTCAGCTGGCACTGGCGCGGCTGGGGCCCCAACGCCGGGTCACGCTGCCCGATGATCGGCATCTGGCTGCGGCCCGAGCACCGGGGCCGTGGCCTCGGGCGTCTGGCCCAGCGCTGCGTGGTCGAGCTGTTCTTCACCCACACGCGCGCCAACCGGGTCGAGGCCCACACCGACGTCGAGAACGTGGCCGAGCAGCGCGCGCTCGAGGCCGCCGGCTTCACCCGCGAGGGGCTGACCCGCGGCGCGCAGTGGCGCGACGGGGCGTTCCACGACGGCTACCTCTACGCCGTCCTGCGCGCCGACCTCGCCCCCCGGTCCCCGTAGCGTCCCACCGGTGCTGCGCTTCGACTTCCGACCGGGTGACGCCCGGGCCGGCGGCGGGCGGTTGCGCTTCGGCGAGCCGCTGCGGACGGTCGTCGCCCGGACACCGAACGACGTCGTCGGGGCGCTGACCGAGGTCGACGCCGCCTGCGCGGCCGGGCTGTGGGCCGCCGGCTTCGTCGCGTACGACGCCGCCCCGGCCTTCGACCCCGCCTTCGTGGTCCCCGGTCCGGATTCCGGCCCGGCCGACCTGCCGCTCGTCTGGTTCGGCCTGTACGCCGCGCCGCTGGTGGACGACGAGGCCGACCCGCCGGGGCCGGCGTCCGTCCCCGGACCCTGGGTGCCCTCGACGGACCGGGCCGCGTACGACGACGCCTTCGCCGTGGTGCAGCGCGCCATCCGCGCCGGGGACAGCTACCAGACCAACCTCACGCTGCCCCTGACGGCCGGCTGGGACGACGGCGCCGCCGACCCGGCCCGGTACGAGCGCCTGCTCGAGGCCCAGGGCCCGGCGTTCGGGGCGTACCTCGACCTCGGTCGCCACCACGTGCTGTCCGTGTCGCCGGAGCTGTTCTTCGCCCGGCGCGGGACCACGGTGACGACCCGGCCGATGAAGGGCACCGCCCGCCGCGGCCGCTCGAGCGCGGAGGACGCGCAGCGGCTCGCGGGTCTCCTGGCCAGCGAGAAGGACCGCGCCGAGAACGTCATGATCACCGACCTGCTGCGCAACGATCTCGGTCGACTCGCACGGACGGGCGGCGTCGACGTCCCTACCCTCTGCGTGCCCGAGCGCTACCCGACGGTCTGGCAGCTCACCTCGACGGTGACGGCCGAGGTCGGCCCGCAGGTCGGGCTCGCGGAGCTGTTCGGCGCCCTCTTCCCGTGCGGCTCGATCACCGGCGCGCCCAAGATCGCGTCCATGGCCCTGATCGCCGAGCTCGAGACCTCCGCCCGCGGGCTCTACTGCGGTGCCGTGGGTGTCGTCGCGCCGGGCGGGGACGCCACGTTCAGCGTGGCCATCCGGACCGTGGTGGCCGACCTCGAGCGGGCCACGGCGACGTACGGGGTCGGGAGCGGGGTCACCGTGGGCTCGACCGCGGCCGGCGAGCACGACGAGCTCCTGGCCAAGGCCGCCGTGCTGACCGCCCCGGCGCCGCGGGCGTTCGACCTGCTGGAGACGTTCCGGCTGGAGGACGGGCGCTGGTGGGCGGAGGAGGCGCACCTGGACCGGCTGGCCGCGTCGGCGGACTACTTCGGCCGGGCCGACCCCGTGCCGAGCGCCCAAGCCGCACTCGAAGCCGTCGTCGCCGCGCACCCGGAGGGCCGGTGGCGGGTGCGCCTCGCGGTCGCTCGCGACGGGGCGGCCGCGACGACGGTCGAGCCGCTGCCCGGGGCGTCCGACGAGCCGTTGACCCTCGTGCTCGCGACCGAGCCCGTCGACCCCGACGAGGTCTTCCTCGCCCACAAGACGACGTGGCGCGGGCCGTACGCGCCCCACCGCGCCCGGGCCGTGGCGCTGCGCGTCGACGACGTCCTGCTGTGGAACGCGCGCGGCGAGGTCACCGAGACCACGATCGGCAGCGTCGCGCTGCACGACGCCGACGGCTGGTGGACCCCACCGGTCTCCTGCGGGCTGCTGCCGGGCGTCGAGCGCGGGCTGGCCCTGGCGGCGGGCCGGGTGCAGGAGCGCCTGCTGACCGTCGCCGACCTGCGGACGAGCCTGGCGGGCGGGGCGGAGCTGTGGTTCCTCAACAGCGTGCGCGGCTGGCGCCGGGCCGAGCTGGTCGGCTGAGCCGCACCGACGAGGATGGCCGCGTGTGGTCCACCCTCGCGAGCCGTGACGTGTACGAGAACGCCTGGATCCGGGTCCGGGAGGACCAGGTGCGCCGGCCCGACGGGACGGAGGGCGTGTACGGCGTGGTCGAGGTCCGTAACCCGGCCGTCTTCGTCGTGGCGGTGACCGCCGCCGCCGAGATCCTGCTCGTGACGGTCGACCACTACACGACGGGGGGACCGAGCGTCGAGGTCCCGGCCGGCGGCAGCGACGGCGAGGACCTGCTGCTCGCGGCGCAGCGCGAGCTCCGGGAGGAGACGGGCTACGCGGCCGCGCGCTGGCAGGCGCTGGGCGAGGTGCAGTCGCTGAACGGGGTGGCCGCGGCGCGTGGGCGCGTGTTCCTGGCCCGGGAGCTCGCGCTCGTCGGCGGGGCCGAGCTCGAGACCGAGGGCATCGCCGCCGTCGAGGTCGTTCCGCTCGCCGAGGTCGTGGCCATGGTCGGGCGCGGGGAGATCACCGACAACGAGTCGCTCGGGGCGCTGCTGATGGCCTTGGTCGCGCTCGGCCGCGTCGGCTAGGACGCGCCCGGGGTGAAGAGGCCCGCGGTGGCGACCGCCACCCGGCCGCGCGCCGTCGCCTCGTCGTGGTGGAAGCGGTCGGTGGCCCAGGCCAGCGCGAGGACCAGCTCGAACACCGGCTCGGCCTCGACGTCCGGTCCCACGTCCCCGGACGCCTGCGCGGCGTCCAGGAACGTCGCCGTCCTGGCCAGCAGCGGGTTGCAGGTCGTCTGCACCGTCGCCGTGTCGTCGTCACGGGGGCCGGCCAGGCAGGACGGCAGGTCGTGCCAGGTCCGCAGCAGCCAGGCCAGGCGCACGAGCCACTCGCTCAGGGCCTCGCGCGGCGCCGTCGTCCGCGCGAGCTCGTCGGCCTCGGCGAGGACCTCCGCGGTGCTGGTCTCGATGACGGCCGAGAGGAGGTCGTCGCGCGTGGGGAAGTTGCGGTAGAGCGTGGCGTTGCCGACCCCGGCGCGGGCGGCCACGCCGTCGAGCGACGTGAAGACGCCCTCGTCCTCGAACGCCTCCCGCGCCGCGCGGAGGATCGCGTCCCGGTTGCGTCGGGCGTCGGCCCGGAGGGGGCGGACCGCCTCGGTCGTCCGAGCTGCCACGGGCCACCTCCTTGATAAACGGGGACCTTCCCCACATACTCGGATGCGGGGGAAGTCCCCACTTATCAAGGAGTCTAGATGAAGGCACTCGAAGGTCGCCACGTCCTCGTGACCGGAGCCAACGGCGGGCTCGGCGAGCAGTTCGTCGCCCAGGCCCTGGAGCGGGGTGCGGCGAAGGTCTACGCCGCCGCCCGTACGCCGCGCACCTGGAGCGACCCGCGGGTCGAGCCCCTGGACCTCGACCTGAACGACCCCGAGGCCCCGGCCCGGGCGGCCGCCGTCGCGACCGACGTCGACCTGCTGATCAACAACGCGGCCATCGCCCCCGCGGGGGACTCGATCTCCGGTCCGGAGGACGAGCTGCGCCGGATCTTCGAGACCAACTTCTTCGGCACGTTGCGCGTCAGCAACGCGTTCGCCCCGGTGCTCGCGGCCAACGGCGGCGGTACCCTGATCAACATCCTCTCCGCCGCCGCCTGGGTCAGCATGCCCACCGGCTACGCCGCCTCGAAGGCCGCGATGTGGTCGGCCACCAACGCGCTGCGGCTCCAGCTGCGCGGGCAGGGGACCCACGTGGTCGGGCTGCTCGTCGGCATGATCGACACCCCGATGACGGCGGGCTGGGACGTCCCCAAGGTGACCCCGGAGAGCGTCGTCGCGCAGGCGTACGACGCGGTCGGCGACGGCACGCTCGAGGTCCTGGCCGACGAGGTCACCCGCGACCTCAAGTCCCGCCTCAACACCCGGGGCGAGGAGCTCTACCCCTGGCTGGACGAGCAGGTCGCCGCGCTCTCGTCCTGAGGCGCTGACGCGGAGTTCGTCCGTCGGGTCCGGCCCCGGGCGCCTCGAGCTGACGAGGACCCGCTGGTTAGGGTCGGGACCTCAGGAACGATCCAACGAAGGAGGGCACGATGTCGATCGGAGACAAGGCCAAGGACGCCGTCCAGAAGGCCGCGGGCAAGGCCGAGGAGACCGTCGGGAAGCACACCGACGACGCCGAGCTCACCGCCCAGGGCCACAAGGACCAGGCCATGGGCGAGGCGCGCATGGAGACCGAGAAGGCCAAGGACGCCGTCAAGGACTGACGCCGTCGCGGGGTCGTGCGGGTCCGCCCGCGCGACCCCGGTCGCGGTCGTGCCGCCGGCGGAGGCCGACCCCCGTGAGGGGCCGACCCTCAGAGGCCGGCGACGAAGAGCGCGTGGACGCGGGTGTCGGCCGTGGCCTCCGGGTGGAACGAGGTGGCCAGCAGGCGCCCCTGCCGCACGGCCACCGGGTGCCCCGCCGCGCTCGCCAGCACCTCGACGCCGGCGCCGACGCGCTCGACCCACGGGGCGCGGATGAAGACGGCGTGCAGCGGGCCCTCGATCCCGACGACGTCGAGGTCGGTCTCGAAGGAGTCGACCTGCCGGCCGAACGCGTTACGGCGGACGGTCACGTCGAGCCCGCCGAAGGTCTGCTGATCGCCCAGCCCGTCCAGCAGCTCGTCGGCGAGCATGATCATCCCGGCGCAGGACCCGTACGCCGGCAGGCCGGCCGCGAGCGCGTCGACCAGCGGGTCGCGCAGGCCGAAGCGGCGCGACAGCTTGTCGATCGTCGTCGACTCCCCGCCGGGCAGCACGATGCCGTCGAGCCCGGTCAGCTCCTCGGGGCGGCGGACCGTCCGGGACCGGGCACCGACGGCCTCGAGCGCCCGGCAGTGGTCGACGACGTCGCCCTGCAGGGCGAGGACGCCGACGAGAGGGGTCACCAGCCGCGCTGGGCGAGCCGGTGCGGCTCGGGGATGTCGTCGACGTTGATGCCGACCATCGCCTCGCCGAGCCCGCGGGAGACCTTGGCGATCATGCCCGGGTCGTCGTGGAACGTGGTCGCGGCGACGATGGCCGCCGCGCGCTGCGCCGGGTTGCCCGACTTGAAGATGCCGGAGCCGACGAAGACGCCCTCGGCGCCGAGCTGCATCATCATGGCCGCGTCGGCCGGGGTGGCGATGCCGCCCGCGGTGAAGAGCACGACGGGGAGCTTGCCGGCCTCGGCCACCTCGACCACGAGGTCGTACGGCGCCTGGAGCTCCTTGGCCGCGACGTAGAGCTCGTCGCGGGACAGGCTGCTCAGGCGCCGCATCTCGCCGCGGATGGTGCGCATGTGGGTGGTGGCGTTCGAGACGTCGCCGGTGCCGGCCTCGCCCTTGGAGCGGATCATGGCCGCGCCCTCGCTGATGCGCCGCAGCGCCTCGCCGAGGTTGGTCGCGCCGCACACGAACGGGGCCGCGAAGGCCCACTTGTCGATGTGGTGGACGTAGTCGGCCGGGGTCAGCACCTCGGACTCGTCGATGTAGTCCACGCCGAGCGACTGCAGGACCTGCGCCTCGACGAAGTGGCCGATCCGGGCCTTGGCCATGACGGGGATCGACACGGCGCCGATGATCGACTCGATCATGTCGGGGTCGCTCATCCGGGCGACGCCGCCCTGCGCGCGGATGTCGGCGGGCACGCGCTCGAGCGCCATGACGGCCACGGCCCCCGCGTCCTCGGCGATCTTCGCCTGCTCGGCGGTGACGACGTCCATGATCACGCCGCCCTTGAGCATGTCCGCCATGCCGCGCTTGACCCGGTTGGTCCCGGTGCCCGTGCCGTTGTCCTGCATGTCGCTCATCGTCCTGCCTCCGCCGCTGCTGAATTCACCGAGCAGCCTAGGAGCAGGACCAGCACGGGAGCGGGGGGACGGCCCACGCGGACAGGTGGAGCGGGGCGGTCCGTCACCCCAGCGCCGCGACCACCCGCGTGAGCCCCTCGACCAGGGGGTCGGTCGCCGTCGCCAACGAGACCCGCAGGTGCCCCGCACCGGCCGGGCCGAAGGCGTCGCCGGGGGCGAGCGCGACGCCGTGCTCGAGCACCAGCCCGGTCGCGACCTCGGTGCTGGGACGCGGGTCGGCGTGCGCGAGCCAGAGGTAGAAGGCGCCGACCGGGGGAGCGGCGAGCGTGAGCGCGGCCGAGCCGGCCAGCACCGCCAGGCAGCGGTCCCGGCGGTCGCGGTAGTCGACCCGCATGGCCTCGACGTGGTCCTGCGTCCCGGCGAGGGCGGCGGCACCGGCCCACTGGGTCGGCGTGCTCACGCAGGACAGCGTCGTCTCCTGCACCCGGCGGACCAGCGGGGTCAGGCTGGGCGGTGACACCACGTAGCCCAGCCGGAAGCCGGTCATCGCGTGGGTCTTCGACAGGGAGAAGACGCTGACCACCTCGGGGGTCGGCTCCCCGGCCGCGCGCATCCGCTGGGCCACGGCGGCGACGCACGGCTGCGGCGCGTCCAGCCACATCTCGTCGTAGCACTCGTCGGAGACCACCCACAGACCGTGACGTGCGGCCCAGCCCAGCAGCCGCTCGAGGACGGCGGCGTCGAGGCCGGAGCCGGTGGGGTTGGACGGGGAGTTGAGCACGAGGACCCGCGTACGGGGGGTGCGGAGGCGCTCGAGGGTGTCCGGGTCGACCCCGGCTCCGTCGGGGCCGAGCAGCGGGTAGCCGACAGGCACGGCGTCGCAGACCACCGCGAGCGTCCGCAGGTTGGGCCAGCCCGGGTCGGGCACGAGGACCTCGTCACCGGCGTCGAGGAGGGCGCGGTAGGTGGCGCCGAGCCCCTCGACCCCGCCCGCGCAGACGGTGACGTCGTCCGGCGACGTCGTCACCCCGTTCACCCGCTCGACCTTCGCCGCGGCGGCCTCCCGGAACGCCGGCAGCCCGGGGGTCGGCCCGTAGCGGGTGGCCCCGTCGCGCAGCGCCGCGGCCATCGCCTCGACGACGTGCGGCGGCGTCGGCGCGGACGGCTCGCCCAGCTGCAGCTGAATCGTCCCCGGGGTCCGCCAGGCCAGGTCGGCGATCGCGCGGATCCCCGACGGCGCGATGGCGGCCGCCGTACGGGACCCGGTCACGGCAGCGACCGCAGGGCGCCGCCGTCGCAGGCGATCGTCGTGCCGGTGACGTACGACGCGGCGTCCGAGGCGAGGAAGCCGACGAGCGCGGCCAGCTCCTCCGGCCGGCCGTAGCGTCCGGCCGGGATGGCGGCGGCCGAGTCGCGGCTCACGTCGGCGACGTCGCGGCCGGTGCGGGTGGCGGCGGCCTGGTCCAGGGACGCCACGCGTGGGGTGGCGATCCGGCCGGGCAGCACGCCGTTCACGGTGACGCCGTCCCCGGCGACCGTCCGGGCCAGCGTCTTGAGCCACGACGTCAGCGCCGACCGGCCGGCGTTGGAGTAGGCGAGGGTGTCGATGGGCTCGCGGACCCCGGACGACAGGATCGCGAGGACCCGGCCGAAGCCGCGCTCCCGCATGCCCGGCAGCAGCCGCAGCGTCAGGTCGACCGGGGTGACGGCGAGCAGCTGAAAGGCCGCCCGCATCCCGTCGGCGGTGACCTCGTCGGCCCGGGCCACCGGCGGGCCGCCCGCGTTGAGGACCAGCACGTCCACCTGCCCGTACGCCTCCAGCGCCGCGTCCCCGACGACCTGGGCCGCGCCCGGGTCGGCCGCGTCCGCGACGACGGTACGGACCTGCCGGCCGGGTGCGGCGAGCTCGGCCGCGGTGGCGTCGAGCCGGTCCTGGTCGCGCGACCACAGCAGGAGGTCGTGCCCGGCGAGCGCCCGGGCCGAGGCGGCACCGAGGCCGGAGGTCGCCCCGCCGACCACGGCGACGCGGTTCACGCCGCCGTCCTCTCGTCGAGGTGGACGTCGACGTCGAGCGCCGCGGGACCGGGAACCAGGCCGACCCGCTGCAGCACCTCGTCGAGCTCGGCGACGGTGACGGGGTCGATCCCGGCGGACGGCACCGGCCCGCGCATCGCCCCCGAGACGAGGGCCCCGCGGCGGCGGAGGACCTCCTTGCGGATGGCGAGGCCGTAGCCGGGCTGGCCCTCGAAGGCGATGAGGGGCAGGAAGGCGTCGAACACCCGCGCGGCCCGGACCCGGTCGCCGGCGGCCAGGGCCAGCCGTACGGCGCGGAGCACCTCCGGGTAGGCGAAGCCGGTCATCGTCCCGGCCGCTCCGCGCGACAGCTCGGCGAAGGCGGAGACGCCGCCGAGCCCGCCGTAGACGGTCAGGTCCGGCACCTGCGCGAGCAGGCGGGTGATCTTGGGCGGGGTGGGGGCGTCCTCGAGCTTGACCGCCACGGCGCCGCTGCGCCCCAGCGCCGCCACCAGGGTGGAGACCGCGAGCTGCACGCCGGTCGCGACGGGCTCGTCCTGCAGCAGCACCGGCAGCGGGGAACGTTCGCCGACCGCGCCGAAGAAGGCGACGACGGTGTCCGCGTCGCGGACCAGGGGAGGGGCGGCGACCATGGCCGCCACCGCGCCGTGCTCCTGGGCCCGGGCGGCACGCTCGGCGACGAGCGGGGCCGAGGCCGCGCTGCACCCGGCGGCGAAGGGGACGTCGCCGGCCCCGCGCGACACGGCGCCGAGCACGACGTCCCGCTCGGCGTCGGAGAGCGAGGTGACCTCGCCCATCACGCCGAGCACGGTCACGCCGTCCACACCCCAGCCCACGGCGGTCCGGACGGCGTGCTCGAGCGCGTCGCCGTCCACCGACCCGTCCGACGCGAAGGGCGTGGGGGCGATCCACCAGGTCCCGCCGGCCAGCGCCCGCCGGCCCGGAGCGGGTGCCTCGTGCGTCGTCGTCGTCATGTCTCTAGTAGCCCTTCGTCGCGTCGTAGGTGTTGCGCAGCGGTCGCCCGTCGAGGTAGCGCCGCAGGTTGTCGACGAACAGGTCGACCAGCGCCGCGTTCTCGCTGACCAGGGTCGAGGCCGAGTGCGGGGAGACGATCACGTTCGGCAGGTCCCACAGCGGTGACGACGCCGGCAGCGGTTCGACCTCGAAGACGTCGAGGGCGGCGCCGCCCAGGTGGCCGGAGGTCAGCGCCTCGATCAGCGCCGCCTCGTCGACGACCTGGCCGCGGGCCACGTTGACGACGATCGCGCCGGCGGGCAGGCCCTCGATGCGGGCGCGGCTCAGCAGCCCCGTCGTCTCGTCGGTGAGAGGCGTGGCCAGCACGACCACCTCAGCGCTCGGGAGCACCTCGTCCAGGGCGTCGGTGCTCACGACCCGCACCCCGGCGGGGACGTCGTACGTCCGCCCCGGCCGTCCGACGCCGACGACGTCCAGGCCCACGGCGTCGAGCAGCCGGCAGGTCTCGCGGCCGATGGACCCCAGCCCCACGACCACGGCGCGGCGGCCGCGTACGGAGGAGGTGGCGTAGCGCTCCCAGCGGTGGGCCGCCTGCTGGGCGCGCAGGTGGGGGATCCCCTTGGCCAGGTCGAGCACGCCCGTGAGGGCGAACTCGGCGAGCGGCACGGCGTGCACGCCGGCGGCGGTGGTGAAGGTGATCGGCGTCTGGTCGAGCCCGGTGCGCGCGACGAACCCCCCGATCCCGGCGCTGGTCGCCTGCACCCAGCGCAGCCGCGGGGCGTTCCTCGCCGTCCCGGCCGGGTCGCGCCAGTCGAAGTCGAAGGTGACCTCGGCGGAGGCCAGCAGGTCGGACCAGCGCTGCGCCTGCGCCGCGTCCAGCTCGGGCTTCGTGCCGCCGTGCTCGCAGGGGTAGCGGGGGACCGGGAGCAGGTCGGGCTCGAAGAGGACCTCGACCTCGGGCACCGCCGAGGCCAGCCGCTCGACGAGCTCCGGTTCGAGCGGCGAGGCGATGAGCACGGTGGTTCCGGGCACGGTCTGGATGCTCCTTCGGGCGTGGATCGGGTCGAAGGACCGCGGTCGGGGCACGCGGATCGTCGATTGTCGACCGAACGTAAGCCCTCCGACCGGCCCACGTCCAGAGCGGCGCACCCCGTCCGGGACGGCGGCTCGGCACCGTCGTCTGACCGTTACACGGCCGTTCCTCAGGAGGTCTTGACAGTGGTGCCGTCGGTGCAACATCGTCGATTGTCGACAACCGACGAGGAGTGAGCACCGGATCCGGTGCTCCGGGACACGAGGAGCAGCAGTGGTCGCAGGAGCGCTCGAGGGCACGGTGGCGCTGGTCACCGGCGGCGCGAACGGGCTCGGCCGGGCCATCGTGACGGCCCTCGCCGACAGCGGCGCGAAGGTCGGCGTGCTCGACCTGTCGCCCTTCCCGCTCGACCGGCCGGACGTGCTCTCCGTCGTGGCCGACGTCGCCGACGAGGGCGCGGTCGACGGTGCGCTGGCCGCGCTCGAGGAGCGCTGGGGGCCGGCCTCCATCCTCGTCAACGACGCCGCCGACTATCCGACCGCGGGGCTGCTCGAGATGTCGCCGGCCGCGTGGCGGCACGTGTTCGACGTGAACGTCACCGGCATGTTCCTGGCCTGCCGGTCCTTCGTGCAGCGCTACGTCGACGCCGGCCTCACCTCGGGCCGGATCGTCAGCATCTCGACCGGCTCGGCCCGCAGCCCCCGGCCGCGCGGGGCGGCGTACGCGTCGTCCAAGGCCGCCGTCGAGACGATCTCCGCGACGTTCGCCATGGAGCTCGGCCCGCTGGGGATCACGAGCAACGTGGTCGCCCCCGGCTACATCGACGTCCGGGGCGCGAGCGACGCGAACCCCGACCGCGCGAGCGACGACCTGCGCGCCTCGCTCACCGCGTCCATCCCCACCGGACGCGCTGGTCTGCCGGCCGACATCGCGAACGCCGTCCGGTTCCTCTGCCTCCCCGAGAGCGACCACGTCAACGCGGCCGTCATCGCGGTGGACGGCGGGTCCAGCGCCGGCCGGTTCCGGATGCCGGGCGAGCGCCCTTCGACAGAGCCTGTCCTGAGCTTGTCGAAGGGCTCAGGGAGCGGGGTGGTGGGCGCATGACGGCCCTGGCCCAAGAGCTGGCGGCGACCATGCGGACGCCGCTGCTCGAGACCCGCGGGCTCAGCAAGCACTACGCGCTGCAGCGCAGCACCCGGGCCTGGTTCCGCCGCGAGCCCGGCGAGGTCCTGCGCGCCGTGGACGACGTGAGCCTGTCGGTCATGCCCGGGCGCACGCTCGGCGTCGTCGGCGAGACCGGGTCGGGCAAGAGCACCCTCGGTCGGCTCGTGCTCCGCCTGGAGCGGCCGAGCGGCGGGCAGGTGCTGCTCGACGGCCAGGACGTCGCCTCCGGCGGCGGCGCGATGAGCCACCGGCTGCGTCGCGACGTCCAGGTCGTGCTGCAGGACCCATACACCTCGCTGAACCCGCACGAGACGGTCGGCACCGCCATCGGCGAGGTCCTCAAGGTCACCGGCGGCGTCCCCGCCGCGGACCGACCGGGCCGCGTGGCGGAGCTGCTCGACCAGGTCGGCTTCCCCTCCGGCTGGGCCGACCGCAAGCCGGGCCAGCTCTCCGGCGGCGGGCGCCAGCGCGTGAGCATCGCCCGCGCGCTGGCCGTCGGTCCGCGGCTGCTGGTGGCCGACGAGCCGGTGTCGGCGCTTGACGTGTCCGTCCAGGCCCAGGTGCTGAACCTCTTCCAGCGCCTGCAGTCCGAGCTCGGGCTGGCCTACCTCTTCATCACCCACGACCTGGCCGTGCTGGAGCGGATCGCCGACGACGTCGCCGTGCTCTACCTCGGTCGCGTCGTCGAGTCCGGGCCCGCCGCGGCGCTCTTCGCCAGCCCCGCCCACCCGTACACCCAGGCGCTGCTCGCCGCCGCCCCCAAGCTCGGCCGCCGCCGCTCGACGACCAGCGCGGTCGCAGGCGAGCTGCCGAACCCGATCACGCCGCCCTCGGGCTGCACGTTCCACCCGCGGTGCCCGGCCGCCATGGCGGTCTGCCGCGAGGTCGTCCCGCTCATGGCGACCACCCCGGCCGGCCAGCAGGTGGCCTGCCACCTCTACCCGGGCTCGACGCCCACGACGACCCGCCAGCCCCACCTCGTCAACGGCGCCGCTGCCGTCGCGCACCCCACCCCGTCCCCTGGAGGAACCCGATGACACCCGTGCCCCACACCCACGACCCCGGCTCCGTCCTGCGCCGGCTGCGCCTGACCGGGGTCACCGGCCTCGCCGCCGCCGCCCTCGTGCTCGCCGCCTGCGGGGGAGGAGGTTCGTCCACGACCGCCCCGGAGGCCTCGGCCCCGGCCGCGACCAGCGAGGTCGACACCCTCAAGATCGCCAACGGCGTCGCCATCGACACGCTCGACCCGGCCGAGAACGCGGCCAACGAGAGCATCTGGCTCGACCAGAACATCTACGCCCGGCTCGTGCAGACCGACCCGACGGGGACCAAGATCGTCCCCGACCTGGCGTCGACCTGGGAGCAGAGCGCGGACGGGCTGACCTGGACGTTCCACCTGAACCCCGCGGCCAAGTTCGCGGACGGCTCGCCGGTCACCGCGGCCGACGCCGCGTGGTCGATCAACCGGGCCCGCGCGCTCGAGGGCGGCTGGGGCTTCCTCATCACGCCCGTCACCTCGATCACCGCGACCGACCCGCAGACCGTGGTGATCAAGCTCAAGACCAAGCACGCGCCGCTGCTGGCCGACCTCGCCATGTACGCGTACGGGATCCTGCCGCAGAAGGCGGTCGAGGCCGACAAGGACTTCTTCAGCAAGACCCCGTACGGCGCAGGCCCGTTCAAGGTCACCAAGCTCGAGCCCGACAGCCAGCTGGTGCTGACGCGCAACGACAGCTACTGGGGCCCGAAGCCCAAGATCAGCACGGTCGAGGTCAGCGTCGTCACGAACGACAACACCCGCGTCCTGCAGCTGCAGGGCGGCCAGGTCGACGTGATCGAGAACCCGCCGGGCAACCTGGTCAAGCAGCTCTCGGCGAACCCCAAGCTGAAGGTCGACCTCTTCCCCTCGACGCGCGTCGACTTCCTGCAGGTGCCGCTGAAGTCGAAGCCGTTCGAGGACGTCCGGGTCCGCCAGGCCGTCAAGGCCGCGCTCGACCTCGACGCCATGAACACGCTGGCCTACCAGGGCAACGCGGTCCCGGCGAACACGTTCTTCCCCTACAAGATGCTCCACTGGGCCGAGTCCATCCCGACGCCGAAGCCCGACCTGGACAAGGCGAAGCAGCTGCTCACCGAGGCCGGCTTCCCGAACGGCTTCAAGACCGACCTGATCACGGTCAGCGGTGACGCGGCCGGCCAGGCGCAGGCCGTGGTGATCAAGGACGACCTGGCCAAGATCGGGATCGACGTGACGATCCAGTCGTACGAGCAGTCCACCGCGTACACCAACGAGCGGTCGGGCACGAACGGGCTCGGTCTTCGCTACTGGACCAACGACATCATCGACCCCGACGAGGTCGCGACCTTCGGCGCCGACATCAAGGGCGGCGCGAACAGCTTCAGCTCCTACTGGGGCGACGAGGCCACGAGCAAGGCGATCAACGACGCCCGCTCGGAGACCGACGAGGCCAAGCGCGGCGAGCTCTACGCGCAGGTGCAGCAGACGATCGCCGACCAGGCGCCGTTCATCCCGCTGGCCTACGCCCCCTTCCGCTACGCCTCCGGCGCCTGGGTCAACGGGTTCCAGGTCTCGCCGCTCGGCAACTACAACGACTCCCTGCTCAGCCTGACCGTCGGGACGCACTGAGCATGCGCGCGCTCGGCCTGAGCTGGACCCGGCTGGCGAACCTGGTCCCGGTGCTGTTCGGCATCACGCTGGTGAGCTTCGTGCTCATCCGCCTGGTGCCGGGCGACCCGGCGACGCAGATCCTCGGCAACCGCTACACGCCCGAGGCGGCCGAGCAGATCCGGAACTCCCTCGGCCTGAACGACTCGATCCTCACCCAGTACGGGATCTTCCTGCGCTCGGCGGTCACGGGGTCGTTCGGGGAGTCGTACCAGTACCACCGCCCGGTCGGCGAGATCCTCGTCGACCGGGTGGGGCCCTCCCTGCTGCTCGTCGCGGTCACTGCCGCGCTCTGCACCCTCATCAGCCTCCCGCTCGGGGTGCTGGCGGCGGTCCGCCGCGGCGGGGCCCTGGACCAGGGGACGCGGATCTTCTTCACCCTCGGCTACGCGCTCCCGGCCTTCCTGATCGGGATCGTGCTGATCCTCGTCTTCGGGCTCCGGCTGGGCTGGTTCCCGATCGGCGGCTACGGGACGGGGTTCGGCCAGCACCTCTACCACCTGGTGCTGCCGGCGGTCACGCTCGCGATCCCGTTCTCGACCGTGCTCGTCCGGTCGCTGCGGGCGAGCACCATCAACGTCCTGGAGTCCGACTTCGTCACCATCGCGCGGCTCAAGGGCATCTCGGGCTGGACCGTCCTGGCCCGGCACGTCCTGCGCAACGCGATCGCCCCGGTCGCCGTCGTCTTCGGCGTGAACCTCGCCTTCCTCGTGGGCGGCACGGTGGTGATCGAGAACGTGTTCTCCATCCCCGGCATGGGCAGCCTGCTGGTCGGGGCGGTCGCCACCCGTGACTACCCGGTCGTCCAGGCCGTGTCCCTCGTCCTCGCAGTCTTCGTGCTCCTGGTCAACGTCCTCACCGACGTCGTCCACCGGCTCCTCGACCCCCGTCTCGCCGTGGCGGTGACCCGATGACGACGCTCGTCGACCCCGCCCAGCTGGGGAGCGTCCGAAGCCTCGGCCGGGCGCGATGGCTGCGGCTGCCGTTGCCCAAGGTGCTGCGCGGGAAGTTCTCGCTGATCGCGGGCCTCGTGCTGCTGGCGGCCATCGCCGTGCTCTGCCTCGGCGCGCCGCTCTTCACCTCGGCGTCGCCGCTCGACATCGACCCGCTGAACCCGCTCGCGCCACCCTCGCCCGGGCACCCGCTCGGGACGGACGCCTTCGGCCGCGACCTGTGGGCCCGCGTGCTCTACGGCGGGCGCTACGACCTGGCCATCGCCTTCGGCGCGACGATCGTGACCCTCGTCGTGGGCACCGCGGTCGGGATGCTCGCCGCGTACGTCGGCGGCTGGGTCGAGGCCGTGATCATGCGGGTCGTCGACCTGTTCTTCGCCTTCCCGTTCATCGTCCTGGTGATCGCGATCGTCGCCTCGCTCGGCCCGAGCCTGCGCAACATGTTCATCGCGCTGTGGGTGGCGAGCTGGGTCGGCTACGCCCGGATCGCGCACGGCCAGACCCTCGCCGCGCGGCGCTACGGCTACGTCGTGGCGGCCAACGTCCTCGGCTACTCGACGCCGCGCGTCCTGCTGCGCCACGTGCTGCCGTCGGTCGCGCCGCTCGTGATCGTCTTCGCCATGGTCGACGCCGTCGGCAACGTGCTGCTCGGCGCGTCGCTGGGCTTCCTCGGGATCGGCGTGCGCCAGCCGACGCCGGAGTGGGGCGCCATGATCTCGGAGGGGCAGGCCTACATCCTGTCCAACTGGCAGCTGTCGCTGGTCCCCGGCGTCGCGCTGGTCGTGCTCGGGGTGGCCTTCAGCCTCCTCGGCGACGGGCTCGCCGACGTCCTGAGGGCCGAGCAGTGAGCGCGGGGGCCCCGATGGACTCCGCGCCGCTCCTGGGCGAGCGGGTCGGCGTGCCGGACGCCGACGAGGTCGTGCCCGCGCCGGCGGACCCGCGCGAGCGCGGCGACGTGCTGCTGCAGGTCAGCGACCTGCGGGTCAGCATCCCCACCGCCGCCGGGCAGGTCCATGCCGCCGACGGGGTCACGCTGACCCTGCGCCAGGGCGAGGTGCTCGGGGTGGTCGGGGAGACCGGCTCCGGCAAGAGCGTGACGTGCCGGGCGCTGCTGGGGCTCCGGCCCACGCCGCGCACGGAGGTGTCGGGAACGGTCGCCTACCCCAGCATCGGCGTGGAGGACATCACCGTCCTTCCGTCGAAGCGGCTGCGGCGCCTCTGGGGCCGGCACGTCGCGATGATCCCGCAGAACCCGATGACCTCGCTGGACCCGGTCCGCCGCATCGGCGACCAGGTCGCGGAGGCGCTGGGGGACACGGTGCACGGGAAGGCGGCCCGCCGCGAGCGCGTCATCGAGCTGCTCCGCCAGGTCGGTCTGCCGGCCCCCGAACGGCGGCTCGACGCCTTCCCGCACCAGTTCAGCGGGGGGATGCTGCAGCGCACGCTGATCGCGATCGCCATCGCGCAGAACCCGGCGCTGCTCGTCGCCGACGAGCCGACGACGGCGCTCGACGTGCTGATCCAGGACCAGATCCTCGGGCTGCTGCTGTCGCTGCAGCGCGACCTGGGCACCAGCCTCGTCCTGGTCAGCCACGACCTGTCGGTGGTGTCGCAGGTCTGCGACCGCGTCGCCGTCATGTACGCGGGGCAGGTCGTCGAGCTCGCCGACACCGCGACGCTGCTCTCCAGCCCGCGCCACCCGTACACGCGTGCCCTCATCGGCGCGCTGCCCGGCGCGGTCGCCCGCGACGAGCCGCTCCGCGTCATCCCCGGCGCACCGCCCCCGCTCGTCGGGCTCGGCCCGACCTGCCGCTTCGCCGCCCGCTGCGAGCTGCACGAGGAGGCCTGCGACACGTGGGCCACCGAGCTGCTCACGATCGGCTCAGCCGGCGGCCCCGCAACAGGCACCGCTTCCCACCAGAGCCGCTGCCGACGAGCCGACGAGCTCGCCGCAGCACCCCCGACCACCCAGCACCAAGGAGAACAACGATGACCTCACCCAGCGCCGAGCAGGGTCAGAACCCGGGCAAACAGACCCTCAACGTCGGCGTCGTCGGCACCGGCCGGTGGGCCGTCCGCTCGCACATCCCCGGCTGGCAGCGCGACCCGCGCTGCCGCGTGGTCGGTCTCGCCGACGTCGACGGCGACCTGGTCAAGGCCGCCGGCGACCAGTTCGGCGTCGCCCGGGTGACCGACGACTACCGCGAGCTCGTCGAGGACCCCGACATCGACGTCATCGACGTCGTCACCGGCGACGCCATGCACTTCGAGGTGACCATGGCCGCGCTCGAGGCCGGCAAGCACGTGCTGTGCGAGAAGCCGGTCAACCACGACTACCACGAGGTCGTCCGGGCCGCCGACCTCGCCGCGAGCAAGGGGCTGAAGACCAAGCTCGGCTTCACGTTCCGCTACGCGCCGGCCACGATGTACGCCGCCGAGCTGATCCGCCAGGGCTTCGTCGGCACGCCGTACATGCTCAACGCGTACGAGCAGAACAGCCAGTGGCTCGACCCGCAGAACCCGCTGCGCCAGCAGAACGACGCGAGCAACCCCGACCGCATCCAGGTCGCCTCGATCGAGGGCTACGGGGCGCCGGTCATCGACATCATGCACTGGTGGATGGGCACGCCCCTGACCTCCGTCGTCGGCACCATGCGCAACTTCGTCCCCGAGCGGATGGTCCGCGACACCGGCCGCATGGAGCGCATGAACATCGACGACGGCGACATGTTCCTCGCCGAGTTCGAGGGCGGCGGCCTGGCGTCGGTCCAGTCCTCCTTCGTGACCGTCGGCAACTTCCCCGGCATCGAGGTCCGCATCTACGGCTCCGAGGGCGCGATCATCGTCCGGCTCGTCGAGGAGAACGGGATCTGCCAGACGATCAAGACGGCCAGCAAGGACGCCGTCGAGTTCGTCGAGCGGGAGATCCCCGAGCGGTTCTTCCCGGCCGGCGGCACCTCGCTGGAGGCGTGGCCGTTCCTCTTCTACTCCAACCTCGTCTCCGACTTCGCCACCGAGATCCTGTCCGGCGGCCCGGAGAACCAGGGCGACTTCCGCCAGGGCGCCCTCGTGCAGCACACGATCAACGCCTTCGAGGCGTCGCACCGCCAGCGCGCGTGGGTCGACTTCCCGCTGAAGACCGCGTGAGCACCACGACGGAGCGCGTGACGGCCGCCGACGCCCACGCCTGGGGCGGGCTGGACGAGAGCACGGCCCGGGCGGTGCTCGAGGAGGCGCTCGCCGCGGCGACCGGCGAGGGCGTGACCTTCGCCGACGTCCGGCTCGTCGAGGCCGAGGAGGAACGGCTCTACACCGACCTCCGCGGCGAGCTCGACGAGCGTCGCGAGCACAACGCCGGGCTCGGCGTCCGGGTGCTGCGCGACGGGGTCTGGGGCTTCGCCTCGGCCTCGCTCGACGGCCCCGGCACCGCGCAGGCCGTGGCCCGTCGGGCGGTGGCCGCCGCGGCCGCCGCCGCCGGGACCGCGCCGGTCGTCCTCGCCCCGCGCGAGCCGACGAGCGGGACCTGGTCGGTCCCGGTCGACGTCGACCCGTTCGAGGTCTCGGCCGGGGAGCGCCACGACCTGCTCCAGCGGATCGTGCGCGCCGCGTCGGTGCCGGGCCTCGTGCGGTCGGTGACCGCAGGCCTGAACGCCAAGCGCCAGCACAAGCACTACGCCGACTCCGAGGGGTCGCGGCAGTCGCAGCACCTCGTGGAGACGGGCGCGATGCTGCTCGCCGTCGCGGCCGACGAGCGCGGGGCGCAGCGGCGCAGCTTTCCGAACTCGTTCCACGGCAACACCGCCGCGGCCGGCTGGGAGTACGTCCTCGGCCTCGGGCTCGAGGACGAGGCCACCCGGGTGGGGGAGGAGGCGGTCGCGCTGCTCGGCGCGCCGCAGGCCCCCGGCGGGACCGCCGACGTGGTCATCGGCCCGGCGCAGCTGGCGCTGCAGATCCACGAGTCGGTCGGGCACGCGCTCGAGCTGGACCGGATCCTCGGCGACGAGACGAACTTCGCCGGTCGCTCCTGGGTCCAGCCCGACGACATCGGCAGCCTGCGGTACGGCTCGCCGGCCATGAACGTCGTGGCCGACCCGACCGTGCCCGGCACCCGCGGCAGCTTCGCCTTCGACGACGAGGGCACGCCCGCGACGCGGCACGCCCTGATCGAGAAGGGTGTCCTGCGCGACGTGCTGTCCAGCCGTGACGCGGTCGCGCGGCACGGCGGAGAGACAACGGGCGCGGCCCGTGCCGACGGCTGGGCGTGGCTGCCGGTCTGCTTCGCCACGAACGTCTACCTCGAGCCGGGGGAGGGGTCGCTCGACGAGCTCCTCGACCGGATGGGCGACGGCTACTACGCCGACGACAACCGCACCTGGTCGATCGACGACCGCCGGATGGCGTTCCAGTTCGGCACCGAGGCGGCCTGGGAGGTCAAGAACGGCAAGCGGGGCCGGCTGCTGCGCGGCTTCTCGTACGGCGGTCTCACCCCGCAGTTCTGGGGCTCGCTCGAGGCGGTCGCCGGGCCGGAGGAGTTCAAGGCGTACGGCATGCCGTGCGGCAAGGGGGAGCCCAAGCAGTGGGGGTTCCTGGGCCACGGCGCCTCGCCGTCGCTGTTCCGTGGGATCTCGACGGGGGTGGCCCGATGACGACGACCATGATCATCAGCACCGACCAGGCAGAGCCGGCGGTCGGCGCCGACCGCGCGGTCCAGGCCTGCGCCGAGGCGGTCCGCGCCGCCAAGGCCGCCGGTGCGGACGAGGCCGAGGCGTTCCTGTCGGGCCGGGCGGGCGGCTACACCCGCTTCGCCGTCGACCGGGTCCACCAGCCGCAGGACGTGCACGAGCGCCAGCTCATGGTCCGCGCCGTGGTCGAGGGCCGCTCGGCCCGCGTCGCGACCACCGACCTGGCCGGTGCCGCCGACGCCGGACGGCGCGCCACCGGACGCGCGGCCGCACTGGCCCGCGCCGCCGGACCCCTGGCCGCGCTCCCGGCACCCGCGCCCGCGCGGTCCGTGCCCAGCCTCGCGCCCGAGGTGCTCTGGGACCCGCGCACGGCGGCCTGGGGCACGCCCGAGCGCGTCGGCGCGGTCCGGAGCCTGATGGCCGCGTCCCGGGCGGCCGGGGGCGAGGCCTTCGGCATGCTCGGCCGCGCCGTCACCGAGCTCGCCGTGGTCGACGCCGACGGCGTCGAGCGCTACGCCGCGGCGACCGAGGCGTACGGGTCGTTCACGGTCCGAATCGACGACGGCACCTCGCACTGGGTCGACCTCGACCGCCGGCTCGACGTGCTCGACCTGGACGCCGTCGTCGCGCGCACGGTGCAGGAGGCCGGCCGCGCTCGCGGCCGGACGGACCTGGCCGACGGCACGTACGACGTCGTCCTCTCCCCGCTCGCGACCGGCGAGCTGCTGGAGGGCTTCCACGCGTACGGCTTCACCGGCGACGCGGTCGCCGACGGCGTGGGTGCCGTGGCCCGGCGCCGCGGCGAGCGGGTCGCGCCCGAGACGGTCGATGTGGCCGACGACCCACGGGCCGTGCGCGGGCTGCCGTTCCCGTTCGACCCCGAGGGCACCGACGCGAGCCGCGTGCCGCTGCTCGACCACGGCGTCGTCGCGGACGCGGTCACCGACCGGGCCAGCGCCTCCCGCGCCGGCCTGCCGCTGACCGGCCATGCGCACATCGCCCGCGAGGAGACGCCGCACCCGGCGCCGGCCAGCCTGACCATGGCGCCCGGCACCGCGAGCGTCGACGAGCTGGTCGCCGGGGTCGAGCGCGGCGTCTACGTGCAGCGGCTCTGGTACCTCCGGGTCGTCGACCCGGCGGCCACCACGCTGACCGGCGGCAGCCGGGACGCCTGCTTCCTCATCGAGGACGGACGTCTCACCACCCCGGTGCGGCCGGCGCGGTTCACGGAGTCGGTCTTCGGCGTGCTGTCGCGCGTCGACGCGATCGGGGCCGACGTGCTCGCGCAGCCGCTGGCCAACGTCTGGAACGGCG
The DNA here is from genome assembly GCF_014193425.1 of Microlunatus antarcticus. Taxonomy (NCBI): domain Bacteria; kingdom Bacillati; phylum Actinomycetota; class Actinomycetes; order Propionibacteriales; family Propionibacteriaceae; genus Microlunatus; species Microlunatus antarcticus. The sequence goes on along the minus strand of NZ_JACHZG010000001.1, from coordinate 3,246,522 downwards.
CCGTCAGCGCGCCCGCCGTCCGGGTCCGGGGCTTCCGCTTCGGCTCGGCGGCCTCGCCGACGAGCCCCACCACCCCCGAGGAGGAGACCGCGTGAAGGTCGAGAGCAACGCCGGCCGGCTGGTGACCCAGCTGCTGGCCGGCGAGGTGTGGCCGGCGACGGCCGACCGCCACGCCTACCGGGTCGACGCGGACGGCGGCCCGTTCGTGCTGCCCGGGATGGGCGGGGTCACGCTCGCCGGGCACCTCGGGGAGCCGGCGACGGGGTGGGCCAGCGACCACCTCGAGCCGGGGCTCTCCGTCCGGCACGCCGACCCGGGCGCCAACTACGCCCTGCAGAACCTGACCTGCGTCGGCAACGAGGTCACGCTGGTCTCGGGTGCATCCGCCGGTGAGAGCGGGGTCGCGATCGGCCAGCACGCGTACGTGCTCGTCGACGCGGCCGACGACGTCCTCGAGGGGGCGACGGTCGGCGACCGGGTGACGGTCCGCGCGCACGGGCAGGGCCTCGCCCTGAAGGCGCACCCGCAGGTGCGGGTGAAGAACCTCGACCCGGCCGTCCTCGACGCGATGCCGGGCGGCACCCGTCCCGACGGGCGCCTCGAGGTGCACGTCGCCGTCGACGTCCCGGCCGACGCCGCCGGGGCCGGCGGCGGGATGGCCTCCGAGTTCGCCAACACCGACCTGATGGGCGCGTACGCGGGCCTCGACGCGTCCCTGTCGCTGGGGCTGGAGGGCCTGCGGATCGGGGACCTCGTGGTCATGCGCGACACCGACCACAGCTGGGGCCGCGGCTACCGGCCCGGCTGGCTGACCGTCGGCACGATCTCCACCGGGCAGTGCGCGCTCTTCGGCCACGGGCCCGGTCCGACGACGCTCTTCAGCGGGCCGGCCGAGGCGTTCCACGTCGTGATCGACGCCGACGCGAACCTCTCCGCCTACGTCGGGGAGTCACGCCGGGTCCGGACGGAGGTCCTGGCATGAGAGCCGTCGCGGTCAACCTGGCCGGCGTCGTGGAGAGCCCGGCGATCGGGCCGTCGCCCTACCGCGTCGACGTCGACGGGCACCCGTACGTCCCGGTCGGCGACGGCGGCATCGTGCTGGGCGTCGCGCTCGGGGACCTCGTGTCCGCCGCGCTCGGCGACCACGTCGCTCCCGGCGCCACGGTCGGCCACCCCGACCAACCCGCCCGGCACGGACTGACGGCGTACGCCTGCGTCGGCAACCCCGTCGTCGTGCGCAGCGGCGCGGCCGCCGGTGCGACCGGGCGCGTCTTCGGCAAGCGCGGCGAGGACGGCCGGCTGCTCGTGTGGCTGCCCGAGGACGCCCTGGAACGTCTCCGGCCCGGCGACGGCGTCGCCGTCCGCGCGTACGGGCAGGGCGCCTCGCTGCCCGGGCTCCCGCCCGGCGTCGAGGTGCTCAACCTCGACCCCTGGCTCGCTCCCGCGCTCGGCATCACGGCGGGGCCCGACGGGGTGGAGGTCGGCGTGCGCGCGGTCGTCCCCAGCCGGCTGGCCGGCAACGGCATCGGTCGTCCGGCGCAGCAGTGGGACGTCGACCTCGCCTTCCCGGCCGGCGACCCGGTGCTCGCCGCGCTGCGGCTCGGCGACCTGCTGGCCGTCGCGGACCTCGACGTCCGGCACAACATGGGCTATCGGCGCGGGCACGTGACGGTGGGTCTCGTCGTGCACGGCGACAGCCCGATGCCGGGCCACGGACCGGGCCTGGTGCCACTGCTCTGCGGGCCCGCCGACCTCCTCCGGGCCACGCCCGACGCCGAGGGCCACGTCGGGCTCACCGAGCACGCGCTCGCCGCACCGGGAACGACCCCCCAGGGCAGGGCAGGATGAGCCCCCAGACGCTGGCCGAGGTGGTCGGGAGGCAGGGGGTGCGCGCGGTGCTCGAGCACGAGTCGCTGCCGGAGGCGGTGCGGAACGCGCTGCGCCGCCAGATCCTCAACAACGAGCTGCCCGCGGGCGAGCGGCTGGTCGAGGCCACGATCGCGGCCGACCTCGGCGTGAGCCGGGCGACGGTCCGCGAGGCGATGCGCGGGCTGTCGGCCGAAGGGCTGATCGAGATCTCGCCGCGCCGTCAGACCGTGGTGACCCGGATGAGCACCGAAGACGCCGACGACGTCTGCTTCGCCCGCTACGTGCTCGAGGCGGGCATCGCCAAGGCGTTGACCAAGGACGAGAAGGTCGGCCTCGACGAGGCGCTGGCGGAGGCGCTCGAGCGCATGGACGTCGCGGCCCAGGAGGGTGACCTGCAGGCCATCGTCGAGGCCGACGTGCACTTCCACGGCCTCATCGTCAACGCGTCCGGCCGCCGTCGCGCGGTCGAGCTGTGGTCCACGGTCAACGGCCAGATCGGCGCGCTGATGCGGGCCTCGATCGACCGTCAGCACCTCGCCCTCAAGGGCGTCCGCGCCCGTCACGAACCCGTCCGTGAGGCGTTGCGCTCCGGCACGGCCCGACAGATCGAGAAGGCCATCTACGCCCACTACGTCACCGACCGCGACAAGGTCCCGGCGCACGTGCTCGCCCTCGCGGACGGAGCCCCAGCGTGAGCCCGCGGCCGCCCGTCCGCTGGGGGATCCTCGGCACCGCGAACATCGCCCGCGCCCAGCTGCTGCCCGCCCTGGCCGAGTCCGGTGACGTGGCCGTGGTCGTCGGCGGTCGCGACCGGGACCGTACGGAGGCCTTCGCCCGCGACCACGGGGTCACCCGGGCCGCCGACGGCTACCGGGCCGTGCTCGAGGACCCCGAGGTCGACGCCGTCTACGTCCCGCTGCCCAACCCGCTGCACGCGGAGTGGGCGACCGCGGCGCTCGAGGCCGGCAAGGCCGTGCTGTGCGAGAAGCCGCTGACCACCAACCCCACTGCAACCCGGGCGCTGCTCGACGTCGCCCGGAGCACCGGCGGGTTGCTGTGGGAGTCGTTCGTCTTCCCGTTCCAGGCCCAGCACCTCCGCCTCGTCGAGCTGATCGACTCCGGCGCGATCGGCGAGCTGCGCGAGATCGTCGCGTCGTTCCACTTCCCGGTCACCCGCCCGGAGAACATCCGCCTCTCGGCGCCCATGTTCGGCGGCGCGCTCGCGGACGTCGGCTGCTACCCGATGCGGCTCGCGCACGAGCTGTTCGGCCAGCCCGTCGCGGAGGCCCAGGTCGCCGCCGAGCTCGGCGCGGAGGTCGAGGTCGAGGCGGCCGGTGTCCTCACGTACGACGACGGGCGCCGGCTGATGCTGACGTGCGGGTTCCGGAGGCAGCCCGAGACCACGGCGCTGCTGCTCGGGACCGAGGGCCTGATCCGCGTCGACAACCCGTGGCACCCGCAGCCGGGCGCGCAGATCGAGGTGCGGGGGAGCGGCAGCGACCCTGTGACCGAGAGCCCCACGGTCGACGCGCACTCGTTCACCGCTGCGCTGCGCCACATCGGGGCCGTGCTCCGCGAGGAGGCCGAGCCGGTGCACCTGGCGTCGACGTCCGCGCTGGCCGTCGCCCAGGCGCTGGGGCACGCCCGCGAGGCGGCCGGGCTGCCGCTCGACGGCTCGGCTGGCTCTGGCGCGGGCTCGGGAGGTGTTCGATGAGCAGGCGCGGGCTGTTCGTGCCGGCCTTCGACCCGCTGGCCGACGCGCGCGTGTTCGCGGATCTCGCCGCGCAGGCGGAGGAGGCGGGCTGGGACGGGATCTTCATCTGGGACCACCTGCTCTACGCCGACCCCGTCGTCGAGATCGCCGACCCCTGGATCTGCCTCGCCGCCGCCGCGATGACCACCTCCCGGATCCAGCTCGGGACCGCGGTCACGCCGCTGTCCCGCCGCCGTCCGCAGGTCCTGGCCCGCCAGGCGGCGACGCTCGACCGCCTGTCCGGCGGACGGCTGATCCTCGGCTTCGGCCTGGGTGACGACGGCGGCGGGCGGAACGGTCGCGGCGGCGAGCTCTCCGCCTTCGGCGAGACGGTCGAGCCCAAGGTCCGCGCCGCCCTCCTCGACGAGGGGCTCGACGTGCTGACCGCGCTGCTGTCCGGGGAGCTGGTCGACCACGACGGTCCCCACCACCGGGCGGCGGGCGTCACGTTCCTGCCGTCCGCCACGCGTCCGGGCGGCATCCCGATCTGGATCGGCGGACGGTGGCCCAACAAGCCGCCGCAGCGGCGCGCCGCGCGGTACGACGGCTACTTCGTCATCGGCCTCGGCTCGCCCGCCGACGTCGCCGAGGCGCGGACGGCGATCGACGCGGCGCGGGCCGCGGCTGGTTCCGACGAGCCGATCGAGCTGGTGGTCCAGGTGCCGGCCGACGGCGACCCCGTGGCGTGGGCCGACGCCGGCGCGAGCTGGGTGCTGACCGGGGTCGGTCCCTACCGGATGGACCTCGACGCGGTCAGGAAGGTCGTCGCCGCGGGCCCCGTTCCGTAGCGGATCGTCGCGACGAGCACGAGCCGTGCCTCGGCGGAGCGCCTGGTCAGCCAGGTGTCGGAGCTGGGCTGTCGTGGCCCTCCGGTGCGGCGCTGCTGCTCAGCGGCGAGGGGTCGAGCGGCCCGGGGCTGGTGCAGACGGCCGTGACCCCAGGAAGAGTCGCGGGATCCTCTCCTGCGGTGAAGCGGCGGCCCACCTCCCCGTGGGGGACGCCGTACCAGCAGCCCACGTAGGTGATCTCCGGGGTCTCCGACGGAGGGGACGCGGGGCGGGTGACGTCGGTGTTGCCGAGGACCACGAGTGCGCCGAAGCCCAGAACGGCCATCAGGCCGACAGCAATCGCGCCTGGGCTCCGCAGGCTCACGCCCTACATCTTCACCGGCACGGTGGAGCACGAGCGGCCACGACTGCCAACGACTGCAGCCCGGCTGGGTCCCTGCCGTTTTTCTGTCCTACCGTCGGCTTCAGCTCAGGACGTGATGGAGTCGACGCGTGGTGAAGGGCGTCGTGAAGTTCTACAAGGTCGAGAAGGGCTGGGGTGCCATCTCCTCCGACGCCCTTCCTGCGGCGGCTGACGCCTGGGTCCACTTCTCCGTGATCGAGGGCACGGGCTACCGCGAGCTCGCAGCAGGGGACGTCGTCGAATTCGACTTCGAGGCCGTCGAGCAGGACAGCTTCCGCTTCCGCGCCACACGGGTGAAGCGGCTCAGGGGCGGCCCCGCTCCAACGCTGAGACGCCGCGGGGACGAGGTGAGGATCGAGCCCGAGGGTGTGCCTGACACCCCGCTGGTTCCTTGAGGCGGGCGCGAGTGCCCTGATCGGCGGTCTGAAAGGCCTTCGCGCGCGGGGACGTAGCCCCGACGTGCGGAGCACGTAAGCCGACCGTCCAGCGTCGTATCCGTCGACTGAACTACGAGCCCGCCCTCGGGCCGCTAGATGGTGTGGAGATGTCTTGGAGGTGTGGGGCAAAAGTCGCCTGAGCGGATTTGGCGCTCAGGCTGACGGAGCGCGAGTCGTCCTGGATAAACGCCACCCCCGAAGGCAAGGAGTAGGGGAGCGCCCTAGTGTCGCCCGGCGGAACCGCACCTACGTGGACCTCGCCGATGCGACACTGCCGGCATGCCGAAGTTGCCTCAGCCCGTTATCGAAGTTGCCTGGCGCCAGACCGGGGAGACCGGCCGCATCCATTACCGCGCCATCCGCCCTGACGGCACCCGGCGTCGACTCCTCGCAAAGGAAGGCGACGGCCTGTACGACCTGCTCGAGCTCCATCTGGCCGCCGTTGGCTATAGCGGGCCGAAGACATCAGCAGAAGGCGAGGACGAGCACTAGCCGAGCGTGGGCAAGGCACTTGAAGTGGTATCTGACTCGACGGCCCTGGAAGGAGAGCTGACCCTCGGACACGTCCTAGCCGCCGCGGGACTGGCCCTGTCTGACGTGATCGTCCTTCGCCACACGTACACCGATGACGGTCTGCGCAACCAGGACGACCTCACGGCAGCGAGAGTGCTGGACTACACACGTTGGCAGGGCATCGGCAACAAGATCGGACTGAACCCCCCGAAGCTCTGGCTCGTCTTCATGGCCGACGGCAAGCGACGTTCACGCCTCCTCACCGCCTACGACAACTACGGCGAACTCACGTCGCAGCGCTCCGAGGAGTCGCGACTGTTCGACCTTCGCCCCTCGCAAGCGCTGTCCGCGCTCACCGATCGGCTTGTTGTCGAGTGGTCTAAAGACGCGGTCAACTGGGCCAAGCTCGGAACGAGCGCTGCAGCCTTCCCCATCGTCGAGATCGCCGACCCCGGACGGATCCAGTTTCCGGGCTTCGACCGGGTGCTACTCACCTACTTGCAGCTCCAGTCTTTGGTCACGGACTCCCGCTACTCGGACTGGCGCACGGCGCTCGGCGCAGTCCAGGGGGTCTACCTGATTGCAGACACGACCAACGGGAAGCTCTACGTGGGCAAGGCCGACGGGCAGGAGCGAATCCTCGGCCGATGGTCCACCTACGCGAAGGACGGACACGGCGGCAACATCGCCCTACAGGCCCTGGCCGACCTCGACTCCGCCCACGCTGAGCACTTCCAATTCAGCATCCTGCGCGTCTTCGGCCCCAGCGTCCCCGCGGCAGAGGTTGACGAAGCCGAGTCGCACTTCAAGCATGCACTGCTGACACGTCAATTCGGGCTCAATCGGAACTAGCCGGGCCGACACGACCACCGCAGTCCAGTCGCTACTCGCTGGCCGATGTCGTGACACTAAGAGCACGCACACCCCGACCGTCGTGCCGAGCATGCATGCCGACCGTCGTGCGGGGCACGTTGAACGACCCCCTACGGTCAATGGCGCCATGCGCGGGCAGCCCGGCGTCGGCGCTTGAGTTACCTCAAGCGGCGATTGCGGCCCGCTCTGCTTCAGGGGGAAACAGTCAGTAACTGCTCGCACCGGTACGTTGCTCGGATGAGTCTCGGTGCAGTACTGGCGTGGTCGGTGCTCCAACTCACTTTCTCCGAGGCCGAGCTGGTGCGCTAGTGGAAATTCTCGAATTTATACAAGCCATGGGCCCAACGCTGGTCGTGATGACGCAGGTGCTCGGGGTCCTAGTCATCGGGATGGTTGCTTCTGCTGTCCTCGATCAGGTCGTACTAGTCCTCTTGCCTCACACCGATCGCGGGGTACTCGCCAATGGAGTTGGAACTTTCACTGACCGGGTGGCTCTCCCGTTCCTCAGCGCAGTCCTAGGTGGTGTCCTCGGCGCGTTCGTCTCGCTCTACGTCACGGCGAACCCGTCGTTGTGGCAGCGGGTCGGAGCTTGTACCGCGCTTGGGCTGACCTTGGGTGCTTTTGTCACGGTGTGGAGGCACGCTGAACGCGCGCTTCCGCAGCAACTCTTTGAACTGCGTCAACAGGTGACAGACCACCGACGCTGGGACCGGATCCGCGAGCGGATCCGCACCGAGCGTTCTCAAATCGAGTTCGGACGCCGGTGGTCTCACATACCGGGGAGGATCCTCACCGTCGCTTGGTTCCTGCTGCAGTCACTGCCAGCAGGGTTCGTCTGCCTGCTCTACTTCAAGCACTTCCTAGCGAGTTCCGAGCTTCACATGGTGGTGCTAGCGGTTGCAATCGCCGCGGTTGGTCAAGTCTCAATCCTGCTTCTCGTACACATCGCATGGCCGCGTATGCGTAAGCAGCGCCTCGCACGTCTGAACAAGTTCGAGGCCGAGCTGACTCAGGTCGAGTCCGAGAGGGCTTCCGAGCTCGAGCGTCAGGCGCAGGAGGTTGAGGCCTCTGAGCACCGCCTTGTAGAACGGCTGCGTCAAGCTCTCGCAGAAGCGGGGACAGCAGCAGATCAGCTTGGCCCCGTGCGCCGGGCTGTGAAGGCGCTACTTCGCATCTGACGGAGCTGCGAACTTCAGCCTTCAGAGGCCGCGGCGACGCGGTGCACAGCGCCGACCCGGTCGCAGGCCGCGGCCGTCGTGCGGAGGGCGCACAAGCCGACCGCCTCAAGGCGTACCGCCAGCCACGTCGACCACGGTGCCCTGAATCAACTCGGCCAGCGTGGCGAGGGGCTGGTTCAGCAGGTGCTCAATACCAGTGCGGGTGGTGCCACGCTCCTACCAAGTCACGTCGGCCGGTCCTTCACACCGGTCGCCGGCAGCACCGCACGAGGCCAACCTTTGAAGAGCGACAAGCAAGCAATGAGCCAGACGACCGGTGCTCGGGACCCAACCACCGCATCGGCGGCCCTGTCACTCTCACATTGACAGCACGCAAGCCGTCCCTCCATGAAGAACGAGCACACCCTGACACGCAGTCGTCATGCGCTGAGCGGAATTCTCGGAAGACCCGACCGCAAAAAGACCCAGTAACCGGGGTTACTACGAACACGCGGCTGAGGTCCCGGAGGACACGTGAACGCCGGCTGTACCTGCGCCTCCGAGTACCGGCTCTAGCGTGCGTCCGCACGACGGTGGCGCTACGGCAAGGCCCACTGAGCGCCGACCTACACCAGGGCCTGGCTCCCGATCACGGAGAGCAGCTGCAGCTTCTCGTGGCTCTCGCTGCCGGGGATGGCGGTGTAGACGAGCAGCCGGTGGGACTGGTCGGGGTCGAGCAGCGACTGGCAGCTCAGCTCCAGCACGCCGAGCTCGGGGTGGACGAAGTGCTTCGTCTCCTGGGGGCGGACGCCGACCTCATGGGTCTCCCACAGCGTCCGGAACTCCTCGCTCTGCGGGAGGAGCAGCTCGGCCAGGTGGGCGGCGCGTGACGCCGGCCCCCGGAGCGTGGCCAGCCCGCGCAGACCGGAGGCGAAGAGGCGGCTCAGGGACGCATGGTCCTCGGGCGCGTACCGCGCCCGGGTGCCCGGATCGGTGAACCACCGGTAGCCGAGGCTGCGGGCGGGCCCGGTGTAGCGGGTCAGGTCCCCGGTCAGCGCGACGCCGAGGGGCGACTGGCGCAGCGTCTCGCCGAGCTCGGTCACGATCTCGGCCGGGGTGTCGTCGAGCCGGTCGAGGACGCGCAGCAGGCCGGGGCTGACGTGCTCGCTGGCGGTGCCGCGGAGCGGGGGCTGGTGCCCGGCGAGCCGGAACAGGTGGTCCCGCTCGTCGAGCGAGAGGTGCAGGCCCTGCGCGATCGACGCGATCATCTGCTCCGAGGGCTGCGGTCCCCGTTCCCGCTCGATCCGGGAGTAGTAGTCGGTCGACATGTGGCAGAGCGCCGCCACCTCCTCGCGCCGCAACCCGCTGGTCCGGCGGCGCTGCCCGCGGGGGAGGCCGACGTCCTCGGGCTGCAGGGACTCCCGCCGCCGCCGCAGGAACTCGGCGAGCCCGACCCGGTCGATCACCACCCGCTTCTCCCTCCGTCGCTGCCGGCGTACGACGCCATGTCTACCGGTCGTGCGTCGGTACAGCCACGGCCTGCCGATCCCCCTCTGGCTCCCGGCCCCGCCGCAGCCTGGGTCTGACGAGCCGTGGATCAGCGGGCCCTTCACAGGGCGGGCGTACGGGGCGACGGTGGTGACACCGAAGCGACGACCCAGGAGTGCCACCATGCCCCGCAGGAACATCGACATCACCGTCCCCGACCTCACCGGCCGGCGCGCCGTGGTCACCGGAGCCAGCGACGGGATGGGTCTGCGCATCGCCGCCCGCCTGGCCGCCGCCGGGGCGGAGGTGGTCATGCCCGTCCGCAACCGGACCAAGGGCGAGGCCGCGATCGCCACGATCCGCCGGAGCACTCCTGGGGCCGACGTCTCGCTCCGCGACCTCGACCTCGCGTCCCTCGCCTCCGTCGCCGCCCTCGGGGAGACGCTCGACCGCGAGGGACGCCCGGTCCACATCCTGATCAACAACGCCGGGGTGATGACCCCGCCCGAGCGGCAGGTCACCGCCGACGGTTTCGAGCTGCAGCTGGGGTCCAACCACCTCGGCCACTTCGCTCTGGTCGCCCATCTCCTGCCGCTGCTGCGGGCGGGTCAGGCCCGGGTGACCTCGCAGGTCAGCGTCGCCGCGCGCAGCGGGCAGATCCACTGGGACGACCTCGGCTGGGAGCGCTCGTACGACGGCATGAAGGCCTACGCCCAGTCCAAGATCGCCTTCGGTCTCTTCGGGCTGGAGCTGGACCGCCGCAGCCGGACGCAGGACTGGGGCATCACGAGCAACCTCGCCCACCCCGGCGTCGCCCCGACCAACCTGCTCGCCGCCCGCCCCGAGCTCGGTCGCGCTCAGGACACGGCTGGACGCAAGATTATCCGCGCCCTCTCCCGACGCGGCATCCTGCTCGGCACCGTCGAGACCGCCGGGCTCCCCGCCCTGATGGCGGCGACCGATCCGGCGGCCCGCGGCGGCGCCTTCTACGGACCGCGCGGTCCCGGCAGCCTCGGCGGTCCGCCCGCCGAGCAGAAGCTCTACGCCCCGTTGCGCAGCACCGAGGAGGCCCGGCGCGTCTGGGAGATGTCCGAGCGGCTCACCGGGACCGCGTTCGCGGCCTGACGCCGCGGACTGAGTGAGGCCCGTCCGGTGGGCCCGACGCTCAGGCCTCACCGCGGGGGTCGTCCAGCTCGTCGCGCCAGGAGTGCTGGGGGTCGTAGCCGAGAAGGTTCCGGGCCTTGTCGATGCTGTAGAAGGTCTCGTCGCGGCCCATCTCACGACGCACCTCGACGCCGTCGTAGAAGGTGTCGATGATCTCTGTCGTGGTCGCGGCCACCGACATGTCGGCGTTGGCGACGTTGAAGATCTCGAAGCCGAGCCCGTCGGTCTCGAGGGCGCGGAGGGTCATCTGGCCCAGGTCGCGGGTGTCGATGTAGGCGAACAGGTTGCGCCGTCGCAACGACGGGTCCGCCAGGAAGGGCGGGAACATCTCGGCGTACTCGTGCGGCTCGATGACGTTGTTGATCCGCAGGCCGTAGATGTCCGCGCCGGTGCGGGCGTGGAAGGAGCGCGCGACCACCTCGCCCGCCACCTTCGACATGGCGTAGGAGTCCTCCGGCACCACGGGGTGGTTTTCGTCGACGGGCACGTACAGCGGCTTGCGCTCGCCCTGGCCGAAGCAGACGCCGTACGTGGTCTCCGAGGACGCGAAGACCACCTTGCGGATGCCGAGCCGGGTCGCCGCCTCCAGGACGTGGTACTGCCCCAGGATGTTGCTCGCGAACGTCGTGGCGTCCGGCGCGAGGAGGATCCGGGGGATCGCGGCGAAGTGGACGACCGCGTCGTACGCCGACCCCTGGCTCGCCTCGCGAGCCGGGGCGTCCAGGTCGGCCATGGTGGGCATGCCCGCCATCGCCGAGTACACCTGGCCGGCGTCGGTCAGGTCGACCTGGAGGTCGGTGACGTCGGGGTGGCCCAACGGGGTGAGGTCGGCGTTGGTGACCTGGTGGCCCTGGGAGGCGAGGTAGGGCGCGACGTGATGCCCCGCCTTGCCGCTGCCGCCGGTGAAGAAGATGCGCATACCCACAGCAAACCCCTCGCCGGCAACACCCTGGCCACTCGAGCGACCGCGGCGGCACCTTCTACGGACCGCGCGGTCCCGGCGACCTCGGCGGCCCGCCCGCCGAGCAGAAGCTGTACGCCCCGTTCCGCAGCACCGAGGAGGCCCAGCGCGTCTGGGAGATGTCCGAGCGGCTCACCCGGACCGCCTTCATCGGCGCCTGATCACGGAGTCGGCCCGGCGGGCGGGTGAGCCCTCGTGGACCCCGTCGTCAGACGGCGATGCGTCCACCGTCGACGGGGAGGACCGCCCCGTGCACGAAGCCGGCGCCGTCGCCGGCCAGGAAGACGACCGCCTCGGCGACCTCCTCGGGCAGCCCGGGACGCCCGGCCGGTCCGGCGGCGGCGAGCTGGTCGAGCGCCTCGCCCATCGCGGCGGTGCCCTCGGTGCGGGTGGGGCCGGGGCTGACGGCGTTGACGCGCACGCCGGCGGGTCCGTACTCCGCAGCCCACGACTTCGTGAGCAGCACCAGCGCGGCCTTGCTCGCCCCGTAGAGACCCATGCCGGCAGCGCCGAACTCGGCCACCATCGTCGTCACGTTGACGACGGCCCCCTGCCCCCGGGCGGCCATGGCGGGAGCCAGGGCGGCGACCAGGAAGTACGGCGCCGTGACGTTGATCGCCAGCACGCGGTCGACGTCGGCGGGCGTGGTGCCGGCGGTCGGGCCGAAGGGGAAGACGCCGGCGTTGTTGACGAGGATGTCCACGTGGCCCCCACCCAGCTCGGTGGCGCGAGCGGCGAGCTCGCGGGCGGTGCCCGCGTCGGCGAGGTCGGCGGCGGCGAAGTCGGCGGTGCCTCCGGCTGCCCGGATCTCCGCCACGGTGGCGTCGCCCCGGGCGGCGTCGCGGCCGGAGACGACGACGTGGGCCCCCTGGGAGGCGAGCGCGAGGGCGACGGCGCGGCCGATGCCGCTAGTCGCGCCGGTGACGAGGGCGGTACGTCCGTGGAGCTCGGTGGACATGGATGGTTCCTTCCCTAGTGGAGTGATCGCTCCACTCTGGCTCCTCGAAATTGGAGACACCACTCCAGAACGAGCTAGGCTCGTCGTCATGACCACGACGACCCGCACCTCGGCACCGCGTCGGCTGACCGCCAAGGGGGAGGCCACCCGCGCGCGGATCGTCGAGGCCGCCTCCGGCCTGGTCTTCGCCCACGGCGTCACCCGCACCGGTGTCGAGGACGTCCAGCGCGAGGCGGGCGTCAGCGCGTCGCAGCTGTACCACTACTTCGGCGACAAGCAGACGCTGATGCGAGCGGTCATCGCCCACCAGACCGAGGCGGTGCTGGCCGCCCAGCAGCCCGAGCTCGACGCGCTCGACACCTTCGAGGCGCTGGGTCGCTGGCGCGACCGGCTCGTCACCCTGCAGCGGTCGCGGCACTGCGCCGGGGGATGCCCGATCGGCTCTATCGCCGCCGAGATCGCCGACGACGACCCCGAGGCCCGGGCCGACCTCGTCGCCGGCTTCGAGCAGTGGGAGGCGCCCCTGCGCTCGGGCCTGGCCACGATGCGCGACCGCGGGGTGCTGCGGGACGACGCCGACCCGGACCGCCTCGCACTGGCCCTGCTCGCCGCGCTGCAGGGCGGGCTGCTGCTCACCCAGACCCGCCGCACCACGCTGCCGCTCGAGACCGCGCTCGACGCCATGATCGAGCTGATCGGGAGCTACGCGGTCTGACGTCGCCCGTACGTGGAGGTCCCTCCTGCGGCTCGGCCGTAGGATGAGGCCTGCAGCCGCGAGCGTGCCCACGTTCCGCGGACGGCTGCCGCTCCGGGCGCGTTCCGCCGGGGAACAACGAGCCGCCCCGCGACGCTGCACCTGGCTGGTTCACGTCACGAAGGAAGCAGGCAGTACACACATGCTGGTCGCGAAGGATCTCCAGGTGCGCGCGGGCGCGCGGCTGCTGATCGACGGCGCGTCGTTCCAGATCGCCCCTGGTGACAAGGTCGGTCTGGTCGGGCGCAACGGGGCCGGCAAGACGACGCTGACGAAGATCCTGTCCGGCGAGGCCGCACCCGCCGCCGGCTCGGTCACCCGCACCGGCGCCGTTGGCTACCTCGCGCAGGATCCCCGTACGGGGGACCCCGAGGTCCTCGCCCGCAACCGCATCCTCTCCGCCCGGGGCCTCGACACCGCGCTGATCCGGCTCGAGAAGGCCGGCATGGCCATGGCGAGCGACGACGAGGCCGAGCGCGACAAGGCCATGGCCGCGTACGCGCGGGCCGAGGCCGAGCTGACCGCCGGCGGGGGCTACGCCGCCGAGGCCGAGGCCGCCCGGATCGCCGCCAACCTGGGCCTGGCGCAGCGCGTGCTCGACCAGCCGCTGCACACCCTCTCGGGCGGGCAGCGCCGGCGGGTGGAGCTCGCGCGCATCCTCTTCTCGGGCGCCGAGACGATGCTGCTGGACGAGCCCACCAACCACCTCGACGCGGACTCGATCGCCTGGCTCCGCACGTACCTGGCGGGGCACAACGGCGCCCTGCTCGTGATCAGCCACGACGTGGGCCTGCTCGAGGCGACGGTCAACAAGGTCATCCACCTCGACGCCAACCGCTCCGAGATGGACGTCTACGCGATGGGCTGGAAGCGCTACCTCCAGCAGCGTGAGACCGACGAGAAGCGGCGTCGTCGCGAGCGGCAGAACGCCGAGCGCAAGGCCGACACCCTGATGCTGCAGGCCGACAAGATGCGCGCCAAGGCCACGAAGGCGACGGCCGCCCAGAACATGGCCAAACGTGCGGAGAAGCTGCGGGCGGGCATCGAGGGCGAGCGCGTGCAGGACAAGGTGGCCAAGATCCGTTTCCCGGAGCCGGCCGCGTGCGGCAAGACCCCGCTCATGGCGGAGGGCCTGTCCAAGACGTACGGCTCGCTCGAGATCTTCACCGGCGTCGACCTCGCGATCGACAAGGGCTCGCAGGTCGTCATCCTCGGCCTCAACGGGGCGGGCAAGACCACGCTGCTCCGGATCCTGGCTGGGGTCGAGCAGTCCGACACGGGCAACGTGCTGCCCGGGCACGGGCTGCGGCTCGGCTACTACGCCCAGGAGCACGAGACGCTGGACACGAACCGCAGCGTGCTGGAGAACATGAAGACCGCGGCGCCGGACCTCAACGACACCGACGTCCGCAAGGTGCTCGGCTCGTTCCTGTTCAGCGGCGACGACGTGGACAAGCCGGCGGCCGTGCTGTCGGGCGGGGAGAAGACCCGGCTCGCGCTCGCGGCCCTGGTCGTCTCCAGCGCGAACGTCCTGCTCCTCGACGAGCCCACCAACAACCTCGACCCCGCCTCGCGCGCCGAGGTGCTGGGCGCGATCAAGACGTACGCCGGCGCCGTCGTCCTGGTGACGCACGACGAGGGCGCGGTGGACGCGCTCGACCCGGACCGTGTCCTCCTCCTGCCCGACGGCACCGAGGACCTCTGGAGCCCGGAGTACGCGGACCTGATCTCGCTCGCCTGAGGCCGGACCCGGTGGGCGCGACCCACCGGGACCGACCGTGTCGACCCCCGGAGGACGCCCTCCGCGCGCTGGTGCGATCATGGTCCGCGATCGGTTGATCATGGAGCCGCGATGCCCGAGCCCAGCCCCGACGACGGGGGCCCGTCCGGGCGTCCTGACCACGGGAGCACGCATGGCGGAGAGCGCCGACGGGACTCAGACGGGACTGACGAAGGGTGCCCGGATCACCGGGGACCAGCGCTCGTCGCTGGGCACGACCTTCGGCCAGCGCTACGCGGGCGGGGAGAGCATCCGCTCCATCGCGCAGGACACGGGACGTTCCTACGGGTTCGTGCACGGGGTCCTCAAGGAGTCGGGCGCGACCCTGCGCGGTCGCGGTGGCGCGACCCGGGGTCCGCGGCGCACGGGGGCCGACCGCGTCGAGGACCAGGCCGCGAACGCCACGGAGACGCCGGCGTCGGCCGTGCGCACCAAGGCCAAGGCCGCCAAGGACAAGGTCGAGAAGGCGGCGGACAAGGTCAGCGAGAAGGCGGCCAAGTCCAAGAGCGCCAAGGACGACAAGGGCAAGAAGAAGGCCGAGCCGAAGAAGGCCGCCAAGAAGGGCAAGAAGGGCTAGTCGCTAGCCCCGCCGCCAGGTGCTGACGCGGACGGCGAGCTCGATCTCGCTCGGTGCCGGGCCCGGACGGTCGGTGCCGTGGAACGCGTTCGGCCCCATGGCGACGAGGTCGTCGAGGGCGGCGCGGTCCAGGGGGACCGTTTGGCGCACGTCGACCGCGTCCAGCGGCTCCAGGTGCTCGCCGAACGTGGCCGCCAGCCGTTCCTGCTTGCCGGGCTCCACGTCGAGCAGGCCCCAGGCCGCCCGGAGACCGGCGAGGTGCTCGGGCAGCGGGCTCACGACGACCGCGAGACCGCCCGGCGCCAGGACCCGGGTCAGCTCGGCGGGCTGACGCGGCGCGAAGACGCTGAGCACGACGTCGACGCCGGACGTCCGCAGGGGGAGCCGTTCCCAGGCGTCGGCCACGACGGCGCCGACGGCCCGCTCGCTCCGGGCGGACCGCCGCGCGGCGGTGGGGGACACGTCCAGGGCGACCCCGCGACCCGGCCGCCCGTCGTCCGCGAACCGGGCCAGCACGCGCTCGAGGTACCACCCCGGTCCGGCGCCGACGTCGAGCACGACGGGCGCAGAGGACGGCGTCCGCAGGGCCGCGTCGGCGAGGGCGTCCGCGATCGCGTCGTACGCGCCGCCGCCCAGGAACCTCTCGCGGGCGGCCACCATCTCCGGCCCGTCGGCGTTGCGCGGGACGGCCCGGCCGACCAGGTTCACGTACCCCTGACGGGCGACGTCGTACGCGTGGCCGCGCTCGCAGCGCAGCGTCGTCGCGTCGAGCGCCAGCGGGGTGTCCGGGAGGTCGCGGGCCGCGCAGGTGGGGCAGGCGAGCAGGTCCGCGACGTCGGCGAGGCTCACGGGGACGCCGGGGCGGTCACAGGGAGCGGAGCGCGCCGCCCTCGACCGGGACCACGCACCCGGTGAGGTACGACGCCGCCGGCGACAGCACGAAGGCGGCCACCCGCCCGAACTCGTCGGGGCGACCGTAGCGGCGCAGCGGGATCGCCGCCTCCCGGGCCGCCCGTGCGGCCGTCGGGTCGGCGTCGCCGGCGTCGAGCTCCCGGGTCCGCTCGGTCTCGACGCGTCCGGGCATCAGCCCGACGACACGTCCGCCGGTCGGGCCGATCTCGTCGGCCAGCTGCTTGATCAACATCCCGAGACCGGGGCGGAGGCCGTTCGAGGTCGCGAGCCCGCCGACGGGGGAGCGGACCGAGGTCGAGAGCACCCAGGCCAGGCTGAGGTCGGCCGCGGTGGCGTGCGCCACGACCGCGCGCGACACCCGCAGCGCGGCGAGGAAGACGCGGTCGAACGCCGTCGACCACTGCTCGTCGGTGGTGCCGAGCACGGTGCCGGGCGGCGGCCCGCCCACGCTGACCAGGGCGCCGTCGAGCCGGCCGAAGGCGTGCAGGGCGACGAGGCAGGCGAGGTCGGCGGTCGCCGGGTCGGTCAGGTCGGCGGTCACGGCGACCGCACGGTCCGGGCCCAGCTCCTCGACGGCCTCGTCCAGCACGTCCGCCCGCCGCGCGACGAGGACGACGCGTGCGCCCTCGGCGACGAGCTGGGCTGCGCTGGCCCGGCCCAGACCGCCGCTGGCGGCGGTGACGACGAAGACGCGGTCGTTCAGTCCGAGGTCCACCGGCTCATACTCCGCTCGAGGTCAGCTCGGGGTGCGCGGGGTCGCGCGGCTTCGGACCCTTCGGCGCCTTGGGCGTCTTGCGGTGACCGGTGCGCCGCTCGCGCAGGTCGCCGCGGATGAAGACGACGATGCCGGCGACGCCGATGCCGGCGAACATGAACCACTGCACCGCGTACCAGAAGTGGGGGCCGTCGGAGATCTCGGGCAGCGCGACGGGCGCGAAGCCGCCCGTCTGTGGCGGGTCGACCGTGATCAGGCCGATGTAGCCGTCGACGACCGGGTAGGGCAGCGTCGCGCCGAACGCCTCGGAGCTGATCAGCCGGGCGGCGCCGTCGACCGGGGTGATGGCCGAGCGCTTGCCCTGCTCGTCGCGGCGGACGTGCCCGACGACCGTGACCTCACCGGTCGGCGGGGCGGGGGCGACGGTCGGGATCGGGGCGCCGTTGGCGAGCGAGACGATGCCGCGGTCGACCAGGACCGCCCCGGTCGCGGTGCGCAGCGGGGTGACGACCTCGTAGCCCTCGGTGTCGCCGCTGCTGCGGTAGCGCAGCAGCAGCTGGTGGTCCGCGTCGAACGTCCCCGTCGCGCTGACGCGCTGCCACTGGTCGGCGTCGACGATCGTGCGGGTGAAGACGTCGGTGTACGGGCGGACGGCCTGCTCCTCGTTGCGGACCGTCGAGACGTTCCGCTCGCGGCGCGACTCGAGCCGGTCGAGCTGCCAGTTGCCGAGGAAGGCGCACGCGGTCCCGAACGCCAGCACGAACGCGGTCAGCAGAGTCCAGCGGACCCAGAGGCGTTGCACCGCTCCAGGCTAGCCCGCGTTGTCGTGGGAGGCGGTCGGACCGCCGGCCGCTCCGTCGGTCGCTTCGTCGGGGCCCGGCGCCGGCTCCTCGAGCAGCGCCTGGGCCGCCTGCGTCGCGGTGGCGACGTCCGCACCCCGCCCGACCGCGACCCCGACCAGGAAGGTGGTCAGCGGACCCGCGACGCGCTCCACGCCGTGCGCGGCCTCGCGGGTCAGGTCGAGGAGCTCGGTGATCCTCGCCTCGTCCAGGTCGACGTCGTCGGTCCCGAGCTCGGCGCCGAGCCGTGCCAGCCACTGGGTCAGGTCCATCGTCGTGCCCTCCGTCGTCGTGCGGTCGTTGGCCCCCGGTGCCAGGATGGGGGCATGGGACGCCTCACCCGGACCCGACCGGTGGTCAAGGTCCGCGTGGGCGACGACCCCCGGGTCGTGCGCCGCAGCGACACGCTAGCCGTGGAGGAACCGCTCGAGGTGCGCCTCGACGGCTCCGCGTTCCTGGTGACGATGCGGACCCCCGGCGACGACATCGACCTCGTGCACGGCCTGCTGCACGGCGAGGGCGTCATCACCACCGCCTCCGACGTCGTCCTGGCCCGCTACTGCGCGGGCACCGACGCGGACGGGCTGCAGACGTACAACGTGCTCGACGTCAGCCTCGTGCCGGGCGCCGCGCCGACCGGGCCGCTGCGCCAGGTGCTGGTGAACAGCGCCTGCGGGCTGTGCGGCAGCACCTCGATCGACCAGGTCGTCACCGCCCGGCGGCACCCGACGACGTTCCGGGAGCCGCTGCCGGTGGAGCGGGTGCTCGCGGCACCCGAGCTGCTGCGCGAGCAGCAGCGCGCCTTCGACAAGACCGGCGGGCTGCACGCCGCCGGGCTGATCGACGCCGACGGTGAGCTGGTGTGCGTGCGCGAGGACGTCGGACGGCACAACGCCCTCGACAAGGTGATCGGCTGGGCCCTGCGCGAGGGGCGGCTGCCGCTCGTCGGCTGCACCCTGGTCGTGTCGAGCCGGGCGTCGTACGAGCTGACGCAGAAGGCCGTCCTCGCCGGGGCCGAGCTGCTGGTCGCCGTGTCGGCGCCGACCTCGCTGGCCGTGGAGCTGGCCGACGAGGCCGGTCTGACCCTGGTCGCCTTCGTCCGCGGCGAGACGATGAACGTCTACGCCCACCCCGAACGGCTCGACCTGGCCGCCGTGGGGAGCGTCCCGGTCGGCTGACCGGTGGGTTCCGTCCGGACGGCCCGCGATCCTGAGAGTTCCCCTAGCATCGTCGCGTGAGCACCACGACCCTGCTGATGATCGTCGGCGGCGTGGTGTGCCTCAAGACCCTCGCCTTCGTCGGGCTGCTGGTCCGTCGCGGGCGCCGGCAGCGGGTCGCGCTGGCGGCGGCGGCCGAGGCGGTCACGGCTGCGGAGGCGCTGGCCCGCCCGCCCGCCCGCGGCGAGGGCGAGGACCCGGCCGGCTGGCGGCTGCTGTGGGCCGAGCCGGGCGTGATGCTCGTCGAGAACGCCGGCGACACCGGCGGCGCCCGCGACGTGGAGCTGAGAGCGACCCTCACGTCCCGGTCCGGCGTCGTGGCGTCGGCGGCGCACACCGTCCGGTTCGTGGCCTCCGGCGCCTGCTTCACCGTGCGGTTCGCCGCCGTGGACCCCTGGCTGGCCGCGTGCACCCTCGACTACGCGCTGGTCTGGCGCACGCCGGCGGGCGAGCGTCGGCGCGAGACCCGGAACGTCCCGTCCGTCGTGCCCGTCCCCGACCTGGCGCTGGAAGCCGCCTGAGCCGAGGGCTCAGCGCCCGGTCGGGCAGGGGGCGGTGGACTCGCGGACGACCAGGCGGGTCGAGAGCTCGAGGTGCGACGTCCCGAGGAAGTCGCCGGTGATCAGCTGGCTCAGCGATCGCACCGCGAGCCGGCCCATCTCCACGAGCGGCTGGGCGACCGTGGTGAGCGGGGGAGCGGAGCGGCTCGCGAGGTAGGTGTCGTCGAAGCCGACGATGCTGAGGTCCTCCGGGATCCGGATCGACCGGAGCCTGGCCTCCTCCATGATCCCGAGGGCGATCTCGTCGCCGGCGGCGAAGATCGCGGTCGGCCGCTCGGGCAGGTCGAGCAGTCGGGCGGCCGACGCGCGGCCCCCGGCGTACGTGAACGGCGACGGCACGATCAGGTCGTCGTCGGCGCGGAGCCCGGCCTCGCCCAGGGCGGACTGGTAGCCGGCGAGCCGGGCCTGGCTGCAGTCGACGCTGCTCGGCCCGGCGGCGTGCGCGATGCGCCGGTGACCGAGCGCGAGCAGGTGCTTGGTCGCCGACAGCCCGCCGCTGAAGTTGGTGGCGCCGATGCTGACGGTGGCCCCCGACCCCGCGCGGACCGGGTCGACGACGACGGTCGGGAAGCCGTCGTCGATGAGGGTGGCCACGGGCGGGGTCGCGGCGTCGACGGTGATGAAGATGGCGCCGATACGACCCGAGCGGCGCATCATCTGCGGCTCGACGACGGCGGTGTTGTCGCGCACCTGCGGCCCGATGGCGACGTCCAGGTGCTCGGCCCGCGCCGCGTCCAGGATGCCGTCCAGGACGCCGACGACGTACGGGTTCTCCAGGCCGGGGAACTCGACCTCGATGGTGCCCTCGAGGCGCGAGCGGCGCCGGCCGTTGCCGGTGACGCGGTAGGAGGAGTCCCGCAGCTGCTGCTGCACGCGACGACGGGTGCCGGGCGCGACGTCCGCGTGGTCGTTGAGGACCTTGGACACGGTGGCGACCGAGACCCCCACGGCGCTCGCGACGTCGGCCAGGGTGGCGCGGCTACTCATGGGCACCCCTTCTGCTCGAAAAGTTTCGGTCACAGTAGCGCCTCAGATCCACGAGCGCGAGCAGAAAACGCCGGGATGGACACGCGGACCGGGGAACACTTCCCCTGGGACCCCGGATGTTGCACACTGGGCGTGGGAACGTTCCCGCGAGCGCAGACCGCTGCAGTGACAACACTCCGGTGACGACATGCGGGGCGCCCTTGACAGGCTCGGTCTCGCGAACTTACGTTAAATCGAGCAGCATTGAGCGAAACATCTCTGTGGTGTTCCGTCGCATCGTTCACACCGCGGCACCGGCCGCGCTCATCTAGGAGATCAGAGTGGATCCCAGCAACACCTCGCGTCGCGGCTTCCTCAAGCTGGCCGGCCTGGCCGGTCTGAGCGCCTCGGCGGTCGGCACCCTCGCCGCGTGCGGCGGCGGCACCCAGCCCACCACCCCGGGTGCGGGCGGCAGCGCGGGCGGTGGCGGCGCGGCCGCCGGCACCGGTGCGGCCAGCTACTGGTTCCTGAGCGGCCAGCCGCAGCAGGCCATCCGTGAGGCCACGGTCAAGCGCTTCAACACGGCCAACCCCGACGCCGCCATCAAGTACACCGAGTTCCAGAACGACGCGTACAAGACCAAGATCAAGACCGCCATCGGCGCGGGCCAGGGCCCGTCGATCATCTGGGGCTGGGGCGGCGGTGGCCTCCGCGAGTACGTGAAGAACAACCAGGTCGAGGACCTGACGTCGTTCTTCTCCGAGAACGCCGCGGTCAAGGACCGGCTCTTCCCGTCCGCCTTCGAGGCGGCCTCGGTCGACGGCAAGATCTACGCGATGCCGGCCGAGACGGTCACCCCGATCGTCTTCTACTGGAACAAGAAGGTCTTCGACAAGGTCGGCGTGCAGCCCCCGCAGACGTGGGACGACATCATGGCCCTGGTCCCGAAGTTCAACGACGCGGGCATCGCGCCGTTCTCCCTCGGCGGCCAGTCCCGCTGGACCAACATGATGTGGCTCGAGTTCCTGCTCGACCGCATCGCGGGCCCGGAGGTCTTCCAGAACGCCTTCTCCGGCAAGGCCGGCGCGTGGTCCGACCCCGCGGTGCTCGACATGCTGACCAAGATCCAGGACCTGGTGAAGGCGAACGGCTTCATCAAGGGCTTCTCCTCGATCACCGCCGACTCCAACGCCGACCTGGCCCTGCTCTACACCGGCAAGGCCGCGATGATGGTCCACGGCGCCTGGACCTACGGCACCATGAAGGCCGACGGCGGCGACTTCGTCAGCGGCGGCAACCTCGGCTACGGGAACTTCCCGGCCGTCACCGGCGGCAAGGGCGACCCGACCAACACCGTGGGCAACCCGGCGCAGTACTACTCGATCTCCGCCAAGGCGTCGGACGCCGAGAAGAACACGGCCAAGAAGTTCTTCTCGACCAGCGTGCTGGACGACACCGAGATCAAGGCGTGGGCCGACTCCGGCAGCGTGGCGATCGTCAAGGGCTCGAACGCCCAGTTCAGCGGCGCGGACGCGCCGTTCCTGAACTTCATCTACGACACCGCCAGCAACGCCAAGTCCTTCGCGCAGTCGTGGGACCAGGCGCTGCCCGCCAACGCGGCCGAGACCCTCCTGGACAACATCGCGAAGCTGTTCCAGCTCTCGATCACGCCCCAGGAGTGGGTCGACAACATGAACAAGGTCATCGGGCAGTGACCGCGCTGGCTCCGGCGGCTCTGCAGTCGGCGCCGGCCAGCAGCGCGTCGGCAGGCGGCGGCAGCGGCATCCGGGAGCGTTCGCTCACCTGGATGGCGCTGCCGGCCCTGCTGATGTTCGTGGCCTTCGGCGTCATCCCCCTGATCGGGGTGCTGGTGCTGTCCTTCACCACCTGGGACGGCATCGGGGAGATCCGGCCCTCCGGCCTCACCAGCTGGAAGGCGGTCCTCACCGACCCTGGGCTGCCGCACGCGCTGTGGGTCACGTTCCTCGTGATGGCGCTGACCTGGATCGTCCAGACGCCGATGAGCATCCTGCTCGGGGCGTTCCTGGCCGGTCAGCAGCGCTACCGCGAGCTCCTCGCGGTGCTCTACTTCATCCCGCTGCTGCTGAGCTCCGCCGCGCTGGCGATCACGTACAAGGCGCTGCTCGACCCGAACTTCGGGCTGGGCGCAGGCCTGCACCTGCCGTTCCTGGCGCAGGACTGGCTCGGTCGGCCCTACCTCGCGGTCGGCGTCGTGATCTTCGTCGTCTCCTGGCAGTTCATCCCGTTCCACGCGCTGATCTACCAGGGCGGCGTCCGGCAGATCCCGGTGACGATGTACGAGGCCGCGCTGATCGACGGTGCGGGCCGGGTGCGTCAGTTCTTCAGCATCACGCTGCCGCAGCTGAAGTACACGATCATCACGTCGTCCACGCTCATGGTCGTCGGGTCGCTGACCTTCTTCGACCTGATCTTCGTGCTGACCGCCGGGGGCCCGGGCGACGCCACCCGGGTGCTCGCGCTGTCGATGTACATCACCGGGTTCCAGGCCAACCTCATGGGCCCGGCCAGCGCCATCGCCTGCATCCTCGTGCTCGTCGGTCTGGCGCTCGCCCTGCTGCTGCGCCGCCTCGGCGGCGACGCGACGTCCAGCCAGCTGGAAGGGGCCTGACATGGCGACCGTGACCACGAGCGCCCCGACCCGCCGGCCGGCCGCCAAGAAGTCCGCGGACCGCGGGTCGGGCATGCGGGGGACCGTCAGCAAGAACTGGTTCGGCGGGGCCCTCAGCTGGGTCTGGCTGCTGATCGTGCTGGTCCCGATCTACTGGATCATCATCACCAGCTTCAAGCAGCAGAGCGACTACTTCTCGACCAACCCGCTCGCCCCGCCGACGGCGCCGACCCTGTCGAACTACCTGATGGTCGTCCAGTCGGACTTCCCGCGGTACTTCGTCAACAGCGTGATCGTCACGGTGGGCTCGATCGTGCCGGCCGTGCTGATCTCGTTCCTCGCCGCGTTCGCCATCGTGCGGGGACGGGGGTGGCTGCTGAAGGCCACGAACTCCCTGTTCCTGATGGGCCTGGCCATCCCGCTGCAGGCGACGATCATCCCCGTCTACCTGATCATCATCCGGCTGGGCCTCTACGACACCCTGGGCGCGATCATCCTGCCGTCGATCGCGTTCGCCATCCCGCTGTCGGTCCTGGTGCTGTCGAACTTCATCCGCGACGTCCCGAAGGAGCTCTTCGAGTCGATGCGGATGGACGGCGCCTCCGACTGGCAGACGCTGTGGCAGCTCGCCTTCCCGCTCACCCGTCCCGCGCTGGTCACCGTGACCATCTACAACGGCCTGGGGATCTGGAACGGCTTCCTGCTCCCGCTGATCCTGACCCAGAGCCCGGAGAAGCGGCTGCTGCCGCTCGGGCTGTGGACCTTCCAGGGGCAGTACAGCGTGAACGTCCCGGCGATCCTCGCCTCCGTCGTGCTGACCACCCTCCCGATCCTCGTGCTCTACGTGATCGGTCGTCGTCAGCTGATGAGCGGCCTGACCGCCGGCTTCAGCAAGTAGCTCGGCCCCGGCTCCGGCGGACTCCTCCGCCGGAGCCGGGTTTCCGGCTGCCCGGAGCCGGTCCTCACGCCACCCGGGACACCCAGAACGCACCCCAGAACACCCACCCCAGAACACCCAGAAGCAGTACGGAGAGGTCGACGAAGATGCCTGTGGAGCTGCACGTCAGGATCGAGGGGTCCGACGGACCCGACCCGGCCGACGGGTCCGAGCAGCGGCCGTTCGCGAGCATCAACGCGGCCGCCCGTGTCGCCCAGCCCGGGGACACCGTCGTCGTGCACGACGGCGTCTACCGCGAATGGGTCGACCCCCGCTACTCCGGGCTCAGCGACTCCCGCCGGATCACCTACACCGCCGCGCCGGGGGAGCACCCCGTGATCAAGGGCTCCGAGGTGGTCACCGGCTGGTCGCAGGTCGACGGCGGCGCGGTGTGGACCGTGGACGTCCCGAACAGCCTCTTCGGCGACTTCAACCCCTTCGCCGAGGAGGTCGACGGCGACTGGATCGTCTACGCCGAGCCGACCACGCCGAAGAAGCACCTCGGCGACGTCTACCTCGACGGGACGAGCTTCTACGAGGTCACCTCGCGCGACGCCGTCACCGACCCGCCGCTGCGCACCGAGGTCGTCGACGACTGGACCTCCACGACCGACCGCGTCCGCGACCCCGCGCAGACCCAGCTCGTCTGGTTCGCCGAGGTGGGCCCCGAGGTCACGACGGTCTGGGCGAACTTCGCCGGTGCCGACCCCAACGCGTCGCTGGTCGAGATCAACGTGCGGCGCTCGGTCTTCTACCCGCGCGAGCACCACGTCGACTACATCACCGTGCGGGGCTTCGAGCTCGCCCAGGCGGCCACGCCGTGGGCGCCCCCGACCGCCGACCAGCCGGGCCTGATCGGGCCGAACTGGGCCAAGGGCTGGGTCATCGAGGACAACGTCATCCACGACGCCAAGTGCTCCGCGATCTCGATCGGCAAGGAGATCTCCACCGGGCACAACTTCGCCACGCTGCGCGGCGACAAGCCGGGCTACCAGTACCAGCTGGAGTCGGTGTTCACCGCCGCCCGCCTCGGCTGGGACCGCGAGCACATCGGCTCGCACCTCATCCGGCGCAACACGATCTTCGACTGCGGGCAGAACGGGATCGTGGGCCACCTCGGCTGCGTGTTCTCCACGATCGAGGACAACCACATCTACAACATCGCGATCAAGCGCGAGTTCTACGGCTACGAGATCGGCGGCATCAAGCTCCACGCCGCGATCGACGTGACCATCCGGCACAACCGGATCCACGACTGCTCGCTCGGCACCTGGCTCGACTGGCAGACCCAGGGCACCCGCGTCACGCGGAACGTCTACCACGACAACAACCGCGACCTCTTCGTCGAGGTGAGCCACGGCCCGTACGTCGTCGACCACAACGTCTTCGCCTCGAAGGTGTCGCTGGAGTCCTTCGCGCAGGGCGGGGCGTACGTGAACAACCTCGTCTGCGGGACGGTCTGGCTGCAGCCCGTCGTCGAGCGGCCGACGCCGTACCACACGCCGCACAGCACGCAGGTGGCCGGCTACGCGGCGATCCTCGGCGGCGACGACCGCCTGATCGGCAACGTGTTCCTGGGCGGCGACGCCTCGCTCGCGTACGCGCGTGAGTCGCGCTGGGACGCCAAGGCCCACCACGGGACGGTCGGCTACGACGGCCACCCGTCCTCGATGGAGGAGTACCGGGTGCTGATCGCCGACCCGACCCGCGGCGACCACGAGCGGTTCGCCGACGTGCCCCAGCCGGTCTACATCCGCGACAACGTCTACCTCACCGGCGCCGAGCCGTACGAGGCCGAGACGGGTGCGGTCGTCCTCGACGGCGACGCGAGCGTGCGCGTGGTCACCGAGGGCGACGAGGTCCACCTCGAGACCACGCTCCCCGAGGGCTTCGCCGAGGCGACCGTCGCCACCGTCTCCGGGACCGACCTGCCGCCGGTGCGGTTCGTCGACGCGGACTTCGACGACCCCGACGGCCGACCGGTCCTGCTCGACACCGACCTCGTCGGCGAGCCCAAGGACGAGGGTCAGGCCTACCCGGCCGGCGCGCTGCGCGGGCTGAAGGCCGGCTCCCAGCGCACCCGCGTCTGGTGACACGCTCGGACGTGCCGGGGCAGCCTCGCACGTCCTGACCGTCACCCCTCCAGCCGATCCACACCACCTCTCAGGAGAAGCACCATGGCCCCAGTCCCCACCCGTGAAGACAAGTTCAGCTTCGGTCTGTGGACCGTCGGCTGGCAGGCGCGCGACCTGTTCGGCGAGGCCACCCGCCCCGTGATGGCCGGCGTGACGGCCGTGCACAAGCTCGCCGAGCTCGGCGCGTACGGCATCACGTTCCACGACGACGACCTCGTCCCGCCGGAGAGCAGCAGCACCGAGCGCGACACGATCATCAGCGAGTTCAAGGCCGCGCTGGCCGAGACCGGCCTGGTCGTGCCGATGGTCACGACCAACCTGTTCGGCGACCCGGTCTTCAAGGACGGCGGGTTCACCAGCAACGACCGCTCGATCCGCCGCTACGCGCTGCGCAAGGTCATGCGGAACATGGACCTCGCCGCCGAGCTCGGCGCCGAGATCTACGTCTTCTGGGGTGGCCGCGAGGGCTCCGAGGTCGACTTCGCCAAGGACGTCCGGGCGGCGCTCGACCGTTACCGCGAGGGCATCGACATGCTCGCGCAGTACTCGATCGACAAGGGCTACAACATGCGCTTCGCGATCGAGCCGAAGCCGAACGAGCCCCGCGGCGACATCCTGCTGCCGTCGATCGGGCACGCGCTCGCCTTCATCAACGAGTGCGAGCACGCCGACATGATCGGCATCAACCCCGAGGTCGGCCACGAGCAGATGGCCAGCCTCAACTACACCCACGGCATCGCGCAGGCGCTGTGGGCGAACAAGCTCTTCCACATCGACCTCAACGGTCAGAAGGGCCCGCGCTACGACCAGGACATGGTCTTCGGCTACGGCGACCTGCTGCAGGCGTTCTCCACCGTCGACCTGCTCGAGAACGGCGCCCCGGGCGGCGGGCCGACCTACGACGGCGACCGGCACTTCGACTACAAGCCGCTGCGGACCGAGAGCATCGAGGGGGTCTGGGAGTCGGCGCTGGCCAACATGGAGCTCTACCTCAGCCTCAAGGAGCGCTCGCAGTCGTTCCGCGACGACCCGGAGGTCCAGGAGGCCCTCGCGGCCGCTGGCGTGGGCACGCTGTCCGAGCCGACCCTGAACGAGGGCGAGGACTACGACGCCCTGCTCGCCGACCGCTCGGCCTTCGAGGACTACGACCTCGAGGCCGGTCGGACACGGGGCTACGGCTTCGCCAAGATCCAGCGTCTCGCCCTGGAGCACCTCCTCGGCGTCCGCTCGGGGACGGCCCAGCTCCCGTCCTGACGGGTGCCCGTGCAGCGGACGCCTCCCCTGGGGGCGTCCGCTGCCCGTAGCGTCGGGTCCACCACCCGCAGAAGGAGCACGACATGAGCAAGAGCACCGACCTGGGCCTGCTGGCCCTGCGCCTCGGCTTCGGCACCGCCGCGGCCTCGCACGGCGCGCAGAAGCTGTTCGGCTGGTTCGGCGGCTACGGCATCGAGGGGACCGGCGGCTTCTTCGAGTCGGTCGGCTTCACCCCGGGCAAGCGCAACGCCACCCTCGCCGGGCTGGCCGAGACCGGCGGTGGCCTGGCCGTCGCGCTCGGGCTCGGGACCGGAGCGGCGGGCGCCGCCCTGACCGGGAACATGGTCGTCGCGTCCTCGCTGCACGGCTTCGAGAAGTTCTTCGCCGCCGACGGCGGCCCCGAGACCGCGCTCACGTACGGGCTCGTCGGGACGGCCCTCACCCTCACCGGCGCGGGCCGCTACTCGCTGGACCACCTCACCGGGCACGTCTTCGACAAGCCGTGGCTGCGGGTCGCGGCGTACGCCGCCGCCGCAGGTGCGGCCACGGCGATCATCATCGCCCGTCGCAACGAGCTGGCCTCCCGGCCGCCGGCGCCCGAGGTGCCGGCGGAGGGTGCTGACGACGCCTCCTGACGGTTGCTCGAGGCCCGGGCAGGGCCGTCACGTGCGCCTAGAGTTGGCCACGTGACCGTCCTGCTCGGCCTGCCCGGCCTGCGCTCGTCCCGCCCTGGCGCGGACCAGCAGCGCCGGCTCGCGGACGCGTACGGGCGGGTCGCGGCCGACCTGCGGCTGTCGCTCACGGACCGCTGCAACCTGCGCTGCACCTACTGCATGCCCGCCGAGGGCCTGGACTGGATGGACCGCTCCGAGCTGCTCGACGACGACGAGATCGTCCGGCTGGTCCGGATCGGCACCGAGCGGCTCGGCATCACCACGGTGCGGCTCACCGGCGGCGAGCCCCTGCTGCGCCGTGGGCTCGAGGGCCTGGTCGCCCGGTTGGCGGCGCTCGAGCCGTCCCCGGTGCTCGCCCTGACGACCAACGGCATCGGTCTCGCCGGTCGGGCGGAGGCCCTGCGGGCGGCCGGGCTGAACCGCATCAACGTCTCGCTCGACACGCTGAACCCGGACACGTTCGCGGAGCTGACCCGCCGACGCCGGCACGCCGACGTGCTCGCCGGCATCCGCGCGGCCCGGGCCGCGGGCCTCGACCCGGTCAAGATCAACGCCGTGCTGATGCGCGGGGTGAACGACCACGAGGCGCCGGACATGCTCCGCTGGGCGCTCGACGAGGGCGTGCAGCTGCGCTTCATCGAGCAGATGCCGCTCGACGCCCAGCACGGCTGGCGGCGCGCCGACATGGTCACCGCCGCCGAGACGCTGGCGCGGCTGCGGACGGCGTTCTCGCTCGTGGTCGACCCGGCCCATGCTGCGGCCCGCGGGAGCGCCCCGGCCGAGCTGTTCCGGGTGGTCGGCACCGACCGGACGGTCGGCGTGATCGCCTCGGTGACCCAGCCGTTCTGCGGGTCCTGCGACCGCGTACGCCTCACGGCCGACGGTCAGATCCGGACCTGCCTCTTCGCTCGCGAGGAGTCGGACCTGCGGCTCCTGCTGCGGGGCGGAGCCGACGACGCAACCATCGCCGACGCGTGGGTCACCGCGGTCGCGGGCAAGCAGCCGGGTCACGGCATCGACGACCCGAGCTTCCTCCAGCCCGACCGGCCGATGTCGGCCATCGGCGGCTGAGCCTCAGTCCGAGCCGGGCGCCTCGGCGCCCAGGGGCACGACCTCGCGCAGCATCCCGCGAGCGCCGAGGTACGAGGCCAGGGAGTCCGTGTGCTCGTCGCACGCCAGCCAGTGCTTGCGGCGTTCCGGGGTGTGGATCTTGACGTTGTTCCAGCGCACGTCCGTGGTCGCGGGTGCCGTGCAGCCGCGGGCCGAGCAGATCAGCTCGTCGGGCAGGTCGGTGGGAGGCGGGTCAGCGGGGAACAGGCTCACGCGGCCCAGTATTTGCGACGGTCCGCAACGGGCTCGTGCACCCGGCCCTCCGCGTCGGCGATGACCTCGCCCTCGACGAAGGCCGGCGACGGTCCGGCGGTCAGCTGGAGCGCGTCGCTCGGGGCCCCTCGCCGGACGGGGTGCTTCAGCCCCTTGGTGTTGGCCTGGTTGGCCAGCAGGACCGCCATGTACGGCAGGAACAGCGCCCCGCCGAAGAGCACCCACTGCAGCCAGCCGTGCGCGAAGATGACCGCCACCAGGAAGCAGACCGTCCGGAACGCCATCGTGATCGTGTAGCGACGGACGCGCTGCGTCATCTCGACGCTCGACCCCGGACGCGCGTCGGTGATGTTCGTCGCGCCCGAAGGGATGACCATAACCAGACATTACGTCTGGAGGGCCTCCGCGGTTTCGTTCCCCAGGAGACGAGTTGGGTGGGGGAGCGGCCACAGCGTTAACGTGCAGCCCGTGACCGAGGTTCCGACCAGTGAAGCGTCCGCCGTCGACCAGGGGCGTGTCGCCCTCGTCACGGGGGGCAACCGCGGCATCGGCCGCGTGATCGCCCAGCACCTGGCGGCGGAGGGCTTCCGCGTCGCGGCGACGTACCGCACCGGGGACGTGCCGCCCGGGATCCTCGGGGTGCGGTGCGACATCACCGACACCGAGCAGGTCGACGCCGCCTTCGCGGCCGTCGAGGCCGAGCTCGGCCCGGTCGAGGTGCTCGTGGCCAACGCGGGCGTCACCCGCGACACGCTGCTGATGCGCATGAGCGAGGACGACTGGGACGCCGTCATCGACACGAACCTCACCGGCACGTTCCACGTCGTGCGCCGCGCCGCGCGACCCATGGTCCGCGCCCGCTTCGGCCGGATCGTCCTCATCTCCTCGGTCGTCGGCCAGCTCGGCTCCGCGGGCCAGGTGAACTACGCGACCTCCAAGGCCGGGCTGGTCGGCATGGCCCGCTCGCTGGCCCGCGAGCTCGGCGGCCGGGGGATCACCGCCAACGTCGTCGCACCCGGCTTCGTCGAGACCGACATGACGGCGGCCCTCGACGAGAAGACCGTCGCGGGCTACAAGGCGCAGATCCCGCTCGGCCGGATGGGCGCCAGCGAGGACGTCGCCGCGGCCGTCGCGTTCCTCGCCGGGCCTGGGGGCGCGTACGTCACGGGCGCCCTGCTCCCGGTCGACGGCGGCCTGGGGATGGGCCACTGAGCCCGGACGCTCACGACGGACCCGGCGGCCGTAGGGCAGGATCGACCCTTATGGGCATCCTCGACGGCAAGACGGTCCTGGTGGCCGGCGTCACCCTCGACACCTCGATCGCGTTCTCCGTGGCGCGGGTCGCGCAGGAGCAGGGCGCGCAGGTCATCGTGTCGAACTTCGGGCGGGCCATGAGCCTGACGAGGCGGGTGATCCGCAAGCTCGACCCGGAGCCGGCGCTGCTCGAGGTCGACGTGACCAACGAGGAGCACCTCGCCGGGCTGGCCGACCAGCTCCGCGAGCACACCGACTCCCTCGACGGTCTCGTGCACTCGCTCGCGTACGCCAACCCGGAGACCGCCCTGGGCGGCAAGTTCCTCAGCACGCCGTGGGACGACGTGTCCAAGGCGCTGCAGGTGTCGGCGTACTCGCTCGCGTCGCTCACCATGGCCTGCAAGCCGGTGCTGGCCAACCCGGCCTCGGTGGTCGGGCTGACCTTCGACGCGACGGTGTCGTGGCCCGTCTACGACTGGATGGGCGTCTCCAAGTCGGCGCTCGAGAGCACCAGCCGCTACCTCGCCCGCTACCTCGGACCCGAGGGGGTACGGGTCAACCTCGTCGCGGCCGGCCCGCTGGAGACCCTGGCCAAGAAGGCGATCGGCGGGGCCGACGAGTTCAACACGGTCTGGGGCTCGCGGGCGCCGCTCGGCTGGGACCCGCGCGACCCGGAGCCGACGGCCCGCGCGGTCGTCGCCCTGATGAGCGACTTCTTCCCCGCCACGACCGGCGAGATGATCCACGTCGACGGCGGGCTGCACTCCACCGGTTCCTGAGGCCCCCCCCGCTACCTGGGTCCTACCGCACGGCGGCCGTCACGTCGGCTGCCGACCGGCTGAAGGGCGCTGGCAGAGTGCGGGGTCCGTGCGGTGGGAAGGAGCGGGACGATGACGCTGGGTGACGAGCTGCTGGCGGGGGTGCGGAGGGCGGCCGCCGGGATCGGCGCCGGTCTGACCGCGTGGTCGGGAGCCGGGGAGGGTGACCGGGCGCCGGCCGGTCAGGCGGGGCACCTCGCGACCGAGGACCCGGCGCTCTTCACGCCCCGGGTGTACGGCGACCCGGCCAAGCTGCACGTCGCCGAGACCGCGGTGGTCAACGACGCCCTCTTCAACCTGTCGTCGGGCGAGATCACCGTCGGGGAGTGGGCCTTCTTCGGCCACGGGGTGTCGGTGCTCACCGGCACGCACGACTGGCGCACCTTCGGGAAGGCCCGCCAGACCGCCGTGCCCAAGAGCGGGCGCGACGTCGTGATCGAGGAGGGCGTCTGGGTCTCCAGCGGCGCCACGCTGGTCGGGCCGTGCCGCATCGGGGCGAACGCGGTGGTGGCGGTCGGCGCCGTCGTCCTGGGCGACGTGGCGCCGTACACGATCGTCGGCGGGGTGCCGGCGAAGGTCCTGCGGACCATCGAGCACGACGAGCCCGGCGCGCCGGCGGGGGAGGACGCGTGACGACGCTCGAGGACCTCGAGGCCCGGCTGCGGGAGCTGGAGGCCGAGGTCGCCACGCTCCGCGCGGAGCGTTCCGGGACCGAGAGCGAGACCGGACCCCGCTTCGCCGCCGTCTACGCCGCGTTCGCCGACCGGTTCCGCGGGTCGCGCGAGGAGGTGACCGCCAAGCTCCGGCCCTACCTCGGCGACGTCGCACGCGTGCTCCAGCCGGCCGAGCGCGGACCTCGCGTGCTCGACGTCGGCTGCGGCCGCGCCGAGTGGCTGACGCTGCTGCGCGACGAGGGGATCGCCGCCCGCGGGATCGACGCCAACGTCGACTTCGCGACCGCGGGGCGTACGGCCGGCCTCGACGTCGTGCACGGCGACGGGGTGGCGTACCTGGCCGCCCGCGAGGAGGGCTCGCTCGACCTCGTGAGCGCGTTCCACCTGGTCGAGCACCTCGACACCGAGACGCTGCTGGCGCTCTTCGAGGCGGCCCACCACGCGCTGCGGCCGGGCGGCTGCCTGCTCCTCGAGACGCCCAACCCGACGAACCTCACGATGGGCGCCTGCAACTTCTACCTCGACCCCACGCACCGCTCGCCGCTGCCGCCGGCGCGGACGGCGTTCCTGGTCGAGGCGTCCGGCTTCCGCGACGTCGAGGTCCGTCCGCTGCACCCGGACGACTCACCGCTCGACCCCGACGCGGGTCCGCCGACCCCCGTGGAGGCGCTGGTCGCCCGTGCCCTGCGCGGCCCCCGCGACTACGCGGTGCTCGGCTACCGCGCCTGACCCCGCCCGCGACCGTCACCGCGCAGGGGTCGGTCAGGCGTCGGGCCAGCCCGCGGCGGCGCAGAGGGCCTGGCCGGCCGCGGTGCGCACGACCCGCAGCTCGCGGGTGCGCACCTCCGCCTCGTGCAGGGTGATGGCCGCGCCGTCGCTGGTCAGCGCCTCGTCGCAGGCGATCAGGAGTCGGGCGGCGCGGTCGGCGGCGAGACGCGCCCGGGGCGGGTAGCCCGGGGCCAGGACGCCGCCGTGGTCGGCCCGCGGTCGGCTCCCGGCGGCGACGTCGAGGTGGGTCAGCGTGGTGGCGGCACGCAGCACGGCCTCGCTCAGCTCGCGCTCCGCCTCGTACAGGGTCGGCGGGGTGAAGGGTCGCGCGGCCGCGTGCACGCGCCACTGCACGCTGGGGCCGACCCGGTGCGGCACCAGGGCCAGCCCGCCGCCGGCCGCGACCGCCGCCTCGCCGGCGACGAGCGCAGCGGTGTTGAGCTCGACCGGGCCCCGCAGCGGCCCCAGCGCGCCGGGCACCGGGAGGGCGAGCAGCCAGCGGTCCGGCTCGGCCGCGAGCAGCCGGGCGAACCCGTCGTCGAGCTCCGTGGCGCGGAGGGGGTCCAGGCCGAGCAGGCCGTCCGGATCGACGAGGTGGTGGGCGACGTCCGGGCCGATGACCTCGGCGGCCGCCCGCTCGGCGGCCAACCGGGTGTGCAGGGCGGCGTTGAGGTTCGAGACGAGGCGCAGCGACAGGCTTCCCGGTGGCAGGGGTGCGTCCACGCCCAACACCGTACGCGGACGCGAGCGTCGGTCGCGGGCGTTCCGCCGGTAAGGTCGCCGACGTGGCCGCAGTCGTCGATCTCGCCGGGGTAGGCGTCGTCCGAGGCGGGGCGGTCCTGCTCGACGACGTGAGCTGGACCGTGGACGAGAGCGACCGCTGGGTCGTCCTCGGGCCGAACGGGGCCGGCAAGACGACGCTCCTGCAGCTCCTCGCCGCGCAGATCCACCCGACGACCGGCGTCGTCGGGCTCCTCGACGAGGTGCTGGGCACCGTCGACGTCTTCGAGCTCCGCCCGCGCATCGGCCTGACGTCCGCCGCGCTGGCCGAACGCATCCCGCGCGGGGAGCGCGTCCACGACGTCGTGGTCTCCGCCTCGTACGCGGTCGTCGGCCGCTGGCGCGAGAGCTACGACGACCTCGACCACGAGCGGGCCGACGAGCTGCTCGCGTCGCTGTCGATCAGCGGGCTGGCCGACCGCACCTTCGGCACGCTGAGCGAGGGCGAGCGCAAGCGCGTGCAGATCGCCCGCGCGCTGATGACCGACCCCGAGCTCCTGCTGCTCGACGAGCCCTCCGCCGGGCTCGACCTCACGGGCCGCGAGACATTGCTCCGCACGCTGGGCACCCTGGCCTCGGACCCGTACGCGCCGGCCTCGGTGCTGGTGACCCACCACGTGGAGGAGATCCCGGTCGGGGTCACCCACGCGCTGCTGCTCAAGCAGGGCCGGGTCGTCGCCGCCGGGCCCGTCGAGACGACCCTCACCGCGCAGCGGCTGGGGGAGACCTTCGACCTCGAGGTCGAGCTCACCTCGCGCGCCGGCCGCTGGTCGGCGCGCGCGCTCTGACCGCCTGCGTCCGGCCGGGCGACCACCCGGCTGGCACCATGGAGGTCTACGCGGGAGGCGCACCTTGAACCTGACGGACTGGCTCGGAGACCACGGCTGGGCCCTGTGGCTGAGCCTCGCCCTGATCCTCGCGGTCGCCGAGGTCGTGTCGCTGGACCTGGTGCTGATCATGCTCGCCGTGGGTGCCCTGGCCGCCGCCGGGACTGCGGCCATCGCTCCCGACCTGTGGTGGCTGCAGATCCTCGTCGGGGCCGGGGTGAGCGCCGGCATGCTGATCTTCCTGCGCCCGAGCGTGCTGGCCAAGGTCCGCGCGACGCCCGGCTACCGCTCGTCGACCGACAAGATGGTCGGCAGCAGCGGGATGGCCACCTCCCAGATCGACCGGGGCAGCGGCGAGATCAAGGTCGACGGCCAGACCTGGTCGGCACGGACGTACGCCTCCGACGTGATCATCGAGCAGGGCACGGAGATCGAGGTCTACGAGATCGACGGGCCCATCGCGGTCGTGTACCCGAAGTACGGCGAGATCGCCTGACCGGTCCGACCGGCCTGACCCGCCCCCGCTCCGGGGGCGCGTGACACCCCTCGGGGCACACTGGACTCCAGACAACAACGTCTCGGAGGAACCACCGTGGACAGCACTTCCCTGATCGTCGCCCTCGTCGTCGCGCTGGCGGTGATCTTCATCCTCGCCAGCTCCATCCGCGTCATCCGCCAGCAGCGGGTCGGGATGGTCGAGCGGCTCGGCCGCTTCAACCGGACCCTCGAGCCCGGTCCGCACCTGCTCATCCCCGTGCTCGACAAGGTCCGCTACAACCTGGACATGCGCGAGAACGTGATCCCGTTCCCGCCGCAGGGGGTCATCACCGAGGACAACCTGATGGTCGGGATCGACTCGGTCATCTACTTCCAGATCGTCGACCCGGAGCGCGCCGCGTACGAGGCGCAGGACTACGTCAAGGCGATCGAGCAGCTCACCCAGACCACGCTGCGCAACATCATCGGCGGGCTCGACCTCGAGCAGACGCTGACCAGCCGCGAGGAGATCAACCAGAAGCTGCGCGTCGTCCTCGACGAGGCGACCGGCAAGTGGGGGATCAAGGTCAACCGCGTCGAGCTGCGGGCGATCGAGCCGCCGCCCACGATCCGTGACGCCATGGAGAAGGGTGCGCGCGCCGAGCGCGACAAGCGCGCCGCGATCCTCATCGCCGAGGGCCAGCGCCAGTCGAACATCCTCTCCGCCGGCGGTGAGAAGGAGTCCGCGATCTTGCGGGCGCAGGGTGACCGCGAGGCCGCCGTGCTCCGGGCCCAGGCCGACCGCCAGGCCCAGATGCTGCGGGCCGAGGGCGAGGCGCAGGCGATCGGGACCGTGTTCAACGCGATCCACGCCGGCCAGCCCGACCAGGCGCTGCTGTCCTACCAGTACCTGCAGATGCTGCCGCAGCTGGCCAAGGGCGACGCCAACAAGATGTGGATCGTCCCGAGCGAGCTGAACGACGCCCTCAAGGGTCTCGGCGGCGTCGTGAACCAGGCCATGAGCGGCGGCAGCGCAGGAGCGCAGGGGACCGGTATCCCGGCCGCCAGCGGCACCTTCACCGCCCCGCCGAAGATCGACGTGCAGGCCGAGATCGAGCAGCAGTCCCGCGCGGACGAGGAGGCCTCGCGCAAGACGGTCGCCGAGGCGATCGCCGCCGCGCAGGAGCTGGAGCGCCCGGGCGTACGGCCGCACGCGACGGTCAACAACGGCAACGGGACCCCGGCGGTCACGGACGGGCGCGAGAACGCGCCGGTCCTCACGGAGCAGTCCGCGGCGGACAGCACCGCGGCGTCCACGGAGCCGGAGACGGTGGGGGAAGCCGCTAACGTGCAGCGGTGAGCCCGACCGACCTCCTGCTGATCGGGCTCGCCGGCATCTGGGCGGGCTTCATCAACACGGTGGTCGGTTCCGGGACGCTCATCACGTTCCCGGTCCTGCTCGCCCTCGGCGTGCCCCCGGTGGTGGCGAACGTCTCCAACACCATCGGGCTCGCCCCGGGGTC
Organism: Microlunatus antarcticus; assembly: GCF_014193425.1. Lineage (NCBI taxonomy): Bacteria > Bacillati > Actinomycetota > Actinomycetes > Propionibacteriales > Propionibacteriaceae > Microlunatus > Microlunatus antarcticus. The sequence continues at coordinate 3,209,744 of NZ_JACHZG010000001.1, read as the reverse complement.
GTTCGCGGGGGCGTGGGCCATGCGCCCCGAGCTCAAGGGTCAGCGGAGCCGGATCCTGCGGCTCGGCCCGCTCGCCCTGGTCGGCGGGATCGTCGGGGCCGTGCTGCTGCTGCGGCTGCCGGCCGAGGCGTTCGCCGCGATCGTGCCCGTGCTCATCGGGCTCGGCTGCCTGCTCGTCGTCCTGCAGCCGGTGCTCTCCCGACGCGTGGCCGCGCGGCGCGAACGACTCGGCGAGCCGGTGGCCGGCTCGCCCGGCGGACCCCGCTGGCTCGGCGCCGGTGTGCTCGCGACCGGTGTCTACGGCGGCTACTTCGGCGCCGCCCAGGGCGTGCTGCTGCTCGGCCTCCTGGGGATCGGGCTGGACGAGCCGCTGCCCCGGATCAACGCGCTCAAGAACGTGCTCGCGATGCTCGTGAATGCCGTCGCGGGCGTCGTCTTCATCCTCGTGAGCCACGTGAACTGGCCGGTCGCCGTCGTCATCGCGGTCGGGGCGGTCCTCGGCTCCCAGCTCGGCGCACGGGTCGGGCGTCGGCTGCCGCCGACCGTCTACCGCGTCGTGATCGTCACGGTCGGCGTGGTGGCGATCGTCAACCTGCTGCGCTGACGCGTGGGCCGTACGCCGTCCGCCGTACGGGGGCAGCGGCGGCTAGCGTGCTGTCGTGACGACCGCGGCCAGGGCCCGACCGGGACGGCGTGCCGCGGTGATCGGCGCGGCCGCTGTCGTCCTGGTCGTGCTGCTGGTGCTCCTCGTCCGCTGCGTGACGAGCGGTCCGGCTTCGTCGTCGGGCCCGTCGGCGGGGGACGCCGAGGTGCTCGTCACCGACGTCGAGCTCCCGCAGACCGACCCCGCCTACACCGTCGCGTCGGTCGTCGCCGTCGTCCAAGGCGACCGGGCGTTCCTGCGGGTGAGCCTGATCTGGCCCGACGACGACACGGAGCTGCACCAGGTCCCCCTGATGGGGGCGACCGTCACCCACCACGCGCCGTACGCGGGTCTCACCGCGGCGTGCGGGCTGACCGACTCGGTGGCGCCGCCGAGGATCGAGGGTCCCGCAACCCTCGAGCTGTCGTGCACCGGTCTGCTGGTGCCCGCCGACGTGGCCACGGTCGAGCTGACGGACTGAGCTGACGTACGAGCCTGGATCCGGCGTCGAGGGCGGCTCAGGCGACCTGGCGCAGCAGCATCACGTGCGCGCTCGCCAGCTCGGCCAGCCGGGCGCCGGGCAGCAGCAGCTTGCTGCCGCGGGTGCCGCTGCCGACCACGACCCACGGCTGCGCGACGACGGCGTCGTCCACGAGCACCGGCCAGTCCGAGGGCAGGCCGACCGGGGTGATGCCGCCGTACGCCATCCGGGAACGTTCCGTGGCCTCGGCCATCGGGGCGAAGGAGATCTTGCGGACGCCCAGCTGGTGCCGGACGGCCTTGTTGACGTCCGCGCGGTCGGTGGCCAGCACGAGGCACGCCGCCGTCGTCGTGGTCTCGGCGCGCCGCCCGCTCACGACGACGCAGTTCGCGGACTGCTCGAGCGTCACCCCGTACGCCTCGCAGAACGCGGCGGTGTCGGCCAGGTCGTCGGCGATCGGGGCGACGAAGCAGTCGGCCGCCCAGGCGGCATCCGCCGCGCTCACCGCCTCCGCGGTCGGCGGGGCCAGCAGGTCGAGCTGCTCGAGGGCGGGCCGCCAGGGCAACGAACCGATGGAGGGTGCGGGCACGGCGCGATCCTAGGGGCGGGCAGGATGGGCGGGTGCAGGTGGAGGTCGGGGCCGACGACCCGCGGCTCGGCGACTACGTCCGGCTGCGGGAGTCGTCGTTGCGGCGCAGCCTCGAGTCCGAGCGCGGGCTCTTCATCGCCGAGGGCGAGAAGGTCATCCGCCGCGCGGTCGAGGCCGGGCACCGACCGCGGTCGTTCCTGCTGGCGCCGCGCTGGCTCGCCGGGCTCGAGGACGTGCTGGCCCGCTGGCCCGACGTCGACGTCTACGTGGTCGACGAGGCCGTCGCCGAGCAGGTCACCGGCTTCCACGTCCACCGCGGCGCGCTCGCCTCGCTCCACCGGGCCGACCTGCCGCCGGTGGACGACCTGCTGGGCCTCGATCGGCTGGTGGTGCTGGAGGACGTCGTCGACCACACCAACGTCGGAGCGATCCTGCGCAGCGCCGCCGGGCTCGGCTGGGACGGGGCGCTGCTGTCGCCACGTTCCGCGGACCCGCTCTACCGGCGGGCGGTCAAGGTCAGCATGGGGGCGGTGTTCGCGCTGCCGTGGACCCGGTTCCCGAGCTGGCGCGACGCGCCCGCGCTGCTGACCGGGGCCGGCTTCACGACCGTCGCCCTCACCCTGGCCGACGACTCCGAGGACCTGGACGTCGTGGCGGAGCGGCTGCGCGGTCCAGGCAAGGTCGCCGTGCTGCTCGGGACCGAGGGCGCCGGGCTGTCCGACCACTGGGCGCAGACCGCGTCCGTCCGGGTCCGGATCCCGATGCGGGCCGGGATCGACTCGCTCAACGTGGCGGCGGCCGCCGCCGTCGCCTGCTACGCCCTGGCCCCGCGGGTCACTCGCTAGAGCTCCGACTCGTCGTCGTCGTCGTCCTCGTCGTCGGCCGGCCCGAGCCGCGGCGACACGGGCCAGTCGGCCGGGTAGCGCGCCGCGAGGTCGTCGTGCTGCTGGCGCAGCTTCTTGCGGGCCCGCCCCGAGAGACGGTCGCCGAACACGGTGCCGTTGAGGTGGTCTGTCTCGTGCTGGAGGCAGCGGGCGAGCAGCCCGTCGCCGTGGATCTCGACCGGGTTCCCGTCGACGTCCTGCCCGCGGCAGACGGCGTGGTCGGGGCGGGCGAGCGTCTCGTACGCACCGAGGTAGGACAGGCAGCCCTCGTCGGCGGCGTCGAGGTTGCGCTCCTTGCCCTCCGGCAGCTCGACGACGGGGTTGCAGACGACCCCGACCCGACGGATCTCCTCGTCGTCCGGGCAGTCGTAGACGAAGACGGCGAGGTCGCGTCCGACCTGGTTGGCCGCCAGACCGACGCCGGAGGCCGCCTCCATCGTCGCGAACATGTCGCGCACCAGGGTCCGCAGGTCGTCGTCGAAACGGTCGACCGGTCGGGTCGTCGCGTGCATCACCGGGGTGCCCCAGCGGGTGATCGGCAGCACGCGGCCGCCGGTCGTGAGGTCGTCGTCCACGGCGGGCAGATTAGCGCCCCCAGCCATCGACGTGCGCGTTCATGACCGCACGTCGAGCAGCACGAGGCACGCGGGCCGGGGCGTCGGGAAGCGGAGGACCGCCGCCGCGGCCTCCAGCCCCCGGCCCGCCTCGGCCGTGATCGCTCCCAGGTCGAGCACGACGACCTCGTCCGACTCCTGGTCGGCGACCCAGACCAGGCCGTCGGCCACGACCACGTCGCGCGGGTGACGGCCGCCGCACGCGACCTCCGTGACGAACGCGACCGTGCTCTCCGCGGGGTCCAACCGGAAGACGCTCACCGTGTCAGGGCCGCGCGTGGCGACGACGACCAGGTCGTCCGAGAAGCGGAGCGCGGACGGGGCGGGCGCGTCGCCCGGCGCTGGGTCGGACGCGGTGACGTCGCCCGTACGGCGTGTCGTCCCGATCACCTGCGTCGGGCGCCAGCCGCCCAACTCGCGTCGACCGACCCACAGCTCGGAGGAGAGCTCGCCAGCCACGACGAGGGTGTCGTCGGCGACGACGAGGTGGCGCGGCCCGAACCCGGGCGGGAGCACCAGCGCAGGCGCGGCCTCCGTCAGCCGCCCGTCGTCGTGCAGCAGCAGCCGGTGCACCCGGTCGGTGCCGAGGTCGCAGACCAGCACCTCGTCCGACCGGTGCGGGTCGAGGACGACCTGGTGGGCGTGCGGTGCGTCCTGCCGGACGGGGTCGGGCCCGAGCGGGGCCGAGGACGAGAACCGGTCGAGCGGACCGGTCAGCCGACCCGCCTCGTCCAGGGCGAAGGTCTCCACCGTCCCGCTGCCGTAGTGGGCGACGAGGACCTGCCGGCCGTCCGCGGTGAGCGCCAGGTGGCAGCCGCCGTCGCCGCCCGTCGCCCGCCGGTCCAAGACGGTGAGGCGCCCGTCGTTCTCCAGCCGGGTGCACGCGAGCATCGACGGCGCCGTCTCGGAGACGCTGACCAGCCAGGGGTCGGTGGGGTGCGGCACGACCCAGCTGGGGGAGGGCAGGGCCTCGTGCCCGACCCGGACGTACGCCGGCCCGTCGGCCGGGCGCTCGTGCAGGTCCAGCACGGTCAGACCGGTGCCGGCCTCCGGGTCGTCGCCGGACGGGTCGAGGCTGTAGCCGCCGACGACGACCCGTCGCGGAAGCGTGGTCGGGTGGCTCGCTCGTCGCTCGGTCACAGCCCAGCCGTACCACGGCACAGTCACGGCCCGGCCGGGCGACGTACGGGGTGGCGTCTTGCCCGGGCCTGGTGGGGCGCCCACAGTGACGTGGTGGACGTGGACGTGGTGGGCGAGGCGGTCGGCGAGCCCGAGCCGCTCCCGCCGGCGCTCACCGACCCGCTCGAGGACTACCTGCGCGAGCTCCGGCTGCGGCGGGGCCTGTCCCCGCACACGCTGCGGGCCTACCGCACCGACCTGATCGGCCTGCTGACCCACCTGGCCGGACGCGGCGTGCTCGACCTCGCCGAGGTGGACCTCCGCGACCTGCGCGGTTGGCTGGCCGCCCAGCAGGCCGCAGGCCGCGCGCGCACCACGCTGCAGCGCCGCTCGGCGGCGGTGCACGGCTTCTTCCGGTGGGCCGAGCAGACCGGGCGGCTCTCCCGCGACCCCTCGGCCGCGCTCCGCTCGCCCCGGCCGCACCGACGGCTGCCCGCGACCCTCAGCCAGGTCGAGGCGGTGCAGCTGCTGGACGACGCGCTCGCCGTGGCCCGCGAGGAGGACGGGCCCGTCGGCCTGCGCGACGTCGCGCTGCTCGAGGTCCTCTACGCGACCGGCGTCCGGGTGGCGGAGCTCTGCGGCCTCGACACCGCCGACGTCGACCGCGACCGCGGCGTGCTCCGGGTCTTCGGCAAGGGCGCCAAGGAACGTTCCGTGCCTGTCGGCCGCCCCGCACTCGTCGCCGTGGACACCTGGCTGGCGCGCGGCCGCCCCTCGCTCGCCGTCCCGGCCTCGGGCTCGGCGCTCTTCGTCGGGGAACGCGGTGGCCGGCTCGACCCCCGCGTGGTCCGGCGCATCGTGCACCGGGCGCTCCGCATGGTCGACGGCGCGCCCGACCTCGGGCCCCACGGCCTGCGGCACGCCATGGCCACCCACCTCCTCGAGGGCGGTGCCGACCTGCGCAGCGTGCAGGAGATGCTCGGGCACGCGTCCCTCGCGACGACGCAGATCTACACCCACGTCACCGACGAACGACTCCGCTCCGCCTACCTCCAGGCCCACCCGCGCGCCTGACGCGTCTAGGGATGGCAGGTGCGCACTCCCGCACCCGACACGCCGGTGAAGACGTGCGCCAGCGCGCACCTGCGGTTCGTTTCCCCGCCTTGAGACCCTCAGAGCTCTCGAGAACGCTCGGCGCCCGTGTCGAAGAACGTGTCCAGGTAGTCCTCCGCCGACAGCCCGCTCTCCCGGAGCAGGGAGAACACCTCGGCACCGTCGCCAGGCTCGTCGAAGAGCCGGTAGGCCTGCGCCAGCCCCAGGAAGGTGTCGGGCGCCTCCTCGATCGCCGCCGCGTACGTCTCCGCCTCGGCCTCGGCCCGCGCGACCGCCTCCTCCACCGAGTCGGCGCGCCACAAGGTGATGCGCTCCTCGTAGAGCGGTGGACCACCGTCGGCCGGCCAGCCCTTCGCGAACAGGCAGCGCACCGCGAACCACGCCGCCGTCTCGCTCATCGGCCGAGCGTGACACGGAGCCGGCGTCCGCGCTGTCGTGCGGAGCGGGAGCCAGGGCTGCTGGTCCGACGCCAGCACGCCTCACAGCCACGTCATCGGGTCGACCATGCGGCCGTCGAGCCAGACCATCAGGTGCAGGTGGCAGCCCGTGGCGAAGCCGGTCTGGCCGACGTAGCCGACGACCTGGCCCCGGCGGACCCGGGTGCCGGGCCCGACGACGTAGCGGATCGCGTGGTTGTACGCGGTCACGACCTCGTGCCCGTCGACGGAGCCGTGGTCGATGAACAGGCGGTTCCCGTAGGCGACGCTCGACCCGCGCCGCGACACCCGCCCGTCGTACGCCGCCCGGATCGAGGTGCCGCACGCGGCGCCGAAGTCGGTGCCGTCGTGCAGCTTCCACACGTGCAGGACGGGGTGGAGGCGGCGGCCGTACGGGGAGGTCACGGCGCCCGGGACCGGGCGGACGAAGCCGTGGCTGCCGGGCGTCCCGATCGCGCTCAGCGGCCCACCGACGAACCCGACCGCCCCGGTCGCCGCCGCCTCGACCGCCTTGCGGGCCGCCTCCCGGGCGAGCGCCTCGGCGACGACCACGGAGCGCCGGGAGGACGGGACGAGGCGCAGGGTGCCCGCTGTGCCCGCGGAACCCGTCCCACGGACCAGGACCAGCGGGTCGAGGTAGGTCGTGCCGCGCTTGAGGCCCCAGTGCAGGCAGCGGTCCTGGCAGTGCGCCTCGCGGCCGACCCTGCCGATCACCTGGCCCGTCCGGACGCGCTGCCCGACCCGGACCGACGCCTCGACCGGCTCGAAGGTCGAGCGGACGCCGCCGTGGTCGACCACGACGACCGGCTTGCCGCCGACCCGTCCGACGAACACGACCCTGCCGTCCGCGGGCGCCAGGACCCGTTGGCCGGGTCGGGCCTCGAGGTCGACGCCGCGGTGCCCGGGCAACCACGGCAGGTCGGGCGGGGGAGGGTCGAAGCCCTCCTCGACCGTCGGAGTCCCGTCCAGGGGCCAGCCGCCGGTGGTCGGACCCGCCCCGCCGTCCGCGTCACCTGGCGCGGCCCAGGCAGGGGCCACCCCCAGCACGCCCAGCACCACCGCCAGGAGCGCGGTCGCGCACGCCCGCCGGAACCCGTCTCTGCCACTGCTCACGACGAGATCTTGGTGACCGGCGCCGCGGTCGCGCCGGTGCCCGGACGAGACCTGTGGATGAGTTGGCAGGACGCTCTGGGGCTGTGGACAACCGGCCGGCAGCGGATTCGCGGGGGTAGGCCCGGACGAGTAGTCTGGGCGCAGCAGGCCCACCTGGGCCTGACTTCGCGTGCCCACCTTCCGGTCACCTCGTGACCGGGCGGCGCCACGGTCCTGGCCTCGGCCGGGCGGGTGCCTGCGTGAGCACCAGGGAGCGTCGAACAGCTCGGCGCTCGTCAACCGTACGTCGGTGCCTCCTCGCACCGGCAAGGAGAGGAAACGGCCATGGCCGTCGTCACCACTCGCCAGCTCCTCGAGAGCGGCGTCCACTTCGGGCACCAGACCCGTCGCTGGAACCCCAAGATGAAGCGCTTCATCTTCACCGAGCGCAACGGCATCTACATCATCGACCTGCAGCAGTCGCTGACCTACATCGACCGCGCGTACGCGTTCGTCAAGGACACGGTCGGCCGCGGCGGTCAGGTGCTCTTCATCGGCACCAAGAAGCAGGCGCAGGAGACCATCGCCGAGCAGGCGACCCGGGTCGGGATGCCCTACGTGAACCACCGCTGGCTCGGTGGCATGCTCACCAACTTCGGCACCATCGTGAAGCGCATCCAGCGCCTCAAGGAGCTCGAGGTCATGGACTTCGACGACGTCGCGGCCTCGGGCCTGACGAAGAAGGAGCTCCTCGGACTGCGCCGCGAGAAGGACAAGCTCGAGAAGACCCTCGGCGGCATCCGCGAGATGTCCCGGACCCCGCAGGCGGTCTGGATCGTGGACACCAAGAAGGAGCACCTCGCCGTCGACGAGGCGCGCAAGCTGCGCATCCCGGTGATCGGCATCCTCGACACCAACTGCGACCCCGACGAGGTCGACTTCGCCATCCCCGGCAACGACGACGCGATCCGCTCCGTCTCGCTGCTGACCCGCGTGCTGGCCGACGCCGTCGCCGAGGGCCTCGTGTCCCGCTCCGGTGGCGCGACGACCGGTGACGAGGCCGAGGTCGAGCCCATGCCCGACTGGGAGCGCGAGCTCCTGGGCGCCTCGCAGGAGCCCGCCGCGTCCGTCCCCGACGCCGAGCCGGCCGCTGACGCCGCCCCGGTGCCCGGTGACGAGCAGCCCGGCGAGGCCGCTGTCGAGGCCGAGGCCGAGGCCGACGCCAAGGTGACCGAGGAGCGCGAGTACCAGCCCGACGCGGCTGACCAGGCCGCTCCGGCCGTCTGAGCCCGCACCACTGCTCCTTCCGGGGAGCGCCTTTCCCGAACGAGAACGACGAAGACGAAGGACGGACCGCTGCATGGCGATTTCTGCTGCTGACGTGAAGAAGCTCCGCGACGCCACCGGCGCCGGGATGATGGACTGCAAGAAGGCCCTGACCGAGGCCGACGGCGACTACGAGAACGCCATCGAGGTCCTGCGGGTCAACGGCCAGGCCAAGGCGGCCAAGCGTGGCGCCGAGCGTTCCGCGAACAACGGGCTCGTGGCGTACGACGACGGCGCTCTGCTCCAGCTCGGGGCCGAGACCGACTTCGTGGCCAAGAACCAGGAGTTCCAGGACCTGGCCGCGAACGCGGTCAAGGCCGTGGCCGCCAACCAGGCCGCCGGCGTCGAGGCGGCCAACGCCGCCGCGCTGCCGTCCGGCCAGACCGTCGGCGAGGCCGTCGAGGCCCTCGCCGTCAAGATCGGCGAGAAGCTCGAGGTGAGCAACGCGGCGTACTTCGACGGCAAGACCGTCGTCTACCTGCACCGCCGCGCCTCGGACCTGCCGCCGCAGGTCGGCGTCCTCGTCGAGTACGACGGGGCCGACGAGACGGCCGCCCGCGCGGTGGCGATGCAGATCGCCGCCATGCGTCCGACCTACCTGAGCCGGGACGAGGTGCCCGCCGACCTCGTCGAGAACGAGCGGCGCATCGCCGAGGCCCAGGCCCGCGAGGAGGGCAAGCCCGACCAGGCCGTGCCCCGCATCGTCGAGGGCCGGGTGAACTCCTACTTCAAGGACGTCGCCCTGCTCGACCAGCCCTCGGTCACCGACGGCAAGACCTCGGTCGGCAAGCAGCTCGAGGCCGCCGGCGTCACGGTCAAGCGGTTCGTCCGCTTCGAGGCCGCCGGCTCCTGATCCATCGCGTCGTGCTCTGAGCCTGTCGGGCGATCGACAGGCTCAGGGCACGTAGCGACGGGCTCAGAACCACGACCAGCAGGACCCAGGAGACACCCATGACCGGCCCTTACTCACGCGTGATGCTCAAGCTCTCCGGCGAGGTGTTCGGGGGTGGCAGCGTCGGCGTCGACCCGATCGTCGTGCACGGGGTGGCCACGCAGATCGCCCAGGTCGTCAAGGCCGGGACCCAGGTCGCGGTCGTGGTCGGCGGCGGCAACTTCTTCCGCGGCGCCGAGCTCCAGCAGGCCGGGATGGACCGCGACCGCGCGGACTACATGGGCATGCTCGGCACGGTCATGAACTGCCTCGCGCTGCAGGACTTCCTCGAGAAGGAGGGCGTGCAGACCCGCGTTCAGACGGCCATCACGATGGGCCAGATCGCCGAGCCGTACATCCCCCGTCGCGCCGAGCGGCACCTGGAGAAGGGCCGCGTGGTCATCTTCGGCGCCGGCTCCGGGATGCCCTACTTCTCGACCGACACCGTCGCCGCCCAGCGCGCGCTCGAGGTGGGCGCGGACGTGCTGCTGATGGGCAAGCAGGGGGTGGACGGGGTCTACTCCGCCGACCCGCACCGCGACCCCACGGCGGTGAAGTACGACGAGCTCACCTACGACGAGTACCTCGCCAAGGACCTCAAGGTCGCCGACGCGACGGCCATCAGCATGGCCCGTGACTACAAGCTGGCGATGGTCTTCTTCGGGCTCGACAACCCCGGGAGCATCGTCGCCGTGGTCTCGGGTGAGAAGATCGGCACGTCCGTCCACGCCTGAGGCGACCGCCTCGGGCCGATTCCGGACCACCCTCCCGGCCCCTGGGCCAGGATCCCGCCGCACCACCCGCACGCCGTACGAAGGAGTCCACCCGTGACCGCCGCCGAGATCCTCGCTGACGCCGACACCAACATGGAGCTGGCCGTCGAGTACGCCAAGGAGGAGTTCGCCGCGATCCGCACCGGACGGGCGCACCCGGCGATGTTCGCCAAGATCACCGCCGAGTACTACGGCGCGTACACCCCGCTGCAGCAGCTGGCGAGCTTTCAGGTCCCCGAGGCCCGGATGGTCCTGGTGACCCCGTACGACCGCGGTTCGCTGCCGGCGATCGAGAAGGCCATCCGCGAGTCGGACCTCGGCGTGAACCCGTCGAACGACGGCAACTCGATCCGCCTGGTCCTGCCCGAGCTCACCGAGCAGCGGCGCAAGGAGTACATCAAGCTCGCGCGCAGCAAGGCCGAGGACGCCCGCATCTCCATCCGCGGCTCGCGTCGTCAGGCCAAGGACGCGCTCGACAAGATGGTCAAGGACAAAGAGGTCGGCGAGGACGAGGTGACCCGCGCCGAGAAGCAGCTGGACGGCTCGACGAAGAAGTACGTCGACCAGGTCGACGACGTCCTCAAGCACAAGGAAGCCGAGCTGCTCGACGTCTGAGCGACTCCCTCCTCACCTCGACGTGTCCGCCGACACCGCTCCACCCGCCCCGCCCGTCCGCGGCGGCCGGGCCGGTCGCGACCTGCCCAAGGCGATCGGGATCGGGGTCGGGCTGGGGGCGTTCGTCGTGCTCAGCCTGCTGTTCTTCAAGCCGGCCTTCGTCCTGCTGGTGGCGGTCGCGCTCGTCCTCGGCTCGCGGGAGCTGCACGCGGCGCTGAAGCGTCAGGGGATGAACGCCGCCATCGTCCCGATCATGGTCGGGACCGTGGCCATCGCCATCGGGTCCTACCTCGCGGGCATCCAGCGGCCGATCGTCTACTCGACGACCAGCGTGCTGCTGGGGGCACTGGCGCTGACGGTGCTGGCCGCCCTCGTGTGGCGGATGCCCGGCGGGCCCCACGGCTACGTCAAGGACGCCGCGGCGAGTCTGTTCATCATCTGCTACGTCCCGCTGCTCGGCTCGTTCACGGCGCTGATGCTCGCCGGCGAGAACGGGGGAGCGCGCCTCGTCACGTTCATCCTCGTCGTGGTCAGCAGCGACACGGGCGGCTACGTCTTCGGCGTCCTGATGGGCAAGCACCCGATGGCGCCGACGATCAGCCCCAAGAAGTCGTGGGAGGGCCTGGCCGGCTCGTTGCTCTTCGGGATCGTGGCCGGGATCTGCATGGCCGTGCTCGGCCTGCACGTGCCGATCTGGATCGGGGTGCTCATCGGCGTCGCCCTGGTCGCGGTCGGCACCTGCGGCGACCTGATCGAGTCCCTGATCAAGCGCGACCTCGGGATCAAGGACATGAGTTCGTTCCTGCCCGGCCACGGCGGGGTCATGGACCGGCTCGACAGCCTCCTTGTGGCGGCCCCGGTAGCCTGGCTCATCATGTACATCCTCGTCCCTGGAGGCTGACGTGAGTGCAGCAGGAACCCCCGACCTGCCCCGCTCCGAGGCCCTTACGTCCGCAGCACCGGTTGTGCCCGAGTACGTGCAGCCGCCGGACCGTTCCTCGTTGCCGCTGGTCTTCTCCGCCCCGCGCCGCGGCAAGCCGCCGGTGCACTGGGCCGACCTCGATCCCGCCGCTCGTCGTACGGCCGTCGAGGCGGCCGGCCACCGGGCCTACCGCGCCCGTCAGCTCTCGGCCCACTACTTCGAGGGCCTGCGCAGCGACCCGGAGACCTGGACCGACCTGCCGACCGGCGTCCGCGCCGAGCTGGCGTCGACGTTCATGCCGACGTTGCTCAAGCCGGTGCGCGAGCTGACCTGCGACGACGGCGACACCGTCAAGTCGCTGTGGCAGCTGCACGACGGCGCGCTCGTGGAGAGCGTGCTCATGCGCTACCCCGACCGGGTCACGATGTGCGTCTCCAGCCAGGCCGGCTGCGGCATGGCGTGCCCGTTCTGCGCCACCGGCCAGGGCGGCCTGCAGCGGAACATGAGCACCGCCGAGATCGTCGAGCAGGTCGTCGACGGCGCCCGCAAGCTCGCCGCCGGCACGCTCGCCGACGCCGAGGCCGGCCGTACGCCCCGGGTCAGCAACGTCGTGTTCATGGGCATGGGTGAGCCGCTGGCCAACTACAAGGCGGTCGTCGGCGCGCTGCGGCAGCTCACCACGCCGAGCCCCGACGGGCTCGGCATGAGCGCCCGGGGCATCACCGTCTCCACCGTCGGGCTGGTCCCGCGCATCAACCAGCTCGCGACCGAGGGCATGCCGGTCACCCTGGCCCTGTCGCTGCACGCACCGGACGACGAGCTGCGCGACGAGCTCGTGCCCGTCAACACGCGCTGGAACGTCGACGAGGTCGTGGACGCGGCGTGGGAGTACGCCAAGACCACGAAGCGCCGGGTGTCGATCGAGTACATCCTCATCCGCGACGTGAACGACCAGCCCCAGCGGGCCGAGCAGCTCGCGAAGGTGCTGCGCCGCCGCGGCACGTGGGGCTGGGTGCACGTCAACCTCATCCCGCTCAACCCGACCCCGGGTTCGCGCTGGACCGCGTCACGGCGCCGCGACGAGGACGAGTTCGTCCGTCGGCTCCAGGCCCGCGGCGTGCCCGTCACCGTCCGCGACACCCGTGGCCGGGAGATCGACGGGGCCTGCGGCCAGCTCGCCGCCGGCCAGGCCGACATCGACGCCGTCAGCACACCGGCGACACCCGTCGCCCGTGCCCGCGTCTGACCTTCGGCCGACGGCGGCCGCCGGGGGTGGTGGTCCGACGGAGCTGATCGTGCGTTCGTCGGTCGTCGGCTGGCACGACACCGCCTTCCCCGGCTGGCTCGAGGTCACCGTGTCGGATGTCGGGGGGCGGGTGCACCGCATCGTCGAGAAGGCGCCGGTGCTCACCGGACGCACGGTCCGCGTCAGCGAGGACCTTCCCCTCGAGATGTGGCTCCGCGGTGAGCACGTGCGCATGGACCGTGGCGCGGTCGTCGTCCGATTGGTTCGCGGTGTCGTGACCGCAGACGGGTCGTCCGAGCTGACGCTGGACCACCAGGACGTGCGCTGGCTCTAGCGCACGACGGCGGTCCTAGGCTGACGCCCATGAGCTCCCCCGAGGTGCCCGTGCCCGCGCTGACCGACGTCGCCGACGCGCTCGTGGCGGCGGGCGTTCGGGTCGTCGTCGGCACGATGGTGAACGCCTCCGGTCTGGTGCTGGCCAAGTCGGTGCCGGTCGCGCGGCTCGCGGCCTTCGCGCAGGCCGGGCTCGGGTCGGCGCCGGTCTGGGACGTCTTCACCGTCGACGGCGCGATCGCCTTCACCGACACGGTCAGCGCGGTGGGGGACCGCCGCCTGCGGATCGACACCGAGGAGCTGGCGGTCCTCGGCGACGGCCTCGCGTGGGCCCCCACCGACATCGTCACGCAGGAGGGCGAACCCGTCCCGACCTGCCCGCGTACGGCCCTCCGGGACGTGGAGCGGCGACTGGCGGACGCCGGCTTGCAGGCGCTCGTGGGCCACGAGCTCGAGCTGGTCCTCGTGCAGCCGGACGGCTCTCCCCTCGAGGGCGGGTCCTGGGTGCCGTACGGGATGAGCGGGCTCCTCGACCACGCCGGCTTCGTGGACGATCTCGTCGCCGCCTGCGCCGCGGCCGGGGTGCCGCTGGAGCAGGTGCACGCCGAGTACGGCCGTCAGCAGCTCGAGCTGTCGCTGCCGCCCGCGAGCCCGCTGCAGGCCGCCGACCGGGCGGTGCTCGTCCGCGTCGTCATCGGCCAGGTCGCGCGGCGCCACGGTGTCCGGGCGTCGTTCTCGCCGGCCCCGTTCCCGGGGACGGTCGGCAGCGGCGCCCACCAGCACCTGTCGCTGACCCGCGACGGGGTGCCGCTGCTCTCCGGCGGGTCCGGTCCGCACGGGCTCACCGAGGACGGCGGCGCGGCGATCGGCGGTCTGGTCGACGGCCTCGCCGACGTCCAGGCCTTCCTCACCGGGTCGGTGCTCTCCGGCGCCCGCCTCGTCCCGGGAGGCTGGTCCGGCGCGTTCCGCTGCTGGGGCACCGAGAACCGCGAGGCGGCGGTCCGCTACCTCGTCGCCGCGCCGGGCAACCCGCACGGCGCGAACGTCGAGGTCAAGATCATCGACCCGTCCGCCTGCGTCTACCTCGCCTCCGCCGCGATCCTCGCCCTCGCCCTCGACGGGATCGAGCGGCACGCGGCCCTGCCGACCGAGGTCGCGACCGACCCGAGCACGGTGGCCGAGGCCGACCGGGCCGGGGCCGGGCTCGAACTGCTCTCGTCGGACCCCGCCGCCGTCGTCGACGCGTTGGACCGTTCGGCGCTCGCGCGTCGGCTGCTCGGTGACCCGGTGGTCGACGCGACGGTCGCCGTACGGCGGCTCGAGCAGAAGACGTTCGCCGACGTGCCGGTCGAGGACGTCGCCGCCCGGCTCCGGCTCGTGTGGTCGGCCTGAGCACGGTGGGATCCCCGCTCGCCGAGCACTTGGAACAGCTCGCGCTCGTCGACCACCACGTCCACGGCACGTGGACGCAGGACGCCGATCCGGCTCGGATCGCGAACGCCTTCAACGAGGCCGACACCGCCCCGCTCGCCGACCCGACGTCCGCCTGGGACACCCAGCTCGGGTTCGCCGTCCGTCGCTGGTGCGCGCCGCTGCTCGACCTGGAGCCGCACGCGTCGCCCGAGACCTACCTGCAGCGGCGCGCCGAGCTCGGTGAGCTCGAGGTCGCGCGTCGCCTGATCGCCCCGACGAACGTGTCCGACTGGCTCGTCGACACCGGATGGAGCGAGGGGCTGACGTCGCCGGACGGGCTGGCCGCGCTCGGCGGCGGCACCGGACGCACGATCGTGCGGCTGGAGACGCTGGCCGAGTCGCTGCTGCCGACGCTGGTGGACGCGGGCGACTGGGCCGAGGCGTTCGGGGCCGCGGTGGACGAGGCCGCGAGGACCTGCGTCGGGTTCAAGTCGGTGATCGCGTACCGCTCCGGGTTCGCCGTCGACCTCACCCCGCCCGCCCCGGAGGCCGTGGCCGAGGCGGCTCGGCGGTGGCACGCCGGGCTGGAGGACGGCCGAGCCCCACGGCTCGACGACCCGACGCTGATCGTCTCGGGTCTCTACGCCGCCCTGCGCACCCATCGTCCGCTCCAGCTGCACGTCGGGTTCGGCGACCGTGACCTCGACCTCGCGTCGGTCGACCCCCTGCTCCTCACCGACCTGCTGCGTCGGCCCGAGGTGCGCGGGGTGCCGGTGATGCTGCTGCACTGCTACCCGTACGAGCGCCACGCCGGCTACCTCGCCCAGGCCTTCCCCGAGGTCTACCTCGACGTCGGGCTCGCCACCCACTTCCTCGGCGCCCGAGGGGTCGGAGTCGTGGCCCGTTCGCTGGAGCTGGCCCCGTTCCGCCAGGTGCTCTACTCCTCCGACGCCGCTGGCCCCGCCGAGCTGCACCACCTGGGCGCCCGCCTCTGGCGCCACAGCATGACGCAGGTGCTCGGCGGCTGGGTCGACGCGGGCGAGTGGTCTCTCGACGACGCCCGCCGCGTGGCGACCCTCGTCGGCCGCGACAACGCGCGCCGCGCGTACGACCTGGACTAGGGCAACGGGACGATCTCCAGGCGCTCGACGCGGGCGTCACGTACGTCGAGCAGACCCAGCGTGCGGAACGGTTGCCGCCGCTTGTCGGTCGGGGATCCCGGGTTGACGATGCGCAGGCGGCGCCCATCCAGCAGATGGCCGGTCTCGTCGAGCGGGATGTGGGAGTGGCCGAAGACCACGAGGTCCGCCTCCGGGAACCGCCGCCGCATCCGCGCCGTGCGCCCCTGCTTGGCCCCGGCGTCGTGGATCATCGCCACGCGGAGCCCGTCGAGCTCGCCGCTCCACGTCTCCTCGGCGCCCCAGGCCGCGACCTCGGGCCCGTCGTTGTTGCCCTGCACGACGTGCACCGGCGCGTACGCGGCCAGCTCGTCGAGCACGGACGGCAGGCACACGTCGCCCGCGTGGAGGATCAGGTCGGCGCCGGTCAGGTGCTCGGCCACGGCCGGCGGCAGACCCTTCCAGAAGCGCGGCGCGTGGGTGTCGGACAGGAGGACCACGCGCATCCCCGCATCCTCCCAGTGCTCGATCCGTGCCCCGAGATCGAGGCCGACCTCGGGCCCTGAGCGTGGAGCCGCAGGCCCGGCGCCAGCTCGGGCTCCGGATCGAGCAGACTGCGGAACCATGCACCCCGCGCCCGCCCCGCTGCCCACCGCCGTCACCTCGAGGCGGCGCGAGCCGGTGACGCGGACGACCTACCTCGTCGTCGGGACGGGCTGGCGAGCGGAGCCGTACCTGCGGCTCGCGGCGATGCTGCCCGACCGCTTCGGGGTGACGGGGATCGTCGCGCACTCGGACGCGTCCCAGGAACGCGCCCGCCGCGACTGGGGCGTCCCGGTGCACGCCGACCTCGACGCCGCGCTGGCGGCGGAGCGCCCGGATTTCGTCGTCCTGAGCGTGCCGTGGCCGGTCACCCCGGTGCTCGTCCGCCGGCTCGTCGCGCTCGGCCTGCCCGTGCTCACCGAGACCCCGCCCGCGCCGGACCTCGAGGGCCTGCACGCGCTCTGGGCCGAGGTCGGGGCGTCCGGCCTGGTCCAGGTCGCCGAGCAGTACGCGCTCATGCCGCTCGATGCGGCCCGCCTCGCCCTCGTCGCCGACGGCGTGATCGGGACGCCGAGCTCGGTCCTGGTCTCCTCCACACACCTCTACCACGCCGTCGCGATGATGCGGTCCTACCTCCGCGTCGGGGTCGACGGGCCCGTCGAGGTCGTCGGGCGCGCGTACGGCGGGACGCTCGTGGACCCGCTCACGCCGGCCGGGTGGACGTACGACGACGAGCCGAAGCCGGCGCAGAACATCCTGGCCGCGGTCGACTTCGGCCAGGGTCGGGTCGGGCGCTACGACTTCACCGACAACCAGTGGTGGAACCCGCTGCGCCCCGACCACCTGCTCGTCCGCGGCTCGGCGGGCGAGATCGCCGACACGAGCGTGGTGCACCTGGCCGACCCGACGACGCCGGTCACCTCGCGCCTCGAACGTGTGTCGACCGGCGTCGGCATGGACTACCAGGGCCTCGAGCTCACGCACCTGACGTTCGAGGGCCGCGTGGTCTGGCGCAACGACTTCCTCGGCGCCGGGCTGACCGACGACGACCTCGGCGTCGCCGTCCTGCTCGACCGGACGGGGGCCTGGGTCCGCGAGGGCGGCGACGGGCCGTACCCGCTGCGCGAGGCGTGCCAGGACCACGCGGTCGGGATGGCGATCGAGCGGGCGGTCGCCACCGGCGAGACCGTCCGGGTGGAGCGCCAGCCGTGGGCCTGAGCGCGTCAGGCGTGGTGGACTAGGCGGACGATGCCCGCACGCCAGACGAAGCCCACGCAGCAGCCCAAGGACGCGTACGCGCAGAGCGGCAAGGTCCTCGCCTCGCAGGTCCAGCGGTTGCGCGGATGGCTGAGCACCGACGCGAGCAGGCTGCCGGAGCTGGTCGACGCGCTGAACGCGCTCGTCGCCCACCGGCTCGACGGCCACGCGTACGCCGCGGCGGGGGCGGACGCGCAGGAGGCGGTCAAGCGTTCCGCGGACCTGCTGCTGTCGACCGGGCCCCTCGGGCCCTACAGCAGCGCGGTCGACGCGGTCCGCTGCGGCACGGCCCTCGTCCAGCTCGCGGCGCTCCAGACCGCGGTCGGCCTCGTCGACGCCGCCGGCGCGACCCTCGACTCCTGGGACGGCATCCGTACGCAGGTCGCCGAGGCGGGCACCGTCGTCGAGCTCGCCGCCGCGCCGGGTCGGCACGCCCTGGTCGTGGCCGCGCGCGTCGCCCTGGCCCGAGGTGACGTCGCGAGCGCCAACGCGTACGCCGACGCGGCCCTCGCCGTCAGCGGCCCGCCGCCCGCCGAGACCGGGTTCGGCGTAGTGGACCTCGACCGGTTGGAGTCGGACGTGCGCTGGGCGGCGGGTCACCCCGAGCAGTCGCTGGGCTTCCTGCACACGGCCAAGGAGGCGTACGAGAGCGCGGTCGGCGAGCGCCTGGCCGACCCGGGCCGCCTCGCGCCCCCGCTCGCCGAACGGCTCACCGAGCCGATGCCCGGGCTGTACCGCGACCTGGCCGACCGGCTGGGCTCCGTGGGCGAGCGCGACCTCGCGCTGGCCAACCGCCGGCAGCTCGTGGCGCGGCTGCACGCCTTCGCGGGGCGGTCCGACGCGTTCCGGGCGCCGCTGGTGGCGGCGCTGACCGATCTCGCGTCGGACCTGGCCACGGCCGGGCGGGGCGAGGAGGCCTTCGACGCGGCGACGGAGGCCCACGAGGCCGCGGTGGACAAGAACGTGGCCGCGGGGACCCGCCTGCTGGCGGCCGCCGCGCTGGCCCGCGCCTCGCTCGTCTCGGGTCGGCAGACCCCGGCAGGTCCGCTGCGCGGTCTGCTGACGAGCGAGGGAGAGAGCGCCGGGCCCGCCGTCCGCAGCGTGGTCCAGGCCGCGCTGGCCGAGACGCTGCGCGCCGAGGGGCTCGACGAGGCCGCAGCGGCGGCGTCCGCGCAGGCGACCGGGACCGGCGCGGTGCTCGTCGACCAGGCGCGCGGGGTCGTCCCGCGCGGTGACGGCGCAGTCACCTGGACACCGCTCGACCGCGAGCGCGCCTACGGGGCCCCGCTCGCGGCGGCCGGCGGAGCCGCCCCCGCGGTCCCGACGTGGCTCGAGCAGGAGCGCGCCGAGGCCCGCCGTCAGGAGGCCGAGCGCGCCGAGGAGGCCCGCCGCGACGCCGAGGAACGCGCCGCGCAGGAGGCCCGCGCGCAGGAGCTGGCCCGGGCCGAGGCCGCCGCGCGCGCGACGTCCGAGGCGCAGGAGCGCGAGCGCGAGGAGGCCCGTCGCCAGGCCGCGGAGGAGGCCGAGCAGGCCGAGCGCAAGCGCCGCCGCGAGGAGCGGCTGCGCCAGCACCAGGACGAGGTCGACGCGCGCGAACGCGCGGAACGGGACGTCCAGCGGGACGAGATCGACGCCCGCCTGGCCGCGCTCGACGCCGCGGAGGAGGCCGAGCGCGACCGCCTCCTCGCCCTGCGCGCCCGGCTCGACGAGCCGACGGCGCCCGCCGAGCCGACGCCGCCCGCCCAGCCGCCTGGGGCGATCGAGCCGCAGGAGCCCGATGCTCAGCAGCCCGAGCCGCAGGAGCCCGAGCCGCTCCCAGAGCCCGAGCCGACCCCCGAGCCAGAGCCCGAACCGCTCCCCGAGCCCGAGCCAACTCCCGAGCCGGAACCCGACCCCCTGGACCTCGCCGAGCAGGAGCTCGCCCGGGCCCGCACGAGCGGCGGACGGCGTGAGGTGCGGGCCGCGTTGGAGGCGGTCGTCGACGTCCTCCGGGAACGTCAGGCCCAGGACCCCGCGTACGCGGCCCGCCTGCGGACCGCGCTCGAGGAGCTCTCGAGCGCCCGGCTGCGCGGTGGCGACATCTTCGGTGCCCGCGCAGCGTCGCGGGAGGCCAAGGCCCTGCGCTGACGGCATGATGGTGGCTCGTGAGCGAGCCCGAGCAGACCCTCGACCCGGCACTCAAGGCGCTGGCGGACGCGTACGGCATCGCGACGGACTACTGGGACTGGCAGAGCCGCCACGTCGTGGTCCCGCCGAGCACGGTGCGTTCCGTGCTGGCGGCGCTCGACGTCGACGCGAGCACGCCGGAGGCGGCCGTCGAGGCCCTCGCCGCCCGTGAGCAGGAGCCCTGGACGCGGATGCTCCCGCCCTGCCTGGCCCTGCGGTCGGGGCGTACGGGTCACGTCAACGCCCACGTCCGCGCCGGCGACGCGCTCGAGGTGTGGATCGACCTCGAGACCGGTGGCGTCTGGGAGCACCTGCGCCAGCTCGACAACTGGAGCCCGCCGCGGGACCTGACCGGCCCGTACCCGGGCGGGGGTCCGGTCGGCGAGGCGACCTTCGAGATCCCGGACGCGCTCCCGCTGGGCTACCACCGGCTCCGGGCGCGCAGCACGGACGCGTCGGGGACGGTGCACGAGGCCGCCATGGTCCTGATCGTGACGCCGAGCTGGCTCGGTCTGCCGGCGTCGGTCGGCGAGCACCGGACCTGGGGCATCGCCACGCAGCTCTACAGCGTGCGGTCGCGGCAGTCGTGGGGCGTCGGCGACCTCGTCGACCTGGAGGACCTGGCCGTGTGGTCCGCCGCCACCACAGGCGCCGACTACGTGCTGGTCAACCCCCTCCACGCGGCGGAACCGGTGGCGCCGCTCGAGCCGTCGCCCTACCTGCCGACCTCGCGCCGCTTCGCCAACCCGATCTACCTGCGCGTCGAGCGGATCCCCGAGTACGCGACCGCCCCGGCTGACGTCCGGGCCGAGGTCGACCGGCTCGGGCGGGACCTGGCCGATCGGCTCGCCGGCCTCGACGTCATCGACCGCGACTCCACGTGGTCGGCCAAGCGGGCCGCGCTGCAGGCCCTCTTCGCCGTGCCGCGCACGCCCGGGCGCCAGGCCGCGTTCGACGCCTACCGCGAGCGCGAGGGCGACGGTCTGCGGAACTTCGCCGTCTGGTCCGCGCTCGCCGTCGCCCTCGGACCTGACTGGACGGCCTGGCCCGACGCGCTCCGGCACCCGGGGTCGGCGCAGGTGCAGGCGTGGGCGGGGGAGCACGCGGGCGAGGTCGACCTCGAGTGCTGGCTGCAGTTCGCGCTCGACGAGCAGCTCGACGCCACCCAGTCGGCCGCCCTGCGGGCCGGGATGAGCCTCGGCGTCCTGCACGACCTGGCCGTCGGGGTGAACCCGCGCGGCGCCGACGCCTGGAGCCTGCAGGACACGTACGCCCGTGGGATCGCGGTCGGCGCTCCGCCGGACCCCTACAACCAGAACGGGCAGGACTGGAGCCAGCCCCCGTGGCGCCCGGACCGGCTGGCCGAGACGGCGTACGAGCCCTACCGCGCGATGGTGTCGACGATCCTGCGCCACGCGGGCGGCATCCGCGTCGACCACGTGATCGGGCTGTTCCGGCTGTGGTGGATCCCGGCCGGGGCGGGGCCGAAGGCCGGCACGTACGTCCGCTACGACCACGAGGCGATGATCGGCATCCTGGCGCTCGAGGCGCACCGGGCTGACGCGCTGGTGGTCGGCGAGGACCTCGGCACGGTCGAGCCGTGGGTCCGCGACGACCTGGCGAGCCGCGGGATCCTCGGCACGTCGATCCTGTGGTTCGAGTTCGACTTCCACGGCGACGGCACCCCGCTCGCGCCCGAGCTGTGGCGCGAGTACTGCCTCGCCTCGGTCACCACGCACGACCTGCCGCCGACGACGGCCTACCTCGCCGGCGACCACGTGCGCCTCCGCGAGGAGCTCGGCGTGCTGACCCGCCCGTTCGCGGAGGAGCTCGCGGCGGACGAGGCCGAGCGAGCGGCCTGGCTGGACAACCTGCGGACGCACGGGGTCCTCGCCGAGGGGGCCGACGTGCAGGAGACGGTCGAGGCGCTGCACCGCTACCTGACGCTCACGCCCGCGCGCATGCTCAACGCCGCGCTGACCGACGCCGTGGGCGACCGCCGCGCCCAGAACCAGCCGGGCACGACGAACGAGTACCCCAACTGGCGGGTGCCGCTGACGGACGCCGACGGCCGCCAGGTGCTGCTCGAGGACGTCTTCACCAGCGAGCGCGCGCAGGCGTTGTTCCGCGTGTTCAAGGGCTGAGCCGCACGTGCCGGCCGGGACGGGCGGCTCAGCCGTGCCCGGGGTCGGGTCGAGCCTCGTGCTGGCCGGAGTCGCGCTGATCGCGACGTGCTACGGCTTCGCCCGGTTCGCGTACGGGCTGTTCGCGCCCCGGCTGTCGGAGGAGTTCGCGCTGTCGACCCGGCTGACCGGGATCGTCGGCGGTGGCGGCTACGTCGGCTACTGCCTCGCGATCGGGCTGAGCACGGTCCTCACCGCGCGCTGGGGACCCCGGCGGGTGGCGGTGCTGGCCGGCTCGGTGGCGACGCTCGGGATCGCCCTGGTGGCGGTCGCCCCGTCGGCCGTCGTGCTGGCGGTGGGCGTGCTCGTGGCGGGTTCGAGCACCGGGATCGCCTCGCCGCCGCTGGCCGCCGCGGTGGCCCGGTGGGTGGCGGAACGGGCGCGCGACACCGCGCAGACCGTGGTCAACGCCGGCACCGGGATCGGGGTGCTGGTGTCCGGCCCCGTGGCGCTGCTGCTGTTCGACCGGTGGCGGCTCGCGTGGGCGCTCTTCGCCGTGCTGACCGCCCTCGTCACGATCTGGGTGGCCCGGGCGGTCCCCGCCGGCGGGCGGGCGGAGGCGGACAGCGGCGGCACGACGGGGCTGCGCGTACCCGGCGCCGTCCGGCTGGCGCTCGCAGCGTTCGCGCTGGGGCTCGCCAGCATCGCGGTGTGGACCTTCGGCCAGGACGTCGTCCGGGCCGGCGGGGGTGGCGAGTGGCTGGCCCCGGCCGTCTGGACGGTGATCGGCGGCGCCGGGATCGCCGGCGCGCTCGCCGGCCCCGTCGTGGACCGGTTCGGCGTCCGGACCACGTGGGTCGCGCTCATGATGCTGCTGGCGGCCGGCACGGCCGGGCTGGCAGCGGGGGCGGGTGTGCCGGCCGCCGCGCTGCTCGCCGGAGCCGTGTTCGGGGGCGCGTACATCGCGCTCAGCGGCGTGCTGCTGGTCTGGGCCACGCGGACCTACCCCAGCCGGCCGGCCCGCGGGGTCGGGCTAACCTTCTTCATGATCGCCGCGGGCCAGGCCGTCGGGGCGCCCCTGGTCGGTCTCGGCGCAGACCTCACGTCGCTGACCGGGGTCTGCTACCTCGCGGCCTTGGTCGCCCTCGTCGGCGCGTGCGTCCGCGGCCCCGGGAGGGTCACGACAGCCGGAGCATGACCTTGCTGCTGCCCGTGCTCCGGTCGGCGGCGACCTGCATCGCCTCGAGCGCGTCGTCGATCCCGAACGTGTGGGTCATCAGCGGCGTCACGTCCAGGCCGGCCGCCATGGCGGCGACGGCGTCGGTGATCTCGTCGACGAACCGGTAGGAGCCGACCCAGGTGATCTCGCGGGTGACCAGGTCGCCGAGCGCAGCGGGGGAGGGCGTGCCGGGCAGGTTGCCGACCTGGACGAGCGTGCCGCCCCGCGCCACCGCGTGCAGCACCCCGCCGAGCGCGCCGGTGGCCCCGGAGGCCTCGAAGACCAGCTCCACGTCCTCCGGCAACGACGCGGTGCGGACGTCCACCGTGACGTCGGCGCCCATCGTCCGCGCGACCCGCAGCGCGGCGGCGTCCACGTCGGCGACCGTCACCGTGCGCGCCCCGGCCTCCTTCGCCGCGGCGACCACGAGCGCGCCGATCGGGCCGGCCCCGTTCACGAGGACGTCGCGGCTGCGCACGTCGCCGGCGCGGCGGACGGCGTGCATCGCCACGCCGAGCGGCTCGGCCAGCGCACCCCGCTTGGTGTCGACGCCGTCGGGCAGCACCCGCAGCTGGTCGACGCGGACCACGAGGTGCTGCACGAACCCGCCGTGCGTGTGCGGGACGAACGCGGCCGAGCCGAGGTAGCGGACGTACGGGTGCAGGTTCGTCCGGCCGGCCAGCCGCTCGGGCAGCGCCGGATCGCCGACGAGGGTCGCCGGGTGGACGGTCGTCGGCTGCCCGACCTCGACGTCGCGGACGCCCGGGCCGAGGCGTCCCACCCGGCCGGCGACCTCGTGGCCGAGGACGAGGGGTTCGGTGAGGACGGCGGTTCCCGTCGCGCCGTGGCGGAAGTACGACAGGTCGGAGCCGCAGATCCCGCCCCACTCGACGTCGACGACGACCTCGTCCGGCCCGGGCTCGACCTCGTCGACCTCGTCGACGCGGAGGTCTCCCGCGCCGTGGACGACGACAGCCTTCATGGGGCCGAGTCTGCCCGACCGCCGCCTACGATCAGCACCCGCGCCGGGCTGGCGCGGATCCCGGCCCGATCGCGAGAAACCGCTGACTCCCGCCACGGATGTGGGGTCCGAGAGGGTCGGGAGTCAGCGGTTCGTCGGGGTCAGGAGCCCGGGGTCAGGAGCCC
Organism: Microlunatus antarcticus; assembly: GCF_014193425.1. Lineage (NCBI taxonomy): Bacteria > Bacillati > Actinomycetota > Actinomycetes > Propionibacteriales > Propionibacteriaceae > Microlunatus > Microlunatus antarcticus. The sequence goes on along the minus strand of NZ_JACHZG010000001.1, from coordinate 3,185,641 downwards.
CGTGGGAGTCAGGGGGTGGGGATCAGCTTCTCCGCGCGGTAGCGGTCGAAGAGGTCGGTGAAGGAACGTTCCGTCCGCCGGTAGCCGAGGAACCCGGCCTCGCGGCTCTTGCTCATGTCCGTGACGACCTCCATCGGCCGGCCGAGGTCGGCGTCGGTGTGCCACCAGGAGGCCAGCCGGGAGATGTCGGTCTCGACGAGGCCGTACTTCTCGGCGATCGCGGGCCAGGCGCCCTCGTGCTCGGTCAGCTGCTGCTCCAGCGGCCGCGGGTCGCCGTCGGGGCCGACCACGCGGGCGGGGTCGACGCCGAGGTACGCGGCGAGGCGCGGCCACAGCCAGCGCCACCGGAAGACGTCGCCGTTCACGATGTTGAACGCCTCGTCCGCGCCGGCCGGGTCGGTCGAGGCCCACACCATCTGCTCGGCCAGCAGGCCCGCGTCGGTCATGTCCGTGAGGCTGTTCCACTGCGCCTCGCTGCCGGGGAAGGCGAACGGCAGGTCGAGCTCGTTGGACAGCGTCGCCGCGACGGCGAGCGTCAGACCCATGTTCATCGCGTTGCCGACAGCGTGCCCGATCACCGTGTGGGAGCGGTGCACCGACCAGGTGAAGCCCTGCCGCGCGGCGGCGGCGAAGAGCTCGTCCTCCTGCGCGTAGTAGAAGTTCGGGGTCTCCAGCCGGGGCTCCTCCTCGTGGAAGGGGGTCTCGGGGACCTTGCCCTGCGCGTACGCCTCGAACGGGCCGAGGTAGTGCTTGAGCCCGGTCACCAGCGCGACGTGCTGCAGCGGCGCGTGCCCGAGCGCGGCGAGCAGGTCGCGGACCATCCCGCCGTTGACGGCGATGTTCTCGGCCTCGGTCTCCTGGCGCTGCCAGGCGGTGAAGAAGACGTGCGTCGGGCGGACGTCGGCCAGCGCCGTCCGCAGGCTCTCCGGGTCGCGCAGGTCGGCGGCCACGCTGCCCACGCCGTCGCGCGTCGAGCCGCCGCGCGACAGGGCCAGCACCTCCCAGTCCTCGGCGAGCAGCTGGTCCACCAGAGCGGACCCGGTGATACCGCTCGCGCCCACCACGAGGGCGGTGCGGGAGGTCGGCTCGGCGGTCGGGAGGTCGGTCGTCGCGTCGGGAGTCACGTGGTGCCCAACCGGTCGGGACGGCCGGGCATTCCGTCCGGACGCGTGCGTCGGGCGTCTGCGCACGCCGGCCCGATGATGGGGCGTGCCCTTCTGGTCGGTCGCGCTCGTCGTGGCGACGGCGCTCCACGCCGGCTTCCAGCTGACCGTCACGGCGCTCGTCTACCCGGCGCTGGCCCGCGTCGACGGGCCCGGCTTCGCCCGGGCCCACGACCTCCACTCCCGCGGCATCGTCCCGCTGGTGGGCCTCGTGTACGGCGTCGTCGTCGTGAGCGCGGTCGGTGCCGTCGTGACGCACCCGACCTCGTTCCTGGCCTGGGCCGCCGCCCTGTCGAGCGCGGTCGCCCTGGCGACGACCGCGTTCCGGGCCGCACCGCTGCACGGACGGCTGGGCCGGCGCGGGCCGGAGCCCGACCTCGTCCGTGCTCTGCTGCGGGCCGACCGCGTACGGACGACCTTCGCGGTGCTGGCCGTCGTCCCAGCGGTCGCCCTCGCGCTCTCGGCCTGAGCGAGGCTCCTCCCGCCGCGCTGACCGGGACCGACCCGCGACGGGGCGCGGGCTCATCGGGGTCGGTCCCGGTCGCGCGGGGGATTCCGTCCCGGGTGGGGGGCACCCGGGACGGAGGAAGGCCGGTTCTTAGGGGGAACCGGCGCCTCACACCCTGGCAGGACCGGTGCGGCGCCGCGTGAGGCGTGGAGAACTTCCCCGCGCCCAGATCTTCAGGTGATACTCAGCCCCGACGAATAGCCCGGCTCAGGTGTCGGTCGGGATGTGGTCGGCGGTGACGAAGTCGATGAGCTCCTCGACGCAGGTGAGGAGGGGCCGCTCGATGTCGTTCCACGAACGCACCCGGCCGAGGATCGCCTGCCACGCGCGCGCGATGTCGGCCTGGTCGGCGTGGGGGAGCTTGAGCACCTCGCAGATGCCGGCCTTCCACTCGACGTCGCGAGGGATGTCGGGCCAGCGCTTGAGCCCGACGCGCTCCGGCTTGACCGCCTGCCAGACGTCGACGTACGGGTGGCCGAGCACGCGGACGAACTTCCCGTGCTTGCCCCGCTCGACGGCCTGGGCGATCCGCGTCTCCTTGCTCCCGGGCACGAGGTGGTCCGCGAGCACCCCGAGGCGCCGACCGGGGCCGGGCGCGAACTCGGCGACCACGGCCGCGAGGTCGTCGATCCCGCCCAGGAACTCGACCACGACGCCCACGTGGCGGAGGTCGTCGCCCCAGATGCGTTCGACGAGCTCGGCGTCGTGCCGGCCCTCGACGTAGATCCGGCTGGGCAGCGCGACCTTCGCCGTCTCGCCGCCCGGCGTCGCGACCGAACCGGACGCGGTCCTCGTCGCCCGCTTCGCGCTGGCGCGTACGGGGGCCTGCAGCGTGACCGGCTTCCCGTCTACGAGGAATCCCGCTCCGAGCTCGAACGCGCGCACCTTGCCGCGCCGGTCCTCGAGCAGGACCAGACCGTTCTCCCACCGCTGGACCGCGCCGCAGAAGCCGGTCGTCGCGTCCTCGACCACCAGGTCGCGCTCGAGGGTCATGGGCGTGCTGACCGGCTTGCGGGGCGCGTTCCAGCCCGCGCTGAGGACGTCACCGTTGTAGCGGTCGAGGGGGCTCACCGCTGCACGCTAGGCGGACGGACGGTCGCGGGGCCGCAAGCCGGTCCGCGAGTCTGGCGTCGGCTCCCCGGCGCCTGCCCGTCGGGGTGCATCGTCGGGCTATCCGTCGGCGAGTCTTCGCCTGGCGGTCCTCCCGTGTTCACCCCGCGAGCGCAGACTCACCCCTCGTGACCACCCCCCTCACCCCGGTCGGGCCCAGCCCGACGAACGAGCCCGCCGGCCTGACCACCCCGACGACGACGCGACGCACGGTCCTCAAGGGCGCGGCGCTCGCC